>NZ_MPZU01000002.1:0-697658 GCF_002020115.1 Thioclava sp. DLFJ5-1 | reverse complement strand
GCGGTTGTAGCTCAGTTGGTTAGAGTACCGGCCTGTCACGCCGGGGGTCGCGGGTTCGAGCCCCGTCAACCGCGCCACTTTCCCCTCCTTTACGGTAAAGTTGCGTTTGTGAAACGCGCATCTGTCGCTTATATCCGGGCGAAGTTTCGGGAGGAGCGTATGCGCTGGATCAAACAGGTTTTCGACCACATCACCCTGCTGCAGGCGGTGCTTTTCGCAGCACTGCTCGGTCTCGCGCCATTCACCCCAGAGCCACATATCTGGGAAAAGCTGAAGATGTTGGTGGCGGGCACGCTGGTGCGTCCGATCGACTGGTTCGATCTGGTGATGCACGGGCTGCCGTGGATCGTGCTGGCGGTGAAGCTGGCGCAATGGGTGAAGACGGGACAGACCGGGAAATCCGGTAGAGGTGCGCAATGAAAGACGACATGGACGCCAAGGGGCTGATCGAGACGATGGGCGCGGCCGCGCGTGCGGCGAGCGCGGAGCTGGCCTTCGCCAGCGCCGAGGTGAAGCAAAAGGCGCTGGAAGCGGCCGCCGATGCGGTGCTCGCGCGCAAGGGCGAGATCATTACCGCCAATGGCGAGGATATGGCCTACGGCGCCGAGAAGGGGCTGAGCCCCGCGATGATGGACCGGCTGATGCTGGACGATGCGCGGATCGAGGCGATTGCCAAGGGTCTGCGGGCGGTTGCGGCGCAGCGCGATCCGGTCGGCGACACGATCGCGGAATGGGACATGCCCTCGGGGCTGCATATCAAGCGCGTGCGCACGCCGCTCGGTGTGATCGGCGTGATCTATGAATCGCGGCCCAACGTGACCGCGGATGCAGGCGCGCTGTGCCTGAAATCGGGCAATGCGGTGATCCTGCGCGGCGGCTCGGAGAGCTTCCATTCCAGCCGCGCGATCCATGCCTGCCTGCTCGAAGGTCTGCGCGCCGCAGGGCTGCCCGAAGCGGCAGTCCAGCTTGTGCCCACCCGCGACCGCGCCGCCGTGGCCGAGATGCTGCGCGCGACCGAATTCATCGACGTGATCGTGCCGCGCGGGGGCAAGGGGCTCGTCGGACTGGTGCAGGCCGAGGCGCGGGTGCCGGTCTTCGCCCATCTCGAGGGCATCTGCCATATCTATGCCGACGGGGCCGCCGATCTGGAACAGGCGCGGGCCGTGGTGGTGAACGCCAAGACCCGGCGCACCGGGATTTGCGGTGCGATGGAATGTCTGCTGATCGATCGCGCCTTCTGGGACACCCATGGCGGCGTGCTGATCGAAGATCTGCTGAAGGCGGGCGTCGAGGTGCGCGTGACCGGCGATCTGCTGCAAATCGAGGGCGTCACCGAGGCGAGCGCGGAAGATTTCGGGCGCGAGTTCCTCGATATGATCTGCGCGGCGAAGATCGTCGATGGCGTGGATGGCGCGATCGAACATATCCGCCGCTATGGCAGCCAGCACACGGAATCGATTCTGACCGAAAATGACGCCGCCGCCGACCGCTTCTTCGAGCGGCTCGACAGCGCGATCCTGATGCGCAACGCCTCGACCCAGTTCGCCGATGGTGGCGAGTTTGGGATGGGCGCAGAGATCGGGATCGCGACCGGCAAGATGCATGCGCGCGGGCCGGTGGGCGCCGAGCAACTGACCTCGTTCAAATATCTTGTGACGGGGCATGGCACGGTGCGCCCCTAAGGCGCACCGAACATCCCTGAGCGCTCAGAACGCGATCGTGCCGCCGTCGGCGTCGACCGACCAGTCGAGCCTGCGGCCCTGCCGCGATGCCTCGCGCGGTAGAATCGCGAATTGCACCCGCGCGGGCGTCAGATCCATCTGGGCGCCATCGAGCACGGCGAAAACTTCCCGATTAGGCCGTGCTTTTTCGGACCGCGCGGTGATCATCCAGCCATCGCCGCAGGGCAACGCGCGCAGCGTGCCGCCGAAGGGCAGCGCGGTCTCCAGGCAGAGCATCGCGAGAAACGCCAGCTTTACCTCGGCGCGCGGCGTATCGCCCGGCACTTTCCATTCGTAGTCCAGACGGCTCTGCGTCGATAATTCGCCCAACAGACCGGAGACTTCCGCCTCGCCAAGCTGTTGTTCAGCGCCAGCTCGCCCGAAGGCCACCCGGAAAAACTTGACGCGCGCATTCGCCGCAGCCACGCTTTGGGCGATCAACTCGACCTCGGGCCCGGGCGCATCGCTCGTCATGGAGAGCAATTCGACCCCATTGCCGATCGCCCCGATCGGGCTGATAAGGTCATGACACAGGCGCGAGCCCACAAGGGCGGTCAAATCATCGTCGTCCGTACCGGCATTGGCGGTCTCGAATGGCATTAAACTCTCCAATAGGTGAAATGTGATCTATGAAATTCTCGAACCCGGCATGCTGGTCAGAAACCCGGCCCAGCCCGACTGGGGCACCGGACAGGTTCAATCGCGTATCGGCGAAAAAGTGACGGTAAATTTTGAGCATCAAGGCAAGCTTGTCCTGGACGGGCGGCGGGTCGCGCTGGAATTGGTTTTCTCTGAACAAAGTTGACGAATGGTTAACAGCTTCGTGAGGTCGTGTGGGAAACCTTCAACCTTGGGATGTGGCGATTGAACCCTCCGTGATGCGCCGATGACACGGCGCGCACCGCGCGATATTGCCAATCCGGGCGCGGCTTTCTAAACCGGGCCAGCGAAGATCGGCAGGAGGACGCCCGTGATCGACAGCGCCGCATTCGAAATCAGGCTGGCCCGTGATGCCGCCGATCTCGTGGCGTCGCAGCGGCTCCGTTATCGCGTTTTCGTCGAAGAGCTCGGCGGCGGCGGTGAAACGGTCGATCACGAAAACCGTCTGGAAAGCGACCGGCTCGACCCGGTCTACGATCACCTGCTGCTGGTCGATCCGGCACGCGCGGAAGGCGAGCATGTGGTGGGGGCCTATCGGCTTCTGCCCTCCGATCGGCTGGAACGGGCGGGGCAGTTCTATTGCGACAGTGAATATGACCTCGCGCCGCTGATCGGCACGGGGCGCAAGCTCTTGGAGCTGGGCCGCTCCTGCGTCGACCCGGACTATCGCGGCGGGGCGGCGATGTTGCTTCTGTGGAACGCGCTGGCCGACTATGTGCTGGCCCATGACATCGAGATTCTCTTCGGTGTGGCCTCCTTCCACGGCACCGATGCCGAGACGCTGAAAGCGCCGCTCTCCTGGCTGCATCACCACCATCTTGCGCCCGAACATATGCGCCCGCGCGCACGGCCCGAAGCTTATCAGCCGATGGATCTCGTGCCCGAGGAGGCGCTGGATCGGCGCGCGGCGCTGGCTCAGATGCCCAATCTGATCAAGGCCTATCTGCGGCTTGGCGGCTTCGTGGGCGAGGGAGCTTTCATCGACCGTCCCTTCAACACCACCGATGTCCTTTTGCTGATGGATACCAAGGCGATGAGCGACAAGCATCGCAGCTTCTACACCCGCCGTTTCGAGGGCCGCGCGTGAGCTGGATCGAGGACGAACCCGATCCCAAACCGCTTGGCGCGCTCGACTGGACGCGGGCTGTGTTGCGCGGACTGATCTGGGGGTTGATGCTGCTGATCGGGCTGATCGTGCTGCTGCTGGTGCGGCTGGTGGAGCGCCCGGTTCACGGGCTGGTGCGTCCCTGGACGCCGTGGATCACGCAGGCGGTGTGCCGGATGAGCTTCCCGATCCTCGGGATCTCCTATCGCGTCACCGGGCGTCCGATGACCAAGATCGGCGCGGTGGTCGCCAATCACGGGTCGTGGCTCGATATCTTCGCGCTCAATGCTTGCCAGCGGGTCTATTTCGTCTCCAAGGCCGAGGTCGCCAAATGGCCCTTCGTCGGCTGGCTCGCGCGGGCCACCGGGACCGTCTTCATCAAGCGCGACCCGCGCGAGGCCAAGACGCAGCAGGGCCTGTTCGAGGATCGCATCCGCGCGGGCCATCACCTGCTGTTCTTCCCCGAGGGCACCTCGACCGATGCGCGCCGAGTGCTGCCCTTCAAGCCGACGCTGTTTCAGGCCTTCTACAGCCACGGGCTGGAGCGCGTGATGCAGACCCAGCCGGTCACCGTCGTCTACACGCCCCCGGCGGGCGAGGACGTGCGGTTCTATGGCTGGTGGGGCGATATGGGCTTCGGGCCGCATCTGATAAAAGTGCTGGCCCAGAAGCGGCAGGGCGCGGTCGAGGTGGTGTTCCACACGCCGCTCTCGGTCTCCGACTATCGCTCGCGCAAGGAGCTCGCATGGGCGGCGGAAAGCGCGGTGCGTCGGGGCCTGCCTTACGAGATCGCGCGCGCCCGGTAATAGGCCAGAACGTAGAGGCGGATGGCCGTGGCAAGGCCCGTCTCGGTGCCGCGATCCACATCAATTTCGGCTGCCAACTCGTTGAGGCCAAGGTTCTTTTCGGTCGCGATGTCGCGGAAGGCACGCCAGAATTCATCCTCCAGCGTGACCGAGGTGCGGTGCCCGCCCAGCGTCAGGGAGCGTTTCTTCGGTCGGCTCATTCGTCGTGCTCGCGCTGATGCCCGTCGAGATCGCGCCGCTCTTTCGTGGCGCGGCTTTCCTGCAGCGTCTTCTCGGCCTTGCTGCGCCCGAATTTCTCAGCGTTCACAGAGCCTTGCTCGCGTTTCTTCACGCGGGCCTGCTGTTTGCGAAACTGGTTGAGGTTGGTGACCTTGCTCATAAGCAAAGAGTGCCACAGCCGACCGGATCGGGAAAGGGGCTTGGGCGCGCCCGCATGAGGCGCGCCCGAAGGGTTTATTCGACTTCGACCAGCGCGTGGCGCTTCTTGCCCGCGCTCAGCTTCACCGGGGTCTCCAGATCGGCGGCGGTGAACATGCGGCCCGGATCGGCGCAGGTCTCGTCATCGACCTTGAGCGCGCCTTCCGCGATCAGCCGTTTGCCGTCCTTGCCCGATTTCGCAAGCCCCGAGCGCACGACGAGCTGCGCGAGGCTGATCCCGTCGCCCAGTTCCTCGACCGTCAGCGTGAGCGTCGGGAGGTCGTCGCCCACGCCGCCTTTCTCGAAGACCTCGCGCGCGGTCGCCTCGGCGGCATGCGCCGCGTCCCAGCCGTGGCAGAGCGCTGTGACCTCGTTGGCCAGACGCACCTTCGCGGCGTTGATCTCGGAGCCTTCCAGCGCGCCCAGACGCTCGCATTCTTCGACCGGAAGCTCGGTATAGAGCTTCAGGAAGCGGCCCACATCGGCGTCGGTCGTGTTGCGCCAGAACTGCCAGAACTCGTAAGGGCTCAGCATTTCGGAGTTCAGCCAGATCGCGCCGCCCTGGCTCTTGCCCATCTTGCGGCCGTCCGAGGTGGTCAGAAGCGGCGAGGTCAACCCGTAGATCTCGTGATCGAGCACACGGCGCGTCAGGTCGATCCCGTTGACGATATTGCCCCACTGGTCCGAGCCGCCCATCTGCAGCAGGCAGCCGTAGCGGCGGTTCAGTTCGAGGAAGTCATAGGCCTGCAGGATCATGTAGTTGAATTCGAGGAAGGACAGCGATTGCTCGCGATCCAGCCGCGATTTCACGCTCTCGAAGGACAGCATCCGGTTGACCGAGAAATGCCGCCCGATATCGCGTAGAAATTCGAGGTAGTTCAGCCCGTCGAGCCATTCCGCGTTGTTCAGCATGAGCGCATCGGTCGGTCCGTCGCCGTAATCGAGGTATTTCGCGAAGACCTGCTTCATCCCGGCGATGTTTTCGTCGATCGCTTCGGGCGTCAGCAGCGGGCGCTCATCGGAGCGGAACGACGGATCGCCGACCTTCGTGGTGCCGCCGCCCATCAGGGTAATCGGCTTGTGGCCGGTCTTTTGCAGCCAGCGCAGCATCATGATGTTCAGCAGGTGGCCGACATGCAACGACTTCGCCGTCGCATCATAGCCGATATAAGTCGGCACGACCCCCTTCGCCAAAGCCTCGTCCAGCCCCTGATAATCCGTGCAGTCGGCCAGAAAGCCCCGCTCGATCATCACGCGCATGAAGTCTGATTTCGGATGGTAGGTCATCGTGCTTGTTCCTTTCGTCTGAGCGTGCGTATATCGGGGCAGGCGACGAGAGGGAAGCCATGTTGAAATCCGGGCCGGTCTGGGCAGTTGGCGCCATGTCGGGCACGTCCTTGGACGGGGTGGACGCGGCGCTCGTGTTGACCGACGGAACCCGCATTCTCGATTTCGGCCGCAGCGACTACCGCCCCTATACCGAGGCCGAGCGTGCGACGCTCCACGCGGCTCTCGGGCATTGGCCCGGAGAGCCCGGTGTGGAGGACGCCTGCGAGGTGGTCGAGACCGCCCATGCCGAACTGCTCAGCGGATTGGGAGAGGCGCAGCTCGTGGGCTTTCACGGACAGACGCTCGCCCATGATCCTTACGGGATGCAGGGCCCGCGCCGCACCCATCAGGCAGGCGACGGCTCGGTTCTGGCCGAGGTGCTGTCGCGCCCCGTGGTCTGGGATTTCCGCTCCACCGATGTGGAGATGGGCGGGCAGGGCGCGCCGCTCGCGCCGTTCTTCCATTTCGCCTGCGCGAAATACGCCAAGCTCGACGCGCCGGCTGTGTTTCTGAACCTCGGCGGCGTCGGCAATGTCACCTGGGTCGATCCGCGCCAACCCTCGGCAGAGGTGCCCGGCGCGGTGCTAGCCTTCGACACCGGCCCCGCCAACGCGCCGATCAACGACCTGATGCGGCTGCGGCGAAAGGCCGAGTTCGATGCGGGCGGGGAATTGGCGCTCGCGGGCACGGTCGACGAGGCCATGGTCGAGGCCTTCCTGACGCATCCCTATTTCCTGAAAATGCCGCCGAAATCGCTCGATCGGAACGATTTCCACGACATCCTGACCCGCGTGGCGGAACTCGATGATGCGGATGCCGCGGCCACGCTGACCGCTTGCGCCGCAGCCTCGGTCGCGCGCGCGGGCGAGCATTACCCGACGCCGCCGAAAGCGATCTATGTCTGCGGCGGCGGGCGGCTCAACACCGCGCTGATGGTGGCGTTGCAGCGGCGCATGAACGTGCCGGTGCAGCCCGTCGAGGATATCGGGCTCGATGGCGACATGCTCGAGGCGCAGGCCTTCGCCTATCTCGCGGTGCGGGTGGCGCGCGGCATGGCAACCTCGGGGCCCTCGACGACCGGGGTGTCGGCGCTGATCGGCGGCGGCAAGGTCTCGCGGCCCGGCTAAATTCATATCACTTGACGCCGATCATGCCGCGCCGCGGCGCAAGGCGCTAGGATCGGCCTCATTGAAGAGGGTAGTCCGATGTCTCAAACTCCAACCGATCCCTGTCCCACGCCGCAGGCGCGCAAGCAGGCCCCGTTCTCGAACCGGGCCGCCGCGGTCTTCCTTGCGGGGCTCAGCTTCGTCGTCATGGTCATCTCCGGCCTCGTCGTCAGCATCGCGCCCTCGGGCCGGGTGGCGCGGGATATCGACTGGTCGCTCCTCGCGCTGAACCGCGCCGATTGGGAGCTGTTGCACCTCGCGATGGGGGTGCTCTTCATCTTCGCCGGGGTCTGGCACATCAAGCTGCACTGGCCGGTGATCCGCAACCTGCTCTGGTCCGCGGCGGCGCAGACGCTGTGCCACCGGCGCGAGCTGGCGCTGGCGGTCGGGCTGGTGGGCGCGGTGATCGTGCTGACGCTGCTCTGGTGGCCGCCGATTAGCTGGCTCGATCAGCTTTCGCGTTGGGCGAGCATCGGGCTCTGGTGATCAGCGGGGGATGTCGAAGCCTCGCGGGGCCAGTTCGAACCCTTCGAAACGAAAGCCCGGCGAGACGGTGCAGCTGACAAGGCTCCACGCCCCGGTCGAGCGCGCCGATTGCCACTGGCCCGCGGGCACGATCCCCTGCGGTTGATCGCCGCCAAGCACGTCGGGGCCCAACAGCAGTTCCAGCACCGGCCCCGCCTCCTGCGGCGCGATATCGAGCTGCACCGGCGCGCCTGCGTGGAAATGCCAGATCTCGGTCGCGTCCACCCGGTGCCAATGGCTGCGCTCGCCCGCCTTGAGCAGGAAATAGATACAGGTGCCCGAAGGACGCGCGCCGTCTGCGGCCTCGGCTTCCCAGGTCTGGCGGTAATGCCCGCCCTCGGGATGGGGCGCGAGGCCGAGGGCTTCGATGATCGCGTCGGCCTCACTCATGCGAAAAGCTCCTTCGCGAGCGTCTCGAAATCGGGCGCGATGGCGTCCCATTCCTCGCTCGCCACAAGGTCCTTGTCCTGAGCGGGCCCGTATTCGGTGGGGCGCGGCACGAAAGCTGTCTGCAGCCCCAAGGGCCGGGCAGCTGCGAGGTCGTCGTTATGCGCGGCCACCATCATCACCTCTTCGGGCGGCAGGCGCAGCGCGGCGCAGGAGGCCAGATAGACCTCGGGCTTGGGCTTGTAGTCGCGCGCGATATCCGCGCCAAGGATGCAATCCCACGGCAGTCCCGCGTGGCGCGCAAGCCGTGTCATCAGCGCGATGGATCCGTTGGAGCAGGGCGCAATGATCGCATGGCGCCTCAGCGCGTGAAGGCCGCTGACCACATCGGGCCACGGGCTGAGCCGCTCCCAGACATGCGACAGGCTATCGGGCGCCGAGACCGCGAAGCGCTTGGTCACCCGGTGCAGGTTCTCGCGATGCAGATCGTCGAGCGCCACATAGCCGCGCCCGCCCTCGCGGATACGCCGCATCGCAGGATCGTATTCGGCGCGCCACGCATCTGCGAAGGCAAGGGAATCGATCCCGGGAAAGGCGATTTCCACCTCATGCGCGACCGAGTTGCGCCAATCGACACAGGTGCCGAACACATCGAAAATCAGAGCCTTGATCATGGCCCGACAGTGACGCGGATTAGGGCGCGGCGCAATCGTTCCGCATCTTCGCGCCAGATGCTGTGAACGAGGGGGCGGTCGGGCGCTGCCCGGGCCGCTTCGCGGCTGATCCGGGCAAGGTGCAAAAGAAAACCCCCGGCGAAGCGCGTGCTCCGCCGGGGGCTTGGGTGTCTCAATTCAAGACGCGCTTAGCGCAGGATCGAGCGACCCGCATATTCCGCGGTCTCGCCCAGCGATTCCTCGATACGGATCAGCTGGTTGTACTTCGCGAGCCGGTCCGAACGTGCCAGCGAGCCGGTCTTGATCTGACCGCAGTTCGTGGCGACCGCGAGATCGGCGATGGTCGCGTCCTCGGTCTCGCCCGAGCGGTGGCTCATCACGTTGGTGTAGCCCGCGCGATGCGCCATATCGACGGCCTGCAGCGTCTCGGTGAGGGTGCCGATCTGGTTGACCTTCACCAGCATCGAGTTCGCGACGCCCTGCTTGATGCCATCGGCCAGACGCGTCGGGTTGGTCACGAAGAGATCGTCGCCCACCAGCTGCACCTTGTCGCCCAGACGCTCGGTCAGGAGCTTCCAGCCCTCCCAGTCGTCTTCCGCCATGCCGTCTTCGATCGAGATGATCGGATAGGCGCCCAGCAGCTTCTCGAGATAGTCGACATTCTCTTCCGAGGTCAGCGACAGGCCTTCGCCCTTCATCTCGTATTTGCCGTTCTTGTAATATTCGGTCGAGGCGCAATCCATCGCGAGGTAGATGTCCTCGCCCGGCTTGTAGCCCGCTTTTTCGATCGATTTCAGGATGATGTCGAGCGCCGCCGTGGTCGAGCTGAGTTCCGGCGCGAAGCCGCCCTCATCGCCCAGACCCGTCGTCATGCCCGCTGCTGAGAGCTCTTTCTTCAGCGTGTGGAACACTTCCGAACCCATGCGCACCGCGTCGCGGATATTGCCCGCCGAGACCGGCATGATCATGAATTCCTGGATGTCGATCGGGTTGTCGGCATGCTCGCCGCCATTGATGATGTTCATCATCGGCACCGGCAGGACGCGGGCCGAGGTGCCGCCGACATAGCGATAGAGCGGCAGGGTCGAGAAATCGGCCGCCGCTTTCGCGCAGGCGAGCGAGACGCCGAGGATCGCGTTGGCGCCGAGGCGGCCCTTGTTCTCGGTGCCGTCGAGTTCGATCATCGCGCGGTCGATCTCGACCTGCTCGGTGACGTCCTCGCCGACGAGGTTCTCTGCGATCTCGCCGTTCACGGCCATGACCGCTTCGAGAACGCCTTTGCCCATGTAGCGGGCCTTGTCGCCGTCGCGGCGCTCGACCGCCTCATGCGCGCCGGTCGAGGCGCCCGACGGAACGGCCGCACGGCCCATCGTGCCGTCTTCGAGGATCACGTCGACTTCGACGGTGGGGTTGCCACGGCTGTCGAGAATCTCGCGGGCGTGGATGTCGATGATGGTGCTCATGGGGGCGCTCTCCTCGGGCTCCGGTTGATGCTTGGCTAGGTGCATACACCCGTGCTGCGCCTGCGAAAAGGCCGTAAGGGCGATTTCTGGAAGAAATGTTACCGCTAACGGCGCCCTTCACGACGCAATTTGGCCTGTCGCCACAGCGCGTAGAGGCCAGAGCCCACGATCACCGCCCCGCCGATCAGTGTCCAGCGATCCGGCGGCTCGGCGAAAACGACAGTCGAAATCACGACGGCGAAGGCGAGGCGCGAATAGCGAAACGGCATGATGACCGCGATTTCGCCCAGCCGCACCGAGGCGATCAGCGCGTAATAGCCCACCGGCCCGATGGCGAGCGCGCCCAGCAGATACAGCCAATCCATCGGCGCAGGCGTGACGATCGGCTCGGGCAGCACGGCCAGCAGGACCAGCCCCAGCGGCAACACGCAGAAGAAGCCCAGCGTCGCTACCTGCAGCGAGGTCACGTCGCGCGGGACGCGTCGCGTGGTGACGTCGCGCATCGACAGGCCGATGACCGCGCCGACCGCGAGAAGCGAGAGCATCGAGAATTCGTCCGTGCCGGGGCGGATCACGACCAGCACGCCCAGAAAACCGATCAGAATGGCGGAGAGCCTGCGCCAGCCGACCCGCTCCTTGAGGAAGATCGCCGCGCCAAGCGTGGTCGCAAGCGGCGTCGCCTGATGGATCGCGGTCGCCTGGGCCAGCGGCGTGAAGGCCACGGCGGAGACGAAGAAGCCGGTGCCGACGATCTCGCCAACGTTGCGCAGCCAGAGCGCCGAGGACAGCAACGAGCGGGTGAAGATCCGTTCGCCTTTGAGCTTGGCGAGCACCGCGAAGATCGTCGCGCCGCCAAGCCCCACGGCGGCGAGAATTTGCCCCACCGGCCAGTCGCCCGCGAGCATCTTGATGAACATATCCTCAAGCGCGAACCCCGCCATCGCGAGGATCATCAGCATCGAGCCGCGCAGGTTATCGTGGTCGGTGGGTTCGGGTGTCATGGGGCGCTCCTGACCGGATGGTCAAGGCCCACCTAGCGCGGGTGTGATCGGCCTTCAAGGCGCGTCACGAACTGGGATGCGCCCGGGTGACGATGCCGCCGATATCGGCCCAGATCGGCAGATGATCCGAGGCCACCCGCGCCAGCGGCGTATCCAGTACGCCCTTGCGCACCACCCGCAACCCCGGCGAGGTCACGATCCGGTCGAGTTGGCCGATCGGCGCGCGCGAGGGGTAGGTCGCGCCCGGCGCGTGGATGTGAAACCCGGTCAGCGCCTCGAACCCGTGCCGCGCCCGCCATTCGTTGAAGTCGCCGATGGCGAGGGCGGGGTGCGGTTTCACCCCGGCCATGATCTCCGCGATCCGGGACCATTGCGCGCGCCGGTCCGAGCGCCGCAGCCCCAGATGCGCCGCGATCAGCAGGAAGGGCGCGCCGCTGTCGGGGGCGATATTCACCGCAATCGCGCCGCGTGGCTCGAGGCCGGGTAGGGTGACCGGCTCGACCCCCAGCACCCGCGAGCCGCGCCGCACCAGCACGACCTGCCCATGCCAGCCCAACGAGGCGGCGGTGGTGCGGGGCATGTCGTGGCGGATGAAGTCGGTCTCTTCCTCGATCAGCTTTTGCGGCAATGCCGCCGGTCTCTCGCCCATGCGTTTGTCGACCTCCTGCAAGGCGATCACATCGGCATGCAGCGCATTGATGACATTCACGACCCGCGCCGGATCATGCTTGCGGTCGGTCCCCACGCATTTGTGCAGATTGTAGGAAGCGATCCGAAGTGTCATTTTTCTGAGTGCCTTACAGGGTGTTCTTTATGTGCCGCAGAAGGTCCGATACACCCGTTCATCGGATTTCGGCGCAGCTTCATATGCGGCGTAACGCGGGTCCTCCGCATAGGGATCCGCGAGCGCGGCCATGAGGCTATGGAGCGGGCCGTCATCGCCTTCGACCGCCGCCGCGATCATTTCCTCGATCCGGTGATTGCGCGGGATGCGCAGCGGGTTCGCGGCGGCCATGACGGAGTGCGGATCATCCTCGCTGGCGATCCGCTTTTCCCAGCCCTCGCGCCAGAGATCAAAGGCCATCGGCTCGGTGAATTCCTTGCTCGCTGTCTTAGGATCGCGCCGCAACGCACTGAACACGCGCGTGAAATCGGCTTTCTCGGTCGACATGCGGTTCAGCAGATCCTCGATCAGTGGCAGATCGTCCTCGGTCGCTTCCGCGATGCCGATCTTGCGGCCCATCAGTCGCAGCCACTCGCGCTGATAGACGCCGATGAAGCTGTCGACCGCGGCGCTCGCCTGTTCGATGGCGGCATCATCGTCACCGATGAGCGGCATCAGGCAGGTCGCGAATTGCGCGAGGTTCCAGACCGCCACTTGGGGCTGGCGCGCATAGGCATAACGCCCTTGTTGGTCGATGGAGGAGAAGACGCGCCCCGGATGGTAATGGTCCATGAAGGCGCAGGGGCCATAGTCGATCGTCTCGCCCGAAAGCGCCATATTGTCGGTGTTCATCACGCCATGGATGAAGCCGATCGCCATCCATTTCGCGACCAGCTCACCTTGCTTCGCCGCGACCGCGTGCAACACCTCAAGCGGTGTTTCGCAATCTGGATAGTGACGCTCTATCAACGTGTTGAGGAGCGTTCTTAATCCTTCTCGGTCATTGCGCGCCGCGAAATACTGGAAGGTGCCCACGCGGATATGGCTGCGCGCGACGCGGGTCAGGATCGCACCGGGGCGACCCGAGGCATCGCGCACCACGGTCTCGCCCGTGCGCACCGCCGCCAGCGCGCGCGTCGTCGGCACGCCCAGCTTCGCCATCGCTTCGCTGAGAACATATTCACGCAACACCGGCCCGAGCCACGCCCGCCCGTCAGAGCGGCCGCGCGAAAACGCCGTGCGGCCCGCGCCTTTCAGCTGAAGATCGAACCGCGCGCCGTCCGGCGCTACGATCTCGCCCAGCAGCACCGCGCGCCCGTCGCCCAGACGTGGCACGAAGCCGCCGAACTGGTGGCCCGCATAGGCCTGCGCGATCGGCTCGGCGCCTTCGGGCATCGTGTTGCCCGCCAGCATCGCGAGCCCCTCGGGGCTTTCCAGCCAATCGGCATCGAGCCCCAAACGCTCGGCAAGGTCACGGTTCAGGATCACCAGCTCGGGCGCTTTCACCGGTTGGGGCGGCTGACGCTCGAAGAAGCTGTCGGGCAGGCGGGCATAGCTGTTATCAAAGGGAATGGTCATGGGGTCTCCTTGCCTCCCTATCTAAGCCGTGTGCCCGTCAATCCAATCCCCGCGCACGACCCGCAGCCCTCAATGGTCCATATCGGGCAGACCTTCGCGCGACAGCAGCACCGCCAATGGGCGCAGGCGTGGGCTTTGGGCGCAGATGATCATCAGCGCCACCATGATCGGCACGGCGAGGAACATCCCCGGCAGCCCCCAGACCGCGCCCCAGAAGGCGAGCGAGATGATGATCCCGAAGCTCGACAGCCGCAGTGCATGGCCCATCAGCATCGGGTCGATCACGTTGCCGATCACGAATTGCAGGATGCCGACCGCGACCAGCACCGTGCCCGCGGTATAGGGGTTCTGGGTCAGCACATAGACCGCGAGCGTCGCGATGACGGTTGCGATGATCGAGCCGATTGAAGGGATGAAGTTCAGCGCGAAGGTGATGATCGCGACGGGCAGCGCCAGATCGAACCCGCCCACGGTGAAGACGCCATAGACCGCGACGGCGGTGACCGCGCTGACGATGGCTTTCACGAGAAGGTAGTGGTTCACCCGGCGCATGATCGTGCCGACCATTCGCGCGATCCGCTCGGCGCTCTCGGAATCACCCATCAGCGAGTTGAGCTTGGCATCGAACCAGATCCGCTCGGCAAAGAGGAAGCCCACGAAGAGAATGATCAGGATCGTGGCCGACAGCAGGTTCGAGGCCTGACCCGCCAAGGTGGTCAGATAGCCCGCCACCTGAATACTCTGCATCGATTCCAGCACCGATTGCTCGACCTCAGGGCCCATCCAGCCGAAGAGCTGCGCGATCGCCTGCTGCGCGGGTCCCGCATAGTTCAGCACCATCGTCACGACCGTGTTGACCTGAGAGATCAGCACCGCGCTCAGCGTCAGCAGCCCGCCCGCGATCAGCGCCAGCGCCACCAGCGAGGCCAGACGCGGCGGAATCGAGACCGGCCCGATGCGCAGCCGCCCGACCGCGTTGATCGCCTCGGAGGTCAGCGAGAACAGGATGATCGCGATGGCCAGAGAAATCAGGATGAACTTCGCCTGCACCATCAGGAACAGCGCCAGCGCGAAGGCGATGATGCCCAGAAGCACATTGGTGAGCGCACGCGGCTCGAACGCGCGCCCATCGATCAGGGCAGGGTGGCCCTCATCGGGAGTGTCCTTCATCTTCATCATCTTCCTGTGCCTGACCCTGACGGGGGCGTAACCTGTTTTTCTTATGCTAGGAGCCGTCGCGCAGGCGCGCAAGCGCCGAACCCGCGTGATTTCAGGGCTTTTTCATGACCTGCGCATTATTCCGGATCGGGTCTTGCATCCCGCCCGGATTTGCGGATAAACCCGCCGGCGGAGCGGTGGCCGAGTGGTCGAAGGCGCACGCCTGGAAAGTGTGTAGGCGGGGAACCGTCTCGAGGGTTCGAATCCCTTCCGCTCCGCCATTACCCCCAGTATTCGCCAATAATACCCGCTTTGCGCAGGCCGCGCGCGATCTCTTTTCGGTCATGTCCACGCGGTCTCGTAGTCACGCGGGCAGGCGGGCCGCCCGCGTGTTCGGGTCACCTCAGCCTACCACGTTGAACGCGGGGCCGTAGGGATAGCCGGTGATGTCCTCGCCGCCATCCTCGGTGATCACGAGGATATCGTGCTCGCGGTAGCCGCCCGCGCCGGGCTGGCCCTCGGGGATCGTCAGCATCGGCTCCATCGAGATCACCATGCCGGGCTCCAGCACCGTGTCGATATCCTCGCGCAGCTCCAGCCCCGCTTCGCGCCCGTAGTAATGCGACAGCACCCCGAAGCTGTGGCCATAGCCGAAGGTGCGGTATTGCAGCAGATCGCGCTCGGCGAAGAAGACGTTGATCTTCTCCGTCACCTCCGCGCAGCTCGCACCCGGCTTGAGCAGGCTCATCCCGTATTCATGAGCGGCGACATTTGCCTCCCAGATCGCACGCGAGGCGTCATCGACCTCGCCCACAAACAGCGTCCGCTCCAGCGCCGTGTAATAGCCTGAAATCATGGGGAAGGTGTTGAGCGACAGGATATCGCCGCGCTGCAAGACGCGTCCCGTCACCGGGTTATGCGCGCCGTCGGTGTTGATCCCCGACTGGAACCAGACCCAGGTGTCGCGATATTCGGCTTCGGGGAACCGCTTGGCGATCTCCAGCTCCATCGCGTCGCGACCCGCCATCGCGACATCGATCTCGCGCACGCCTTCGCGGATCGCCTCGCGGATCGCATAGCCGCCCACATCCGCGACGGCCGCGCCTTGCCGGATCAACGCGATCTCGGCGGGGGATTTGTGCATCCGTTGCCGCATCGTCGCCGGGGCGATGTCATGCGTCTGCGAGGGCTCGAGGAAATCCTGCAGGAGCGCCGCTTGCACCAGCGTCAGGTGATCGGATTCGACGCCCAGAACGCGGCGTTTGCCCGTCACCGAAGCGATCGCGCGCCAGTAATTGTTCCGCGCCCAGTCGGTATAGGTGATGTTGTCGCCATGGCAGCGCCGCCACGGCTGCGCGGCATCGATCCCCGCCGAGATCGTCACGCTGTCGGTCGGTGTCACGACCAGCGCGTAAGGCCGCCCGAAAGCGCAGTACAGAAAGCTCGAGTAATAGGCGATGTTATGCATCGAGGTGAACAGGCAGGCATCAATGCCCGCCTCGGTCATCGCCGCGCGCAGACCCGCGAGCCGTGCGTCGTATTCGGTGGCGGCGAAGGGCAGGATGCGCTCGCCTTGGTGAAAGCGGTAAAAAGCAGGACGGTCCATCGGCACTCTTCCTTATCAGAGGCCACAGCGCGCCGAGGGACGATCTTCCCCCGTCGCGCGCTGCGACAAAGCAAGATCCCGGCGTGCAGGATGGGTGAGACAGGGCGGGCGCAAGCTGCGCCGGCGACGCCATCGCCTTCAGCCCTGCGCGGCAGATTGGGCGAAAATCTCCTCGCTGCCAAGCCCCTCCATTCCGTCGCGTGCGATTTGCTTTTTCACAAATCGGCGGAACCCGGCGCACGCATGAAACATTGATCGATCCGAGGGAACCCTGCCGAGACGTGCGGGGATTGGGCGCCCAGTTTCGTCAACCGACGCGATCCGGCGCACCAACAGAAAGGGAGACCAATGCACGATAAGATGCCGCAAGAACGGCTGTTCATATTCCCCAAGGTCCACAAGACGGTGTTCCTCGTCTCTGCGGTCCTCATCATCGGGTTCATCATCTTCGGCGCCATGTTCAGCGATCAGGCCAAGGCGCTCTTCACCGGCTTGCAGGACTGGCTCGCGACCAACCTCGGTTGGGCGCTGATCGTCGAGGTGAACCTATTCCTTGCCGCAACCGTCTTTCTCGCCTTCGGACCTTATGGCGATATCCGACTGGGTCGCATGACCGACAAGCCCGCTTACGGGCTTTTTTCATGGACGGCGATGCTGTTCTCGGCCGGGATCGGGATCGGTCTGATCTACTGGGGCGTGGCCGAGCCCCTGTATCACTTCTTCGCCCCGCCCGTCGGCGAGGCGGAAACCCAAGCCTCCGCCCGGCAAGCGATGACCATCGCCTTCATGCACTGGGGCTTCCAGGCCTGGGCGATCTATGCGGTCGTGGCGCTGGCGCTGGCCTATTTCCACTTCCGCAAGGGCCTGCCGCTGACGATCCGCTCGGCGCTCTATCCGCTTCTGGGCGAGAAAATCTACGGGCCGTGGGGCTCTGCGGTCGATATTCTCGCGGTGTTCGGCACCAT
Organism: Thioclava sp. DLFJ5-1; assembly: GCF_002020115.1. Taxonomy (NCBI): domain Bacteria; kingdom Pseudomonadati; phylum Pseudomonadota; class Alphaproteobacteria; order Rhodobacterales; family Paracoccaceae; genus Thioclava; species Thioclava sp. DLFJ5-1. The sequence goes on along the minus strand of NZ_MPZU01000002.1, from coordinate 680,433 downwards.
GTTCGGGATCGTGACCTCGCTGGGCCTTGGTGCGATGCAGATCAATTCGGGCCTCGGCACCGTCTTCGGTATCGACCAATCCCCCTTCGTGCAGATCATCATCATCGCCTGCATCACGGCGGCCGCGACCCTGTCGGTCGTGGCGGGCCTCGATGGCGGGATCAAGCGGCTGTCGAACCTCAATATCGGCCTGTCGATCGTGTTCCTCGCCTTCATGGTCATCGTCGGCCCGACCATCTTCATCTTCGACCTCTTCGTCCAAAGCTATGGCGATTACATCGCGGAACTCGTCAGCTGGGGCTCCTGGACCGAGGCGTGGCAGAAGGACGGCTCGTGGCAGAATAGCTGGACCATCTTCTACTGGGCGTGGTGGATTTCCTGGTCGCCCTTCGTCGGCGTCTTCATCGCGCGTATCTCGAAAGGGCGCACGATCCGCGAATTCGTGGTGGGCGTGATGCTGCTGCCGACGACGATCATGTTCTTCTGGTTCTGTGCCTTCGGCGGCACCGCGCTCGACATCTCGCTGGGCGGTGACAGCACCATCGTGGATGCGACGAAGAACGCCTATGGCGACGCGATGTTCGCGCTGCTCGACCATTTCCCGGCGGCGAAGGTGATGTCGGGCTTCACGGTGATCCTGATCGTGATGTGGTTCGTGACCTCCTCGGACTCGGGCTCTTTCGTGATCGACATGCTGACCGCGGGCGGCGACGCCGATCCGCCGAAGGTTCAGCGGATCTTCTGGGCGATCACCGAAGGCGCGGTGGCCTCGGTGCTGCTGCTCGCAGGCGGGCTGAACGCGCTGCAGGCGGCGGCGGTCGTCGCGGGCTTCCCCTTCGCGATCGTGTGCTTCTTCATCCTCGTCGGATTGCTGAAGGCGCTGCGATGGGACCCCTTGATGCTCTATCGCCACAACCAGCGCTACCAGAGCGACGAGGAGGCCGATCACGCGATGCCCTCCGAATTGCCGGGCGATCTCTACGGGGCCGATCCGACCCCGCCGCCCGCACCGAAGGGGGCGCAGGCCAACCCTGCGGAGTGATCGCAAGACCGACGACGAGAAAAGGCCGGGCCATAGCGCCCGGCCTTTTCTATTGGGCGAGGGAGGGACCGAGATGTGGGCGTTAGGGATTTCTTAATCGTGTTGACGCAGCGTTAGGTGAATTCCTAACGGATGGGTAAGGTCGATGAAGATTTCCCTGATCACTGCGGTCTATGACGCCGAGGCGACCGTCGGCGATGCCATCGCCTCGGTCGCGCGGCAGAGCCACCGCGATCTCGAGCATCTTATCATCGAAGGGCGCTCGCGCGATGGCTCCCTCGCGGCGATCGAGGCTGCGCGCCACCCTCGGATGAAGCTTGTCAGCGAGGCCGATGCGGGGCTCTACGATGCGCTCAACAAGGGTATCGCGCGCGCTGCGGGTGAGGTCGTGGGCTTCGTTCACGCCGATGATATGCTGGCTCATCGCGATGCGCTGGCCCATGTCGCCGCCGCCTTCGCCGATCCGCAGGTTGAGGCGGTCTTCGCCAATCTCGATTATGTTCTGCGCAGCGACCCTGATACGGTGATCCGTCACTGGGCAAATGGCGGCTTCACCCGGGCCAAGCTGCGCCGGGGCTGGGCGCCCGCGCATCCCACGCTCTACCTGCGGCGCTCCACCTATGCGCGGCTGGGAGGCTTTAACACCTCTTACCGGATCGCGGCGGATTACGACTTCATGCTGCGTGTCTTCAGCGCGCTCCAAGGCCGCGCGGTCTATCTGCCCGAGCTTCTCTACAAGATGCGGCTGGGCGGGGTGAGCAACCGCTCGCTGGCGCATCTGCGGCGCAAGATGGCCGAGGACTATCGGGCGATCCGCACCAATCATCTGGGTGGGCCGGTCTCGGCGCTCGGCGTGCTCGCGCGAAAGAACCTCTCCAAGCTGCGCCAATTCGTCGAGCGTGACCAAGGCGCCACCCCGTCCGCCGATCACGCCCTTTTGCTGGACGCGAACCCGCGCAAGGCCCTATAGCTTGGGGAAATGATCCGCGCTGGGGGCAGGGCGCGCCCGTCCCACGCGCCATCCGGAGCGCAGAATGTCGAAGACCATCCATATCCTCAACGGCCCGAACCTGAACCTTCTGGGCAAGCGTCAGCCCGAGATCTACGGCTCGGACACGCTCGAGGATGTGGAGCGGATCTGCCGCGAGGAGGCGCAGCCCAGGGGCTTCGAGGTCGAGCTGTTCCAGTCGAATTTCGAAGGCGAGATCGTCGAGCAGATCCACCGCGCGCGCGACGAGGCCTGCGCCATCGTGATCAATGCCGGCGCCTATACCCACACCTCCGTCGCGATCCTCGATGCGCTCAACACGTTCGAGGGCCCGGTCTTCGAAGTGCATATTTCGAATGTTCACAAACGCGAAAGCTTCCGCCATCATTCCTTCATCTCGCAGCGGGCGGAGGGAGTTCTGGCGGGCTTCGGGATCGAGGGTTACGCCCTCGCCACCCGCCGCGCCTGTTCGGTTCTGAGTTAAGAGGGGGTTTTAAGATCGGTCTGCAAGGGTCTGAAAAGGTAGCAGGAATTTCGCGCCGGGTGATGTCCGGTGCAGCCAGTATCGCGCTTGCGCTGAGCGTCGCGCTCCCTGCGCAGGCGCGCGACACCGCCGCCGATCGCAACATCGCCAATTCCGGCAAGATGAGCGATCGCGACTTCTACCGGGCGATGGCCTGCGCCGCGCGACCCGGGGGCGCCTGCACCTTGCCCTATCGCCGATGGGCCGCCAGCAAGTGCCGCGACCTGACGGTGGGCCTTGCATTCCGCTCAAAGCATTTCCCCGCGAAGCGCGCCCATGCCATCGAAGAGGCCGCCCGCGCGGCGATCGACCAGATCAACAAGACCGGCGCCGCGCTACATCTGAGCTACGCCGGGGCGCGTCCCGCGGATATCAATCTCTATCTGACCGACACGCCCGTGGGCGGCACCGTGCGGGGAACGCCGTCGATGCGTCTCAACGGCAGGCGGTTAGGACCGGGCACGGTCGCGAAGGTGACGTTCTATTGGCAGACGAATACGGGCCGGATCACCGATGCCGATATCGCCTTCAGTCGCGACATCCAGATGCGCGACATCCGCTCGGTCGTACTCGAGGAAATCGTGCAGTCGCTGGGCTTCTCGACCGATCTGGAAGACCCCTACTATACGCAAAGCTCGATCTTTTCGGAAAACGGGAATTCGGTCACGCGGTTGATCGGGCAGGACGCTATGACGCTGCGCAGCCATTACCCGCCGCGCTGATCACATCACCTGCATCCCGCCGCGGATCAGCAGCAGAACCGACAGCACGGCCAGCATGATCTGAATGACCCGCATGTAGAGCTGCTGCGACAGCCGCGCGGTCAGCCAACGCCCCGCGACGGTGCCCGCGATCCCCGCCACTGCAAGCCCCGCGACGAGCGACCAGTTCAGCCCGTCGAGCTGGCCGATCACCCAATAGGCGGGCAGTTTCACGATATTGCCGATCGCGAAGGCGATGGCGATGGTACCCGCGAATTCCAGTTTGGGCAGCTTTTGCGGCAGCAGATAAGCCTGCACGGGCGGCGCGCCGGAATGGGTGATGAAGCTCGCGATTCCGGTCAGCGTGCCCCAGAACAGCCCCGGGACAACCTTCGCCTCGGCTTGGCTGTCGTCATGCCGTTTCAGCCAGGCCCGCGCGACATGCCAGATCCCGATTAACCCGGTGAAAACCAGAAGCGCCCATTCGGGCGTGTAGGGCGTGATGAGGGTCGCGATGGCGACGCCCGCGAGGATCGCAGGCACGAGGATATAGAGGTTCCGCTTCGAGAAATGGTGGCGGTAGAGCCAGACGCCCACCCAATCGGTCACGATATAGACCGGCAGCAGCGTGGCCGCCGCCTTCACCGGGTTCATGAACAGCGCCAGCATCGGCACTGCGATGGCCGCGGCTGTCGACAGCCCACCCTTCGACATCCCGACGATCAAGGCCGCCACGATCAGCAAAACGGTTTCATACATGTAAATGGGGTCCGGTCGGGAGGGGAGGATCGGGTGGCCCGGCGGGCCATCCGAGTGTTAGGAAAGATTAAGCGCCCGCGTCGGTCAAGCGGCGCATCTCTTCGTCAGTCAGGGTCATCTCGACAGCCTTCGCGAAGCTTTCCACCTGCGAGAGGCTTGTGGCGCTCGCGATCGGGGCGCTGACGCCCTCGCGGTTGATCAACCATGCCGTCGCGACCTCGGCCGGTTTCGCGCCTTTCTGGCTGGCGACATCTTCGAGCACGTCGAGGATCGCCATGCCACGATCGGTCAGGTATTTCTCGACCATCCCGCCGCGCTTGCGGCCCTCAAGATCGGCTTTCGAGCGGTATTTCCCCGACAGGAACCCGGCGGCGAGCGAGAAATAGGTGACCACGCCGATATTCTCGCGCAGGCAGAGGTCGCGCAGCGGCCCGTCGAAGCCGTCACGGTCATAAAGGTTATATTCCGGCTGGATCACCTGGTAGCGCGGCAGCCCCTCTTTATCCGCGGTCTCCAGTGCCGCCGTCAGCAGATCGGCATCGTAATTCGAGGCCCCGATCGCGCGGATCTTGCCTGCCTTCAGCAGCTTGTCATAGGCGGCCAGCGTCTCGGCATGGCTGACGCTGTCATCGGGCCAATGCGAGAAATAGAGATCGACGTGATCGGTCTTGAGCCGCTCCAGCGAACGGTCGATGGCTTTGGAAATCCACTCCGCGCCGAGGCCCTTTTCGCCCGGTCCGCCCATATCGGAGCCGACCTTGGTGAACAGCTTCACCTTCTCGCGCATGCCGGGACGCGCCTCGAACCAGCGGCCCAGAACGGTCTCGGACTCGCCGCCCGAATTGCCCTCGGCCCATTTCGAATAGACGTCGGCGGTGTCGATCGCATCGAAGCCGTGGTCGATGAAGGCGTCGAGGATGCGGAAGCTCTCGGCCTCGTCCAGCGTCCAGCCGAAGACGTTGCCGCCGAAGACGATGGGGGCGATCTCAAAGCCGGTCGTGCCGAGGGGGGTGCGTTTCATGGGAGGTCCTTTCGCTTGCTCAGATCAGCAGCCCGCCGCCTTCGACAAAGACGGTGGAGCCGGTCATATAAGGGTTGTCCATCAGGGCGAGCGCCTGAATGGCGATATGTTCGGGCAGGCCGACCTGGCCCACGGGCAGACGCTCGGCCGCATCGTCGAACATCGCGCGGCGTCCATCGCCCTGAAGGCTCTCGTACATCTCGGTTTTCACCAGCCCGGGGGAGATGCAGTTAACCCGCACCGGCGCGAATTCCAGCGCGAGGCCACGGGTCAGCCCCTCGAGCCCTGCATTGATCGCGCCCTGGATCGCCGCGCCGGATTTGGGCCGTTGCGACAGGAAACCCGAGGTGAAGGTGAGCGATCCGCCATCTGCGACCTTGGCCGCGCGGGCGAGGCGATAGGCGCCCCAGAATTTCGACTCGAAGGAGGCTTGGGCGTCTTCCAGCGGCAAATCCTTCACGGCGGCGACCTTGGTGCTGGCCGCCGAGCAATAGACATGGTGCCACTCGGGACGCTTGTCGAAGAATGCCCCCAGTGCGGCGGCATCGCCGGTGTCGAGCGTCACGCCCTCGACGGAACCGCCCAGCCGTTCGCAGGCCTCGTCGACCCTCTGCGCCGAGCGTGAGGCGATTGTGACCCGTGCGCCGCGCGCGAGCGCCGCCTGCGCCACGCCGAAGCCGATCCCCGAAGAGCCGCCCACGACGAGAATGCGGTTATCTTTCAAACTCATGGCGCTGATCTCCTGCTCTCGGGCCGTCGCGCTCTGCCATGCGGCGACCGCTCCAAATCGACATAGGGCCGCGGGTGTGGCGGTCCCGAATTTCTTTTCACTTTGTGCGGAGCACGGCGCTGTTACACGGCGATTGCGTCGATGTCCCGTTGTTGAAGATCAATGCCGCACCCTCGATGGCACGGCACGCTGGCTTCCGACTGCACCCATGGGCAGGGGAGGCCCGCATGAGCAATCTTGAAGGCTATACCGACCGGACCGAAGCGGGGATCGTCCTCGCGCGTCAGCTTGACGCCTATCGCGGGCGCGACGCCGTGGTTCTTGCGCTGCCGCGTGGCGGAGTGCCGGTCGCGTGGGAGGTGGCCGAACGCCTCGATCTGCCGCTGGATCTTGTCTTCGTGCGCAAGCTCGGCGCGCCCAGCAATCCCGAAGTGGCGCTTGCGGCGATCGCGGGGCTGCGTGGAGAGGTGCTGGTGCGCAACGCCGATGTGATCCGCGCGAGCGGCTGCGATGAGGCGACTTTGGAGGGCCTCGCCGCCCGCGAGCGCGAGGTGATCGCCGACCGGATCAAGCGCTACGGCGCACCGGGGCTGCCGCTGGCCGGGCGGGTCGCGATCCTCGTGGATGACGGGGTGGCGACGGGGGCCACGATGCGCGCGGCGCTGCGGGCGGTGCGCGCCGCCGGTCCCGAAGAGCTGGTCTGCGCGATCCCGGTTGCCTCTGAGGACGCTCTGGAGGCAATCCGCACCGAGGCCGACCGCGTGATCTGCCCGCTGGTACCGTCGTATTTTGGGGCGGTCGGGGCCTATTACACCTATTTCGGGCAGGTTCCCGATGCGGAGGTCGCGCAAATCCTCGCCACGGCGCAGGCGCGACCGTCGCGCAAGGATCGGGCCTAGTATTCCCTCCCGGTCAGGCCAGCAGGCTGCGCAGCGAGTGGCGCATCGCCTGCGTTACCTGCCGGTATTCGCCCTCGGAAATCCGTTCATGCAGCAGATCGAACACCGCCGCCACTTCCGCTTCGGGATCGTCGAGCGGTCGGTCGGCAAACGCCTCCGCGACCCGGCCGACAAAGGCGTCGCGATTGCGCGGATGGGCGGGCTGGCGCGAGGGCACGAACCCGTCGTAGTAAATCCCGCGCAGCAGCACCGGAAGCTGCGCCCCGAGATCGGCAGCTTCCGCGGTGGTCAGGAAATCGCTGATCGCATGCAAGGTCGTGCGCAGCAGCAGATAGGCGTGGCTGCGATCCTTGTTGTCCAAGCGATATTCGAGATCGTTGAGCCATTCCGCCACGATCTGCGGGGCGTGGTCGATGGCACTCAGGCCGGTCACTTTCATCGGTCAAACCTCCCGGTTGGAGCGCTGAGGACGCTGCCTCAGCTTTGAATGCTTGCGAGATATTCCGCGATCAGCAGGATTTGCCCGCGGGTGTAGACCTCCGCGTTGAGCGCACCGACCGTCCCTGTGGTCTCCTCCATCATCGTCGGGCCGAAGCTGGGCATCGCGCCCCGGTGGAAGGGCATCTGTTGGCCCCCGTCGATCAGATGCACGACCCGCGCGAGCGGAAATTCCCCACCGTTCTTCGCCGAAAGCTGGGTCAGCGCCGGCACCTGCGTGGTGAAATACTCGCTGAGCGGCCCGTCGCCCGCAGCGCTCTTTCCGTGGCAGGTGGCGCAGTAATTCTGGTAAAGATCGGCCCCCATCTGCGCCGCTGTCATCGGGCTGCTGGAGTCCTCTTCCGCGCTGGCGGGCAGGGCCCATGCGAGGGCTGCGAGGGTTGCAAGAATGGCTCTGGTCATCGGACTGTCCTTCCGGTTCAAGGGGCGGCCCGTCGCGCTGACAGTTCGGGGCGCGAAGGGCCGCCCGGGTGATGCGCGCTCATCGCGCCTTGACGTCGATGCGGCGATCTTTCTCGCGCGCTTCGGCGGTTTTCGGCAGGGCCACGGTCAGGACCCCGTCGCTCAGACATGCAGAAACTCCCGTGAGAAATGTCTCGGTGGAACGAGTTCAAGCCTCTCACGTCCGGCGCGGCACCCGCATTGACGGCGCGCATAGCGGCGCGCGGCCTCGCGAAAGCATTGGACGTTGCGCACGATCAATGCCGTTTTGCGCTCAGCGCCGTAGGTTCGGGCCGTTGTGACCACTCAGGAGCCCCAAGATGATTCCGCGAACCCTCGCCGCAGCCTTTCTCGACACAGACGAAGCCCGCTGGCTCGCCCCGATGGCGGCCGCGCTGTGTCGCCGCTTCGAGGCGCATCTGATCGGAGCGCATGGCGTCGAGCCGTTGCCGCTGTTGGGCGGCGATCTGGCGAGCGATCCGATCGTCTATCCAGAATTCGTCGACTGGCAGCGCAAGGAGGCGGCTGAGATCCGCGAGACGTTTGAACATGCGCTCAAGGCCGAAGATGTGCAGGGCGAATTTCGAACCCCCAGTGGTGTGCGTGACGCGCTGATCGATTTTCTCGTCGATAGCTGCCGCGCCGCCGACCTCGTCATCTCTGCCCGGGTGCCGGCCCATTCCGGGCGCGCGGGCGATGTGCGTATGCAAGAGCAGCTGATCCGCCAGGCCGGGCGTCCGGTGCTGGTGGTGAGCGAGGCTGCGCAACTGAACAACCCCGCGCAGCATATCCTCGTCGGGGTTTCGTGCAGCCGCGAGGCGATGCGGGCGGTGCATGACATGCTCTATCTTGCGGCGCATGGTGCGCGGATCGATCTGCTTTCCGTGTCGCCGTCGGAAGGCGAGCGGGAGGCCGTGGACGATCTGCGCGACGACCTCGCGGCGGCGCTGGACCGGCGCGGCTTCGATGTAACCCTTCTGGATCGGATGAAGACGACCTCGGAAGCGGGCGATGCGTTGCTTCACACAGCGCGCGAACGCGGGGCCGAGATGATCGCCGTCGGCGCTTACGGTCATTCGCGGCTCTATGACTTCGTGATCGGCGCGGTGACCACGCGCCTGTTGGAAAAATCCCACCTGCCGGTGCTGTTCTCAAAATAGGTGAGCCGATGCGACAGCCGAAGAAAACCGAATGGATCGTGGTGATGAACGCCGCCAGCGCGCATGTGCTGGCCGATGCCGAGGGAAGCAAGGCGGTCTTCGAGCTGGAAGCGCCGCATGAGAGCCCGCGCGATAAGGCGGGTCGCAGCTTCTCGAGCGGGTCGCCCGGGCGGCGGGCCACGATGGCGCCGCATGGCGATCCGGACCACGAGCCGGAGATCGCTTTCGCGCATCAGCTGTGTGAACGTCTCGAAGAGAGCCTCGGGCGAGAGCAATTCGACACGCTCGTCCTCGTCGCGCCGCCGCGGATGCTGGGCGCGATGCGGGAGGCGATGCCCGCGGCTCTGGCCGCGCGGGTGAGCCGGGAGATCCACTCCAACCTCGCGAGCCTCTCGCCGCGCCATTTCCGCGAAAAGCTGCAAGAGGCGCTGAAGGTCACGTGAGCCGCGCGTTTGCATTTTGCAGTGACGGCGATCAATGCGCGACGTCTTGCGGCTTTGCATCCTGCCAATCTGTCGCACGGTTCAAAATCGGATCAGAGGAGAAACGCCATGGCCAAGACATCCAGCGACGCTGCACACGAACGCGCCGATATCGAGGATCGCGAGCGCCACGCCGTCGAGGCGATCCGCTCCGATCTCGAAGAGCTGCGCGACGATGTGACGGAGTTGGCGCAGGCGTTGCGACGTCATGGTCGGCTGCGGGCCAGCGACTTTGGTGCGGAGGCGACGCGGCGGGGCCACGATCTCGTGGAGGATACCCGCGACGCGGTTCTCGAAATGCGCCACTCGCTGGCAGAGGCGCAGCATGACTTGCGTCGAAGCGTTCGCAGCCATCCCGTGCCCTGGGCCGGAGTGCTTCTGGGTATGGTCGGAACCGGCTTGCTGGTCGCGCTGCTGATGGAGCGTCGCAATTGAAAAGAACTGGCATGTGTGTGGGGGCAGGCCGCGTGGGCGGGTAGGGGTCGATAAAGAGACACCGCTCGCAGTGTCTGTCAGGGGGGAGTGGCGCGCGTTTCCGTATCGGGAGCGCGCGCTGCGCATTTCGGGGGCGCGTCGCCGCGTGGTCCGTGTCGGTCTTCCCCAGTTCCCTCCGGCCCGAGTCGCGCGGCTCTCTCCTTAAGCACGGCCAAGACCCGCCGGTATCAACCGAACAGCTCCGGGACATTCGCAATTTCCGGCTTCTCGTAGATTCAAGCGGTGGGCTTTTCCAACCGTGTCTTGTCGCGCGTCAATGCGTTGACATGCGGAGCCATCGTCGCCGCCGATCTGCCTCCGCTTGGCGGCCTGCGTCTCACGCAGATGGCCTTCCGTCATTGCGCGGGCGCAAGCGAGACCGCCATGGCTCGCGCCCCATCCGCCGCAGCCCGTCCCGCGCCCGCGTCACGCGCTGACCCGTTCGGGGCAACTGCGCGGCCATATGCGCGCAGTGGGCAAGGATATCGCGTCTGGCGCACCACTTGCGCCGGTGGGTGAACTATCGCGGGCGGTCCGCGGTCGGGCGGTGCCGAAGGCGCAGCGTTCAGGCCGAAGCGCATGGCGATCGGGGCGTCTTCGATGATGTTTGCGTCCCCGATCCCGGCGCAGCTCCGGCGTAGCGTGGAGGAACGATCGGGACGCGGATCCGGATCGATCAACATTCTTTAGTCTGGAGACCATCACCATGAAACATCTGCTTCTCGCCACCGCTGTCGTTCTCTCCGGCGCCGGAGCCGCCCTCGCAGGCGGTAACGTGTCGCTCACCGACCAGATGGGCTGGTTCAACGGGTCGAGCACGACGCAGCTTGGCATGAACAACTCGGCCATCACCGTGCAGCGCGACTACGGCAACACCAGCACCACGGTGCAACGTGGGATCGCCAACTTCTCGGGCACCGGTCAGACCGGCGCGTTCAACAACTCGATCACCGATCAGCTGGGCCTCGGGAACTACTCGTCCACCATCCAGGGCAATGTCGGCAACTCGTCGGCCACGGTCCAAACCGGTGTCGGCAACGTGTCGAGCACCGTTCAGAACTGACGTCCCATGGTTGATCGGGCGGGCTGCGATCCGCCCGATCAACGTCTTGAAGGCGGCTGCTGTGCCGTCGCGACAGCAACAAGGAGAAAGGTTATGAGTTTCGCAACACAGATGAGAGCCCCCACGGCGCCCCCCGCGATCCTCGCGACCGGGCTTTTGGCCGCTCTGGCATTGGGCGTTTTCGCGAAGGAAGCTGCGGCGCAGAGCCGGCCTTTCTATGATCCGAGCAGCGCCCCCATCGCATCCATCGCCCCGCAGCCATCACGCGGCAATGTGGCCGTCACGCAGCAGCAGGGCAGTTATAATGACGCCTCAACCACGCAGAGCGGCCACAACAATGTCGCAGGGACCGTCCAATCGGGCTCTGGTTTCGGCAGCTCGATCTCTCAGCTTGGCGACTACCAGACGGAGACCCATTTCCAGGGTGAGACCCGGCTGGGTGTGACTCGCAGCGGGAGCAGCGTTGGCGGAAACGGCTCGATCGGCATTCAGTTCGAGCTGAAATGAAACCGATAGCCGTCCGTTCAGCCCCGCCCGTCGCAACGCGTGCGGGGCAGGGGGACAAGAAAGGAGGCACACCATGCCTCGGAACCTGCAAATGCTCGACTACCTGCGTCGCGGAGGGCTGCTTGTCCTCATCGGAGGGATGCCATTCGGAATGGCGCTCGCGATGAGCGCGCAAAGCTCACAAGGCGCAGCCCCTCTCAGCTGCGAGATCGCAGAGCGCCCCGCAGCTCCGCATCTCGAGCTGACCGCGCGGGTGCAATCGGCGCGCGCAATGCGCGGGCGCTACTCCTTCACCGTGATCTCGAGCGGTGCGGGCGGCACCTCCAGCACCACGCAGGGCGGCGCTTTCGCCACCCGCGCGGACGAGGCGCAGACGCTGTCCAAGGTCTATGTCTCCGCCGGTCCACATGCCGTCGTCTCGGCGCGACTGGACGTCGAAGGCGAGGGTGGCGTGACCTGCAGTGCAAAAAAGTGATCGTCGGGACCCGCTGATTCCGCCTCTGTCCGCGCCGCACATTGTCGGCGCGCATAGGCAGGCTTGATGACTGTCATTGTCGAAATTTCTCCGTGGCGGAGGATTTCCTTAATCAGAGGGTTAAGGGGGTTTCGCCATGTCTTTGAGCATGCACGCTGAGAACGGCGCAGCGGTCGATCAAATTTTCACATCTGCCATCGAAGGGGATCTATTTCGGTCCGTGCTCGCGGTTGTCGGGATGAATTTTCCCGAAGCGACGCCGATGATCGTCGGGCTGGAACGGATGCAGGGCGCAGGGAACTTCCTGCTTCTCGATACGCCGAACCCGGAATTGCGCCGGGCCTTTGCCGAGGAGATGCGCGCCCCCGATGGCTGGGCGCACAGTCTGCACGGGCAGGAGATCGGCCGGGTCTATGACGACGGTGATCTCGGTGCGGAGACGGTGAATGGCGGGCCGATGGGCCAGGTACTGCGCCGGACGAGCCCGCCCAAGACCTGTCTCGCCGGGGTCGTGTTCGAGCGTGGCGAGCGCCATCTGTTGGGGATCGAACTGCGCTACCCGCGCCATCTGGAGGCGGAGCTGCGGCGGCCTTTGAAGGACTTTCTGACCCGGCTCGCCCGGCAGCTCGATGTGGCGACGCGGATCATGGAGGTGCGCCAACGGCTCGACGCGGCCGAGCGTCTGAGCGGTAATCTTCTGGAAATTCTGCCCTTCTCGGTGGTGCTGTGCAACGAGCGGCGCAATGTTTCGCGGATGAACGGGCGGGCGCGGGCGATCCTGCGCAATGGCCGCGCGCTGCAGGTTTCGCCAGATGGAACATTGCGGCTGTCCGATCCCATCGTGGATGACGAATTCGCGACGCAGATCCAATCGCTGCAAGGCAGCCTGCGTCAGCGCGTCGCGATCATGTCCGTGCCGCGAAATCGCGGTGAGCCGCGCGAGATCCTCACAATCATCCGGCTGGCCGCGGGCGAGGCGGTTGGCCTGCCAGGCGCCGGGCCGAATTTCGCGGTGATCTACGAAGACCTCGATATGCCGCTCGAACTGGATCAGGATTTTCTCTGGCGGCTCTTTGGCATGAACGCGAAGGAGGCCGATCTCGCCTTGGCGCTGCTGGCGGGGGAGTCGATCGGCGAGCTGGCCTCGCGCCGGCGGATGTCGAAGGAAACCTTGCGCAATCAGCTCGCGGCGGTGATGCGCAAGACCGAAACGTCGCGCCAACAGGAGCTGGTGGCCCTTCTGAGCCGCCTTGCTACGATCAATGCGACGGCGTGAGCGCATATTCCACCCCCTCGGGTTCGCCCTTGGCGGGCTGGTCGCGCTGGCCGCTCTGACGCCTCCGGTTCAGGCGCAGCCGCCCTCGATGTGGCAGGGCTGGTCGCTCGCGCCGCCCCAACGCGGACCGTTCGTGCCGGGGCTGGGCACCCAGATCACCGGAGAGGACGGGCGCGGCGTGGAGTTCGGGCTGCTGGGCCCCGTGCGCCCTTTGCAAATCTTTCCGCAGACGGGCTGGACCCTGGATTTCTCGACCCGGCCTCAGCTCGGTCTGAGCTTCGGGCGCGGCTCCGGTTTCGCGCAGGCGCAAGCTGTCTCGGGGCTGCCGAGTTCCGGTACGCTCCTCCTGACGGGGCCGCGCACGGGGCAGGGCAATATCGCGATCGATCTGAACCCGATGCTTGGCGCGGGGGGCACGCTGTCGGGGGCGAATGCGACAGCCTCGCTGTCCCTTCCCGACGGGCATGGCGGCACCGTTCATATCGAGCAACAGTCCTTCTCGCCCGCAGTCACTGGCAATCGTATCGAGACCTACGCGTTTTCGCCCGGCGCAGGCGGGGGCGGCTTCGCGGCGCTCAGTCTCGATGGCGCTACCGGAGAGGCCACAGCTCTGGCGGCGGTGTTCGATCCGGGCGGGTTCTCCGTCATCGGGCTTGGAGAACCGGACAGCGTGAAGGTCGCGCAACGGGTCAGCGCGCATAGCCGGGTGCGCGAGCTGGGCGGCGTGATCGCGAGCCCGCTGGGTCACAGCCGCGACTGGAGCTGGGGCCCGCGTCTCGGCTTCGGGGATCTGTCGCGCCACACGGGCGAGACCTACACGACGACGGCCTCTCTCACGGCGAGCCGGGCTATCCCGGCCATCAAGAGCGCGCGCCGCACGCGCCTGCACGAGCGCAGCCAGAGCCTCACCTTGGGGCTGGGCGGGCGCCGCCTCGTGACCAGCGACCTGTCCTTCGGCCTCTATCTCGACCTCGGCGCGAAGGCGGTGTCGGCAAGCGGGCGCAGTGAAGAAACGCTTTCGATCCCGGGGCTCGCCTCGGCCAGCAACGCGCCCGAGCGGTCGCGATATTCCCATGTGGAACCGGTCCTGCGGGCGGGCATGGTCTTCGAGCAGCAAATCGGCCGGAACAGTGCCTTCGCCGTCTCTCTGGGGGTGCAGGAGACGGGGCAGGCGTCGCTCATTTCGCGCTCTTCCGGGACGACGACGGTGGGCTCCGGGTCGGCCTCGGCGGCGGCGCTCTCGACTGCGGGCGAGACAATCCGGCACGACGAAATTCGGTGGCGGCACGGGTTTGAGGGAACGATAACGTTTAATTTCCTGTACCGTTTCTGAAGCTTGATCACCATCAAAGACAGGGCGGACAGGGGGCGCCGATCATGACATAATTCGGGACAGGGGTTTGCGGTGCCAAGAAAAGCGCCGGGACGCTCCCGATAGGTGCGGAGGGGATAGGAGGTCGCGCCTGTGGAACAGCAGACGATTCTCGTCGTCGAAGATGATCCTTGCGTACGCGGAGCGCTGCGGGACTGCCTTGAGGCGGAAGGCTGGGCGGTACGCGAGGCATCGGACGCCACTGGTATGATGCAGGAGATCGAAGCGGGCGACGTCGATCTCGTGACACTCGATCTGGGGCTGGGCGCGGATGACGGGCTCGCACTCGCGCGTGTCCTGCGCGGGCGCAGCAATATTCCCGTCATCTTCATCACCGGGCAAGGGCAACCGCTCGACCGGGTACGCGGTCTGGAGGCGGGGGCGGATGACTACATCGTCAAACCCTTCGCCGCGCGCGAGGTCGCGATCCGCATCCGCAGGGTGCTCGATGGCTATCGGACCCGCAACGTGCCGCGCGAGCGGCTGCGCATCGATCACAGCAGTATCGACCTGCGTCACGGCGTGATCGAGCATAATGACGGTCGCCGTGAGGATCTGACCGGAACGGAGGCGAAACTGCTTGAGTTGTTCCTCAGCCGCCCGGAGCAGGTCCTCTCGCGCGACGACATCAACCGGGTGCTCCACGGGCGCGACTGGTCGCCCTATGACCGGACCATCGATACCCATATTGCCCGGCTTCGGCGCAAGATCGAACCGGCGGATGATGCCAATCGGATGATCCGATCCGTGCGCGGCGTGGGCTATGTCTTCACCGGCCAGATCACGGGGGAGGTCCCTCCGGCTTGAGCGCACGCGCGACCGCCGCACTCAACGTCGAGAGAGAATAGGGCTTCGTGAGCAATTCCACCTCGCGTTCGGCTTCGGGGCGCCCGGAGAAATGCTCGGACGTGTGGCCAGAGGTCAGAAGCACGGGCAATGCGGGATCGCGGGCGCGGGCGCGATCGACAAGGTCGAAGCCGGAAAAGGTGCCGGGCAGCACGACGTCGGAAAACAGCAGTTCGACCGGCTCGCCCGCCTCGATCTGCTCCAGCGCCTCGGACGCGTTCGCGGCCTCGATCACCGCGTAGCCCAGAGCCTCCAGCCGGTCGAGAACCGCCTCGCGCACAAGCGGATCGTCCTCGACCACCAGCACCAGCTGACCATCTCCCATTCGCAGCGCGTCGCGATGGTCGGCAGGCGCGGGCGTGGGCTCCCCCTCGGTCTCGGGCAGATACAGCGTGATCGTGGTGCCTTTGTCGGGTGCCGTGTCGATATGCAGGAACCCGCCCGCCCGCGCGACCGAACTCGCCACGCTGGTCAGGCCGAGACCGTTGCCGACCTGCGCATGTTTGGTGGTGAAAAACGGATCGAGAGCCTGTCTGCGCACGTCCGGCGTCATGCCCTGTCCGGTATCGGTCACGCTCACCGTGAGGAAACAGCCCGGCCGCGCGCCGTCGATCTCGGCGGCCTGATGCGCGTCAAACCGCGCGCAGCCGGTCTGAATGGTGATCGTACCGGTGGCCGTCATCGCGTCGCGCGCATTGATGACGAGATTGAGCAGCGCGCCGTCCAACTCTCCGCGATCCATGTAGATCTGGCCATGATCGGCGCCGGGCAAGAGACGCAGATGCACCTGTTCGCCCAGCACACGCTCGAGCAACGTCCAAGTCTCGGCGAGCTGCGCATCGAGCCCGAAGCGCACCGGTTTGGGCGTCCGCGCCCCGGCAAGGGCCAGAAGCCGCTGATTGAACCCCGCACCGATCTGCGTCGCGTCGATCGCGCGTTCCAGGTGGTCGCGCGCGATCTCGGCCATCTCCGCGCGCGATGCGAGCTCCAAATTGGACAGGATGACGGTCAGCAAGTTGTTGAAATCATGCGCAATCAGGCCCGCCATTCGGCCCACGGTTTCCAGCCGCTGCGCCTGCACCAGCGCCTCCGATATCCGCGCGCGCTCCGTGCGATCGAGGATCGCGCCGACGGCGCCTAGCGGGCGGGGCGGATCGCAGGTTTCGTCGAACCGGATATTGCCGCGCAACTCGATCACTTTGGGCTCGGCGCTATTGGCGAGCTTGAACTCGATCGAGAATTTTCGGCTGCCGGTGGGGTCCAGCGCCGCGCGATAGACCGCGTCGAACTGCGCACGATCCTCCGGCGCGGCGAGGGCGAGCCATTTCTCGTAGCTGTCGGGTACCTGCGGCGTCTCCAGAAGCTGCCGGGCGGACTCGGTTGCGAGGAACGCGTCACGGTCGAAATCCACCTCGAACAGGGCGATCCCGGCGGCATCCATCGCGTCGGCGATCCGTTCCAGGCGCAGGGCGGTCGGCCGCTGCGAGTCCTTCCCGGCGTTGATATCCTCGATGATGAGAATGATCCCGGCGATGCCGCCGTCGCGACGGATCGGGGCGGTGATCCAGCGGTTCCGGATCACACGCCCATCGGGGAGTGTGGATCGGCTCTCGTCGCATTGCACGACCTCTCCGGCGAGCGCCTTGTCGCGTGCGGCGGGGTAGCCCTCTGGTAGCCAGGGCAGCAGGTCGCCGTCACCCGGTTCGCTCACATCGGAGAGATCGGTGCTGTAGCTCTTCTGAAACGCTGCCGAGGTCGCAACCAGACGCGTCGCGGTGTCGAACACCGCGACCGGGATCGGCATCAACGAGATCATGTCTCCCAGACCTTCGGCGAGCGCCGCGCGCGAGGCATGCGTCTTCGATCCGGTCTCTTCGCGTTTGGAATTTACCACTGGCGCCACCTCATTTCGCGTTTGGCACCACGCCCCCATTACTCATGAAATCATACTCGGTCTCGTGTCCCGACGTGGAGGAAAAACGAAAAATCGCAAAAAAAACGATACATGCCGGGGCCGCCGCTGAGAGGCAGATCCGACCCTCCAATTGCGGTTGCTCAGACCGGCGTCGCGTGGCGTTTCTCGCCGATCCCCCCGCCTTGCATCGCGGTCATGAAAAAGTCCTGCGCCTGTTTCTGGCTGTCGAACACCGCCTCCGTCATCTCCTCGGCATATTGCCCCCAGAGGCGGCGATAGAGCGCGGAGTAATCGTCGAGCGCGCCGGAGTAGAACTCCGACCAGGCGGAGGCGATTGCAGCGGGATCGCCGGGATTGGAAAGACTGGCGAGCAGGGCGCGGTCGCAGGTAATCCGATCGGTCGTGAAGCGCAGCCATTCCTGATTGAGTTGCAACATGCGATCGGCCGCCTGAGTTTGCATCGCGACGATCGGGCCAAGCAGTGCCGGGTCCGGCCCGTCTGGCGGTAGCAGGCGTTTCACGAGGTCAGCATAGCCCGCGCTGGTGCGGGCGGTCGCGTCGGATTTGCGTGGCATAGGGGCCTCCCGGGATGTGATCTGACACATCGCGAGCTTTGCCGCGCGTGAGGCCGCGCGCATTGACCACGATCAATGCAGGTTGCGCGATGTGTGATCCACCGAGACATTCCGAGCCGGCGCTTCCTCGTTCTATCGCTGCCCTCCGCGTGTGGCAAAGTCCGGTGTGCGCCCGGGTGCATGTCCCTCGGACCTGAGCTTTGAGACGGGGGCTTTTCCGCCCCGGGACCATGTCTCGCGTTGAGACAGGCGCGGTGCGGGATCGGGCTCGGCAAGGGCCGCGCCGATCCGCTCATTCTGGTATTTGGCAAGCCGACGCAGTCGTCCGAGATCCCTGACCTCGAGATGGTCGGGCGCAAGCAGGCGGATCGCGCCGCGCTCTTCGATCTGGTGCAGTGCGCGGCACAGGGTCTCCACCGTCATGTCCAACAGCGAAGCCAGATCGCGCCGGGTCAGCACGATGCGAATTTGCGGTGTGCTGCCGTCGGGCGCTCCGGGGAGCTGTTCGATCAGCCAAAGCGCGAGCCGCTGCACGGTGCTGCGCCCGCGCATTTTGACGACGCTCAACTGCAGCTCCTCGAACTGACGGTTCAGCGCCGACAGGCAGCCCCGGAAAATCTGCGGATGCGTTTGCAGGAAATTGTGCCATGTCTGGCGCGCCATCCAGCAGATCGCGGTGTCGGTGGCGGCCTCGCTGGAAAACCCGTTCACCTCGCGGTCCGGATCCCCGATCAGGTGCCCCGCGCGCAGGATTTGCAGAACGTATTCGTCCCCGCCTTCGGTCAGAACGACGACCTTCACCAGCCCGGAGGCGACGATGCCGACCCGTTCCGCCACTTCGCCCTGAGCCGCGATCTCGGCCCCCTGGTGATAGGTTTCACGGTAGCTGCGATGCGCAAAATCGAGGAGCGCTTCGCTCTCGAAGGCGCTACAAAGTCCTGTCTGGCGCGCGATGCAGTCCTCGCATTTCGCGTCGACTTGCGGCCGTATGGCCTGAGTATTGAACATATTCCCCCCCTTTATGCCCCCCGATCGATGGCAGTGGTCGGGCAACACGCGTCTTTTGTGACTGCAGGAATCTTGCCGCCTCAGGGGCCATCTGTCAGGCGAGAAATTGTAGAGAAATGTAGATTTCCGAAATATGAGAGGCATTTCGCGCAATAATATTGCGTATCGTGGCGCGCTGACTGACCTGCAGTGCGCCATCGGCGGAGTTTTGAAACGCGCATGAAAACGGCCCCGCCGGCCGAGCCTTGGGGACAGACGCGCGGTGGCCGGCGGGTTTCGCGAAAGGCTCTTCGAGCAGACTCGAACGGGTGAGGTAGCCCCAACCCTCCGCGAATATCTAAGTATACACCCGCGCGGCGCGCGCGGCATTATTGGGCGTCAATCGCAGCCATGACCGCGCAGGCTGCCACCCTTGTCGCAGGTTGCGCATCAGCGCTCGGGTTTCGGTCCGCGCTCCGACCCAGTTCAGTGCCTGAAGTGTGAAAAGACGTGTTGCCCCTCCGGGCGCCCTGCGTGGATTGGCAAAACCCTGCCCAGAGAGCGCACCGAACCGGGTCTGCGCGGTTCGCATTGACGGCGGTCAATGGCGCGGCGGGCCGGATGCGGTTTAGCTGAACGGGCCTCATAGCCAAGCTCGAAGGAGTGTGCGGATGTTTCGTTGGATCACCCCAGAAAACAGCCCTGACCTTCTCCCGCTGCCGCGTAAGCCACGGCAGGACAGCCGCGCGACGAAGACCATTCCCTGGCCTTTGTCGGGCGCGCGCGCAGAGGAAACGGGGCCGGATCGCGCGCTGGAAGTCTCTGCGCTGAGCGACCTCGGGCTCTCGACGCAGGAAATCGCGCGCTATCTCGGCCTCGCCCTGCAAGAGGTCGTCCGGCTGCAAGAGGCGGATCTCGACCTTGGCGCAAGCCTCGACAACAACATGACCCCGGTCTATCGCACCCACGCGAAGGGTATGCGCCGCGTGGGCTGAGCGGCGGCGCGGCGATCACCCGCGGGTTATGCGCACCGCCATCTGGCACAGGATCTCGAACATCACCGAGACGCCAAGGAAAGCGGTCGCGCCGGAGGCGTCGAAGGGCGGGGAGACCTCGACCAGATCGGCGCCGACGATGTTGACCCCGTCGAGCAGGCGGATCACCTGCAGCGCCTGATAGGAATTGGGGCCGCCAACCTCGGGCGTGCCGGTGCCGGGGGCGAAGGCCGGGTCGATGAAGTCGATATCGTAGGAGAGATAGGTGGGCTTGGAGCCGACGATCTCGCGCGCCTCGGCCATCACATCCTCGACGCCGCGAGCGTGGAATTCCTCGATCGGGATCACGCGCACGCCGACGCTATCGGCGAAATCACGATCCTCGCTGTCATAGGTCGAGCCGCGAATGCCGATCTGCACCACGCGTTTCGGGTCTAGGAGACCTTCTTCGATGGCGCGGCGGAACGGCGTGCCGTGGGTGTACATGTTGCCGCCGAAATAGCTGTGGAACAGGTCGGTATGGCTGTCGAAATGCACCATGCCGAGCGGCTCGGGCGTGCCCAGCGCGCGCAGGATCGGCAGCGAGTTGAGGTGATCGCCACCCGCCGTGATCGGGCGGATGCCATGGGCGCGGACGGTCTCGAAGAACCGGGTGATCCGGTCCATCGCATCCTGAATGTCGGCGGGGTTCGGGGCCACGTCGCCGAGGTCGGCGCAGTTGACCATCTCGAAGGGGCGCACGCCGGTCGCGCCGTTCTGCGCCCGGATCATCGTCGAGAGATCGCGCAGCTGGCGCGGCCCGTGGCGCGGGCCGGGACGGTTGGTGGTGCCGGAATCCCAGGGGCTGCCGATGAACCCGACCTGCACATCCTTCAGGCGCGGATTGTCGAGTTCGACATGCGGCAGGCGCATGAAGGTCGGCACGCCCGCAAAGCGCGGCAGATCGAAGCCGGAAACCGGGTGGAAATAGGAATCGCTGGACATGGGGTCGCTCCTGTCAGGTCATGACACTGCCACCGTTCACGCCGAAGCATTGACCGGTGATGAAATTGCTCTGCGGGCCTGCGAGATAGCAGGCCATCGCGGCGATATCCTCAGGCTGGCCGAACCGGGCGAGCGGCGTCGCCATGTCGATTGCCAGCTGTTCGGGGCTCATCGAGGCGGGGCTCGTCATATCGGTCTCGATCGAGCCCGGCGCGATGGCGTTGACGAGGATCTTTGGCGCCAGCTCGCGCGCCAGCGTCCGGGTCAGCGCGATGATCGCACCTTTCGAGGCGGTATAGGCGGACATTTCCTCGCGACCCAGAAAGCCCAGATCGCTCGCGATATTGATGATCCGACCTTCCTCGGCCCGGCGCACGAAGGCGCGCGACGCGAGAAAAGTGCCGCGCAGGTTCACCGCGATCACCCGGTCGAATTCGTCGATCTTCGTCTCGGCAATCGGGCTTTCGCGCAGGATGCCCGCGTTGTTCACGAGGATGTCGATCCGCCCGAAGCGCGCCATCACCGCGTCGAACATCCCCTCGACCTGTGCCTCGTCGGAGACATCGGCGGGCAGAGATTCCGCCTCGGTCAGCTTTTGAAGCTCGGCCAGCGTGTCATGCGCCTGCGCATCGTCGGGATGGCAGAAGGCGACTTTCGCGCCCTGTTCGGCCAGCGCCAGTGCGATGGCGCGTCCGATCCCCCGCGAGCCGCCGGTGACCAGCGCGACTTTTCCCTGAAGGCTCATGACATTACCTCGCCGCGGTCGACGTTGAGCGCCTGACCGGTGATATTCGCGCCTGCCTCGGACGCGAGGAACATGTAGGGATCGGCCATATCGGCGGGCACCATCAGCCCATCGATCGCCTGTGCGGCCATGATCTCGGCTTCGACCTCGGCCTCGCTGCGCCCGCTGGATTGCGCCAGTTCCCGCAGCGAATTGGCCGCCGGTCCGGTTTTCACCCAGCCCGGGCAGATCGCGTTGACGCGGATGCCGCGGGGCCCCAGTTCCTGCGCCCATGTCCGGGTCAGGCCCAGAAGCGCGTGTTTGCTCGCGACATAGGCCGAAAAGCCCGGCACGGCGGTGCGCGCCCAGATCGAGGCGGTGTTCACGATGCGCCCGCCTTCGGGGATGCGCGAGATCAGCGCGTCGGTCACGTTCTGCGTGCCGGTGATGTTGATCGCTACGATCCGCTCGAAGGTGGCGTTGCCCAACGGGTTCGCACCGTTGAGCGGGGTGGGGCGTTCGAGGCCTGCATTGTTCACCAGCACATCGACGCGTTCGATATCGGCCAGCGCTTCGGTCACCATCGCGGCGTCTGCGATATCGCAGCGGATCGCGCGGACCTCGCCGGGCAGGCTTTCGGCGGCGTCATAGATAGTCTCGGTCTCGGACAGGATGATCAGATCGGCGCCCGCGCGCGCGAAGCCTTCGGCAATGCCATAGCCGATCCCGCTCGAAGCGCCGGTGACCAGAACGGTCTTGCCGGTGAAGTCGAATGTCACGCTCATTCCTTGCCGCGTCCTTCCTCTCGCATCAGCCGCATCAGATGGGCCTCCAGATCGGAGTAGCCGTCGAGTTTCACGGCCCTTTCCTTGTCGGCGATGCGGGTGCCTTGCTTGAACTCGGGCACGATCACCTCTTTCACGCGGCCCGGATGGCTCGAGAGAAAGACGATCTTGTCGGCGAGGAAGATCGCCTCCTCCAGATCGTGGGTGACGATCACCATCGTCGTGTTGGTCTTCTCGGCGACGTCGATCATCAGCTCCTGCATGAGCCAGCGGGTCTCGGCATCGAGCGCACCGAAGGGCTCGTCCATCAGCAGCACTTCCGGGTCGTTGGCCAGCGTGCGGGCGATCGCCACGCGCTGACGCATCCCGCCCGAGAGCTGCGACGGGTAGGCCTCGGCGAATTTCCCGAGCCCTACGAGATTGATGAAACGTTCCGCGCGTTCGCGACGCTCGGCGGCCGGGACACCGTTGATCTGCATCCCGAACTCGACATTCTTGCGCACCGTCAGCCAGTCGAAGGAGGTATAGGCCTGAAAGACCATGCCCCGGTCGCGGCCCGGCCCCTCGACGCGGCGGCCGCCGATGACGATCTCGCCGCCGCTCGGGGTCTCGAGCCCTGCGATCATGCGCAGGATCGTCGATTTCCCACAGCCCGACGGGCCGAGCAGGACACAGATCGAGTTGCGTTCGACTGTGAAGCCCGCGCCCTCGACGGCGACCAGCTTACGCCCGCCCGAGAGCTCGAATTCCTTCGAGATCTCGCGGATTTCCAATGCGGTTTCGGCACTCATGGTCACGCCTTTCTCAGATAGGGGAAGGCCCAGCGGTGCAGGGCGGAGAAAGTGAGGTCGAAGAGCAGCCCCAGCACCCCGATCACGACGATCCCCGACAGGATCTCATCGGTGTTCAGGAAGCGCCGCGCGCGCATCATCATCGCGCCGATACCGGTGGTGGAGGCGACGATCTCGGCGATCACCAGATAGGTCCAGGTCATCGCCAGCATCTGGCGCATCGCGGTCACGATATCGGGCAGCACGGCGGGGAAGATCACCCGGGCCACGACCTTGTGGCGCGGTGCGCCCAGCGTCAGGGCGGTCTCGACCAGCTCCTCGCGCACATTCTTGGTGTGATCCATGATCAGGGTGATCAGGAAGAAGATCACGCCGAGGAACAGCAGCGCCAGTTTCGGCGCCTCGCCGGTCCCGAACCACATCAGCAGGATCGGGATGAAGGACGGCGCGGGGAGGTAGCGCCAAGCCGAGACGAAGGGGGCGAAGAAGGCCTCGATCGCGGGGAAGGAGCCCATCATCACGCCCAGCGGCACCGCCACGGCACTTGCCAGCGCGAAGGCGATCAGCACGCGGCTGATGGAGATCAGGACGTCGCTGCCGAAGGCGCGGCTGAAGAACAGATCGAAGGTGGTCGCGAAGACCTGCTGCGGGGCGGGGACGAGAAGCGGGTTCACCAGACCGCTGGCCGAGGCGACGATCCAGATACCGAAGAACAGCACCCAGATGGCGAGCGCGGAAAGCAGCTTCTGACGGCGGCTCACGGGCTTGCGCAGCTGGAGAAAGGGAGTGGGTCGGGCGCTCAAGGTAGATGCTCCGGCTTGGGGGAAGGGAAGCGCCGGGGATCGGCGCTTCCCGAGGGGTTTAGTGTGCGCTCAGGCTCTGGCGGTAACCGGCTTCGACCAGATCGCCCATCAGCGAGCAGTCGATGCCTTTCGACGCGTCGATCTTGTTTTCCATCAGACCGAGCTTGATCCACCAGTCATTGGTCATCGCGATCGAGTCGACCATCGAACCGTTGGCCATGCCAAGCGGGCCTTCGCCGTCGAGCACGCCGCACAGGCGGGCGGATTCGTCGAAGTCCATCATGTAGATGCCGCCCTCGAAGGACTTGCCGTTGGTCCCGATGACGTAGCCGATATCTTCCTCGGGCCATTGCAGGAACGAGGCGAGCATCTTGTTGGTCTCTTCGGTGTGCTGGTTCCAGTAGGCCAGCCCTTCCCAACGCGCTTTCAGCACGGCCAGAGCCGCCTCGCGGTCATTGGCGATGAAGTTCTTGTTCATATACAGAGCATCCATGAAGATCCCGGTCTTCAGCATCTCCGGATCGGCGGTGTTCACGATGGATCGCGCGCCGGGCTTGGCCTCCAAGACCTTGGAGATCCACGGCTCGTACATGTAGGCAGCCGACAGATCGCCCGACATCATCGGACCGACGGCTTCATCGGCATTGAGGTTCACCCACTCGACCTGATCGGGGGTGATGCCCTCGGAATCGAGCCAGATCCCCATCAGCAGCTGACCGATATAGGCCTGCGGGGCCGAGACCTTCTTGCCGGGCAGGTCGGCGGGCTCGGTGTCGGGCGCGAGGATGACGTGATCGACCCCGTAGGAGGGGTTGAGCTGGGCCACGTTCACCACATCGGTGCCGCGATCCACGACCAGCGGCGTGTAATCGGCGGTGCAGCCATAGACGTCGAGCTGACCCGCGGCGAGGGCGGCATGACCGCCCAGCGGATCTTCGAAGATCGTGATGTTCAGGTCGTAATCGGGGATCAGGTTCTTTTCCTTGGCGACTTCGAGCATGGCATAGCCCGGCCAGGAGACGCAGACCCCGACATTGACGGTTTCAGCGGCGGCAGCGGAGAGGCTGCCCGCGGAGAGGGCGACCGCGGAGGCGGCGGCGAGTTTGAGTACGGAGCGCATAAGCGGACCTCGCTGTCGGTATGGATTCTTGATCTTGTACAAAAACTTTATTCGATAAAAACTTTTATGCAATAAAAAATTTGTCTTGACCAAAGATGGCCAATTGCCGAAAACTGTTCGCAACCCTAGGAGGACTTAGTGAGCAACCTGCGCGCCCAACAAAAACAAGACCGTCGCAACCGCATCGTCACATCGGCCAAAGAGCTTTTTCGCGAGAAGGGCTATGACAAGACGACGATCGAGGCGATCGCGGTGGCTGCCGGCGTCTCGGGCGTGACGGTCCATAACTACTACGGAACCAAGGCCGGGGTGCTGCTCGCTCTGGTGATCGAAAGCGACAAACAACTGCTGGAACGGCTCGATACGACGCTGCCCGGACCGGAGGCAGATCTCGTCGAGCTGACGGTGGCGTTCGCGCACGAGATCATGGTTCACGCGATGCAGACGCTGGAGAAAGACATCTGGCGTCAGGTCATCGCGGCGGTGACGATCGAGGCGGGGACGCAGCTTTCCAAGGCCTATTTCAAGCTCGACGAACAGCTTGCCTCGGTGCTGGTGCGCCGGATCGAGGCGATGCAGCGGGACGGGCGGCTCAGCGCCGATCTGAACCCGCTCCATCTGGGCCGGGCGCTGTTCCAGCTGCAAAACGCCCGTTTCATCCAGTTCATTTCCACCGACGCCGCGCGCCGGGACGAGATCGAGACCTGGCTGCGCAACGATCTCGTGGCGCTGTTCTCGGTGACGCTCCCGGTGCCTGCCGATCCTTCCTGAGCGGAGAGTGACATGTTTCTCAACCCGATCACCTGGCCCGAGGGCAAGCGCAGCGCCGCCTGCGTGACCTTCGATATCGACGCGGATTCGCTGATCCGCACCGCGCGGCCCGAGGACGCCGAACTGCGCCTGCAGCCGATCTCGATGGGCCGTTACGGGCCGACGGTCGCCGTGCCGCGCATCCTCGAGACCTATCGCCGTCTGGGGCTGACCCAGACCTTCTTCATGCCCGCCTGGGTGATGCAGAACTACCCCGAGACCGTCGAGACGATCCTGAAGGCGGGGCACGAGATCGGGCATCATTCGTGGATGCACGAAGACCCGATGGAGCATTCTGACGAACGCGAGGCGGAGCTTTTCGAACGCGCGCTCGAGGTCCATGTCACGATGACGGGCCGCAAGCCGCGCGGCTATCGCGCCCCAGTCTATTCCTTCACGCCCGCGATGCTCAACCGATTGATCGAGCACGAGTTTCTCTATGACAGCTCGATGATGGCCGATGAGTTGCCCTATCTGGTCGAGACGCCGAAAGGCAGCCTGATCGAGGTGCCGCCGCATTGGGGCACCGATGACTGGCCGCCCTTCGCGCATTTCGGCGAGATCGACTACCTGATGCCGATCCGCGCGCCTTCCGACGGCATCCGCGCCTTCGCCGAGGAATTCGACGCGATGCACGAGGCCGGCGGGTTCTGGATGCCGGTTCTGCACCCGTTCCTGACGGGCCGTCTGGCGCGCTGGCGCGAGATGGAGCGTCTGCTGGAGCGCGCGGTGGAGGCAGGCGACGTCTGGTTCGCCCCGATGGAAGAGATCGCCAGCCATGCGAAATCCGGGGCGTCGACGCTGCGCCGGGAACGGATCGGGATGGAGGGGTGACGCCCTCTGCGAAAGCGACTAACCTGCTAAAAGAAATGCACCGCGGCGCCGAAAAGCGCCGCGGTGTCTTCGTTTAGGCCTGTGAGCGCTCAGAACTTCGCGTTGAAGGAAAGCTGCAGCGCGTGGCTCTCATAGTCGCTTGAGAAGGTCCCCGAGATCCCGGCATGCAGGCTGGAGGAGAACTTCCCGGTCTGGCCGAGCGGCACGTCGATCCCGACATCCGCAGTCACCCAGTTCATGTCGAAGCCGTCGACCGGGGTTGCGCTGGAGGGCAGCCCGACGAAGGCGGTCTGAACGAGCTGATCGTCGCCGCTGACCTTGTTGTACTTGATCGCACCGGACAGGGTCGGGGCCTGTGCGCTCGAAGACAGCGCATATTGGCCACGCATCCCGGCGGAGGCGACGGTCACGGTGCCGGATTGATCCCCGACGGACAGGTTCCACGCGCCCGCGCCGGTTTCGTCGAAGCCGTCCACCGAGAGGTGATACATTTCGAGCGAACCCGTCGGGCCGAAGCGAAGACGATCTTGGCCGAACATGTACTCGGCATCGATCGCGCCGAAGACCTGATGGCCATCCGTGCTCGCCCGTGCGGTCGATCCCATGACATTGCGGCTCATGTCGTAGGAAAGATCCTGATAGCCGATCACGAACTGCGCCGCGCCGCCATTGCCGAAGGCCGTCCGCACGAAGCCACCGACGAAGCCGCCGGAGCCATCGATGCTGCCACGGCTCTGATCGGCATCGGAGGTGCCGTCCGAGTAGCCGCCGAAGAGGCCGACCGAGACTTGATTGCCGATGAATTTCTCGCCGCCCAGCATCATGTAATGCGATTTGACGTCGTAGCCGATCGCATTGGTGGTGCGGTCGTAATTGGCTTTCTGCGCGCCCGCCGAGACGAAGGCATAAGTGCCGTCCCCGATCTTCCACGAGGTCGGCCCGCCCATCGTCGAAAGCGTGACCGATCCGTTCTGCGTCTGCGCAACCGGACGACCGATCCCTTTCGTGATGTTTTGCCCGAACTCGAAGCCGACAGCGCCGAAGGCGGGCAGGAAGCTGTAGCCCGTCGTCTCGAGCATGTCGTTGCGCGCGACCGGATCCGTGATCGCCATGATGTCGCTGATCGCGCTCTGATAGGTCGCCGCATTCCCGATATCGAGATAGGGGATGTTGGCGGCCGCATCGAGGCGCCCGGCGGTTGCGAACTGGTAGCGGGTCGCGGTCTGCTCGACGATCGGCGCGAAGATCGGCGCGATGCGCATCGTGACGTTGTTGCCTGCGACATCGCCGAGATCGATGATGTAGTTCAGGTTCAGGTTGCGAAGATCCTCGACCACGTCCTGCGTGTAGAGGCCATTGGCCTGCATCGCCGCGACGATATCGGCGGGCACCGCGCCGCCGCCGGTATAGCCGAGATCCGCGACCGTCACGCCCAGCGAGTCGGCCATCGCCTGCAGCTTGTCATCCAGATAGGTCGAGCTGTCGACGCCCAGATTGCCGTATTGCCACTGGCCGGCGCTCAGGTTGTACCACGCGATGAGCTGGGCCTCGTCCGAGGCGACGGCCGTGCCGGTCGCGTCCCAGAAGATCGCTTTCGGCAGCATGCTGTTGTCGATCAGCGAGTTGCCGAAATAGGTGGCCAGAACGCTGTTCGACAGGTTCGTCGCGTCGAGCGTGTTGGCGTGGTTCGCAATGGTCATCTCGGCGGAGGTGCTGTCGAAGAAGCCGATGCCTGCCTCTTCCTGACCGCCATCCCCGAAGAGCCCGTCGGGCAGGTTGAACTTCGAGTTGTAATCGGGATCGAAGAGTGCCGCGTACTGGGGATCGGCCGTATCGAAAGGGGTGAAGCTGTCACCCGAGCCGGTGCCGAGCTGAACCTTGAAGGCCAGAATACGGGCGCCGGTGAGGTTCGAGGTCTTGCCGTAGGTGTAGTATTCCGTGGTGCCGCCGCTCGATTGCGTCGAGAGCATGATATCCATCGGCGTCGGGCCGGTCAGTTGCGTCTTCACGCGCTTGCCCGAACCGGGAGGGGCCGTGCAGGTAAAGTCCGGCGTATTCGCCATCAGGCAGTTGGTGATACCTTTCGGATTGTCCGTGTTGTCAAAGTTGGCGTTGACCTCGCCCGTGACGGCCTTGAGCCCGGGAGGCAGGACACCTTCCGCCGGATCGGAGAAGATAAGACCGTCGCCGGTCACGCTGATGACGGGCGCGTCATCAAAGGTGCCCGACCAGGCCGGAGTCCCGAGGCACAGCAGCAAAGCCGCCGGCGCTACGGTGCGTTTCAAATTGGTGAGTAGTGTATTCGACATTCTTTGTCCCCATTCCCAAAGGCAAACGCGACGATAGAAATCGCACGTCAATCAAGCCACTCTTTACGTGATCCAACTGACAACCTGTCCGTGCGTTTGCCTCGGCGCGTTTCAGAAGTTCCCTCGCACGGACTTCACTCACCGCGCTAAGCTTCGGCCCGGAAGCTTTCTTTGATTTGCATCAATGATTTGGTGGGGTGTTCGGGGTGTTGCGGAAAAGAGACGGGGTGGATGTCGCTTTTGCTTTGCCGACTATGAATGGCCTTGAGAAGGGGCTGCGGTTTGCAGCCCGAAAACGGCCTTGAAAGCACAGGGCGGCGCGGAGATTTGCCGCCCGCCCTGTGCGCGATTTCGGGTTATTCAGCCGCCGTTCCGGTTGGCATCGCGGGACGGTCGCTATCCGCCACGAGATGCCCGTCTCCGAGATTGCGCAGCATCAGGCGCTGCGGTCCGGTGCCCAGCTTGTAGACCGGGCTCGGGACCTCGCCGGACAGGCGCGGCGTGGGCTCGCGCACCTTGTCGGGATCGGGGATCGGCACGGCGGCCATCAGGCGCTTGGTGTAGGGATGTTGCGGCGCGCCGAAAATCTGCGCGCGCGTGCCCATCTCCACGATCTGGCCCATATACATCACCGCGATCCGGTCCGAGATATTCTCGACCACCGCCATGTCATGGCTGATGAACAGATAGGCGATGCCGAATTCGCGTTTCAGCGCCTCCAGGAGGTCCAGCACCCGCGCCTGCACCGACACATCCAGCGCCGAGACGCTCTCATCCGCGATGATCAGCTTGGGTTGCAGCGCCAGCGCGCGGGCGATGCAAATCCGCTGCCGCTGACCGCCCGAGAACTCGTGGGGATAACGGTCGAGCTGATCGCGGGTGAGGCCAACGCGCTCGAAGAGGCCCGCGACTTTCTCGCGCTGTTCCTCTGGCGTGCCGATGCCGTGAATGACCAGCGGCTCGGCCACCAGATCGCCCACGCGCATCCGCGGATCGAGCGCAGCCATCGGGTCCTGAAACACGATCTGCACGTCGCGGCGCATCTCTTTCATCTTCGCGCTGCTCAGGCCGCCCATCGTGTGGCCCGC
This sequence comes from Thioclava sp. DLFJ5-1, assembly GCF_002020115.1. NCBI lineage: Bacteria > Pseudomonadati > Pseudomonadota > Alphaproteobacteria > Rhodobacterales > Paracoccaceae > Thioclava > Thioclava sp. DLFJ5-1. Next base: position 650,456 of record NZ_MPZU01000002.1, on the reverse strand, counting down.
GACCTCGATCCGGCCCTGATGCGGCACGAGACCGGTCAGCGCCTTCGCGATAGTGGATTTGCCGCAGCCGCTTTCACCCACAAGCGAAAACGTCTCGCCCTCCATGATGTCGAAGCTGACACCCTCGACCGCGTGGACGCGATGCGTGACCTGCGACAGGATCCCGCCGCGAATGTCGAAATGCACTTTCACGTCGCGCAGCCGGGCCACGGGTTTCGCATCCGGGGACGCGCCCGCAGCACCGCTGCCATCGCCCATGCGCGGCACCGCGGCCAGAAGGTCTTGCGTATAGGCCTCGCGCGGGGCGGTGAAAATCTGAGAGACAGCGCCCGTCTCGACCGCCTGACCCTGTTTCATGACGATGACGCGCTCGGCCATCTCGGCGACCACGCCCATGTCATGTGTGATCAGGATGATTGCGGTGCCCATCTCGCTTTGCAGATCGCGCAGCAGGTCGAGCACCTCGCGTTGCACCGTCACATCAAGCGCGGTGGTCGGCTCGTCGGCGATCAGCACGTCGGGGCGCAGCGCCAGCGCCATCGCGATCATCACGCGCTGCCGCATGCCGCCGGACAGCTCATGCGGATATTGGGTCATCCGGCGTTCGGGTTCGGAGATACGCACGCGGCGCAACGCCTCGAGTGCGCGGGCGCGGGCCTCGCGTTTCGAGACCGGCTCATGCGCGCGGATCGCCTCGGAAAGTTGCAGGCCGATGCTCAGCACCGGGTTGAGCGACGTCATCGGCTCCTGAAAGATCATCGCGATGCGGTTGCCGCGCATCGCGCGCATCCGGCTTTCGGGCAGGCGGGTGAGGTCTTCTCCCTGGAAGCGGATCGCGCCGGAGCTGACCCGCAGGGCAGGGGGCGGCAACAGCCCCATGATCGCCAGAGAGGTGAGCGATTTGCCCGAGCCGCTCTCGCCCGCGATGGCGATGGTCTCGCCGCGCGCCAGCGTGAATCTCAGATCGCTCACCAGCGCCCGCTCGTGCCCCTCCGAGCGCACGGAGATCGTGAGACCTTCGACGGAGAGCACCGGCTGGGCGGGCTCCGGGGCCGTGACAGCCCCGGCTTGCGTTTGTTTCATTTCGATCATTCGAACACGTTTCTCGGGAAATAGAAGCTGACGACCCAGTTGGGCATATCGACGATCTCGGAAATGCGCAGATCGCCACAGGTCGAGACCAGCATATAGGCATCGACCGCCGACATGCCGCGCTGTGCGCACAGAAGGTCGATCATGCCCGAGACCGCATCGCGTGCGCCCGACATCAGGTCGGGGCCGATGCCCGTCGTGACCTCGTAGCCCGCCGTGTCGAGGTGGCGCGTGACCGGCCCCGGCGTGGTGAAGCGCGGGAATTTCAGCGTCTCGTTCTTGATCAGATCGAAGCTGAGCACGCAGTTCATCGGGCTCTCGATCGCGGTGCCGCAGACCTCGCCATCGCCCTGGGCGGCGTGGGTGTCGCCCACCGAGAACAGCGCGCCGTCGACCTCGACCGGCAGATAGAGCGTGGTGCCCGCCGCCAGATCGCGAATGTCGAGATTGCCGCCCACGCGGCGCGGGGGCACGATGGAATGCAGGCCTTTTTCGGCCGGGGCGACGCCGATGGTGCCGCAGAACGGCTTGAGACCCACCTTGCCCTCGCTACCCCAAAGCGCCTTGTCGGGCGAGGCCGCGTCGTATTTCCAGATCGTCAGCGCCGGATCTTCGAACTGATCCGCCAGCAGGCCGAAGCCCGGGATGTTCGCGGTCCAGCCCCATGCGGAGCCTTCCTGCTCGCGCGGGGTGAAGCTGTCGATGGTGACCTTTAGCACGTCACCGGGCTTCGCCCCTTCGACATAGACCGGGCCGGAGACCGGGTTGATCTTGCCGAAATCGAGCGTCTTGACGTCTTCCACCGTCGAGGACGGCCCGAGCTGTCCGGCCGAGCTGTCGTGGCAGTGGAATTCGATGGTCGATCCCGGGGCCACCGTCTCGGCCGGGACAAACGAGTTGTCCCAGCCGAAATGGTGCTGTGCGCCATGGATCGTATAGTCACAGGCTTTGCACATGCGCGCTTACTCCGTCACGTACACGTAGTCGTAGTTCACGGGGATCGAGACCGGGTCGACATAGAGCGCATCCGCGCCCCCCATACGGCCCGACTTCATGGTGTAGCGGTTCTCGTTGAAGACCGGGACCCACGGCGCATCTTCCATGACCTTCATGTAGACGTCGGACCATTTCTGCAGGCGCTCGTCCTGCTTGGCCGGATCGGTGATCGAGTCCGCCTCGGTGGCCATCGCGTCGAGTTCCTCGTTGCAATACCACGACCAGTTCCAGCCGCCCTCGACCGCGCCCGCGCAGCCCAGGATGGGCCCGTAGAAGTTGGACGGATCGGGGAAGTCGGCGATCCACGCCATGCCGCCCGACCAGATCATCGGCGCGGTCTTCGGCGTGCCGCCTGCTTCGATCACGTTGGCCTGCGCCAGCGCCTTGATGTCGACCTTCACGCCGATCTGCGACAGGTCCTGCTGGATCGCCTGCGCGATACGCGGGTTCGGGTCGGTGTTCATCACGTAAAGCTCGGTCTCGAACCCGTCGGGATAGCCCGCGTCCGCGAGCATCTGCTTGGCCTTTTCCTGATCGAAGGGATAGCCCTCGTAATCCTTGGTATAGCCCGGCATCGACGGCGGCAGCGGCTGGTTCGCGGGCGTGGCGCGGCCATTGATCATCTGAACGATGCGGTCCTTGTTGATCGCCATGTTCATCGCCTGACGCACCTCGACCTTGTCGAAGGGCTCCATCTGGACGTTGAGCGTGATGTAGCCGGTATGCAGCTGGCCACCCACGACGACCCGCTTGGCCTCGTCCGGATTGTCCATCACCTCGTTGAACTTCGCCGGGGGGATGCCGTCGCCGGGAACGTCCACCTCACCCTGCTGCAGCCGCAGCAGCGCCACGATCGGCTCCTGACCGACCTCAAAAGTGATGCTATCGAGATAGGGCACGCCCGACCGCCAGTAGTCGGCGTTCTTCTCGAACACGAGCTGCTGACCGATGGTCCAGTCAGACAGCTTGAACGCGCCGGTGCCCACGGGATGCTTGCCGAAATCGGTGCCGTATTCGTCGACCGCTTCCTTCGGCACGACCGAGGCGAAGTTCAGCGCCATCACGTGCAGGAAGGTCGCGTCGGGGCGCGAAAGCTCGATCTTGACGGTGTTGGGATCGACGACGGTCACGCCTTCGAGGCTGGTGGCCGAACCATCCGCCATCGCGTCATAGCCCTTGATCGAGCCGAAGAAGCCAGCACCCGGCGACTGGGTCGCGGGGGTGGTGACGCGGTCGAGCGAGTATTTCACGTCCTCGGCCGTCATCTCGCGACCGTTGTGGAATTTCACGCCCTTGCGCAGCTTGAAGGTGAAGGTCGTGCCGTCGTCGGAAATCTCGTAGCTCTCGGCAAGACCCGGGCGCAGTTCAGTGGTGCCGGGGACGTAATCCATCAGACCGTCGAAGACGGATTTGATCATCGACCAGTTCTGCCAGTCATAGCCGATCGCCGGGTCGAGCGTGGCCACATCGTCCTTGTAGGTCACGATGATATTGCCGCCGGGCTTGGCGTTCGGATCGGGCTGGTAGTCCTGCGCCGAGGCGAAGCTGGCAAGACCCAGCGAGAGCGACAGCGCGCTTGTGGCAAGGATGTTTTTCATCAGGCTCATTTGAGGTGTTCTCCGTCAGTTGGACTTTTCTTTTGGTTCGCTCCCCGGTTGGCCCGGGGTATCTGATTGCGATCAGCGCAGCTTGATGCGCGGATCGATGAAAGGTGTGATCAGGTCGGCCAGCAGGTTGCCCAGCACGATGGCGCAGGCGGACACGAGCGTGACGCCCATGATGATCGGAATGTCGACGCGCTGGATCGCCTGCCAGGCGAGCTGCCCGATACCGGGCCAGCCGAAGACGCTTTCCACGACGACGATGCCGGACATGAAGATACCGATATCGATCCCGATCATCGCGATGATCGGCAGAATGGCGTTGGGCATCGCGTGCAGTGCCAGCACCCGGAAGCGCCGCAGACCTTTGGCGCGCGCGGTGCGGATATAATCCGAGCGCAGCACGTCGATCATGCTCGAGCGCATCATCCGGCTGTACCAGCCCGATCCCATGATCCCGAGCGTCAGCGCAGGCAGCACGAGGTTCGAGAAGCTGCCGTAGCCGCCGATCGGGAACCAGCTCAGCTTGACCGCGAAGACATAGAGCAGGAGCAGGCCGACCACGAATTGCGGCGCCGAGACCGCGACGAAAGAGGTGATCATCAGCGACTGGTCGAGCGCGCCGCCGCGCCGGATCGCGGCCACGATGCCAAGCGTAAGTCCCATGATCAGCTCGGCCACGATCGCGCCCAGCATCAGAAGAAGCGTCGCAGGCAGACGCGCGGCAATCAGGGTCGCGACTTCGGTTTTCTGCAGGTAGCTGCGCCCCATATCGCCTTGGGCCAGCCCGGTCAGATAGTGCCAGTATTGCACGATGAAGGGCTGATCGAGGCCAAGCTGGTGGCGGATATTGGCCACCGTCTCGGGCGTGGCCGAGCGGCCCGCGATCTGGCGCACCGGGTCGGCGGGCAGCACGAAAAGCAGGAAGAAGGTGATGAAGGACACGCCCAGCAGGATCAGGGCGGCCTGGATCAGGCGGCGGATCAGATAGGCCAGCATCACTCACGCCCTCTCTGCGTCGGGTCGAGCACGTCGCGCAGCGCGTCGCCCACGAGGTTGAAGGACAGCGCCAGCAGCAAGATCGCAGCGCCCGGGATGAAGACGAGCCACGGGGCCGCCTGGAAATAGGTCTGGTTCTCGAAGATGATGTTGCCCCAGCTTGGCGTCGGCGGCTGAACACCCACGCCGAGATAGGACAGCGTCGCCTCCAGCAGCACTGTGGTCGAAATCCCCAGCGTGCCCCAGACGATGATCATCGGCACCAGATGCGGCAGGATATGGCGGAACAGGATGCGCAGCGTGCCTGCGCCCAGCGTGCGTTCGGCGGCGACGAATTCGCGCTCGGCCAGCGCCGAGGTCTCGGTGAAGACCACGCGGGCCGTCTGCACCCAGTTCACCAGCGCGATCACCATCGCGACGATCCACAGCGACGGCGTGAAGATCGCGGCAAGACAGATCGCCAGCAGCAGCGCCGGAAATGCCATCATCAGATCGGTGAAGCGCATCAGCACCGCGCCGATCCAGCCGCGGAAATAGCCCGCGGTGACGCCGATCAGCGTTCCGATGATCAGCGCGAGGCCGTTGGCGACCACGCCGATGATCAGCGAGGTCCGCGCACCGTACAGGATGCGCGAGAACAGGTCGCGGCCCAGCAGGTCGGTGCCGAGCCAGAACTTCTCGCCCGGCGGCATGGGCGAGCCTTCCAGCGTCAGCCCGTCGAACATCTGCTCCTGCGGCTCGAAAGGGGCGATCCACGGCGCGAAGATCGCCCCGAGCGTCACGATCGCGATGATCGCAAAGCCCAGCAGCGCGAGCTTGCGGCGCATCAGGCGGCGCAAGGCGCTTTGCGGTCGGGCCGGTCCCTCAGCCAAGGTCGCGTCGGTCATCACTCTTCCTTTGTTCGTCATGGTTGGCGACGATGCGGCGCGCGGCGTCTTCGAACGTCACGCGCCAGGCCATCGCCATCTGGCGCAGCTGATCATAGGCCTCGGCCTCGCTCTTGCCGCGCGCGGCGAGCAGCGTGACCGCCCGCACCACCGTCTGGCGCTCATCGAGCCTACGACGCAGATCCGCGATTTCGCCCGAGAGCTGCGCCCGCGCTTCAAAGGCGAGCTGCGCGATCAGCAGCGCCGAATAGACCCCGCCATCGCCCACGGGTTTCAGGATCTGCGCATGCGCGCCAGCCTCCAGCGACCATTCGATCCGGCCGGGCGCTTCGGTGCCGATCAAGGCGATCATCGGCATCGGGCTTTCGCCCGGTTTCCACGGAAATTGCTCGTCATAGCCCTGATCGGCGTCAAAGAAAACGAAATCCCCCGACAGAGCCTCCGCGGGCAGTTCGGGCCAGCAATGCACGACCGTCAGGCCGATCGCGCGCAATTGCCGCTCGAGCGCCTGCACGGTCGCGTGGGGGCGATGCAGGATGTAGGCGCGCGCGCCGCCGAGATCGGGGATGCGGATCTTGCGCTTCATGAGACCACCTTCAGCCGGGGCGCTCCGGGCGCGATCGGATTGCGACCGCGTGCGAGATAGGGATCGCCCGCGACGGCCTCGAACCGCTCGCGGACCGCGAAGGCGCCGTTCTCGACCTGCGCGATCAGGACGGGCAGGGCGGTGTGATGGGTCGACAGGTCGATCCCTTCCGAGCCCTGCGGCGCATCGTGCAACAGCTGCGCGAGGCTCTGTTCTGCGGCGTCTTCATGCCCCGCCAGCAAAATTGCGAGGCGATAGACCGACGACCATGCGGCGGCTTCATGCGACGATCCGAAATTGCGCTGCGCCTGCGGCCAGCCGGTCGCGCCCCGGAAATAGGGCCCGGCGGCGACCAGACCCTCGACCGCGTCCGGGTGAATGGCGGGCAACTCGCATTCGGTCAGATTGCACGACAGGATCGGGCAGGTCTCGGGGCGGAAATGCGCGTCTTCCTGTCCGAGCTTGTGATAGGCCTCGAGGAAGGCGTATTGCGACGGGCCGATCAGGTTGTTGAGGATGAAGTCGGGCCGGGTCGCGCGGATCTCATTGATCATCCGCTCGACATCCAGCGAGCCGAGCGGCAGGTAACGCTCGCCCAGAACCTCGCCGCTGGCGCTGAGGATCACGTCCCGCGCAAGCCGGTTCATCTCCCAGCCCCAGATGTAATTCGAGCCGGTCAGGAAACCCCGCCGCCCGAGCCGCGCAAAGGCCCAGCCAAGCAGCGGCAGCAGATGCTGGTTCGGGCAGGCATGGGTGTAGACGACATGATCGGAGGCCTCGAACCCTTCATAGGGCACCGCATACCAAAGCGTCCCGCCCGCCTTCTCCAGCGTCGGGATCACCTCCTTGCGGCTCCACGAGGTGACGCAGCCGACGACATGGCGGGCGTCGCTGTCGCGCAGGATCTCCTCGCAGAGCGGTCCGTAGGCGTCGATATTGCCCTGCGGGTCGCGCTCGATCGGGGCGAAGGTGATCGGGAGGTCGGGCATCGAATTGATCTCGGCAATCGCGCTGAGCGCCCCGGTCCGGCAAGCCTCGGAGATCAGCGAGTAGCTTCCCGAGCGGGAATACAGCAGGCCAAGTTCAATCCGTTTCTTCATTTCCACTCTTGCAGACCCTCTGAGCCAAAACGCAAAACGCCCCGCTGACTGACCGCTAACGTGCGGTGTCAAAGCGAGGCGCGAATGCCGTTCGGGTTATTCCGATGTGCGTTAAGGTTTGCAGCGCGCCCGTCAGCGGACAAGCGCAAATTGCGAAACCGCGCCGGGATCGGGAGGTAGAGCGGGATTTTCGGGGTGAGTTGCATAAAAATTGTGCACAAAAGCGTCATGTGAGCGCGGATTAGTCTCACGCCGCAGTGAGAATCGTGCGTGGCGATCGCTCATAAGTCGTCTGCAATGGCCGTCCAGATCGAAGGGCGCCCGGGTCCTGATCGAGATCGAAGTTCCAGAATTCGATCCTCACCGTCGCACAAGTTGCGGACCAAAACAGGACGTTCGCCTTTCCAGAGATCACGGACGCACGCAAATTCGTGAATACTTGCGAAATGACATAACCCGTGCAAACCTCGCCCACACAGGGGGAGGAAAGAGAGTTTCCGCTTTTGAGGAGAAGTCGGAAGCTTGGCGTTCAGCCGACTCACGAAGCCGCGATTCGCTTGGAGGAGTGCCGTCGCGTGTTTTCGACCTCTCTCTCACTTCGGTCCCGCATCTGTCGGGGTCGCAACCAAACGGGGAGGAACCATGAAAAATCTGACCACTCGCAGACATGCGTTACGCACTCTTGCCGCGGCGGGGGCTGCCAGCCTTGCTGCGCCGCATATCGCCTCGGCCCAAGCCAATGGCACGACCTGGAAGATCCAGACCTCGTGGCCGGGCGGCGTCGGTCTCCAGACCTTCAAGGACTGGTGCGCCACGATTCAGGAAAAGACCGGCGGCGAATTGGCCTTCCAGCCGTTCGGCGCGAATGACGTCGTGGGGGATTTCCAGCTTTACGACGCGGTGAAGAACGGCGTGCTCGACGCGGTCAACCCGTTCACCATCTACGTGCAGGGCATCATTCCGGCGGGTGTGTTCCTGACGTCCTATCCGCTCGGTCTGCGCAACCCGCATGAATTTGACGTGTTCTATTACGGCCTCGGCGGGCTGGAGATGGCGCGCGAGCTTTATGCCGCGCAGGGCATGTATTTCGTGGGCCCCGTCCATCACGGCCCGAACATCATCCACTCGAAAGTGCCGATCCGCTCGATCGACGACTTCCGCGGCCGCAAGATGCGCCTTCCGGGCGGCATGGTCGCCGATGTCTTCGGCGAGATCGGCGCGGAGACCACCGTGCTTCCGGGCTCGGAGATCTTCCCGGCGCTGGAGAAGGGCACGATCGACGTGGCCGACTATGTGGGCCCGGCGGTGAACTACGCGCTAGGCTTCAGCCAGGTGACCAGCTACATCTCGATGGGTCCGCCCGGCATGATGTCGCTCTACCAGCCGGTGGACATCATGGACATCACCGTCGGCATGGATGCCTGGAACAAGCTCAGCCCCGAGATGAAGCAGTTCGTCGAAATGGAGACCCACGTCTATTCGGACATGCATCACGCGGCGATCCAGAAGGCCGACCAGGAGGCCTGGGCCAAGTTCGAGGCCGACGGCACCGAGGTCACGCGCCTCAGCCAGGACGATGTGGAGCTGATGACCGAAGTCGCCGTTCCGATCTGGTTCAAATACGCCAATCGCGACAAGGACAGCGCGCGGATCTTCAAGACGCAGCTCGATTACATGATGTCCGGCTCGCTGGGCTATGTGACGCCCGATCTGGTCGACGGTCTGGAACTGAAGCTCTGATTTGATCCGACAGACAGTGTGACGGGCCCGCCCTTTGGCGCGGGCCCGGTTCAACTGATGGCTGGGCATGACCCGGCAACAGGGGGTGGGCAATGCCCAGTATCGACTTTACTCTACCGCATTGGGCCTATTGGGCGGGGCTGATCCTCTTCCCGATCATTGCGGCAACGCTGGCCAACCGGCCACGCAAGACGGAGCGGCGTTATTCGCTCTCCTTGGGCTATTTCATTCTCGTGACCGGGGGGATGCTGGGACTGCATCGCTTCTACGTGAAAAGCCTGCTGGGCTTTCTCTTCATCCCGGTCTTCATCGCCATTCTCTATGCGAATGCGCAAGGTCACGACGCGCGCGGCACGGTCTCGGACATGTCGAACGTGGTGCGCATGGCCGAGCGCTCGCTGGAGCGCGAACAGGAACGCGTCGACACGGCGAAGGCCGATCTGCCCAAGCTGCGCGAGGAACTCGCCGCCGCCGAGGAAGGCAGCTTCGCGCAGAAGCGCGCGCAACGAAATGTCGATCGCGCCGAGAAGCGGGTCACGGATGGCGAGGCGGTGATCGAACAGGCGCAGGCCGATCTCGTCGAGGCGCGCCCGAAGCGGGAGGCGGCCGCAGCCGTCCTCGCGAAATGGCGCAGCATCTCGAAATATGCCTTCTGGGTGCTGCTCGCAGGGATCGTCATCGACGCGCTCCTGCTTCCGATGCTGGTGCGGCGGGCGAATGCCGCGCTGCCCGAGCATGAGGAGGAAAGCGAGGTCGAACGGCGTCTTGAAGCGCTCGAAGACGAGGAGATGAAAGACGACTCCCGTCACATCTCGCAAGGCTGGACGGGCTGGATCGACCGGCTGTCGCTCAAGGCGGGCGAATTCGTCAGCTATTGGGCGATCATCGCGGTCTTCGTCTATTACTTCGAAGTGATCAGCCGCTACGTCTTCAATAGCCCCACCAACTGGGCGCATGAGGCGATGTATCTGATGTTCGGGATGCAATACCTGATCTCGGGTGCCTATGCGATGCTGACCGAGAGCCATGTGCGCGTCGACATCTTCTACGCGCCGCTGTCGAAACCGCGCAAAGCGTGGGTCGATCTGCTGACCTCGGTCTTCTTCTTCATCTTCGCGGGCACATTGCTGGTGACGTCGTGGATCTTCGCGATGGACGCGATTGCCGTGCCCACGGGCAACGGGCTCATCTCGCAATGGGCGCGCGGCGAAATCCCGACCGGCGAGATGCTGGCGAACTGGAATCTCGGACAATGGACCGATGCGAATGTCCGCTGGGGCGAGATCAGCTTCAATGAATGGGAGGTGCCTCTGTGGCCGATGAAATGGGTCATGGTGATCGGCGCTCTGCTGCTTGTTCTGCAGGGCATTTCGAAATTCGCACAAGATCTGCGGATCGTAATGGGCAGGGGCTGATACATGGGACTTGAAATTGGAATTGAGTGGCTGACACTCATCATGTTCGGCTCGCTGGTCGTCCTGCTGATGGCAGGGCTTCCACTGGCCTTCGTCACGGGCGGTCTGGCCTGTGTCTTCCTGTTCGTGCTGGGCGACGAACGCGCGCTCAACATCGTGCCGAGCCGCATCTTCCCGCTGATGACGAACTATCAGCTCTCGGCGATCCCCTTGTTCATCTTCATGGCGTCAATGCTCGAGAGGGCGGGGATCATCAACGAGATGTTCGACGTCATCTACAAGGTGCTGGGCGGGGTGCGCGGCGGTCTGGCTGCGGCCACGATCATCGCCTCGACCGTGCTCGCCGCGATGGTGGGCGTGATCGGGGCGGCCGTGGTGACGATGGGGATCATCGCGCTGCCGGCGATGCTCGATCGCGGATATAACGCGAAGATCGCGATGGGCTCGATCATGGCGGGCGGCACGCTCGGCATCCTGATCCCGCCGTCGATCCTTGCGATCATCTACGCGGTCGTGGCCGAGCAATCGGTGGGCGAGCTGTTCATCGGCGCGGTCATTCCCGGCCTTCTTCTGTCGGGCATGTATGTGGCCTATGTGCTGATCCGCTGCGCGATCAACCCGGAGATGGGGCCGCCGATCCCGCCGGAAGAGCGCATCTCGGGACGCGAGAAGATCCGTCTGATGAGCAACATGTCGGCGCCGATCTCGCTGATCGTGATCGTGCTGGGCGTGATTTTCACCGGTGTCGCGACCCCGGTGGAAGCGGCTGGCATCGGCACCTTTGGCGCGATCATCGTGGCGGCGATTCACCGCAAGCTCGACTGGCAGACGATCCGCGAGGCTGCGGTCACCACGCTCAAGGCCTCGGCGATGGTCATCTGGATCATGTTCGGGGCGACGATCTTCGTCGGGCTCTACGTGCTCGAAGGCGGTCAGCAATTCGTGCAGAACGCGCTGCAGGCGACCGGGCTCGGGCCGTGGGGCATCCTGATCATCATGCAGCTCGTGCTGATCATACTCGGCATGTTCCTCGACTGGGTCGGCATTCTGCTGCTCTGCGTGCCGATCTTCGTGCCGATCGTGAAGGCGCTCGGGGCCGAGGCCTTCGGGCTGAGCGATCCTGACGATCTCGTGCTGTGGTTCGGGGTGCTCTACCTCGTGAACATGCAGATGAGCTTCCTGTCGCCGCCCTTCGGCTATGCGCTGTTCTATCTGCGCGGGGTGGCGCCGCCGGAAATCCCGATGGGCGATATCTTCCGCTCGGCGCTGCCGTTCCTGGCGCTTCAGGTGGTGGGCTTGCTGCTGTGCATGTTCTTCCCGGAGATCATCATCTGGCTGCCGAAGCTGGTCTACGGTTGATCGCTCGCACCCGGACCGAAAGAAATGACAAGCCCCGCGCAGTGCGCGGGGCTTTTTTGTCTGTCGGTTCAGGTTCCTGCTGTCAGCCTCGGCAGGGTGCCCCGGGGTATCCTCACGCAGAAAATCGCCGTCTGCGAAAGTCTGCCGGCAACTTTCTGACTTTGAGCGACACTTCTCCGGATCAATCTCCGTTGCGGCAACCGACCCGTCCAAGCCGTTGACTTTACCGCGGCTAATTGGCTTACCTGCTGTATTGAAAAGAACTGGAGTGCCTGCACATGCCGCAAACAGCGACGGCAAATATCCTGAACATCCTCGAATCCGATTTCTCCGGCGTCGTGGAGGAGTGGCTTGGCACTCAGGTGAAAGAGGGCGTGAAACGCTCTGACCTGTTCTCCGACTCCGAGAGCCGTGCGCAGAACCAGGAACTTCTGAAAGCCTTCACCAAGGGTGTCCGCGCGGGCGTCGTGAATGAAGAGTTCAGCCTGGACGACGACGAATGGGAAGACCTGCGCGCCGTCCTTGCAGATGTGAGCAAGGAACGCGTCGGGCGTGGTGTGACGCCGACCGAAATGGCGACTTTCGTTCTGGCCCTCAAAGCCCCGCTGTTCACACGGCTCGAGGCGATGACGGATATCGAAAGCGGCAAGCTCATCAGTGACGTGCTGATGGTGACCCGTCTCGTCGATGCTTTCGCGATCTACACCAACGAGATCTTCATCGGCGAGCGCGACCAGATCATAGAACGCCAGCGTCAGGAAATGCTCGAACTCTCGACCCCGGTGGTCGAGCTCTGGGACCGCGTTCTCACGCTGCCGCTGATCGGCACGCTGGATTCCGCCCGCGCGCAGGAGGTCATGGAGAACCTGCTGGAGACCATCCTCGAGCGGCAAGCCGAGGTGGTGATCATGGACATCACCGGTGTCGGCACGGTCGACACGCAGGTGGCGCAGCACCTTTTGCGGGCTGCGGCCGCCGTGCGCCTGATGGGTGCGGAATGCATCATCAGCGGCATCAGCCCGATGATCGCGCAGACCATGGTGCAGCTCGGCATCGACGTGGGCACGGTCTCCACCCGGTCCAGCATCCGCACGGCTCTGGCCGATGCATTGCAGAAGGTCGGCTACGTCATAAAAACCAGCGAGGTCTCCTGAAGTGTCGGGTGTGACGTCCATAAACCTGGTCGAGAACGCGCTTCTCGTCTCCATTCAGGACGACGTCACCGATACGGAAATCGTGGAGCTGCAGGACACGTTGTCGAACCGGATCGCCAAGGAAAACGTCAAAGGCGTGATCCTCGATATCAGTTCGCTGGAGATCGTCGATACCTTCGTCGGCCGCGTCATTGCCCAGCTCGCTGGCATTTCCAAGCTGCTGGCCGCGGAAACCTACGTTGTGGGGATGCGGCCCGCGGTTGCGGTGACCTTGGTGGAGCTGGGCATGTATCTGCCCGAGACCCGTACGGCGCTCAGCCTGACCCATGCACTCACTCAGTTGCGGCGTGCCTGATCCCAAGGAAACATCCAGCAGACCCGCCGTTGCGGAGATAACGCTCGCGACAAGTCGCGATGTCGTCGCTGCGCGCCAGGCGGTTGCGCGCATTCTCAAGGAGCGCGGGCTGTCGGCGGTGCGGATCACCCGGTTCGCGACGGCTGTGAGCGAAATCACCCGCAACGCCATCGTCCACGGTGGCGGCGGCAAGATTTCAATTTATCTCGACGGTCGGGACGAGTATCTGCGCGTCGAATGCCGGGACGAGGGACCGGGGATCGAAAATGTGACGCTGGCCATGTCCGAGGGCTATACGACCGCGGGCGGGCTCGGCAAAGGGCTTGGCGGTGCCAAACGCCTCTCACATGGGTTCGAGGTTCACTCTGCCCCCGGAAAAGGAACAACCGTTTCCATGAGCGTGAAGCTATGAACCAGTGGGTCGAAATTGATGATCGCAGCGCCGTGGCCGTGGTGCGGCGGCTCGCGCGGCGCCATGGCGTCGAGATCGGTCTGCCCGAGACCCGCGTCGGAGAACTCGCGATCGTGGCCACGGAGGCCGCGACTAACATACTGCGCTATGCAGAGCGCGGCCGAGCCCTGATCGAACTCCTGCGCCAGCCCGGCGCCGATGTCATCAACATGATCTTCACCGATCGTGGGCCGGGCATTTCGGATATCGACCGGATGTTTCAGGACGGCGAAAGCTCCACCGATTCCGCAGGGCTTGGGCTCGGGGCGATCGTGCGCCTGTCGGATACGTTCGATATCTTCAGCTCGCCCGATACCGGAACAACGATCGTGTGCACTTTCGGCGGAAAACGCGACGGGGCTGATTGCGGCGTCGACGCGGTGGGGCTGCGCGTCTGTCACCCGAACGAAGTCACCTGCGGCGACGATTTTCAGATCCGGCAGACCCCGCGCGCGACCGATGTGTTGCTCTGCGACGGGCTCGGGCATGGCCCTGCCGCCGCCGAAGCCTCCAGCGAGGTCATCGAGGCCGCGGGCGCGGCCGGCGGTCTGTCGTCCGAGCCGGGCAAGCTGATGCGCCAGATCACCGAGCGGCTGGTCGGTCGGCGGGGCGCGGTGGCTGCGCTGATGCATATCGCCCAGCCGCAGATGGAGCTGCGCTACGCGGCCCTCGGCAATATCTCGTCCTTGCTGGTCGGCGCGGATGGCATTCGCCGAATGGCGGTGCGCGACGGCCGCATCGGTGGCGCGGCGACCCATGGCTACGAGGAAGTCGTGCAACTGGAAGCGGACGACATGGTGATCCTGCATAGCGACGGCTTGAAAACTCTGCGCGAGGCGCATTTCCCGCCCGGACTGCTGAAGAAAAGCCCGCTCTTGATTGCCGGATTTCTGCTGGATCGGGCCTTCCGCGGACGAGACGACGCCAGCATCGTCGTCTTGCGCATCAACCGGGAGCGCGCGCAGTGAAGACGACAAAGCTCACCACCGTGACCCTCGAGAAAAGCAACGACGTCGCCCGGTTGCGCGATGTCGCTATGACTTTGACCAGCGTGCTGCAGTTCAGCTCCTTCGAGCGCACGAGGACCGTTACCGCCGTCGTCGAGCTTGGGCGCAACGCGATCGAGCATGGCCAAAAGGGCCGCGCGACCTTCTCGCTCACCGAGGCGGGCGGCAAACCGGCGCTCGGTCTTCTCGTGACCGATCAGGGGCGGGGCATCCCGAAGGAGCACCTTCAGCCCGATGGCGCACCGTCCTCCGCGACGGGGATGGGCCTCGGCCTTCGCGGCGTGCAGCGGATCGCCACGCGTTTCGATGTGCAGACCGGCGATGAGGGCACGCGCATCGATGCCGCTTTCGTGTCTTCTGCCGTATTGCCGGCGGGGACCAAGCTCGTCGATCAGGCGACCGAGGCGCTCGATGCCCTCAGCGCCAAGGATCCGACGGCGGCCCTCAACGAACAGAACCGCGAGCTGAGCGAGGAAATCACGGAACGCGACCTGCTGATGCAGGAGCTCCATCACCGGACCGGCAACAATCTGGCCCTCATCGCCGCGCTCATTCGCATGAGCAAGTCGCGGGCCAAACAGGATGAAACCCATCAGGTTCTGACCGAGCTCGAAGTCCGCGTGGGGGCGCTCTCCAAGGCCCACGAGTTGATGCAACGCGGAACGGACACCGGCAAGGTCGATCTGGCGGAGATGGCGGCGGAAGTCGCAAGGACGTCGGAGCGTGCCTTCAGCGGGGGAAGCCTCGACGCCAATATCGAGGTGACCTGCGCGGAGCTGCAACTCGACAGCAAGCTTGCCATCGACATCGGGCTCATCATCGGCGAACTCATCACCAATGCGTTCAAATATGCCTTCGTCGGCAGGGATAGCGGGACCATCCGCGTCGATGTCTCCGGCGACGTGCAAAGCGGTATCGCCTTGGTGGTGTCCGACAACGGCATCGGCTTGCCCTCGGATGCGGAGCGGCCGGAGCGGTCGAATTCTCTGGGTTGGCGATTGATCCGAACGCTGACCTTCCAGCACGACGCGACCCTGACCGTGGACGGCACCGATGGGCTGCGCGTGTGCATCGAGTTTCCCGCGCAGGTCTGACAGTCGCAGGATGGCGCAGAGACGCGCGCGGTGCAAAAGGGTGCACGGCGAAGGACGCAGGAGCGTGAGCCGCGCAGGGGCGGCCCCGAGGGTCCGATTGCAGTCGCATTTTCAGGGATTGCGCACTTTCAGAGTGTTGATGTGTCGATCAACAAAGGAAAGTGGCGGAGAGACAGTGCGCCACTGGACAAGCCGAACCTATATTTTTCAAGCGTTTAGCTTGATCGTGTGAACCAGATTGTGAACCTCAGTGTGAACCTGAAAAATGGCTTAGTCAGGGCTCCTTTATGGCACAGTGTAGCTGAAAAGGGTATCGCAATATGCCATGCGATCCTTGGTCCAGTCGACAAGCGCGATCCCGCCCACGCCGGGATAGAACCAAGGGCTGTCAGCGTAGGTCGCAGGGAAAATCTCACGGTCTTTTTCGCGCCAGTCATCCACGATCTTCCGATCGAGGGCGGTGGCCAGATCGAAGATCGTCTTGAGGGAAAAGATGCCGTTATTGCGCAGCTCCGCATAGCGCGCATTGCACTCGTCGCGCAGGTTCGCAAGCACGAGCCCCCAGATGCCGAAGCCAGACGTTGCGCTGCCGCTGATGCCGGTCTGGAATGTCCGATCCAGATCGTAGACCGTCGCCGTCCAATGTGTGCCGTCATGGGTGGCGAACAGCCGGTTGTTGTGCCGCCCATCGAGGTCGCCAACAAACTCCATGAACAGCACGGTATCGATGAAGCTGTCGACGTGGAGATAGTCTTGGTAGGTGGTCGCGAAATCCTGCACGCCATTGATGCAGTCGGCGATCCAGTTAAAGAACCGTTCCACCTTCACGCTCACGTCGCCATCGGTGACAGTCATACCCGGCTCGTAGCCATCGATATCCGGCGCGCGCACCTCCCACTGGCCCCAGTTGAACGAGTCCCACGAAATGAAGCCGTTTCCGAGCTTCCAATCGTTTTCGATCAGAATGTGGTTCGTATTGCCTTCCTGCATCGCGTAGTTGGGCGGGTCTTTCTTGGTGCGCAGAATATACGTGCCCATGCTGAAACCGCCCACGTCGAGCAACGCGGGCACGCCCTGAGTGCCCATCACCGCGTCCGTTTGGCTCTGAACGGCGGGCCAAGTCGGATACTGATCAAGCAGGCTCGCCGGCCAAATCAGGTTGTTGGGATAGTCGTAGCTGCGGCGGATCATGCGCCAAAGCTCGTTGGACACTGTGTCGCGCACCTTCGTCATGTCTCGATCGTAGCCCTTGAGCACGAGCTTCTTGGTGATCTTCCAGTCGCCGATCTTGAAATGCACGCGATCGCCGCCGCGGTCATAGAGTTTCAGATCGATATTGCGCTTGATCGTCGCCTTGTCCACCGCTGCCTGCCCCTGCATTTCGAGCTTGCAGCGATAGGTGCCGATCGTCGCACCGCTCTGACGGATTTGCATGATCCCTTCAAAGCCGCCCAGGCTCTCAGCGGCCACATTCGGCAGGAAGCCTTGGATCAGGTGAAACTCGAGGCCCTCGGGGTTTGCGATATAGCGCCGCTTGCCCTTCGTCAGCGTCGTGTTCGCATCGTATTCTTTGCGGCGGATGAACTTGCAGGACAGCTGGTATTGCTTCGTGATCATGAGATTGATCATGCCGTCAACCTCGTCTTTGTCGATCGCGAGCGGCTCGCGGCTGTTCAAGACCAAGAAGCCCTTGTGCTTGGAACGGTAGTAACCGTGGAGCGGCTGCGGCACGAAATCGGAGTTGCTCGAGGGCCCTTTGTAGATCGCCTTGAACTCCGCGCCAGTGCTCGTCTCGGAAGGGCGCAGTATCATCGGCATCCCATAGAACCCCTGGCTCCCCGCCATGTTGCCCAAGAACTCGATTTCCTGCTTTTCGGGGATGAAGAACGGCATCGATCCGTGCATCCCATCCTCCCCGGTATCGAGCGAGGGCGGGTTGACGGTCGACTGCACGCCATCTTCCAGCCAAGAAGAATACCAGCCGAAGCCGTCGACAGGCTGGATCGTCACAATGCCGTCCTCAACGGCATCGGTATAAGCCTTCTCGTCATAGACCTTGATTGGCGCATCGAGATAGAAATCATCGACCGAAGCCTGATCAGCTGCCTCAACCGCGATCCCGACCCAGCCAGACCGCGATGCAACGATCTGGCGCTCTGCGAGCGGGTGGGGCGAGCCGCCCATTTCGCGCGTCAGGAACATGACCCATTCATCGCCGATTTTGTTCAGAGCGTCGTCGGGCAGCCCGATCACGCTCGAATGGTTCAGCTTATGGTTCGATTTGAAAACGATCACATCGTCTTTGCGAACTGGGATATAGCCGACGCCTGCGACGAGAGAATACGAGTTGCGCGTGTTCCCGTAGAAATTCCCCTCTTCCGGCAAGACTTTATAGGCGGGCTTGATCGTTTCGAGAATCGCCGCGCGCGCATCCTCAAACTCATGGTTCTTGATCTTGCGGCACGAGCCGGTGCCCGTGGCGCTGGTGAACATCACCGTCATGTCCCGATCAGCCACGACATAGCGCTTGCAGCCGGGCATGTCGGCATTGGGCTTGTTGGTCGTGCTGAACAAGGTGCCGAAGTAGGGAACAGGCGAAACCCCATAGTCCGCGTCGATATCTTCCTCATCGTAGACCGTCACATAGGCGCGGCTCCAAAGGCCGGAAATCTCATCGATTTCCAGCTCGAGGATTTCGCCCTCCTTGATGTGGACTGGCCCAAGGAAGTCTTGCTGGGGTTCGGGGGTCGCCATCACGGTCTTGGAAGACTGGTTGGCGTAATAGCCGGTTTGGCGCTTGAGAACCGATTCCTTCTTGAACCAGTTGCGATCGTATTTGTGCCGCTCATCGGTGACGAAGGCCCAGCAGTTATCGGTCGGGAAGGGGGTATTGCACGCGATCTGCGCGCGCACAAAGCCGTCCTGCTCGATCTTATAGTTCTCGATCGCCCCAAAGCTCGTGTTGCCTTTGGACGGGTTCACACACATGCCTGACGGGTCGGGCTGGTCGCTCACGCCGCCGATTTTCAGGAGGGTCTTGCTCGTGTCGTAGAACGCGATGCTGGCCTGGATGATATTGAGCGGCAGCATTGCGTGAAGATATTGACCGGCCTTGACCGGGATATACTCGCTCAAGCCTTGGCCCGTGTCGCTGGTGATCGCGGTCGCGCTCTGCGCTGCATACCCGGCGTTCATCGTGCTGATGATCGGCGAGCAAACCGGAATGTCGTCTTCCATCTGGTGCATGAAAGGCAGGTATTCGTCGGCCCAATTCTGCTTCCAGTAGTGCTTGAGGGTGACGCGATCGAGGCTGTCGGTCGACGTGGTTTCAAGAAGGCCATGCACGCGGATAAAGCCGTCTTCAGGCACGCGGAAATACTTCTTCTCCGGGCGCTCCGGGCGGGCGTGGAGGTTCAGGATCGCTTTCGTTTCCGAGGAGTAGGGCATGACGCGCCCCGCGAACACCAGCGCGCCGCGAGGCGTATTTTCGTCCGTGTAGAACGCCACCATGTTTTCCATCGACGTAAGCATGTCGGGGGTGATCCACAGGCGGTAACAGTCGCCCTTCTTCACGGGGATCAAATCGGACACGCCATATTTGGCGTCAGCGATCAGGCCCGGCGTCTCGCTGCCCTTCCAGTTGCGCGAGCCTTCCGTGGTGATCAGCTCGCTCAGCTTGTCCGAGGAAATGATGCCGGATTCGCCGCCACCGCCGCTACCGTCGGGCACCTTGTCGGCGTTCAGCAGGCGCACCCACCAGACATTGCTGGCATCTTTCACCGTATCCGGGCCAGCTACCGGCGCGGGAGAGGCGGGGGCTTTGATCCAGAAGCTCGCCGGGTCGGTGGTCCAGACGCCGATCGCGCCTTGCGGCACCTCAGCCCCCGAAAGGTCGGACAGCTGCAACGTCACCGTGCGCCCGGTCGCAAAGAGGTCATTGAGAGCCTGCTCGGCCTGTTGGGCTCGGTCGGCCTCTTCCGAAACCGCAGACGCCACCAGATCGGAAAGAGCCTGCTCCGCATCTTCGGCGCGCGTTTTCTCCGCGGTGATCGCCTCATAGATCGCGTTGAGCGCGGACGGCTTGAGGAGGGTTACTTGGGTCATGAGCGCCTCGTGTCCAGTATGGAGGGGCAGGCAACCATGACCGGCCCATAATTCGTGTGTTGGGCGCGCTACGAGCGCGCAATTGGGGCCACACGTCCTATGGGCTTTGAGCCAAATCTAGCAGGATCGCGGCTCACAATCCACCAGATAAGGGGCCGGCGCGATCGACCCATCCATTCGCATCGCCGCATGAAATCAGCCGGGCGCGATCTTCGGCCCAGAAGCTCCAAGCCTCATGCTGGGTAAGCGCCCGATCGGGCGGCTCGGTCGGTGGCGCGCAGGCGATGCTATCGCTGCGGGAGCAAGCGCACACGGCCAGCAGACAGGCCGCAATCAGTGCCGTTCGGTAGGTCACGCTCGGCCTCCTTTGCCTTATCGAGAGCGGATTGCAGGGCGATCACGCGCGCCTGCGCGCGCTGGGTGGCCTCGAGCTGGCCCTCGAGCGCAACCCTCTTGGCCTCGAGGTCGTTGGCGCGGATCGTGGACAGCTCTGCCTTGCAGGCCAGATCGCGGATGCCGTAGCCGAAGGCGACAAGCGCCAGTGCAGCCAGACACAGCACGATCAGACGCCAGTTGGCGCGAAGCCAGAGCCAGGGCGCTATCATTCCACGCCCACCATGCAGCTGCGAACCGCCTTCTTGCGCCGGATCACCAGACCGCGCACGACGCGGCCCCCTTGCTTGTTCCACCAGCCAAGCGCGGTGCAGCCGCCGCGCACGTTGCCCGCGTTCAACCGGCGCATGGCGGTGGAATGGCCGATCGCGCTCACCCCGCAGTTATAGGCGGTGTCGAGATAGGCCACCGCGCGCAGAAGCGTGAGCCGATACAGCAGCGTGTCGCTAGAGAAGTAGGGTTTGAGGCCGAACCAGTAGGTGCGCACCTCCTCGGCCAGCAGGGCGATGCACTCCTCATGAGTTGCGGTATCACCCAGCCGCACGCCCTTGGTGCTGCCAAAGCAGATCGTGGGCCGATCGATCGGCGTCGGGAGATAGGCCACGAGCCGCTCCCCCTCGTTTTGCGCGATCACCGGCGTGGATTGCTCGATAACCTGCGCATCGAAGCTCGAGGCGCTGGCCGTGCGCGCCAATGCGATCGAGAAGGCCACCACCAGCAACGCTATGGCGATGATGCGCAGCCACTCGAGCCAGATCGGCAGGCCTTGCCGGATCACGCGCAGGGCTTGCCCGGCGAGCGGCAGGCCGATGCTCAGATATCCGATAAGGATCGGATCGTAATCTTGCCCGGTGAGTGCGAAACGCAGCTCTGCCCCCACGAAGAGCGCCACCCCGGCCAAGGTCAGCCAGAAGCTCCCCGATACCGCCAGAACGCGCTTCCAGTCGTCTACAAGTTTCGGCTTGATCGCCATCGTCTCTATCCCTTCATCGTTGGAGTGAGCCAGCGAGGCTTGGGCTTCGGTCGCGGCGAGCGTCTCGGGCTGATCAGCTCGGCAGGATTTGGTTTAGCTTTGGCCTCGAAGACGTTGAAAATATTGCTATCCACGCAAGCGGTGCGCTCTCCGACGAGGGGAATGCCGGTCTTCACATGAATGCAGGTTGTGAGCACATAGGAACCTTCCACCAGCTCCTGAGTGCAGGGCGGCAGGGCCCCGGCAGTCCACCAATCCAGATCGACGCTGGCGCGCAGCTTCACGCCCTCGCGGTAGCGAACCGTTTCGCCGCCTGAGCACATCACATTCAGGTCGGGCAGGTTGCGCACGGTGGTCGTGTAGGAGCCGTTGAAGGCGCGCAGGATCGATCGATCTGGCACCACGCGCACCGGCCCGCCCACGCGGCCATCATCGACATGGACCGCGCGCAGCTCATACCAGTGCGAGGCTGGCCATAGCTCGCGCCAGCCATAGAGCGAAGAGATTGTGATCCCGACGAAGAAGAGGGCGAGGAAGACTGCCCCCAAGAGCTTGTCAAAGCGTGTCCAAGGAGCGTCCCGACTCATTTGAAAATCCCCGATTTGATGGTCGCGATGGACCCCACCACCAGAGCCAGCCCGGAAATGATGCGAATGCCCCACTTGATCGAGAAACCGCCATTTTCTGCGATCCAGAGCATTCGATTGAGCCGCTGATACAGCGTCGGCGACTTGTCCCGGCCCAAGGGGGGCTGGAAAAAGGCGTTGTCGATCTTCGCAATGATCTTGCTCTGCTCGAGCAAGTCTTTGCGCTGATCAGTGACCTGCTGGCGCAGCGCGGTCAGCTCGCGAGACATGTCCGCGATCATATCGGCTTCGTCAGGGGTCATGGGGTATGACCTGCGACGGCGAAAGGCAGTTGAAGGTGGGGAAAGTGCTGCATGGAAATCGGCCCTTTGAAGTTGGTGGCCGCACTTCCTATGCGATGGTTCCAGATTTAGCAGATGATCCCGCGTAAATCTACCAGATAGAGGGGAGGCGGGGCGCGAGGCCCCGCCACCTATCAATTCCAGACCGAGGGCGGCTGGTTGGAGCGCAGATAATCGTTCAGCTTGGGGTTCAGACCCACGCCGAACTCATTGCGCTGGTGGGCGCGATTGCGCGCCCGCGCAGACTGCCGGATATTATCGGCGCTGATCGGATAGAACGGATACTGACGGTTGAAGTCCTTGATCCGTTCGATCGTCTTCTCGCTGATCGGCTGGCCGGCGCGCAGCTCTTCGGCGGCTGCCTTCATCGCATCCGAGCGCATCGAGGTAATCTCGCGCTCTTGGTTCTTGAGGCGGCTGTTGATGTCATAGCGCTCGGATACCTGCGCGGGCGTGAAGCCAAGCGCCTGCACGATCGCCTGATAGGCCGACACGTCCTCGATGAGAGGATCGCCATTGAGCGTTGTCACCCCTTCGGTGCTGTAGCGCACTCCTTTCATGATGTTCTTGGCCCAGACCGGCGATGCGGTTTCGGCCCCGCGCTCGATCTTGCCCTCTTGGGCGAGCTGCGCGGCGCGCATGAAGCTGCCGGGCAGGGCACCGACCACCGGGCCCGCGATCTGCTCGAGATAGTTCAGCCAAACGTCCTTGCCCTCGAGCCCCGCATAGGGGGAGCGGAACCACAGGTCAGGCATCCCGATACGGTTGGTCAGGTTGGTGCCCGTGATCTGGCCGGGAACGCCGTTGAGCACCATGCCCATCGTCCAGTTCCAAGCTGCCGTGCCCGGATCGTCGCCGTGCATCAGCAGCGCGTCTTGCAGCCACGCATCCATGTCGTCGCCGCCACCGGGGAAGAACATGCCCAGAAGGCCCATCAGGAGGCTGTAACCCCACACGCCACGAATACCGGCATGGCCCATGAGCGAGAGCGTAATGCCGATGAGCTGCGATCGCGCCTCGCGCCGTGCCTCGGGGGTATCGCCCGCGAAGGTCTGATGCGCATCGCGGAACATGCGATAGAGCATATTCACCGTGTAGTTGCGGAACACGGTCATGATCTTGCCCAGATCAGACTGCATCACGCGCGGGCGGGCGTTGTTCTGGTAGTCGAAGTGAACCCGCTTCACGATCGCGTCGGCGTCGTTCATCGCCGCGTCATGGCCCATGCCGGTCTTGCGTGCCATGCGGTAGGCCGCGAGATAGGTCACTTCGCGGTTCATCCGCTCGGTATGGTGGAACATGAAGCCGATCACGCGCATGACCTTCTCGCGCGTCGGGTTGTATTGCACCCCGCTCTCGGCCACGGACGCCAAGTCATGCGCCTGCGTGCGGTCGATCGTGCCGCGCCGATAGCCCTCTTCCATCGCGCGCAGATCGTCGCCGGTGAGGCTGTTCTCGGTGCCCCACATTTCCATCTTCACCGGGACGCCTGCCACGCGCTTCGTGACCTTGCCCTTGCCGTTGGCGAAGTCCTTGGTTGCCCGCGTCAGCTCCTTCGCCGCGCCGCTCACGCCCAGCTTGGAATAGTGCGAGCCAAGGATCGGCAGGCCCAGAATGGTTGTCTGCGAGAGGTTCACCAGCGCCGCGGCTGGCGACATGCCCAGATACCAGAAGAAGGCCACCGAGTTTGCGGCGGTGATCAGCGGGTTGTTGGTCGGGCGCATGGTGAAGTCATGGCGCTTGCGCATTTCGTTGACCACGAAGCCCGCGCGCTCGGGCTTGAACCCTTCACTGGCCTCGAGCTGCGCCTTGTCCAGCTCGTTGCCCATTTCCAGCCCGTATTTCAGCCGGGCGAGCTGGTGGGCCCCGTGGAACATGGCCGACGAGAAAGCCCGCACCGCATCGCTGTTGTAGCCCATGCGGTTCTTGCGGTGAATCTTGGCATTGCGGATCGAGAAATCGGGCATCGTCTCGAGGTAGCTTTGCCAGATCGAATCCAGCAGCTCACGGTTCACATCGTTGTCGCCCAGCATTTCGATGATATCGGAGACAAAGGCCGGATCGATCTGCGCTTGCAGCTCTGCCGTGTCGCTGAGAACACCGCGCTGCACCCGGCCAGGGTGTTCCTTCTCGGCTTGCGCCACATAGGCTTCCTGCTTGGCCTGCGTCTCGAACCGGGAGAAGGAAATCACCTTGCCCTTGTCGTCGCGCACGGTGACGAAGTAATTGCCGAAGCGGGCGAGGGGGAAATACGGCCCCGCCAGCCGGTTCATTTCGAACTTCTCGCGCAGCGAAGTGGTGTGCTCGCGGGTGCCCATTTCAAAGCGCTTGCGCGCCTTGTCGAGCGCGATATCGGCCATCGATCGAGCGGTGGCGCGCTCGGTGCCCGTCATGCCCTCGTCGCGGATGCGCTCAAGCTCCTTGGCGTGCTCGCGCTTGGCGCGGTCATAGGCCACCTGAGCGGCGATCTTGACGTTGTTGATCACCGCCTCATCGATGTTGTCGGCCAGCTCCGCATAGGTGTCGCGGACCTGCCCATACATGCGCCGGAAGGCAGCGGGCAGCTTGTCATAGCGGGCCTTCGCATCCTTCCACAGCTCCTCGCGCTGATCGCGCTGCTTGAGGATTTCGCGGGCCCACTCCTTGCGCTCGGGCTTGCTGCGCGTGCTGGCGAGCACGGATTCCGCCTCATCATCGACGGCGCGTCGCCAGCTGTCGGGGGTCGAGGGGTCGACGCCTGCGATCGTCGTCTCGTGCATCAGCTGCATGAGGTCTTGATTGGCGTTGGCGTCCTTGCGCGCCAGCGAAACCCAAGCATCCACGGTTTCGGAGGTCTTGGCCTGCCAGTTGTTGCGATCGGAATCCATCTGCTGCTTGAGCTGCGCATACTTCTGCGCCGAAGGCAGGTGCTTGCCCAGCTCGCGGAATAGCGGCTCGCCGGGCACCAGACCGAGAATGTTGATCTTGGAATTGCGGCCCATCGCGTCGGTGAGCATATGCGACATGAACTCACCGGGCTTTTGCCAGTTGCCACGGCCCAGCATCCCGTTCTTGAGCGCGCTGGAATTGCGCAGGAACGCTTGGCTTACTTGGTCGAGCGGTCGCTGGTATTTTCCGCCATCTTCTCGCGGGCCAGCTGCTCGCGCATCCAGAGCCCGTCGCGCCGCGTCTCGTTCCGCAAGGATTCGATTTCGGACGCGCTCAGCCGGTTTGAATTTCGTGAGGTATCGGACTTCTGATGCGGTGAGTGCATCGAAGCCGTGGCCGGTTGCTGCTCGGAAATCTTGCTCGAGGTCGCCATATTTCTCACGAAGCCGATCGATAGCGGATTGATCAGGCGTCAATGTGGCGCTGTATTCCTTGCCAGTCAAGGCAACCGAACCGACAACCTTACCGCCCTGCGCCTCGATATGGCTGGCCAGCGCGGCGAACGTCGCCCCTTGGGTGATCGTATCATCGAGCAAGAGATACTCCCGCCCTGGCTCTACCGGCCCGTCAAATTCGGGGCTGGCGAAAATGCGATCGAGACCGCTCTTTTCGGTGCGTTGCGGGCGGTTGGTCTGCACGATCCCATGATCCACCCCAAGGCCCAGCTCGGAGCCCAAGCGCTCAGCCCCTGCGAGCGGGATTTTGTTGCGCCCGCTCTGCTCGATCGAGGCCACGGGCACGATCGTGGGTTTGCGATCGCCGATCATGGCTTTGACCTTGGCCACCAGCTCGGGCGTGACCACCGTTTTTGCGGCCATCATCGCCGCAATCCGATCGCCCGCCTTGGCCTGATCGTGGCTTGCCATCGTGCTCAGCGTTGACAGGTCGCCGCCGATCACCGCATCGCCCAGATCAACGCGCTGGCGCTGGTAGGAGGAGGGGCCACGGCCCGGCCCGCTCGGGCCCGAACCGTCAGGCTGACCATCTGCGATCCGGCGCATGATTGCCTCGGCGTCGACAAAGCCCTTTCCGCCAAGTGCCGATGCCAGAGAGCGCAGGAAGGAGCGCACCCGCTCGAAAGCCTGCCGCACCGCGCCGGGCGGGTTGGCTGCGCGATCGCTCGCCCAGTTGGCATAGTGCTCGGCCACCATTTCCTCAGTGCGCGCCGCGGCGCTCAGATCGGAATAGACGTCAGCCACGCGCGCGCTCAGCTCCTTGTCCTTGCGCGTGTAGTCGACAAGCGCGCGCCATTCATCGCGCGAGAACATGCCATAGGGCTCGCCCCAAAGCGTCTCGTCGCGCAGCGCGTGGATCAGCTCGTGACGCATGGTGTGCGCCGCGTCTGGCGAGCTGGCTGACACTTCGATTGTGCCGCCCTGATAGCGCCCGCGCACCGGGATGCCTGCGCCATCGAGGAGCGATCGCACCACCCGAACATTGACCTTCTTGCTCGTGCCGGCTGCCGCGTTCATCGCGTTCAAATCCGCCGTGAGCCCGGCCATGTCCTTGCTGCCCGGATTGATATTCTCGCTGGACACGCTTAGATTGAGCCCAGCGGGGGAGCCTTCCAATGCCGGTTTCCTGTCCTGTCTTCCTGCGGGATGATGCGCCGCAGACCCTTCGGTCTGGCCCCCGCGATTATCCGCCGAAAGATCATAGTGGAACGTGCCGCGCGAGGTTTCGCGCACGGTGGCGATGAAGTTCTGCGTCTGCCCGTCGATCGTGACCGGCGCGGCGATCTTGTGGATCGCCACGATATCGCTGCGGCCCTTGCGGTCGGGCTGGCTGTCGACCACATGGCCATCGCGCAAGATGCTCTCGAGGGCAGGGATCGCCTTGAGAATGTCTTGGCCCTTGCGGCCCGCGATCTTCTTCGCGCCGGTGTTGTTGAACTCGATCTGCCAGCCGGTTTCGCCGTTGGTGACGCTCTTGCCGATCAGGTTCTTGCGATACCAAGCGAAAGCCTTGCGGCCCAGCTGCCGGATATCGGCCCACGCGCCCAGCTCGTTGCCTTTCAGCTCGGCCACCGGCGCGCGATCCATGCCGTCACGCTGATAGAGCTGCGCGCCCTCGGTCTTGGTGCCGTCTGCGCGCTCAACCTCAGTCGTGCGCGTCTCGAGCGTCTGGAACAGATCATCGAAGGCCTTGTTGATCGTCTCGCGCTCGGCCCCCTCGGGGTAAGGCTTGACGTTCAGGAGCTTGTATTCGGGCAGGTCGTTGTGCTTCTCGAAAGCCAGATAGTCGTTGCGCCCCTTGGCCCGGCCCAGATGGTCGTAAACCCAGGACTCGAAAGCCCGCGCCGTCAGCTCGTGGGCGGTGTCCCAATACGGGCTGGCCCGGCCTTCATCCAGCTCGCGCGCCCGCGAACGGAACTCGGTGAGCACGCGCTTGGTCTTCACCCGCTCCTGCTTGGCGTCCTCGATGAGCTTCTCGCCGCGCACCGCATTGTCGATCGCGGTCTGAATCTCGTGGATTTCGCCGGTCTTGCGGTTCTGGTTGGTGCCGTAGCCCTGCCGCCCGCGCAGCTCCTTATAGAGCTTTTGCAGCTCCACCACTGGCGCATCGAAATTGAACTCATAGGGCAGGCGGCTCTTCGTCGTGAGCGTGGTTTTGTCGCCCAGCTTG
This sequence comes from Thioclava sp. DLFJ5-1, assembly GCF_002020115.1. NCBI lineage: Bacteria > Pseudomonadati > Pseudomonadota > Alphaproteobacteria > Rhodobacterales > Paracoccaceae > Thioclava > Thioclava sp. DLFJ5-1. The sequence goes on along the minus strand of NZ_MPZU01000002.1, from coordinate 622,669 downwards.
CGCGCCTTGATATCGGCGATCGCCTTGTCGATCTGTGCCAGCTGCTCGGGGCTGGCGGCTGCCTTCTTGGCCCCATATCGCTGCTCGATCGCCAGCCCGTTGCGGAAGCTCTCGAGCTTTCGATCGAGCGTATTGATCGAGTGCAGGGCAACCTTCTCGGCGCGGCTGGCATCATCGACATACTCGGCCTCGCGCCGATCTATCGCGCCCACCACCTTTTTGACGGCTTCCTTGACCGCATCGCGCAGGCCCGAACGGTAGAGCATCCCGTGGCTGGCGTAGATTTTCGATCGATCGCTCGAGGAGATTTCGAAGCCCTTGGACCCATCGCCCAAGTCGACGCGCGCGCTCGTAGCGTTGCCGTCTTGGCGCGAAAGATAGTGATCGAAGGCGTGCCACCATTCATGGGCGAGCGCACCGGCCCCCTTGATCTTGGTCATGTTGATCACGGCGCGCTGCGGCTCGTAATGCGCCCGCGCGCCGGTGAGGCCGGAACCGCGCGAGCCGAAGCCGATCGCCAGATCGCCATTGAGCGAGAGCGCCTTGGGCGGCACCTTCAAAATCTCGGCCAGATCAAGGAAGGCGTCATAGGCCTGATTGATCACATGCTGGCGCTCATCCGAGTTGTTCCAGTTGCCGAACTCCACGCCCCGGAACCCGAAGGTGTCGGCGAAGTCCTTGGCACCGACATTGGCATCGCCCTTGCGCCGCTCGGCCCCCTTGCGGATCGCCTCTTTGAGCTGCGGGTGAATGCGATCATCGAGGCGGGGATCAATCCCGGCGATTTCGTCGGGGTGGGCCACCATATAGCGCATGGCCTGATCGCGGGTGTCGAAGCCCGTCTTGATGCGCGTGCGCTTGCCCGACGCGAAGGTGCGGTAGATCGCAAAGCCCTTGCCGTCGCTGTAGACGCGGTGCTTATGCGCGATCGCGATCGTGGGCAGCATCTTTTCGGCCTCGGCCTCGGTGTCGAAGCTGGGACCGCCCCAACCGCCCACGCGCTTGCCCTTCGACGTGGTGATCACGAATTTGCCCTCGCGGGTCTTCGTCACCTTGAAGGCCTTGCGCCAGCTCGTTTCATCGCTCTTGGCCCGCGCTTCGCCGGTGCCGCGCTTGGGGGCAAGCCCCATATCCTTGCGCGCGCCGCCGATCTTCTCGCCGAAATCGTTGATCATTTCATTGCGGGCGAGGGGAGCGGGCTGATCTGGCGTGTCGGCCTGCTGATCGACCCAGCCCTTGCGGCCCAGCTGCTGTGCGAGCGCATCGCTCTCGGCCACGCCAAGGCCCAGCCAGCGCTTGCCCTGACGGACCTCGAGGCCGTGCTCGGTGGCGCGCATGTTGTCTTTCAGCTCCATCGCGTGACGCAGCTTCAAGGCTCGGCCCTGGCCGATCTGGAAAGTCACGTCGCGGCCTTCATTCAGTCGCGCCTCGGCGGCATCCATGACGCCAGCGGCCCATTGGCCGTGCGAAGTGTTCATGCCCTTGGAGGGTGCGCCCGATTGCCCGCTCGCGCGCGCCTTGATCGCGTCCTCGAGCGCGCTCTTGGCCATGTCGTCGTTCAGCTCGATGTAATAGGGATCGTCGACTGCGTTCGACACGTCCTGAGCGCTCAGGCCCGCATCCACGGCCTTGCCGATCAGATCGTCGGGGAGCCGGTCATACTTGTTGGCCAGCGCCATCTTGGGATTGTCGATCGCGTTGTTGGCCATGAAGAAGCTGTAGGCGAAGCCCTCGGGCGTCACGCTGCGCGCGTTCTTGGTGGCTTGGCTCTTGCCGCCATACTTGGCCCACATCTTAGAGCCCTCGGTGGGCTCCACCGGCGCGACCGGCATTTCGCCATTGAAGCGGCCCCAAAGGAGCGTCTTCTTGGTGTAGGGCTCGCCGGTGTCGTTGGGATCGAAGGACAGCCGCCACGGCGGCAGCCCGCCCAGCTTTTCGATCCGGCCAACCGGGTTTTCGACAGCCCAGACCTGCGGCTTGAAATACTCGATCGTGTTGAGGGTCTGATGCACCAGCTTGACGCTATCGACCGTGCGGCCATCGGCATCCTTGGCCGCGAAGTGCCGCGCCCCGGAGCTGGCGAAGTCCGTGCAGGGGCAGGCGGCGAGCACGGCATAGATATCCTGCCCATCGAAGCTGCCGAACCAGTCGTTGAAAAACTCCGTGCTGAAATTGTTCACGTCGCCCATTTCGGGATCGGCTTGGATATCGAAGCGATAGACCTGATACCCGGCCTTCTCCCACGGCTCCGACCATTTGCCAGACAGATCGAAGAGCGAGAGCACCACCTTGTCGGCGTTCTTGCTGCCGGGCCCGCCTTGCGCCTCGGCGTGCTTGCGCCACTCGGCGATCTTGGCCTTGGCTTCCTCGGGGCTCATCCATCCATGCTTGTCGTGATAGACGCGCGATTTCTGGTTGAGGCGCACGATTTCGCTCTTCTTGGGCTCATCGAACAGGTGGCTGATCTGCCAGCCATCGGCATCGGCCTGATCGGTCTGGCGCTGCGCATCCGCGAACTCGCTGACGATCTTGGTCAGCTCGGCATCGCTGGCCCCGGTCGCGGTGTCCGCTTGCGGGTTCTCGGCCTGATCCTTGGCTGCCGCCTCGAGGTCTTTGGTCTTGAAATAGTAGGCGTCGAGCGAGTGATCGTCCCAAACGAAAAACTTGTCGTCTGCCTTCTTCACCCGGTTCCGGCCCCACCATTGGCCGTTGGACGTATGGACCACCATTCCATCCGGGGCGCGGTAGAAGCCACCAGCGTTAGCGCCCTCGCGCTGCGACCACTTGATCGCCTCCTCGCGGGCGCGCTCGGGCGTCATTTGCCCAGTCTCGGGCCCGGTCTGGTGCGTCTCGAGCTGCGCGGGCGCGCTCGCCTCGGCCTGCGGCTTGGCCTCTGCCTGCGGTGCGGGCTGCGCGAACATGTCGCCCTGATCATCGAAGAGCGGGCCAGCTGAGCCGGTATTGCCGCCCACCTTGCGCATCTTGCTTTGCTGCTGGCGCGCTTCCATTTCCATGCGCGCGCGCTGCTGAGCGCTCGTCTCGGCCTGTGCCTTGGAGCCCTCCATCCCCGGCATGATAGCCTGGGGCTTGCCCTCGGCACCGGGCTCATAGTTGGTTTCGGGCTTGGCGGGGGCTTTGAAAGGGAAATCCATCGCCTTTACTGGTCCCTTGGTCTTTCCGCTGTCGATCCAGCTTTTTAGCCCGTTGACAGTGGTTTCCGTGAAGCCACCGATCCGGCTGTCACCCGATCCATCGGAAAAGCCGCCGCGATAGATATCGAGAGCTGCGCCGCGCGCCGTGGTGCCCAGCACCAACTTGTGCTCATCGAACTTGCCGGTTTTGGGGTCGGCCTGATCCACGATCATGACGTAATCGCTCGCGGGTGCATCGCCCATGTAGAAATCGACGTGATCGCCATCGGCCCCTTCGGAGCCTTTGATATAGCCATAGGCGGCAGGCATGGTGGTTTCCCACTTCTCGCCATTGCCATCGACGCCGCGGCGCTTGGAGCCCTTGGCGTTTTCGATCGACAGATCGAGCCCGTTCCATCCGATATGGCCCAGCTTGTAGTTGCCCGCTTCCTTCTGGCCCTCGCTCGGGTTCGGGTCGGCGTCTTTCGCGGCCTGCGTGAACTCCTGATGCGTGGGGGCCTCGGGGGTGGCTTGCACGGCCTCTGCGGGCGCGGCCTCTGCGGGCGCGGCCTGCGTCTCGGCTTCGGGATAGTGCTTGCCCATGATCCGGCGCGCGCTGGCGATCGCGGCATTGGTCATTTTGCGCTGCCATGCGCCATTGGCGCGGCTCCACTTCCAGCCCTCTTTTTTCAGGTCGCCGGTGACGGTCTTATCGGGGCGCTGATCCATCGTGATCTGCACGCGATCGATGCGCGGATCGGCCCAGACTTCTGCACCATCGAAGGTGCCAACCTCGCGCGGGCCTTCGGCGGCTGCCGCCTCTTGCTTGCTGGCGCGTGCCTTCGCCTCATCGCCCAGCTTCCAGATCGATGCGCGATCGGTGAAGATAGGCTTGGGCATGTCGAATTTGGCCGGCGCTTCGCGCAGGAAGGTCAGCGCCTTGTCGACTAGATCGGTCTGGCCGTTCTTGGCCAGCCGCTCCACGCGCCCCTTGAGGTTCTGCGCGAAGAGCGCGCGATTGCCGCCGCGATACTCGCCGGTGTCGATCGCCTTGAGCGAGGCCACGCTTTCCATCAGCTGACGCTCGAGCTGCTTCCATTCGTCGTTGGCCTCGGCCTCATCGGGGCGGGCATCCGACAGCGCGCGCCGGATCGAGGCGCGGGCCTTCTTGTCCCAATCGAGGAACTCGGTGGTGCGCTTGTGTTCTCGATCGAGCGCCTTTTGGTTGCGTGCCGTGGGGAACTTGGCCGGGCCGGTGATCATCGGCGAGGCCACGCGCGATCGGGCGCTCCACATCGCATTCTGATGCTTGATATAGCCCTGCCGGTAGCGCTCAACCTCGGCATCCAGAACGGCCTTCTGCGCGTCGGTCTTGGCCAGCGGCTCCATGCCCTGCTTGAGCCCGTTGACCGCTTCCACATAGGACCGCACGTCGCTCTCGGCGTGGCGTTCTGCGTTGAAGGACGTGTTGCGGTAAGCCTCCTCACCGCGCGTCACGTCCAGATCGGCGCGCTTTGCCGGGCCATCGCTCTCGAGCTTGCGGTGCTCGAGGTAGCTGCGGGTGGCATCCTCGGGGCTCTGGCGCAAGTTCGCGCCCTTGCGGATCGCGCGCAGCTCCTCGGGTGCGACTGTCTCGCCCTCGGCCTGAGCGGCCCGCACGATCTTCTGATCAGCTTCGGAAAGCGCCGTGTCGCTGGGGCTTAGCCCTTGCTGGGTCTGCTGGCGTGCGTCTCCGTCCCGCGCGCGAGCACGTTCTTGGCCAGTTTCCGCGCCTGTTCCAGCTTGGGTTTCAGGTGCTCGGGCGTCGACGGATCGGCCAAGCGGCGCTCCGTCTCCGAAAGGCGGCTCTGCCACGTCTCGCGGTTGATCGGCTGCTGGTTGTTCGTCTCCATCGCGCACACTCCGCATCAGGGTTTCGTAAAGGGCATCTTCGACGCTGCCGCCATCACGTTCAAGCTGGCCAATGAGAGAGGATTGCTCATCGGGGCTTAGCGAAACGCCATGATGGTCGGCGGTTGCGCGCACCATGCTGGTGACGGCGTGGAAACGCTCGCTGTCGGTGCTGATATCCTCATTGCGCGATGGGATCGAGCTTTTGCTCGGGCCGTTCATCGACATATCGGGCACCGGCGACGGCTCGCCCATCTGCGCGGCGCGGTCGGCCTCCACGCGCGAGCGGGCGATATCGTGGGCCACGCCCTGATCGCCGATCATCTGCGCCTCGCCGTGGCTCTCACGGATCAGGCCTTGTTCCAGCGCATTCGGATCGAGATAGCCATCGCCGGTGGAGCTGTCGAACATGCCATTCAGCTCGGGATGCTCGTTGGCGGGCAGGTTGTCGAGCGATTGCAGGCCACCGTTCTTGAAGAGGCGCGGTGCGGTGCGCGGGGTGACGCCATTGGCTTGCAGCTCGCGCCCAGCGGGCCCGTTGGGATCGATGCCACGCTTGGCGAAATAGTTGGTCAGTGGTTTCTTGAGAGCCTTGGGCAAGGCGCTCGAGCGCGGCTGTGCGGCCTGCGCGTTCGGCGTCGGCGGCAGCCCGGCATCGGGCATCGCGGAATCCGCGCCAAGGGCCTGCTGCACCTTATCGCTGTGCTTGCGCGAGAAAATCCAGCCACCGGCCTTCGCGTCGTGCTTGAAGCTCACGCCGGGAACCTCGGGCGGGGTGTCGCCGGGGTAGCCGCGCAGAATAGCGGCCTTCTTTCGGATCGGCGCAACCCACGGTGCCGGGGCAGGCGGCTCGCCCGGCTGCGCTTGCGCTGCCTCGAGCTGTCCTTGGGACGCTTGGGGTTCGCCTTGAAGCGCTTGGGGTTCAGCTTGGGGCGCTTGGGGATCGGCTTGGGGCGCTTGCATCTGCGCCTGCGGCTGATCGGGAAGGGGGGCGGGGTGGCCCTCAGCTGCCTGTTCGGCCTGCGCGATCGGGCCCGGCTGCGGCTGATCTGCCTGCGGCTGGCTCCCCTTGCTGGTGCGCAGTTTGCTCGCTTCCTTCTGCGCCTTCGCGATCTGCTCGGCGTCGTTGCGGGCGGTATCGAACTGCTGATCGGTCAGCTGGACCTGCTGACCGTTGATGCGCATGAGCGGGCCGGTTTCGTTCTCACCCATGAACACCGCGGACTCGAGCGCGTTGGTTTCCGGGTTGGCCAGCTCCACGCGATCGCCGGGCTTGTGATCGGGGAAACGCTGCGGCGGCGGGGCTTGGGGCTCGGGAGCCTGCGGGGTCGATGCCGCCATGTTGCGCGCGATCTGCTGCATGGGACCGGCGTTATCGTCGGGGGTCGCCCCGACAGCATCACCATTGCCTGAGAGGGAGGAAGACTCAGGCGATGCTGTCGGAGCTGCACCGAGAGCGCTGCCGTCGCCCTCAGTGGTTCCTTGCGCCACAGGGGCGCGTTGGTCGGTAATCTGTTGCGGGCGCTGATCGGTGATCTGCGGCTGCGCCTGCGGCCCGGAGAGCTGCGGCGCACCATCGGGCGCGGGCAGGGCACCCAACACCGGGCGTTCCGGCGCGGGCAGCTGGTTCTGGCCCTCGCGGTAGGGTCGGCCTTGCAGCTCGAAATTCGGGCGCGCATTGCCTTCGACGCGGCCCCGGCCCTGATTGGCATAGGGATGGAAACCCTGACCGGCCTGATCGGGCTCGGGCGGCGCAGAAGGCACATGACCTTCGGGCGGCGGGAGGAGGTTGCTATCGGGCGCGTAAGGTCGGCCTTGCAGATCGAAGCCCTGATGAGTGCCTGGGCGTTCGGTGCGGCCCACGCCTTCGCCAGCGTATTGGCCTTGTTCGTTGGGCGCGTCGGGCGCGGGCAGTTGCAGCTGAGGCTTTGCGAGCTGCTTGTCTGGCGGGGGAAGCTGCTTGTCAGGGGCGGGCAGCCCAAGAAGCGGATCGCCCGGCTGCTCGCCCTCTTGCGGGAGCTGGGATTGATCCTCGCGCGGGGTGAGCGCGCCGCCCACGGCACCGGCAGGGCCACCGCTGAGCGCGCCCAGAACGAAGTTACCGAAAGAGCCCTCGGTGGGATTGATGGTCTGATCGCCGGTGGCGTATTTCGTGCCTGCGCCTGCACCCATGCCCTCGAGCGTCTCGGTGCCGCCTTCCTCGGCCCCTGCGGCCAAGCCCTTCTTGAGCATCCGCGCGCCGATACCGCCGCTCGCGATCTTGCCCTCGGCTGCGCCCATGATCTTCGACAGGCCCGCGCTGCCGATCGCGCCGATCAGCGATTGCGCCAGCCCGGCATCCGATTCCGCGCGCATCGCCAAGGTGGCGGTGGCCTGATCGTTGGTCATGCCCTCGGCTTTGAGCTTCTGCCATTCGGGAATCTGCGTGATGATGGGCTCGCCATCCTTGCCGTTGCGCTTGGCTGCCTCGAGGACGTATTGCCGCCCTTGTTGCGCGCCTTCGCCGCCCGACATGGCACCGCCTGCGACTGCCGCAGCGGGGGCCCCGCCCACAGCGCTTGCGCCAAGGACGGGCAGGAGGGAGCCGCCAGCCTGCGCGGCACCTTGCACCGCGCCCCGGATCGAGGGATCGGGGCCAAGGGTCCACGTCGACGGGTGCATAAGATCGCCGCCCGGCTGAAAGCCTTCGGTGGCCTTCTTGCCCGCTGGCGACATGGTGTCCGTGATATCCTGCGAGGTCTTATTGCCCCACTCGCCCGCCTTGCGGCCCAGCTCGCGCGCGCCGCTCGTCTCATAGGGCTTGGCGATCGTCTGCCCGGTGTCGCCTGCGGCCTTGTTTTCCTTCTGCAAGCCGCGCAGAGCATCATCGGCCATCGCGCCCAGAAACTGACCGGCCCCGCCTGCGGCCTGTGCGGCACCAGCTGCGAGGGCCTTGCCGGTGTCCTTCGCAGTCCCGATCAAGCCAGAGCCATCATCCTTGGCGGGCGCAGGCTTCGCGGGCGCGTTGGGGTCGGGATAGAGCTGATCGGCGATATCGTAGCTCATGTTGAGGAGCTTGCCGCCTGCATCGGCATCGCCGCCCTTGAGGTCGGTGAGCGCCTGATCGATCGAGGCACCGCCCGCGATCTTCGATTTCAGGAAATCCGCGTTGGAGCGCGCCTTGGTCAGATCGCCTTTGCCGCCATCAGCCCAATCAACGGCCATGAGCACGTTGGGCGGGATCGAGGTTTCTTGAGAGAGGGCTTCAAACCCATCCTTGAGGGTCTTCGGCTGAGCCGGGGCTTGGGGCCCATCAAGTTGCGAAAGCGCCGCGCCAATGGGAGACGTGCCATAGGAATTATCAGCCATAGAGCCCTCTTTGTGCATCTATGGCTCGCACGTCCTATGTGAGCCGATTTCCTATCTTATGGCACATGAGGGGGTTCGCGCTCAAGCGAAACACATTATTTGGGGAGCGCCGCTTCCTTCGTGAAAATGACGCGTGCCCCGTGCTGCATGGTGATCGTCTCGCCGGGCGCAGCCTCGAGCGTGTCGAAGGCGGCGCGGGCCTGCACGAAGTCGTCATAAGGCTCGTCGCGCGTGATCTGATCGAGCGCGTTACGGGTGACGATGCGATGAGCGACGTGGAGCTTTCCCATACCGCTGACCTAGCCGATGTTCACGTTTTGGTCTAGTGCAGGCCGCGCGCAATTGAATGCTGCTTCTCAATTTTCAAAGCAAGATTTTAAGCGCCTGATGCACCGAGTTTGCGCATATCGCTAACGACGCATTTGCGACACGGCACGCCGCAGTGGGCCCGGAGCGAATGACCGTTTCGAGCCCAAGCTACCCGAGGCCTCGCCGAAGTTTCGCCGCAGCTGCATTCGTCCGATTAAGCGCGAAGCGGACATAGCTATCGGGTAAGTTGCGCTATAGATTCCAGCAGAGACTAGGTTCTGAACGGCGCCTCAGATAGAGATACCACTGCATCATGATAACCCTCAGCGATGAGCAAGTTGCGCATCCCGTTGGCCAGCGCTTCCGCCTGTGTCACGGGGCCGATAATAACTGATTTAAGTGGAAGCTTTGGGGGAAGTTGCTCTTCCTTGTCAGAGAAGGATGGCTGGTACATGTCAAAGGTATCGGTGAAGGGAACAATCAAGCCACCAGTAGCCCGAAACTGTCTTCTTGCAGTCAGTTGTCCAAATTTTTCCATAATCTTCTGTGGCTCAGAGTACACCAGCCGGACTTCTCTCTCATCTGAAAATGCGCGGTGCTTAAAAAAGGAAGTGATGTTAAGCAAATGACTAGTCAGATAGTCTGTCGTAACTTTTTTTGATGCATTACTCTCGATCAATGCTGCGTCTTTGTCTTCACTTTGCTTCAAGATATTTAAAAAGGTCCGGATCAGCTGGGCCTGTTTTTCCGGGTCATATACAATACGGTCGAAATGGATTTCGCCCTTGAAGAAACCGAAGCCATTTGGATTCGCTTCAAATCCCAGCGCTACGGGGCCGTAAAGACGAAATTGGCTCAGACTGTCAGGGTCCGATGAAAAGGAAGTCGTATATATGTTGTAGGGAGAGAAGGGGTCTACATCATCTAGATGCGACTTCAAGTCGGTTAAAGCGGGCGAGTCAGAGACACTTATCTCATCTTCCAGTACAGAGCGAACAACATCAAGGCCGTGGGTAATCTCTCGAGTATCGTTCAGATAGGAATAGTCTGTGAAGCGCATACGCCCGGATTGAAGGATCGCAAGAGCGCCATCCGCAGATGTATAGTGGAACATCTGATCAAGTCTCACGCTCTCTTTGATCTTGTTTGCAAAATAGCTGTAAGGTCGGCCAATTTTAAACCAATTTGGTAGCGCTTCGGTCTGCCAGTCATAGTATTCGTCTCCGTCCAGACCGATCCATTTGACCCTATGAAAAGTTTCGATCGTCTCCCCCCCGAGCAACCTGGGAACTTGAAGGCTATTCGCCTCGACGCCGTGCTTGCACTTCGGCCAAGGGCATCGGTTCAGGTTACCGAATCCGCCATGAACTGGGCATTTCCATGTTGGAACTTGGAAAACGCTCTCGGACATAATTTGGCATTCCTTCATTTAAATCGTCTCCGCAACATAGCGTGCCTTATAGTCTCTTTGCAAAGCCCGCTCCTTGCGCATAGCTGCCGCTCGGCGCGTTACAGGGTGCGCAAGCGGCGAACGGTAGCTGTCCCTTACTGCGGTCGGCGCAGGATCGGCATCTGGCCGGGCTGCTGCCCCCCTTGGCCGGTGAAGGCGCGCTGAGCCTCTTCGACCGCCTGCTGCATGGTGATCTTGGGCGTGCCGTTCAGATCGACGTTCTGCTTGTAGATCGACTGAGCGAGCTGGCGAACCTGATCGGGCGTGTCCGTGATCATGCCGGTGCGGGCATCCTCGGCCTTCTGCGCGCGATCGATCGAGGCTTGGGTATACTGCTCGTCGCGCTTCTTGAGGATATCGCGCTGCGTCTCGGCGTTCTTCGCGGCCATGTCTGCGATCTGCTTGCGTTGCGCGGCCTCGGCATCGGCGGTCGCGGCATAGGCCTGTTCCGGCGAAAGCATCATGATCCCGTCGCGCAGGAAGTTTCCCAGCGAGCGCTGCGAGCGCTCATATTGGCCAGTCTGCTTGTTGAAGAGCACCATATCAACGCCGTTGACGTTGCCATTCGGGTCGCGCATGAGCTTCGATCGCTTCTTGTCGACCGTATAGCCATCATCGAAATAGCCTGCCGTGTTGTAGGCATCCATCACCGCGTTGACGGCCTGATCGGTCTGGCCCGCGTTGGCGTAGGTGACGGCGAGGAAGAACTTGTTCATCCCGGCTTGGGTCTTCTCGGCCTTCGCCCATTCGGTGAACTTGCGCGCATCATCGAAATTACCCTGGCGCATCATGGTGTCCACGATCATCGGCACGCCGTTCTCGGCAAAGCTCGCCTTCCACTTGTTCGAAATCGTGCTGGCCTTGCCTGCGGAGAGCGGCACGTTGAGCGCGACCCCAAGATCGCGCGTGGGCAGCGCGCTCGCAGCCGCATTGAACCCCGGATCGTTATTGCCAAGCGCATTGGTGGCCGTCTCGCCCGCCGCCTGCGTCTCGCGCGCGGCTTGCGTCGGCAGGGCCTTGGCATAGGCATCTGCCGGGGTGATCGCGGCCACGGTCGACGGGTTGTCCTTCGGGGCCATACCGGCTTGCTGCGCGGTGGGCTTGCCCGTCGCGTTGACCTGCGGTTCGGCATGTGCGGCTGCCTGATCGCTCTTGGCCTTCTGCGCTTGCAGCTCGGGCATGTCGGCGGTGTCGTTGTGGAAGTCCACCGCCTTGACCGCTTGGCCGGGATAGCTCTCGCGCGATCCATCGCCATTCAGATCAACGCGCTGCATCCGGCCCACATGATCCTTGCCGGTCACATAGCGATCGATGCCCCGGATCGGGTTGTTGATCACCGAATTGACCATATCGGGCACGGTGTTGACCAGCTGCTCGGTGCCGCGCACGACGCCGCCGCTGAAATCGCGGGCATTGTCGCGCATATGAGCCGCGATCTGCCCGATATCGGAGCCCATGCCGCCGACTTGGCCCCATTGGTGATTGGGATCGGTGGCCGGGATCAGGCCCCCACCGTCGCCCTGTGCGGGCTGCGGCTTGGGCGCTGCGGGCTTCTGCGGTGCTGCGCTCTGCTGGGGTGCAGGGGCGGCAGGCTGCGGGCGCGTAACCGGCTGCCCGGAGGGCGTCACGTTGGGGCTGCCGCCCGGCACCGGCATCTGGGGGCTGGTGGCGCGCTGGTGAACCGCATCGGCGATCGAGGGGCGCTGCGCCGGGCGCTGCGCGGGCTGCTCCAGCGTCTTCTGTGCCGCGCGCGGGTCCATGCCTGCGAAGGTCGCCCGCGAGCGATCGGGCCCGGTGGTGACGGCTTGATCGGGGGTGACGCCTTCGAACGCATTGGCCGGCGTGTTGGGGATCGGCTGCTCGTAGCGCTTGGCCGGGTTCTGGCTGGCCTGATGCGCAGCTGCTTGGGCGCGCTCGTAGTCGGTTTGCGCGCGCTTGGGTGCGACGTTGGGCTGCGCCTGCGGCGCGCTCGAGCGCTGGGGAGCTGCGGGCTGGCTCGGCTTGCTGCGCGGCATCGGTGCAGCGGGGTCCACCGGCGCGAAGCGCGGCCCGCTACGATCGGGCGAGTTGAGCACGCGCACAGGATCGGGGGGCGCGTCCTCGCCGGTCGATCCCGTGCTCGAGCTACTCGATTGCGATTGCGATTGATCGCCCGCACCGACCTGCACCGGGCTGTCATAGGTGGGCATCGCCGCGCCGGGGGCGGCTTGCGTGACCTCGGGCGTGTCACCCGGCTTGGGCGCAAGCGAGGGCATCGAGGGGATCGCGCCCGGATCGGGCTGGCCCGCATCTGCGGTCTGCGGCTGCTGGGGCGCGTCTGCTTGGACCTGCGGGCCTGCATTGGCGTTGCGCGCCTGCGGCGTATCGATCGGCTTGGCACCGGGGAATGCGCCAAGCGGGGCAGGGCGCTCCATGCCCGCGCGGGTGGCGTCAGCCGCGGCGGCACCGACCGCGCGGTTATCTTGGTTGTCGCCCCACTTCTGCTGATCCCATTGGTTTTGCAGATCGCGCGCGCGGTTCTCATCAGCTGCACGCTCCATTGCGATGCGCTGGTTTTCCTCGCGGCGCTTCTCTTCGCTGGCTGCATACTGGTTTTGCAGCTCCTGCTGGTGGATTTCGCGCTTGCGGTCCTTCCAGCGGTTGCCCACGTCCATGCCGCCAACGAAGCCGTTGACCAAGCCTGATAGGGCGGTTCCGAAATCTGCCATCTGGCTTGCTCCTTACAGGCTGCCTCGGACTGCGCCGAGAATGAGATTGCTGTTGTCGGTGGTCTGCATCGCGGGCGGGCTCACCGAAGGCATAGGGATGCCGTGGGCGATCGAGCCGATCTTGCTGGCATAGGCCGGATCGGTGGCGTAGCCCGACTTGCCCAGTTCGCTGATCTGCGCATCGAGGCCATCGGCTGCCCGGAACCCCTCATATCGCGGGTTGGCGGTGATGAAGTCTGCATAGTCCTGCACGGATGCCCCCGGATCGGCATAGCCTCGGAAGCTGTCTTGCACCGTCACCGGCTTGCCGTTGACATACTCGGTGGTGGTCTGGCTGGACCCGCCCGATTTGCCGTGGCTCTTGATCCCGAAATAGTTGTTGTTGGGCGCGCTTTTGCCCCAACCCGTCTCGAGCGCGCCTTGCGCCACGATAATGCGGGGATCAACGCCCGTGGCCTCGCTGGCCTTGAGCGCGTGCGGCATCATCATGTCGATGAACTGCTGCTTGTTGCCAGAGAGCTTGGACCCGCCAGTGTTGCGCTGATAGCCCGTCTGCTGGGTCGTGGCCTTGGTCGGCGTCGTGGTTTTGCTCGCGTCGGCCTTCTCCTGATTGGGATCATAGCTCCCATCGGCGCGGTAGCCCTGCTGGCCCGCCGCGCCGATCGCGCGCACGCCCAGCTGCGGCAGCTGCTGGCCGGTGATCGCCGCCTTGATGTAATCGATCGGCTTGGGGGCTTCCGAGCCCTTGGCCGCGTTGGTGGAGGTCGAGCCGCCACCGCTGCCGCTTTGCCCCATGCCCGGCGTCGGGTTGCCATTGACCGCGCCGTAGGTGGTCGAGAACCCGTTGGCGAAGGCACCGAGATTATCGAGAAACGACATTATGCGGCCCTCCGCTGCGGGGCCATGTGGTCAGCGATCGCGCTCACCTTGGCGTCCAAGTCCTTGATTGCGCCCATCGTCAGGCCGATCGCGCTGGCGATATCGATCGTCTTGCCGTCGCCTTGGCCGGTAGCGCGGGTGAAGTCTTCGGCATAGGCCCCGATATGATCCTGCGCGCCGCCGTCCGCGATGCCGGGCTTGTAGCGCCAGCGTTCGACATTGAGCTTGCGGATCGCGCCCAGGCTCTCGCCTTCGCCAATCTCTTCCTTGCCTTCCTTGAAGTCCTTCGAAGAGAACAGTGACATGCCAAGGCCTGCGATCGAGCCGATCGCGCCCCACGGGCTGCTGGATTGGCCACCGCCGCCGCTCGAGACGATCGGGGTGTGACCCTTGATCTTGGCATCGAGGCCGGTGAGGAGGTCTTGCGCGCCGTATTGAAACGCCTGCGTGCCTTGGCCCAGATAGGTGCTGGCAGAGCTTTGCATCCCCTGACCGATCTGCGCGGCTTGCAGCATTTCCTGATTGGCGAGCTGCTTTTGCTGCATCTGTCCTTGGTTCTGCGCGCCCACGCGGGCGAGCGCCTCATCGACCGCGCCGTTTTCGGTCGCGGCAGCGAAGCGGCCCGACTGCGGATTAACGCCCATCGAAATTGCTTGGCGAAGCCGGGTGGCCTGCGCGGTCTTGATCTTCTGAGCGGCATCGGCCTCGGCCTTGTTGCCTGCCTCGAGGATCGCGCCGGGCGCGCTGTCTTGGCCCACTTGCTCGACAAAGCGATCCATGAGCGGGCGATAGTTTTGCAGCCAGTTCTGGCGGTCCTGAGAGGCCCATTGGTTCGCGCGCGTGGCTTGGGTGCCGGTAAACCAGTCCCAAGCTGCGCGGCCCGTCTGCGCGGCCTGATTGCCGCCAGCCTTCATGCCATCGGTGAGAACCTTGGCCACTTTCGGTTTGGATGATCCGCCCATGCCGGTTTCCTACTCAATGCCCGTTATCGGGGGTGTCATTGGAAGGTGGCCCGGCAGGTGCCACGTTCGCGCGATACAGTGAAAGAACGATACCATCGTGACCGCCCACAAGTGAACCCCGATCGCGATACTCAAACTCGCAGCCGATCTTGAGGAGCGCGCAGATCGCCTTCACGTTGCCCGGATGGACCCGGAACAAGAGCTGATCCAGATCGAAGGCCTTGGGGTGGAACGCAAGCAGGCTGACGGTCTGAACCAGCTCCATCGTGAGCGGTCGCCCGTTGGCCATGCCGAAATGAACCTCGGCGCGGTTGCCTCGGAAGCACTCGTAGACGAATGCGCCCACGATCTGATCGGGCTGGCCCTCTTCGCCGGGCTCGTAGGCTGCGACGGCGCGGGCATCTTCCATGAAGCCTTGCGAGCCGGTCAGTGCCAGCGCGGCTTGCAGGTTGGCGTCTTGGTTGTCGGTGACAAACTGAATCTTGCTCATGGTCTTCCTCTCTTCATCAGTCGGGCATCGTCGGCCAGACCGGGTTTCTCATGTCCGTGACAGTTTCGGGCAGGTCACGGAGGGCTTGGCGGTAATCCACCAGATCGATGCGCTGGCCGGGGCGCAGGGGGCGATCATTGGCGAGAAGCCCATCGCTCTCGCGCAGGAGCTGATCGCGGCGCACCCGCAGGGCATGGGCGAGCTGCTCATCGGTGCGGGTGTCGCGCCATGCGCCCGCCTTGGGATCGAAGACATGGCCAGAGCCAGGGGAGCGCGGCACCGCGCGCGCCGTGCCATGATCCCAGTCGTAATAGACGCTATCGGCAGTCTCGTGATCGGCGCACTCGCCATAAGGCACGTCGCGGTCATGGGGCGGCTTGTTGGAGACGGTGGTGCGTCCAGTGCGCGGGTTGATCCAGACAAAGGCCATCAGCTCGCCCCCGCGATTGAGAGGCGCGCGCCCAGCACATAGAACGTGTCGCTGGCGATCGTGTCGTCGTCAGGATCGACCGAGTAGGCCAGCACCTCGATGGTGGGGGCCTCGTCAGTGCCGTTATACACGCCGGTGAGCGATACCGGCAGCTTGTAGTGGGTCACGCCGCTTGCGGGCTCGATGCCGAAGAGCTGGCGCGCCAGAAGCGAGCCGTTGATCCGTAGCTCGATCGCGCCGAAGACATTGGCCGGCACCGGGATCGTGTCGATCGTGCAGAAGAAGGTCGCTTGAAACCCGCCCGTGGCGAAGCCCGATACCGTCTCGCTCACCAGCGTGGCCGGGGCCGATTTGATATTGGTTGCGAGCACTTGCGTGTTGCTCACCGAGAACTGGGTCGAACCATAGATGCTCTTGGCATCAGCCGCGGCCTTGCGCGCATCGATCAGGGCTTTGCCCCGCGCATTGGTCACGGCCCCGTTGACAGCTGCGGTCAGCTCGGACTGGCGCACGGCATGACGGGTTTTGTCACCCCGCTCGCCCAACAGGACGTAGAGCTTTTCTTGCAAGATCGCGGGAATGGTCATGGCCCGACCTCCCGCGCTGATTGGCCGATCGCGATATTGAGGATTTCGGCGGTGCCGGTGACGCGCAGCTGCCAGTCGTAATACTCGCCAGCGGGCACGCGCAGGAGCTTTCCGGCCCCCTTGTCGTGGGTCACGATCAGCTCACCGTCGCCATAGACCTCGAGCTTGAAGTCGTCGCCGGAAACGGGGTTGAAATCTAGCGTGACGCTATCGGCACCGTCGCTCTTGAGGGTGGCCGCATCGACCTCGAGCGTCACATCATCGCTCGACTGGCTGGCCACATCGACGCCGCCAAGCACGGCGATCGCGCGCTCCTGCACGATCACATGGGCCCCGTCAGGTTGGAACTTCGGGGCCTTTCGAGCGAGCGTCTTGAGATAGATCGCAGAGAAGCCGGTGGCCGCGTTGAAGCGGAAGGGCTTGGACTTCCACTCGTAGGGCATGGGCGCGCCCGCGTGCCACTCATAGACGGTCTGGCCATCATCATCGAGGAAATAGAGCGTGCCATCGTTGGCAGTGTAGAGCGCGCGTGCGGAGATTGAGCTCTTCACCAGCGTGGGCTGATCCGTGGGGTTGAGGATTGCCAGCTCGCGGCCACCGTCCACCAGATCATAGGTGAAGATGTATTGATCGCCCCAGCGCGCGGCAGCGATCGAGGCGTGATCGATCGCATCCCACGCATCCTGATCCCAGATTTTCTCGCTGATCAGCTGCGCCCCGCTTTCGCTGATCTTCACCAGACCGTGCGGGCTGGCGTAGATCGCGGCATAGCCCATGTCGACGGCGCTCAAGACGGAAACGCAGGGGAATGTGACCTCCACCTTGCTCATGGTCATGGCGTCGGGCGTCGTGCCCTGAATGATGTAGGGCTGGCCATTGGTCAGCACGACGAGCGAGGTGCCAGTGGCCACCAGCGCGACAGGATCGTCGGTCAGCGTCAGTGCATAATCCGGGGGCCATGCGCTCGGAATGTAGGGCTCGCAGAACATGATATCGCGGCCCGAGAAGCCCGCCATCATGCCGTTGGGCAGCGCGGTGATTTGGCGCAGATCATCGGGCGCGGGCTCGTAATGCTTGGTCGGCAAGGCTTCCATGATCGGATTGTCGCCATATAGGTCCGACCAGCTCGTGAGGAACGGATCAATCTCGGCCACCAGATAGAAATCTGTGATCCCGCTCGCGCTCGTCTCCGAGCGATAGATGCGGCGATACATCTTGTCGCGGGCCCCGATCTGCGGAGCGGTGGGCTGGAAGGTTAGATTGATCTGCACACCCTCGTTCCAGCGCAGCGGGTTGCTGTTCGCGCCGGGCCCGGTTTCCTCGTTCAGATTGGTCACGAAGGTGTAGCAATAGCTGACCCAGACCGCGATATCCGGGTCGACGGGCTCGCTGTCCTCATGGGCTGCGCCGGGCGCGCCGGTGGGGTTGGGCAGTTTCAGCTGAATCTCATGATAGCCCGTGAACATTTGCGGGATATCGCTTGTCCGCGAGATATAGAGACGGTCGGTCGCGACGGGGCCGGGGGCGCATTTGACGGGCTGATACCACGAGAACCATTCGCCATTGTGCAGGTAGATCGCGCCCAGCTTGGAGCCGGGCGTGACGGGCAGAACCGTGACCTGCTTGCCGCCCTTCATGGGCGCGATCGTGCCGCGCGTGAGACGGGCATCGCGCGCGGTCACGGCGGCGGTGTCGGGCAGATAGTAGGGATCGACGCGAGGCTGCTCGCCACCGAAGCCTTTGATATCGACCTTCATGCTCACATGTCCCTGAACTTGGTGCGGATCGGTGCGCGCTGCTGGCCTCGCATGTTGGCGCGGAACTGCGATTGCAGGGCGAGCTGGAACTCGCCGCGATAGCGGGCGGCTTCGCGCTTGTTGGTCCACGGGGAATCCGGCGTGGCCAGAACCTCGCCCAGAGCACCCTTGGCCAAGAGCGAGCCATGCAGCGAGGCATAGAAATCGGGGATGATGTTGTTGGCATCGAAGAGCGGATCGCTTGCGTCTTCACCATAGGCGACGGTGGCCAGGGGCTTGAGGAAGACGCTCACGCGCAGCGTGCCGGGCTGGAAGGGCGACAGGATCACTTCGCCGGGGCTGCTTTGGGAAATGAACTTGGGCTTGCCCTCGCGCTCGTTGTCGATCGTGGAGAACTGGACCGGCTTGAGCGGCTGGCCGTTGAACTCCGCGAACTCGATTTCATGGATCGCAGTATGAGCCGGGGCGACGAGCTGCGCGGTGTTGTCCGCGACCTCGAGGGTCGTGACATAGCGCCACGCCCTCGAGATTTCGGACAGCTCGATTGCCGCCAAGCGCAGGGCTTGTTCGGCAAGCATGGCCGGGCAGTCATGGGCCTTTGCGAGCACCAGCGGCAACAGCACGCTCGTGCGAACCATGTTCACGGCCATGTCTCAGCCCTCCCTTACTGCTGCGGTGCCGGGGCAGGCGCAGCCATCATGCTCGAGCCGTAGTGGTTTGCGAGGCTGTAGGCGGCTTGCGCATTGCCCACGGCCTGCATCTGCGAGACTGCCGCGCCCAGATGGACCTGCGCGCGGTTGGCCGCGTCAGGCGAGGCGCTGTCTTTGGAGAAGGCCCGATAGAGCACCAGATCGAGCAAGATGCCCTGATAGCTATCATCGAAATCAAGCTCGGCGTCGTAGTTCTCCATGTCGAGAACGTCACCCGTAGGCAGCGGAACATTGGTCGGCTGCACACCCACGATCGCTTCGATTTGGCCGGTGCCGTCATTGCCGGGGATCACGTAGAACTCACGCATCCCCATTTCATCTTGCCAGACCATCGACACGTCCGCCGCGAAGGGCAGGCCATCGGAGCTGTGCCAGTTGGGCACCTGGTTATCGAGGATTTCGCGCCGGGCCAGGGTCTTGATCGCCTTGCCCGACCCGGAGACGTTGCGCATGACGCGCGAGAGGATTGCCACGTTGTCAGGAACCGGCTGCTTGGTGCCCTCTTCCAGATCGATCGTGATCGTCTTGGAGAGGGCATTGGGCTTCGCGATGATGATCGAGCGCTGCGCCTCGTTGAGCCAGTCGCGAAGTTCAACAGCGGTCCAGCGCACCGCATCTGCATCTTGCAGGATCGTGGAGGCGCGTTTCATGATGGATGCGGCGGTGAACGGCATGGGTTAGTTCCTTCTGAGCGAGCGCCGATTAGGCCTCTTTGGTGTCGGTTTGCGCCGCGGCGTTGGCCTCGGCCTCAGCTTCAAGGCGCGCTTCCTCTTCCTCGATCTTCTGAATGATCGTGTCGCGGGAGGCGCGGCCATGCGGTTTTTGGTTGAACAGCTCCTGATAGGCCTTGCTCAGCTCGTCGTCGCTCAGCTCATCGAGCGCGGGGAGCGGGCCACCTTCGCCAGCTTCGGTTGCGTCGGGATCGGTCGCCGGTTCGGTCGCGTCGGTCGCCGGGGCATCGGGTTCCTTGGCGGGCTCTTGCATCGGCTCTTTGGCGGGCTCCTGCGCGGGCTCGTCGTTCTCCTCGAGGTATTCGCGGAATCCCTCTTTGATCGCGAGGAGCGCCTTGGCGTGATCGGCATTGCCAACCTCGCCGACATGCGGCGCGCCGAACTCGTCGTTGAGCGGCTTGAACTTGTAGGGCTTGCCGCCCACGGTGATGACAGAGCCGCCTTTGCGGTGCTGCAAACATTCGATCTTCATGGGGGCTACCCTCTTCTATGTGAGCGGCCCGGCCTGATCTGGCCGGGCCTGTGATCGCTGCCGTGGCTTAGGAGCCGGTGGCGTAGCGCAGTTTGACGTGGAGCTTTGCGGAACCAGCTGCGATCGGAGCGTGAGCCACGACGCCGATCGAGCGGGCGACTTCGGCGCTTTCGATCTTGGCCAGATCGATCGGGAAGAGCATGGCACCGTTCGCCTGATCCAGATCGCTGCCCAGCTCATCGCCCACGGTGCGGTTTGCATCGATCGAGCCGATTTCGCCGGTCATAAAGCCCATATCGAGCGTGGTCGCCGCGTCGATGCCTTCGCCCATGACTTCACAGTGCATGATGCGGCAATAGGGCGGCAGGTAAGCCAGCTCGAGAATATCGGTGGGGTCCACGCCTTCCTTGAACGTGTGGGTGATCAGCACCTCAGTGGGCACGTTCGACACGTAGGGCGAGGGCAGTTGCGGGCGGCCATTGCCGCTCGTGTAGTTCGACTTCTTGATGGACATGAGGGCAATCCTTTCGCGTCCGCTAGAGGTTAAGCCCGCGCAGGATCATCCCGCGCGGGCCATCCGCATTAGACCGAAACCGGGTTCGGGTTCTTGGCTGCGGTGTCGATCGCCACGGTCGCGAAATCGCGCCCGTTGTAGCGGGTCTTCTTGAAGCCAGCGATCGTGCCGGCGTAGATCGCCACACGGTTCTTGGCGTCTTTCAGCTCCTCTTCCCACTGGAAGCGGGTGCCGTTGCCAGCCTCGCCGTAGGCGACAACACCGGCCTGACGGCCAAGGAACAGCGCGCGAGCTGCGGTCACGTCGCTACCAGCGCCGTAATCATCGAAGCGGCGCACGTTCTCGTGCTCGTGCAGCACGATGTTGCTCAGCATACCCAGCGAGCCATCGAAGAGCGGGTTCTTGCGGCCTTCGGCGGTGGTGGCTGCCTTCTGGATATCGGCCCAGGACAGCTCGCCTTTCTCGATGCGCAGATCGTGCGTCTGGAAGGGCGACATGAGCATGACAAACACCTTCTTGCCGTCGATGTTGACCGGCGACATTTTGACCGTATCGGGGTCAATCGCGTTCATCATCTTCGGCAGGACAGCGGCGCGCTCGATCAGATCGCGCGACATGGTGTCAGCTGCGGTGAGGGTCGCCTTGGACGTGGCCGAGCCGCCGTAGAGCATGTGCGCCGGATCGGGAGCTTCGATCGGGTTGCCCGCGAACTGACGGGTGATCTTGCGATCTTCGTTGATGCCGCCGAGCGTGCCCGACAGGTAAACGAATTTCAGCTCATCGAACCATTCGGCGACGTATTCGGCGGTGCGGTCCTTGGCGATCTTGCGCAGATCGTGGAGCGTGCGCTTGCGCGACATGCGGCCACCGGCATCAGCACCCTTACGGGCCTGATCGATGCGCAGCTCGTCGCTGTAGAACGTCAGGTTCTCTTCCTGACCTTCGACGTTATCGTCGCCGTAGGTCATGCCACCGCGCAGGCGCATGGACAGGTCGTAATCGATGCGGTCGCCCGCGTCCGATTCCAGATCGACCTTGCGCTGAATGATGTTGTTCTCACCCTCACCGACGAAGCGGGTGAAATACATCTGCTTTTCGGTGTCTTCGGCGAGAGCGGTGGCCCAACGCTTGACCGCGCGGGGATCGCCCACGGAAATATTCGTCTGCATAGGGGTGTCTCCTTCTGTCACAGACCTTGGGTTTGCGACTTCCGGCACGTCCTATGCGGGGCGTCTGGGGCTGTTGTAACACGTTCAGGTTCACACACGCAATAAATATGGGCGCATCTTCCTGAGAGCGCCCATAGGTAGCGTCATGCGAAGGGGTGTGGCGGACTGCCTAGCCCTCTGGCTTGGGTGTGCCGTGAATGTGCTCGAGCCCTTCCTCGAGCACGATCAGCTGGCCATCAGGAGCATCCACACCAATGCGCGCGGATCGTTCCCCGATCTTGAAGATGGAGATTTCCAGATCACCGACGCGGATGCGCACGGGCTGGGAGATTTTCACGTTGCGCATCCACATAGGCTGCTCCTTTGTCCCTTCGGTATTTGCCCCTGCCCACCGATCGCGACGGGCAGGGGCGGATCATCAAGCCCCGCGAAGCCAAGCCTCACGCTGCTGGGGCGTCATGGACGCATAAGCTGCCTCACCATCGAGGCCGGTTGCGCGGTCGGCTGCCTCGAAAAGCCCGTTGCTGGCGGTGGTGTCGCTCGCGGTGGGCACATCGCCCAGCGTGCTCGGAGCATCGGGGCGCTTGCCTTGCTGGCGCACGCGGTCTTCTGCGGTCGCCTTCTTGTCGGCCTTGGCGGGCTTGGCCGGTTTGCCCGTCAGCCCCTTGCCGGTTTCTTGCAGCACGAATGCGTTGGCGATGCGCGCGCCCATCTGGATGCGCTGATCCATCGACATATTGGCATAGCCAGGGTGCTTGTTGATTTCCTTGAGCGCCTCATCGAAGACCTCGATCGCCGATCGGTTGCCCAGCTGTGCGATCGGCTCCTGAGAGGCGAAGGCGTTGTTGGCGCGGGTGAAGGCGTCGACCTTGGCATACCATGCCTCAGCATAGCTCTCCTGCGCGCGCTGCGTGTCGCGCTCGCTCTCTTTGACCGCCAGCCGGGCATCGGCGATCTTGTCGTGCAGCTCCTCTTCCTTCTCCGCATACTCCTCATCGGTCAGGTCGCCGTCCTCGTAGGCTTCGCGCAGATCGCTCAGCTCCTTGCGCGAGGCTTCCACGGCAGACTTGAGGCCCTCGAAATCGGCCTGCGGCAGCTGCGGTTCGGCGATCTTGGCCATGTCGTCGGGCATATCCAGCTCGAGCGCATCGGATTGATCGTCTTCGCCGCTGGCGTCGGGATCGTCCTCGTCTTCGCCGTTCGCGTCGGGATCGTCCTCGTCGTCCTCGTTGTCCGCATCAGGATCGTCCTCGTCGTCCTCATCCTCGGGCGACGTGGCGCTGCTGTCATAGACGCTATCGCCGTCTTCATTCAGGCGATCGATTTCCTCTTTGGTGAGGAAGCTCTTGAGGCCATCGAGCGTAAACTTGGGCGGCAGGCCCATGTCGCGCAGCTCGTCGTCATTGGCGTTGCTGATCGCGTCCTCGTTCTTGTCCTCGGCGGTAGTCGCGTCGTCGGCTTCGGTCTTAGCCATGATTGTTTCCTCGCTGGCAGGTTAGGCGTTGATGGTCTGCGTGGGAGCCGGGGTACCGGCCCCTTGGGGCATGTCGGCCACGTTGACTTCCGGGCCGGGCGTGTGAGGTTCCGGGCCGGTCGGGCCATTGATCTGCACATGCTGCGGCTGGCCGGGCTGCGCGTTGGTCCCTTCGGGCAAGTGCATCCCCCCGGTGGCTTGGTCGGGGTGGTCTTGGAGCACGGCAGAGGCCATCGCGATCGACTCGTCGGTGCTCGTCTTCATGATCCCGTCGACGGCAGCGCCGATTGCATCGGCCCCGCCCAGCTCAATCGCGACCTTCACGGCCCCCATGAGCTGCTCGACGTTATCGGTGCGCAGGCCCATCCAGTTGCGGGCAGCGTCTGCGCGCGCCTTCTGCGCATCGGCTTCCTTCTTGGACAGCTCGGCTTCGGCGGTGCGCTTGGCCATGTCCTGAGCCTCTTTGGCGGCAGCCTGCGCGGCTTGCGTCTCCGGGCTCGGGTTGTTGGGGTCTTCGTCAGGATCGGACACGCCGGTGATCTGCCGGATGCGCTTAACGATTTCGTCGCGCTTGGGCACATCGAGGCTTTCGACCAACAGGTCGACGGTCTTGATCACGATCTGCGGGCTGGTGCTGGCAAGGTTCTGCATCAGCTCCATGAGCTGCGCGGCCTGCGCCTGCCGGGTGGTGGCCCGCCAATCCTCTTCGGCGATGATGAAATCGGCCTTGAACATGTCGATCGCATCGCCCAGCACGCCGCCGTTGATCGTGACGTAATCGGGGTTGCCCCGCGCGTTGGTGATCCGAAACTCCATGCGCTCGGTAAAGAACTGCTCGACGTTGATCAGCTTCTTGGTGCCGTGCAGGCGCTTGGCCGATCGCAGGTTGTCGAAGAAGAGCGAGGTTGCCAGCTGGCCCTGATCCTGCCGGGCCACGATCGCCTTGCCACTGGTGGCGTTGGTGGTGCGCCCCATGTTCTCATCGGTGACGCCGCCGACCTGCTGGATCATCTGCGCATCCATGCTCATGAGGTTGATATGCGCATCTGCGACTTGTCGGTCGGTTTCGATCTTCGGGGCAGGGTGGCCGGTCTTGTAGACGATCACGGAATCGGGCCGACCTGCTTCCTCTCGCAGCTCCTCGATATCATCCACGGCCCCATCCTCGGCGGTCACGCGCACGGTGGAGAGCGCGTGCAGCGCCTTGGAAGCGCGCTTGTTCAGATCGCGTTGGATATCGCGCAAGCCGCGGATCATCCCGTAAGGCAGCCCGTCGCGGCCCCGGCGATAGCCCCAGATCGGGGTGAAGGGGAAACGGTTGTGCCGATAGGGCGACTGTCGCACGTCCAGCAAGCCTTTCTCGGTCATGAGCGCGTAATGAACGACCTCACGCACGCGCTCAACGAGCGTGGCGCGGCCCTCCATCAGCTCGGTCCAGTGGCCCTTGGACCAAGGATCGAAAATCTCGCGGGAGAAGTCGCCGCCCGACATGACCGGCACGCTGACGGGCATACGGAACCACATTTCGATCGTGCGGATGCGCTTGCGCACGTCGAAGCCGCCGCTGGTGACTTCCATTGCGCCAAAGGTGGTATCGATTTCGGGCGCATCCATCGCATCATCGCCAAGATCGCTGATGGTGCCGGTGAGAATGGCATCCTCGGTCGACATGCTGAGGAGCCCTTGGCGATCGGGCCACTTCGCGCAGGCGATATCATGGTCGAGCCATTTCACGCGGGCGACATAGCGGGCATCGCGCAGATCGGCCTTCTTGGCGCGGCTGTCCCAGAGCATATTGCGCCAGCTCTCGTGTCGATCGAACACGAGCGGCCCGTCAGCCGCATTGCCCTGGCCTGTCTCGAGCCAGCCGATCCCGACCTTCACGGCATCAGCGAACGCAAGGCTTTCCTCCTGCGCACTGTCGTTCTCGTCGCGCAGGAAGCGCAGAAGCTCGCTCTTGCGCTCGGCAGACTTCAAGCCGTCCTTGCGGCGCGGGAGCACCTTGTAATCCGTCTCAGCCCGGCGCTGGCTGCCCAGCACCCAGTTGATCGTGGTCTGCACCAGATTGAATTGCAGCGCGGCTTGGCCGCGCGCTTCCAGCTCGGCAATCTCCTCGGCGGTCCATTGGATATGATCATACATATCCTCATCGATCGACATTTGAGCGCGGTTGTCGGTCTGGCGTTCCAGCTCATAGCGATAGATCGCGATCAGGCGGCGATGCAGCGCCATTGCACGCGCCCCATCGAGGTGCGTGAAGGGATGCTGCTTGCCGTCCTCGGCGCTATCGAATGGAAGCGTCTGGCGTTTGTGGGCACGGGTCGCACCGTCGCGCGTAAACATGACCTCACCGGGTCGACGGTAGCGCTTGCCCTTGGGCGACAGGATCGCCCCACCACTGAAATCAAGATCGAGAGGCATTTTTGGTGATCTCCGTTTCGGCAACGACCTTGCCGCTATCCCTCTCGGTGATTGTCACATCGCCGATCACGTTGGTGGGCGTGATCGAGTGACGCAGAGCCGCCTTCATGGGCAGGGGCGGCATGAAATACAGATCGCGCAGGCGCGACTGAATGGCATCGAGGACGCGGAACACGGACTTCTTGTCGCCCACGTCGCCGGGCAGAAGACCGTCACCGATCCATTCGGAAATGACGCGGGACATATGCGCGGGATCGCCGCGCTCGAGGGTCCAGCGCCAAGCCTCGTTGAGCGGAATCACACAGGGCACCGCGCGCCGCGCCCCTTTGCCAATACGACGAGGGTCGCGGCGCGCGTCGATCAGCACCAAGCACGGCTCGGTGCGGTGTGCCTTGTGGTCCATCAGCCACGACCCGATCACGAGGATATTGCCCGAACGGTGCTCGAAATGACGGATATCCAGATCAAGCTGCGGGCGTTCGTTCAGCAGGAGCGTGGGGGCGGGCATGAGGTTCTCCAATCAGGTCCGTTTGGGGGTGGTTTCGAACGCCGTCGACAACAGGCGCGCATGGGTCTGAACCCACTCATTGAGCCGCTGATAGGCGGTGTGCAGCGTGGCACCGTCGCCGACCTCGATCACGCGCTCGAGACGCTCAGAGGCCCGAACGACCTCGGAAAAGCTCGCGCGAAGCTGCTTTTCGACAACCTGCACATGGCACAGCGGCACGACCTCGAGCGGGGTGGTGTCCGCAGTCTTTACGCCATCGGCCTCGTATGGCTGCTCGTTCACACGGGCACGCTCGAGCAAGCTCGCCGGCCATTGGGCTTCGTCGTGGGGCGGCGGATAGGGCGCGTCCTGCTCGGCAGCGCGGGCCTTTGCCGCCTGCTTGCCGCATTGGCGCGAATGGATCGCCCAGACAGCGCGGTCTTCGCCGCTTGCCAAGTCGATGCCCCAGCTCATGCGCTCCTCGGATTGCGTGATCCGATGCGGTGCGAGCGAGAGGCTCAAGGCATCGATCAGATCATCAGCGTTGGAGAAGGCCCCGATCAGCTGCGGCTCAGCAATGGTCAGCTCAGGCTGCGAGGAGGGCTGGACTGGCCGGTGAAAGATCGCGGAGCCTGCGCACTGATACGCGGATGCGGCGTCTTTGGTCAGCTCAGGCACGCTCGGCACCGGGTTTTCGTATACGAGCCAGCCACCATTGGGCGCGGGCTCGATCGTGAGCTTGGCCTCGCCATCGAAGGGGGCCAACTGCGGGCGGGTGGCTTCGGAGAAATCGCGCATCAGATCACCCGTCCTTTCCGCGCAAGACGAGCTTCCTGACGGCGCAGCTGGCGCGTCCAGTGATGGATATGCGGGGGCGTCTTGCCAGCCTTGAGCTGCGCGGTGGTGCGCGTGGATTGGCCCGTGGCCATCGTCGGCATCTTCGTATCCCCTGCGAAGAAGCTGATAAGCAAGTCGGTGATCCCCGACCCGAATGAAAGAGCACGTTTCATGCGGTCATACCTGTTCTGCGCCGCCGTCTCCGGCGACTAGCTGCTGTTGGTGATGGTTGAGTGTTCCCCCCGCTTCCACGCGAGGCGCGAAGCGGCACAAATCCCTGCGCCCATTGTCGCAAAGCGTCAGGCGCTTCGGAATCGCCTTCGTCCTTTTCCGGGCTGTCTATGTAGGTGCCCAGTCGGGTATTGAACTTCTTGTGGTAAAGTGCGAGGTGCGTGAGTCCTTCTTTGCACCCTTCCTCATCGAACCATGCTTCGCTGAACTTCTGGCGCAGCATCGTGAGGCCTGCTTGGAAGTCATGGACGCGCGGAACGACGACGAAAGACCAATCCCGGCGCAGCTCTTGCAGCATCATAAGGGGCGAGCCCACGGAGCTTTGCATCTGCCTGATCTGGTTGGCGTCGTGAGGCAGGTGATGATTGGCGAAGACATATCCCGTCTCGGCCAGCTTGTTGACGTAGTAGCTGTAGCCTTCGCCCCAGCCCTCGATGAAGCCGATGAAGTGCGAGGCCATGCCGACCTGCTGCATGAGCCAGATCGCGGTGCCATCGCCCGCGCCAATGTCCCAAAACGTGTAGACCGGCAGGCTTTCCTGATAGGGCACCTTGCCGATGCGACCGCTCTTGCGTGCGCCCACCAGCTGAGGGGTGAGATAGGTGCCTTCGGTCGAACGCGACCATGCCTCAGCGCTCGAGGACGGCATTTCCTGCCGCATTTTGTGCATGTCGCCTGAGAAATCATTCTCGAGCTGCACGACATACCACGCCCGTTTCTCCGGGGGCAGCTTGATGCCCAACTCACCCTCGAGCTTGTTGAAATAGGCGTGCTGGGTGGCGCTGATCGCGGTGGTTGTCGGATCGGCCACATAGCCTGGGTCTTGAAACCACGGGAAAAAATGAAACTGGAACTGGCCGGGAAAGGCGCGGTGCTGCGCCTGAGCGAGCGCCTCGGCCTTGCTGGCGATGTTGTAAAACTCCCCGCTGGTGCCCTCCGCGGTGCTCTCGATCGTCGCGATCGCAGTCTTGGGCACGGCGGGCAAGGAGCCGGTCACAATCTCCTTGGCGCGCTCGGGATACTGCTTGGCGATCTTGCCCATTTCCGAGATATGCAGGTAGTGGATCGTGCTGCCGCGCATTGATGTGGCCACGCGGATCGAGCTGTTGTTGTGCCCGAATAGCAGCTCCTTTGCGCTCTCGCGCTTGAGCGGCATTTTGAGGCGCAGGGGCTCAGGCAGGTTGAGCCACGCGAACTTCACCTTGTCGCGCAGCATGTCGGCTGCCACGTCGACGGTCTGCGCCACGATCCCGCAACGCTGATTGCCCACGAAAAGCGCCTGATCGAGCCCGAGGATGCAGGCGAAGGTGGTGAAGCCCAGCTGGCGCGCCTTCAAGATCACGTTGCGCGTGTGCATTTCGCGAAGAAACTTGAGCTGGTTCACGTTGGGTAAGAATGGCTTGACGAAAACCTGCCCATCGTCGTCGTCGCTCGTCTTGACCATGATCTTGTAAAGGCAGCCCGAACAGAGCCGCCAAATCGGATCGGCCAGCGCCTCGGCCCATTCCGCCTCGGTATGAGGCATGGGCAGGGGCTGGGTGAGCGGCTCGGTTGGGATCGGCATGGGGTGAATGCTCATCGCTTTCCCCCGTGCTGAGCTGCGGCCTCGAGGGCGCGAACCTGCTGTTGCAGCTGCTCGATGCGCTGATGGTTCACCTGATCGAGCACGCGCCAATAGGCGAGATACAGGCGATCCCTGTGGCGCTGGCGCACACTTGGCCCCCCGATCCAGTCGGCGATCGCTTCGCGTAGCTCCTCGAGCTGCCAGCGCAGATATGCGATCGCCACGGCCCAGCTCATGATCCGGCCTCTTCGGCAGGCGGCTGGGGTTGTCCGTTGGTGGGCCCATTGGGGCCAATTCTCAGGCCGGTGCCCTGTGCTGCTGCGATCAGCTCGGAGAGGGCATCAGCCTTCTGCTCGTTGTCGCGCTCATAGAGGCCCAGATGGCGCATGAGCTTGTCGATCGCGGCAACCTTGTCGTGCATCTTGATCTTGAACGCGCCCTTGTCGGACAGAGAGACTTCGGACACCGCCGCCAGCGTCTCGGGCGATAGATCGGCGCTGTCGATGGCGTCGACATAGGGCAGATCGATCGGCGCGATTCCGACCTTGAGCGTCACGGGCCGGGTGCCCCATGAGAGCGTGTCGGAAACCTTGGCGCGCATGATCGCGGCCAGCTCGTTGATCACTTCGTCGGCTGTCACCTTCGTGCGCTCGGCGCGCTCGGTCATGAGCCGCTGAACGTCTGCCTTCACGTCCTCGCGTTGCAGGAGATTGTAACCCTGCTGGCCTGCGGTGCGCTCAGAATATCCCGCCCGGATCGCGGCCTTCGTCGCATCCAGATCGATGATATACTCCGCGCAGAACGCAGCCTGTTTCGGGGTGAGGGGCATCGGGCGTGTGGCCTAGTGAGGTTCACAATGTGGTTCACACATTCGCACAGGTAGCGATCACTTGGCAATCCGCCGCGATATCTTGGGTGGATCATGGTCTTGGTTGCTGCTCTGGGCGTCGAGTTAGACAAAGCGAAAGCCCTGCTGTGTGGTAACGCCGATTGCACGAGGTTTGCTGAACGAATTAGCTTAGGTGGATAGATATTTATGAGAGGAATACAGTTTGGAAGGCAAAGGAACCTCCGAGGTTACGGCTCCTCTGAGTTGGAGCAATTGGAAGGCAGCTCTTGGCGGCTCAGTAGCTCCCTATGTCATCGAAATGCGTCTATACTCAGACGCCCGGTTCGTAGGAGAAAAGCGTAACCTAGGCCCTTACAGCTTCTTGAATACTGTTCCCGCAACTCGCCATGGGAGCAGCGATGAGCTCAAACCAAGCATAGTTCTAAGAACCGAATGGCATATCGCAAATGACGTAAGCGTTCCGCTCGATACTAACGATTCCCACTATCATGGAGGAACACCATTTGATGAAGTCGCCGCATTGGTGGCGCTGTTGCTTGATGTTCGAGTAGTCGCGGGTCCTGTCGATCGAGAGTTTGGTTTGGACGATGACCCGCTTGGCCGCCCGCGCGCTCACGATGCTTCCCATCAGCCCATGTTGCCAGCCTTGCGTAAGCCGCCGCAGATTCCTCGCTTGAATCGAACTTGTCATCTGAATGACTTAGGAAACCTTGGAACTTACCCGATGCTACCTGCCGCTGCGGCCACTGCGTTGGTCAAGGCTGCACGCCTATATCAGAACGCGCTTTGGATAGCTGATACTTCCCCTGAGACGTCCTGGCTGCTGCTGGTCGCAGCGGTAGAAACAGCTGCGAACCATTGGGATGGAGATGTTCGAACTGACGTGGAAAGGCTTAGGTTTAGCTTTGAGCCAATGGTTCGCTATTTGGAGGAGCGAGGGGCTGAGGAACACGTTCCTGAGATTGCCAAATATTTATCGGGGGTGATCGGAGCGACAAGTAAGTTTACGACCTTCATGGTTGAATTTTCTCCTAAAGAGCCTCCAAGCCGTCCAACTTGGGAAAAATTGGATTTCGAGCCGAGAAAACTTAAAAATGCTTTTAGAGCAATCTACCAATTTCGATCGCGCGCTCTTCATGCGGGAATCCCGTTTCCCATGCCAATGTGCGATCCACCAAGGAGCTCTAGTAATGGGATTCACGTAGAAAAGCCCATGGGAATCGCTACGGGAACTTTAAACGCATCATGGCGGGCTGAGGATACGCCAATGCTGCTCCATATGTTCGCTTACCTCACCCAAGGGGCGCTTATGAATTGGTGGTCTTCAATGACCTCTGAGATTGCAGATGTGAGTTGAACGTATCGCTTTGTGAAATCAGCGTACGGCAATTGCAATTTGGGCTATCCCGATCACGCAGGTGGCCAAGAGTGAAACTGTCGCCCAGAGGATTGCTTTTCGCGCCCCATCGCGCGCCTCCTGAAGTTCTACCCTCTCGAGGTGCTTGAAAGTTGCATCCAAGGTGAGCGTGAACTGATCGCCGCGCTCTGCCGCGGCGATCAGAACATGCTGCGGGGGCCTTCCCACATCGCGAAGTTCAAACATGTCCACGAACAGCGCTAGCTTTCTCTGCTCACGAGCTTCGTAGCTGGATTGCATCAACAGCTGCTCGAACTCTTGGAACGTCACGCCTTCATCGATTCTGACGTATCCCCATGCGAGGATTTTCTCATAGATGTTCGAGGGCTTGGTCATGGCAGATCAGCTGTTGATCATAGAGTTAAGAAGCCGCACTGCAGCGTTTCGCTCGATGTTGCTCCGTCTCATGAGTAATTGGATGCACTCATCGAATGCTCTTATGTCGGCTGGATCGGCTTTTACCCGCGCGATCGCCGTGTGAACCTCATCATCAAGGTTTGCGTGGAAAATTCTGTAAGAATCGGACATGCAAAATATCCTTTGTCGCTACCGGTCTATAAGATGGCAGCTCCAAGCGCTTCACGCAAAGTAAGGTTTTCTATGCCGACCTATGCGCCTCCTCCTGTTGGCGCTCGGCGCGCACTCGAGCACGGGCAAGCATGATTTCCTCGGGTGAGGCGTTGGCGAGAGCGGCCTCGAGCTTCTGGCGGCGCTCCCATGCCTCGAGCGTCAGATCGGGACGCCCGGCGATGCGTGCGGATTCGGACGGGCTCAGGTGCTTGGCGCGGCACAGGTCATAAACCTCGCGCTCGGCAGGGGTGAGGTTGGCCAGCCTGCTGACAGTCGGATCAGCGGCCCGCCTGCGCATCGCCTCAGCTCGCCTCTGAATGACCTCGGGCGAATTGAGCATTGCAGCCCCACGCTCGCGGTGCTCAGGCGTCTTGCGCTTCCAGCCATCGGCCCACTCGAGCCCGTGATCCTCTGCCCACCGGCGCGCCGTCTGTGGGGCCTCGCCACGCATCCGGGCGGCGACGGTGGCCGTGAGCCCCTGAGCGTGCAGGTCGGCATACTGGTGCCCGTTCTTGGGGCTCTCACGGCTGACACGGAAGCGCGCGCGATTGCTGGCGGCTGCCTCCTTCGATCCGCCTTGCCGTTTGGGCCCGCCGCGACCGGCAACGGCGATTGCGCTCATGACCGAACCATGACTGATCCCAAGGGCGCGCCCTATGCCCAAGATCGAATAGCCCTTGGCCTTCTGCTCAATCATCCAAGCCCTGCGCTTGTTGGCCAGCTCGCTGCCGGGCTTCGGACGGGTGCCGGGTTCCAGCTCAGCCGCGGCCACAGGGTCGGTTTCAAGTTTTTTACAGTTCCGCATGGCTTACTCCGGTTCACGTTTTTGGGCAGGCTTAGACGGCTTGGTGCTTGCTGTGGCCTTGCTCAGCAGCTCTTGGGCCACCTTTCGACGGCGCTCGATCGGGATTGCCTGACCCCGTGGCTCTGCCTCGATCTGCTTCATGGGCTGCACACCGCGCTCGAGCATGACCTTGGCCGTCTGGATGCGGGCCAGCTCGCGATCCGTGCGCTCGGAGATATCGCCGGGCAGGGGCTTCTTGCGACGCAAGCTGTTATCCGCGCTCATCCACCATCGGCAGGCGTTGGAAATCGCCCATGCAGGCTTGCCTTCCAGCTCGTGCGCCCAATCGTTGCCGATCGCCCGGTTGACCTTCTCAGGCAGCTCGGCGGTGTAGTAATGGACCAACAGGGCAGCCATACGGCCCACGATCCATTCACGGGTTGCAGGCCGGGTGAGCTGCGCCACGATTTCGTTGAGCCGATCAAACTCAGCCGTCGAAGTCACTGGATGCGCTTTGAAAGCCCCGCAGGAAGCTATCATGCGCGCTGCGCCCTCGGGTGTGACGTGTTGAGCTACCCGCTCGTGAAGTGTTGGTGTGCCCATCCTGAGCCTCCATCGGTTTGAGTTGGTCGGCGGTGAGTTCGCCCGAAAGCCTCTGCATCGCCTTGGTGAAATACTTGAACGATCCGGGCGGGCCGGTATCGCGCTTGGATGCCATGACGCTTCGGACCTCCGCGATCGCCACGTCCTCGGTGATGCCGGGCAGCTCGAGCCATCGCCGTGCCTCAGCCATGTCGCCTTGTCCTCCGATCCAGCTCGAGGGGCCTGCGATCCCATCAGGACCAACCCCCATCGCCTCGAGAACCCGCTCGCGATAGCTGGGCGCATCGGCTGGGCCTGCCTCCCCCCGGATCGGTCCCTCGTGTGTGTGCGCGCGCGCGCTACCACCACCACCTATTGATTCCCTGTTTATCGTTTGTCCCGCTGCTGTCCCGCTGCTGTCCCGCCCGTGTCCCGTAGCTGTCCCGCTCGCCTGCTGGCCAAACTGATATTCGTCGTAATTACAGATGGTTACGATGGTTGCGCCTGTCCCGCTTTGCGTCACTACCTTGTCCCGCTCAACGAGACGCTGCAAAAAACGCTGCACGCGGCTCTTGGACCACCCCCAAGCCTGCGCAGCGAAGCGCACGGATAGCGCAACTTGCCCGCGTTGAAGGTCGAACACGCATGAGGCCACGCGCTTCTGGCGGGGCTTCCAGGCGGCCTCAGCGATCAGCCAAATCCATGCCTCGCGCTCGGAGAACTTCTCATTCGGAAAGTCTGGATCGTCCCACAGATCGCGGGCGATATTGATCGTGCCTCCGCTCATGTGATGAACCCCCAACTGCGCAGGGCGGCGTCCAGCTCATCCACGGAGCGCACGACCGCATAGCGGAAGCCCATCAGCTCGAGGTCGCGGCGCAGCTCGGATTGATCCTTGCTCAGCTTGCCGCCCGTGGGGGCCTTTACCTCGATGAAGATCGCCATCCCATCGGGCAGTAACACGACGAAATCAGGAAAGCCCGACAGCGTTCCGCGCTCGCGATTCTTGGCGATCTGACGCGCGATGTTGCGCCCGCTCAGGTCAATCTCGTTGGGCGAGTGGTGGACCCTGGCCGGGGCCGGAAAGACCTCGAGGAGACGCTCTAGCACGTCCATATGCACGGGCCCCTCGCGATCCTCGCGCTTGCGCTTGCCGGTAAGCTGACGCGGCAGGCCGGGGGCTGATCCGTCGACGGGGCGGGCGATGTAGGCGGGCACTTTCACAGCATCACCCCCTGCGTGGGCTCTGCCTCGAGCCCGATCGCGTGCTCAGCCGCCCATTTCGGGAAATCGGCCTCGATCTGGGGGAATGCCTCGGGATGCTCGGCCTTCCAGCGCTCAGCTGGCCAGTTGCGCCCCTTGGCCCAGATGCCGCGCGTGCTTGTGCTCTCGATCCAGTGCGATTGGCTCCACATCGACATGCTCACACCAGCCGCAAGGAAATCCGACCGGCGCAGCTGGCCGCGGGCTTCCATCAGGCAGACGAGACGCAGCGCCTGTATCTTCCAGCGAGAGAGCTTGCGCGGTGCCGACGATCCGGCCTGCACATCGGGCACGAAGTCAGGCAGCTCGAGGGCCTCGACCGGCGAGAAGTCATGCCAGCGATCGCGATAGAGCCAGACACGCGACAGATCGAAGGCCTCGGGAAACTCCGGCAGGCCGGGCGTGGAATAGAGCCGCCCGCGTGCGAACTGCTTGCCCGGTGCCCAGTTGTTCGCCGGGTTATGCGTGCCGCCCTCGGAGCGATAGAGCCGGATCACGGTTAGATGCAGGCTCTGGCAGAGCTGCACCATGTCGTCGCTGGCGAAGGGCACCAGCACGGCGCGGAAATCGGGCCCGCTCTTCCAGTCGATGCCCTCGAGGGCTTGATTGATCACCTTGGCATTGAGGCGCAGCTTGGCTTCGATCCCGATCCGCGCGCCATGCTTGTGAGCCAGAACGATATCGAAGTTGCAGGCCTCGGGGTATGCGGTCCAGTCGGCGGGCACAGTGGTGAGGAAATCGCGGCACAGGTCAGCTTCCAGCTCGTATTTCATTCTCCTGCCCCTTTTCGTTGATTGCAGCGCAAGCGCCCGACAACGCCGATCCGGCGCAGCCGGGCGACCTCAGCGCGCACGTCGCGCACATCGAGCCCGTGCTTGATCGCGATATCCTCGACGCCCAGCCCGTCGCGCAGGCCTTGCGCGGTGGAGACGAAGAGGGTTTCGCGCTTTCCGTTGGTCTGGATCATTGGCCGATCCCCTCGAACTTCTCGGTTTCGTTGCCCATGACCTGCCAGCCAGCTCGAGGCCGGCGCGCGAACAGCTCGAGCTTGCGCATGTTGGGAAATCGCTTGTCGATCTGCTCTTGCGGCCATTCAGGCTTGCGCGAGTGGTCGCGCTGATCGCCGGGGATCACGCTGTCGGAGAAGAGCGCAGGGCGCTCGCAGGGGAACCGGCCCCGCTTGGCAATGATGATGAACTCATGGCGGTTGCGGGCCCAATAGCCCGTGGCGATCCGCTGCTTGGGCCACACCAGCTGGCTGACGGGCTTGAACCCCCATTCGCGAGAGAGTTGATACCCATGCTCGGCAAAGGGCACCGTGACCCACATGCACAGAAGCGAGACAGGCGCGGCAATCTCGGCCACCGGCAGGGCTTGCAGCTCCTTGAACGTCATGCATTCGTAATGCCGCATGGCGTTCCGGCCCGGCTTGGCCTTGGAGTTAGAGGCAAACCGCCACGGCGGATCGGCGAAGATGATCTGCCAGCCGCCGAAGGTCAGGGGGAGGGCGATGGTCATGAGGTCTTGTCCTTAATGCCGTAACGCTTGGCCCATGCTGCCCGCGCGTTTGCGCGGTGCTCGCCACAGGCGGCGATAACGGTGGGGTCAGTGCGCTGCGAACGGGGGCCGGGCTGCATGAAGAGAAAGGGTGCAGGCTTGCCGCACCGCCCGCATTTGCGCGGCGGTTGTGGCCCGGTGCTCATTGCGCCCCCTCATCCTCCTGAGCGCCCTCATAGCTCTTGGTGAAGGCGTCGAAGGCCTTCGCCTTCTTGGCCATGTCCTGCTCGCGCTTCTTGGCGCGCTCAAAGAAGCGCGGCGACTTGAAGGCCATCTGGCAGACTGAAGAGGGCTTGAGGTTGTGGCGCGCGCAGAACGCCTCGATATCGTCGGTGAGGCTCATGATACCTCTCTGAGAGCGGAGGCATTTCGCGCCGTTTCCGCAGCCCATGATTTGACTGGAACAGCGCCGTTAGTTGCCGTTTCGATAGCGATTGCAACTTCTCGCCCTGGGCGGCGAGTGCCACCTACTAGTTGGGACATGTAGGGCCGCGAGATCCCGAGAACTCTCGCCATCTTGCTTTGAGTTGTGCCCGAATCCCGGAGGTAGTTTTTCAGATTGTACGCCATACCGTATGTTTGCAGAGGGCAAGCAGGAAGGCAAGGGGGGAGCGCTGTTTAGATATGTGGATCATTTTCTTGTTCCATGCGAAACAGTGAGCATGAAGCTGAATTTGAAAAAGCTCCGTAAGGAGCGCGGGTGGACGATAGACCGGCTTGCTGCGGCCTCCGGCTTGTCGCGCGGCTATATATCCCAACTAGAGACGGGCAAGCGCTTGCCAGGACCAAAGACGCTCACCCAGCTTTCTGAGATTTTCGGTGTTGAGCCGTCCGACATGTTGCTTTCACGCGAGGCGACTACTACCAGTATTCCTATTGAGGGTGTGGTGGGTGCGCTGCATCAGGGCGATCAGGTGAACTACGATTTCAAGTCCAAGCCTCTACGCGAGATGATTGCGCGCCCGGACGTGCTAGAGGGAAAGAACGTCGAAGCCTTGAGCGTGTTCGGCAGCCATTTTGCGCCTTACTACGAAGACTGTGGCATCCTTTTCTATGGTGCGAAAAAAAGACTTAACCCGGAGGGGTTCTTAGGCCGGATTTGCGTTCTTGGTGATGCGAGCGGCAAGACTTGGGTCAAGATTGTCAGGCTCGGTGAGACGCCGAAAACCTTCCATCTGATTTCTTTGAATCCCGGCGCGGTTCCGATGTTCGATGTTCAGCTGAACTGGTGTGCGCCAGTGATGCTGTATCTGCCGCCTGACTTGGCTCGGCGGCTTTAAGGGGCGCGGCTAGGGTAAAGATCATCCCTTACGGAGACTGCATTAGGGCACCGGTGGCGGTGCCCTTTTTCTTTGTGGGCTCACGTGAGCTTCTGCTTAGTCGCAGCAGAGACTTTCCCGAAGCCCTTTGCGAAAAATTGCAAAATGATTCTTGTAGGATTCCTCCTACGTCGCTGTAGAATATTTCCTACAGCAAACTTTTTCTTGTAATAAATCATCACTGAGCGTAGGTAGATTCCCCATAGCCCCAATGAAAGGCAAGGCAGTGACGGGATTCGACGTCCAAATAGGCGAGCAAGTTCGGAGCGCTCAAGCGTCTTCGTTGTCGCTTGTCCAAAAGGGTGAAGAGGACCGCAACGCGCTAATCGACCTCGATGCACGATTTGCGATCGAGGGCTTCCACGGCGGGGCTGATGAGTGGCCGGATCGGTGGAAACTGACCGGCTGAAATAAATATCGGCGCAAGGCTGGACCCCTCACGCCGATACGTTCCCGACAATGGAGAACCGCACATGGCTCAGCACCACGGCGAGGCCCGTCTTAACGCATGCCTTGCTTACTTGGAAAGCCCTATCAGCGCCCCGCAAGCGGAACTGAACGACGAGGCGATCCGCGAAGAGCGCAGCTTGCGCCTCGGCGAAATCGTTCAGTTTGGCTTTAGCGCTCTGATCCTGATCGGCCTGCTCTGCTGGCTCAACCCGCTCGGGCAGCTCACCGCCGCGCAGCATGTCGATCCGCAAATGATCGAGGCTCACTGAGCCACCCCCCCAAGAAAACAAGGAGAAACGTATGTCTGTCGAACCATCCCGCGCAGAGTTTTTGCGCGCGCGCCAGAAAGGGATCGGTGGCTCTGATATCGCCGCGATCTGCGGCCTGTCGAAGTATCAAACCCCCTATGGCGTCTGGGAGAGCAAGACCCAGCCGATCGATTTCGAGGCCGAAGAGCGCAAATACAAAGAGAGCCCGTGGCTCTATTGGGGCCAACTGCTCGAGGAGCTGGTTGCCAAGGAATACGCGAAGCGCATGGGCGTGAAGGTGCAGCGCGTGAACGCGCAGATGCAGCACCCCGATTATCCCTTTGCCGTGGCCAATATCGATCGCGCTGTGGTCAATCCGAAGATCGCGGGCACCGTGCGCTGGAAGGACTACCAGCTGACCACCGATCGCCTGCTCGAGTGCAAGACCGCCAACGGCTTCGCGTCGTCGCTCTGGGGCGAAGAGGGCACCGATGATGTGCCTGAGAGCTACTTGCTCCAAACCCACTGGTATATGGGCATCACGAAGACCGAACGCACGGACATTGCTGTGCTGATCGGCGGCTCCGACTGGCGCAATTACACCGTCCATGCCGATCCCGAAATGTTCGCCTCGCTGCTCGAGCGCGCCGCCGCGTTCTGGGAGCTGGTGGAAGCGAAGGTGGCCCCCGATCCGCAGACCGTCGCCGATGCGATGGCCCGCTGGCCCAAGCACGTCGCCAAGAAGGAACTCGCCGCCACCGTTGAGACGGCGCAGAGCGTCGATCGCTACACCGACCTCAAGGACCAGATCAAAGCCCTCGAGAAAGAGGCTGAGGCCGAGAAGGTGAAAATCTGCACCGCCTTTGGCGATAGCGAAATCCTCACTGACATGGGCTCGCCGATCGCGACTTGGAAGACGCAGGCCAACAACCGCTTCGATGCCAAGGCGCTCAAGGCCGACCACCCCGAAATTCACAGTCTGTATCTGCGCGAGGGCACCAACCGCGTGCTGCGCATCAAGGAAAAGAAGGAGCAAGCAGAATGAACCAGCAAACCCAAGTGACGCATTACGACGCCGAAATGCAGCCCGCTCAGGACAGCTCGCAATTCGCTGTTGTCCCGCACGGTGCCGCGCCGGTGCGCCTGCAAACCGGCAACGCGATGCTGAGCCCGAAGAGCTTGGACGAGGCGTTGAAGGTGGCCGACTATCTGGCCAACAGCTCGATCGTTCCGAAGGACTTCCAAGGCAAGCCGGGCAATATCCTCGTCGCGATCCAGTGGGGCACCGAGCTGGGGCTTGCGCCCTTGCAGGCCATGCAGTCGATCGCCGTTATCAATGGCCGTCCCTCGCTCTGGGGCGATACCGTTCTGGGCCTGTGCCGCGCCTCTGGTGCCCTCGAGTATATGAACGAGGAGCTGGACGAAGAGAGCATGACGGCGACCTGCACCGTCAAGCGCAAGGGCGATCCCAGCGAGGTTGTCAGCACCTTCTCGATGGCCGACGCCGACAAGGCCGGTCTGAGCCGCAAAGATGGCCCGTGGAAGACCTACCCCAAGCGCATGTTGCAGATGCGTGCGCGCGGCTTCGCGCTGCGTGACACCTTCCCTGACGTGCTGCGCGGCCTCTACGTCGCCGAAGAGGCTCAGGACATGCCGGTGATGCGCGACGTGACGCCTGCCGGTGACGCGCCGAGCAAACCCAAGCCGAAGAGCAAGAGCGCGGCAACGAAGTCCAAGCTGACTGGCGGCGATGAGCCTGAGGAAAAGGTCACGCTCGAGACAGTGCTCGCCGAGGTTCAGGCCTGCGAAACCCAAGAGGAGCTGACGGCTGCGGGCGCGCGTTGCGGCAAGCTGACCGGCAACGACAAGAACAAGGCCCGCGAGGCCTATAGCCAGCGGCTCGCCTACCTCAAGGACAAGGCCGCGCAGCACCCGACCCAAGAGGAGCTGGATCGCGCCGAGGCCGAAGCCCGCGCCGCAGCTGACGCTGCCGCAGCCGAGGGTGGCGCGCCCGATGGCGACGAAGACGGGCAGGGCGCATGAACGAGCCGCTCGAAATCAGCGAGCGGGCCCGGATCAAGGGGCGGCGCGAAGCCTTCGCCTTCTTGGTCTGGCGCTTCTGCGAGCCACTGGAATGGAACGTGACCGTGCAGGATATCGCCGCCGCTTTGGGCGTCTCCGCACAGCGCGTTGCCGGGGCTTGCAGGGCGCGGGGCTGGACAAGCCGCCTGCGCGTCTCGCGCCGCACCTATGACACCCCGCTGTCGTCGCCCCTGCATGACTTTGGCCGCGATGCCCTGCGCGCCGGGGCGCAGCTCACCCAAGAACTCACCTTCGACCACCACTGAGGAAGACAATGAAAAAGCAAGACCTGATCGATGCAATCGCCGAGCGCACGGGCATGACGAAGACCAACGCCGAACGTGCGCTCGATGCTCTCAAGTCCGAGGCCACGCTTTGTATGGCCACCGGCAAGGAGTTTGAAATCTCCGGGCTGGTGCGGATCACGCCCAAGCTGCGCCCGGCACGCCAGGGTCGCAACCCCAAGACCGGCGAGTCGCTCGAAATCCCGGCCCGCTATCACGCTGCAACCAAGGCGCTGCCCGCGCTCCTGCGCGCGCTGCCTGACGTGGAAGGGCGGGCCTAATGTCGGACGCAGCCTATAACGTCACCGCCGACGAGCTGCGCCAGTTCATTGAGCAATACGAGAGCCTCGAGGCCGAGAAGAAGGACGTAGCCGAACAGCAGAAGGACATTCTGAGTGAGGCGAAAGCCCGCGGCTACGACACGAAGGTGCTCAAGAAGATCGTGGCCATGCGCAAGCGCGACAAAGACGATCTGGCCGAAGAGGATGCCATTCTCGACCTCTACAAATCTGCGCTGGGGATGGGCTGATGCCTAAGCGCGATCCGCTCCTCACGTTCGACCTGCTGGCCACCGTGCTCTCGCATCTTGTGACGCTGGGCTTTGGCTTCGCCTTGGGCGGTGGCTTGGCCCTGTGGCTGAGCGCCGCGCCGGAAATCTGAACATACCGAGCGGGCCAGGGTGGCCCGGCCCGCTCACCCTCTCCCAACACCCTCGAGGCCCCCAATGGCAAAGCGTCACACCGTCACTGTCAAATACCTCATGACCGCGAAGATTCAGGTTGATGCCGATGATCGCGAAGAGGCGATGCGCAAGGCCGAGGCCGTGGCCCTCAAGTGGAACAAATGCACCGCCGCCACCGCGACCTATGCCGCGATCATTTCGCCAGCGCCGATCGCTGAGGGGGCGAACTGATGATCGCCGATAAAGCCGCCCGGATCGCGATGGTGAAGCGCCTCGAGGCCGCACTCATGACCATTGCCGAGGTCTGCGACACCGACCCGGCAGCCCTTCCGATTTTCGAACGGATCGAGCGCGAGCTTGTCGCCGCACAAGCCGAAATCGAGTCCGACCCGATTGCCCGCGCGCGGGCCCGCCTGCGCCTCACTTCTTAACCCACAGAGCAAGGAATTTTAGGATGAAATTCGTCTCCAACGCTGACTTCAATCTGCCCGAATTTACTGAGGCCGAGCGGCAGGTAATGCCCCTCATGACGCTGCCGCTGAAAGTGTGTTCGCATCGCCTTGGCTGCTCGGAGAGCAACGTGAAATCGCACTTCGCGAGCATCCGCCGCAAGCTGGGTGTGATGAACCGCGAATGCGCCGTGGCGATCCTCGTGCGCGCAGGCGT
This sequence comes from Thioclava sp. DLFJ5-1, assembly GCF_002020115.1. Classification (NCBI taxonomy): domain Bacteria; kingdom Pseudomonadati; phylum Pseudomonadota; class Alphaproteobacteria; order Rhodobacterales; family Paracoccaceae; genus Thioclava; species Thioclava sp. DLFJ5-1. Next base: position 581,364 of record NZ_MPZU01000002.1, on the reverse strand, counting down.
TCAGATGGAGCTGCTGGTTTATGAGGGCTGCGAGCTGAGCGCGCAGGAAAGCCCCGAGCCCGAGGCTGGAAAAGAGGTCAGCCCCGCCGAAAGCGTGGTCGCGTTGCCGCAGCCGGCGCATGACACGCGCGCCGAGCGCGAGCGCCAAACCCGGCGCGCGCTGCTGCGCAGCTCCATCACTGATCGGTTCAGTCAAGATCAGCTGCGCGCGATGCACCGCGACGGCCTTCTGCCCAAGAACTTCTTCCACATGAAGGAGGCGTTTTGATGCCCTATCTGATGGCCTGCTATGGCGTGGTGATCGCGATCAAGCGCTATGCGCAGCAGAAGCAGCACCGCGAAAATCGAAGCTTCCTCGCCGCCGTGCTCGAGGGGGCGATCTGATGGCCGATCGCAGCGAAATCATCGCCCGGATCAAGGCGCTCCGCGCGCGCGCGTCCGATGAGGCCTCGAGCGAGGCGGAAGTCGCCGCAGCGGCCTCGCGCGCCGCGCGCCTGATGGCCGAGCATGAGATATCCGAGAAGGATATCATCGAGCGCGGGTCCGATGGCGTAATCGAGGGGATGCACAACGCGGGGCGGGTGCGGCTGCATCCGGCCCTCGAGGTCTGCGGGTTCCAGATCGGGGCCTATACCCATTGCGCGGCCATGACCAAAGGGGGCGCAAACCTGTGGGCCGGTCAGCCCGAGGACGTGGAGTTTGCGATCTACCTCAGCGAGCTGGTGCAGGCTGCCAGCGAGCGGGCGTATCGCAACCATTGGCGCAAGCTCTGGGCTTTGGCACCCAAGGCCAAGTATCGGCTGAGCTTCATGCACGGGTTCGCCCTGGGCGTTGCGCAGCTCCTCGAGGGCGAAATCGCGCGCCGCGAGCAGGCACAGGCCTCGAGCGCGACCGGCACCGCCCTTGTCGTCGCCAAGGAGGCGGTGATCGCCGAATACATGGCCGAGCACCAGCCCGGCATCAAGAACCACAAGCCACGCAAGCAGCGCAAGCCCGCGATATCGGCCTTCTTCGCCGGGAAAAACGCCGGTGAGCGCGTGAACATCAATCGCCCGCTCGAGGGCAAGGAAGACCTCGAGAGGATCGGCTAGATGATCATCGCGGGGAAGGGCACCTATCTGGGATTTCTGAGCGAGATAATCGATCAGATGCGACCGGGCGACGAGCTGCTGATCGACGGCAACGCAATGCGTCGTCAGCTCGAGCCCTCAGCCGGTCGCGGCAAGCCGTTTTCCCCGGCTGATCGGGTGCTTTCCAACATCTGCGGCCCCCTCGTTTTCCACACCTACGAAGTCAGTCACGCGACGGGAAAAGTCATGTTCCGTTGCCACGCAATCGATCGGCGACATGGCTCGCCAGACAAGACACTGAAAGGAATTTTCGATGCCTGAGTGCAAATTCGTGGAATGCCACAAGGAAGCGCGCGCCGAGTTGATGCAGGCGCTTCACCACTCGCAGGGCGGCGACCTCGAGGAACGCGCCTATTGGATGATCGCCTCGCTGGGCCGGGAGTATGACGCGGCAGCCGAAAACTCCATTCTGGTGCGGCAGGAGAACAGCCGCCTGCGCCAGCGCGCCGTTGATCTGAACAAGAAGCTCGAGGCCGCGCTCGATCGCGCCCGCGCCGCCGAGAGTCAAGTTGACCGGAGTGAGCGTACCAACTTGGGAAGTCTCTAACTGGCCAGACAATGTGTTACAATTGGGCCTCAAAATTTAATTTTGAAGCTCGAGCTTGTAGAGCGAGCTTGAGCAGCAGGTGCATCTAATCGAGGCTCTTTTAAACGTCGTCGCGGAGAGGAAAGCGAAGTGAAAGCTTACGTTTGCATTGCGTTCGTACTGTCTAGTGTCTTTGTCAGTCCTGCAGCTGCATACACGACACAAGAATGTGGTGACTGGAACGAGTTCGGCCAAGTTGTTATGTACATGCGGCAGAAAGGGGTGCCGATAAGCGAAGCATATCAAGCCGCTTCTCAAACTCAAAAAGAAAATCCAGTTTCAAAGTCAGAATTAGAACTTTATCTCAACGTAATTAATTACGCATATTCTTTTCCGGTTCAGCATTCTTACCGAAAGGCGACCAATGTAACGATCGAGTTTGGCAAGGAAATCTACTCGATGTGCGTTGCAGGCTGGGAGTAAGTTGAAATCAGCGATTCCAAATGGTCTTGGGAGAGCGACGACTGTACCCTACGCCGCCTGTGCTTTGCCCCCAAACAATCGGGTCGTAGCATCACACATTTAGCATATTTCAACAAATGGTCCTGTTAAGAGGTTTTGGGGCGGAGAAACAAGGATCGAATATTGACGCGGCTTTCAGTCGATGCTGCTTCCCGCTTAGGAGTGGGATTGATCTTATTCGAATTTTAGTCAAAGGCTGTAACTAAGTCGCAGGGGGTTAGCGGCTTCGAAAAAAATACGCAGCATTCTGGTAGTTCGTTGATCTTCGGAGTTGAGCCTCCTGAGATAACGATTATGCGGCACGAGGGCGCTCGACTATGAACTTCTGCCGCAAGTGCGACCCCGTTCATTCGGCCGGGCATATCTATATCTGTAACCAGTATGTCGATCTCCAGTCCAGAGTCGAGCAGCTCGAGCGCAGAACTCGCGGAGTCTGCTTCAGCGACCTCGAAACCCATGTCCTCGAGCCCTAGAGTAAGGTCCATTCTGATGATCACTTCGTCTTCGACGACGAGAACCTTGGCGTTATCTCGGTGCATGATCTAGCCTCTAAACTTTGGAAAAGATTGGCTTTCCAAGGCTTGACCGGAAAACGCTACTATTGTGAACGTCCCGAATAGATAGCAGTTCCATCCTTTGGCCTCGAATGTCAGTAGTGCGCAGGAAGTGGCCTTTTCTTCTGAACCAAGCGGTAGCGTCCAACTCGATGCGACTCGCAGACGCACCTGGCCGTCTGGAAGCTGCAGTAGCGTTGGGCCCCTCGCGGTTCGACGGGTGCTGGCCGGGGTACCAGATTGTGCGCCAACCGGAAGCCGAGAAAAGTTGTCATCGCCATATGTGTCGCCGCAGCCGGTGCGGTGCAAAGGCGTCTTTGCGGTTTTCGTCCGCGTCCAGTCGATACCCTTGTTGTCGTATTAGCTCTGCGAGGCGAAAGGATTCTCACGGTGTCTCGGCTACTTTCGCGCTCGAAGGCAAACTTGTCTGCTTCTTGAAGAGCACAACTTTCGAGCAGCAATGAACCTGAAATCGCCTATGACCGCATATACCATTAGTTGGATAGCGCGCTCACGTGGCGGTGCTATTCTGCTTAGTTAAAGCCTGGGGAGGCTGAAGGTCGGAGGGGATATGAACACGCTCAACATTGGAAATTTCAGCGGGGTGTCTCAAGTTGCGCCGCGGCGCAGGCATGGGCCAAGTGTTTGTTTCGTGGGGTCGCGGGGGCTCTTCAGCGATGTGGTCATGCGGGCGCTCGAGGGCGAAATGCCAGAGATCTCGCTGAATCGCGTGCATCAATTTGAGGATGTCCGTCAATGCATGGATGACGATACCCACTATCCGAATGGCGGCAGGGTTTGCGCCTTGATCGTGGAGGAAGGCGGTGCCGCAGAACTGAAATCGTTCATCGAGACACGGGGAAAAACTCATTCGCGCATGCGCTTCGCGATCGCGTACAGCGAGGATACGCTTGGACGGGAGGCAATGGATATCCTTAGATCCGGAGCCCTGCTCGATCAGGTAAGCCTTCTGCCGATGAATATCAACATCACGACTTGGATGCTGACATTTCGCATCATCCTGTCAGGTGGGCACTTTGTCCCGCCGGCGCTTTTTGGACCCGGAGTGACGGTGTCTACGGCGGTCACGAAAAAGCTTGCTGAGCCGAGCCTGGATCTGGAGCCGTTGCCTGGCGCGATGGACACACTGACGCGGCGCGAGCGGGAAGTCCTGCAACTTCTGGCATACGGTCAGCAGAACAAGATCATCGCGGATCGCCTTCAGGTCTCCGAGCACACCGTGAAGATCCACATGCATCGGATCATCAGTAAGCTCGGCTTGGATAACCGGACAGCGGTTGCTGTCTGGTATCATCGCCAAGAGGCAATAGATTACCTTCAGTAGAAAACAGTGAACACGCGCCGCGCTAAATTGGCGGGCGGGGATGGAGTGCAAGGTTATTAGCCATAACAGACCTGTCTCGGCGCTGTACGACGTGGAGGGAACCACCTTGGAGCTGGAAATCGGTCAAAAAAATATTTGCTTTTGCAAAGCTACCACAGCGGCGATCGCTACTTTATTGGGGGGCAGTATTTAGAGCGGTTGCTGTTCGAGGTGTCTGGTCACAACATGCCCCGCACGCACCGTGACCAGGTAATTCACCTTCAACGTTCAGTGGCGGGTACGAAGAAGGTCACTCGTAAACAAATCCGACCATACCCGCGTACTGCCTAAACTTAAACTATCCAATAGTACTTGTTGATCATGTGACGTGACGACTCTCAGAGAGCAAAGTTCTTGAGCAGGGTGGCGATATAGTCAATCCCGCCGCCGTCGCCGTAGCGTTCCCGGTTGAGCGTGTGGCCCAGCATGTCGCGCCTGATCCGCTCATCGATTTTCGCGCGCAGCATACGATCCTCGAACGAGTGCCTGAGCGAATACATGACATGGTTGGGCGTCTCGAGCAGGCCGTTTTCCTCAAGGAACTTGTTCACCGTGGCCGATAGGGTGGCGCTGTTCTCGCGATAGCGCGGGAAACCTTGCTTGGCCTCACGGAAGGCCTCGAGGCTGATGCCGGTCAGCGGGATCGTGCGCTCGCTGTGGACGTTCTTGAGCGATCGCCAAGGTTCGGGTTTGATGATGATATGAGGCGTTTTGGCCTCGAGCACGATCGTGCTCTCATCGAGCCCGGCCCCTTCGCTTGGCCGATAGCCGGTATTGATCATGCCCAAGAGGATCATGCGGGCGTCGGTGTTGAGCCCGTCGAGCGCGCCGGGGGCGAGTAGGCGCTCCGTGATCCATTTGTCGGAGAAGGGCGGGCGGGTCTTCTTCTTGGCGTTGGAGCGGAGCATCAGGCCGTCATTCTCGTATTGCAGCTTGATGCCCTTCGCGCGGGCGACCTCGCGCCACATGGCGTTGAGGTAGGTCATGGATTTGTTCGCGGTATCCGCCGCAATCTCTTGGCGAAGAACGCGCTCCATCAGCGCGTTGCGCAGATCGAACATGTCCGACGTGGTGATTTCGCCGAGTGGCTTGTCGCCGCAAACCTCGATGAACTCCTTTGTAGCTTTGATGCGCGGGTTACGGTGGCGGCGCAGCTGATCCTGGCTCTTGCCCACCAGCTTATCGGCGGCGACCTCATAGAACAGTTCAAACGCGCGGTTAGGCGTGATTTCGGGCGGGGCCACGAGGCCGAGAGCTGCATCGGCCTCTTTCTTGTCGATCGTGCCATTGGGCCGCTTGATGCTCTCCACGCGCTTGAGAACCTCATCGATCGGCAGGCGGGCCACTTCATCGGCGCGGACATATCGATAGCCACGGGTGCGCGCCAAATCCATCGCGGCTTCCATGCGCTCTTCGGCATCGGAGGTTTCGCCGCGCAGCTTCGCTTCCCAGCCATCGATCATGCGCGACCAGACTTCGGGGGCCTTGCGATCCGCGATATCGAGGCTGTCGGTCCATAGGCACTGATTGATGATGGTTCGCGCTTCCACGCTCGAGTAGCGGCGCGGCACGCGCTTTCGGAAGTAATAGACGCCATCGCGTAGGAAGGGCTTGATCTTGGCCACGGGGAATCTCTCTCAGAACGCTCGCATCCTGACCGCTCGAGGGGGTTTTGCCAAGCGGCAAATGTGAACCCAATTGTGAACCTGAGTGTGAACCTGAAACCGACCATAGGCCGCGAATGGCCGCTTCCTTTTCGCTGAAAGCCCTTATTTTGTTGGGAATTTCGTTATAATGCAAAAAGGAAAGTGGCGGAGAGACAGGGATTCGAACCCTGGGTCGGCTCTCACCGACAACGGTTTTCGAGACCGCCGCATTCGACCACTCTGCCACCTCTCCGCATCAGGGGTCGTCTTGTAGGGCGGGATTTAGCCGCCCTCGCGCGCCCTTGCAACCCGTTTTTCGACGAAATTTTCAGATACTTCGCAAAGCCGTCATAAACGTGAGGTCAACGCATCCGCAGCGCCCCGTCGAGGCGGATGACTTCGCCGTTCAGATAGCCGCTCTGGACGATGAAACCGGCGAGTTTCGCGTATTCCGACGGATCGCCGAGCCGTTTCGGGAAGGTCACTTCCTCGGCGAGGCTGTCTTGCACCTCCTGCGGTAGGCCCTTCATCATCGGGGTGGCGAAAATGCCCGGCGCGATGGCACAGCAGCGCACGCCCTGGCTGGCGAGATCACGGGCCAGCGGTAGGGTCATCGCGACGATGCCGCCTTTCGAGGCTGCATAGGCCGCCTGACCCTTTTGCCCGTCGAAGGCGGCGATGGAGGCGGTGTTGACGATCACGCCGCGCTCAGGGCCGGGGTTGCGGGCCATCTCGGCGGCGGCGAGACGGGCGACGTTGAAGCTACCCACGAGGTTGATGTCGATCGTGCGCGCGAAGCTCTCGAGCCGGTGCGGCCCCTCGCGGCCCACGACGCGCTCTCCGGTGGCGATGCCCGCGCAATTGACGGCGACGTCGATGCCGCCCATCGCTTTGAAGGCGGCGGCGATCCCGGCGGCGACGCTGTCCTCGGAGGTCACGTCGACCTCGGCAAAGGTCGCGCCGATCTCGGCAGCAAAGGCCTCGCCCCCCGCGCGGTCGCGGTCGAAGAGCGTCACCTGGGCCCCCGACTCAGCGAAGTGCCGGGCGGTCGCAGCCCCGAGACCCGAGGCGCCGCCGGTGATGACGGCACGAATTTCACTCAACTCCATGTGATCCTCCCTGGAAATGAACGTGTGTTCATTAACCAAAGGAACCCCCGCTTTGTCCAGTCTTGCCAATGCATTTTGCGCCTGCAGCATTCGCCAGTTCGATCACGTCTTGTGACACGTTCGGCAAAGCGCCGCTCATGCTTGGAACCAACCGGATTGATTTCGCATTCAGGGGGCATAGGTCCGGGCAACGGATCTGATCCAAAACGTCTCAACGGGGGATGAACCCCCAAGACAGGAGAGAGAGAAACATGAAACGTATCATCGTTACGTCGAGCATTCTGGCACTCGCTGGCTCCGCCGCAATGGCGGGCGGTTACACCACCCCGGCACCGGCCCCCGAGGTCACCCCGGCACCGGTCGCAGTGGCGCCCGCACAGTTCAGCTGGGACGGCTTCTACGCCGGTGTTCAACTCGGCTACGGCAAAGCCAACGAGTCGATCGACGGCGACGGCGTCGTCGGCGGTGCCCACGCTGGCTACCTCTATGACTTCGGCAACTATGTCCTCGGTGGCGAACTGGCCTATAACGCTGCGAACATCGACGACAGCAACTCCGGTGCGAAGGTCAAATCGATGACCGACCTCAAGATGATCGCCGGTGCGCCCTACAACAACATGCTGTTCTACGGCACGCTCGGTGCGTCCTATGTCGACGCAGAAGACGGTGCGGGCAACGGCTATTCCGACACCGTTCCGCTGGTTGGTATCGGCATGAAATACGCCATCAACCCGAAGTGGACCGTCGGGACCGAGCTCGACTATCGTGACGGCAACAACTTCGACGGCACCACTAACGATCTGAACACCACGACGCTGAACCTCACCGCGTCCTACAAGTTCTGATCTCAGGCGGATCGTCTGATCTACGCGGGCGGGGGGAAACCTCCGCCCGTTTTCTATGCGCGGGTGATGCCGCGGCGCGGCAAAATCGGGGCAGGGCGGCTCAATCCGGGGCGATCAGGCCGAGGCCGCGCAGATAGACGCCGATGCCGCTTTCCAGCAGATCCTCGGGGGCGTAGGGCGAGCGATTTCCCTCACGCGCGTAAAGCTCCACCACACCGTGGCTCATGGCCCAGACATGGGCTGCGACCATCGCGACGGGTGGGCGTTTAGCCGGCGGCACATGTTCCATCAGGGCCCGCGTCGCGCGTTCCATCGCGGTGCTCGATTTGCTCGCCACCGCGGCAAGGTCGGGCGAGCGGTTGGGCGAGATGCCACTTTCGAACATCGCCATGTAGTGGCCGGGATATTTCCGGGCGAAGGCGAGATAGGCCCGGCCCACGGCAGAGAACGCCGCCAGCGCCGAAGGCTTCCCGCCGTTCCATGCGTGATCCAGAAGATCGCCGAAAATCAGATAGCCCTGCCGCGCGCATTCCGCGATCAGATCCTCGCGCCCCTCGAAATGACGATAGACCGCCGCCGGGGTCACGCCTGCGCGTTTGGCCGCCTCCGAGAGCGTGAACCCGGTCGGGCCCTTCTCCTCGATCAGCTCCAGCGCGGAGGCGACGAGCGCCTGACGCAGATTGCCGTGATGATAGCCTTGCTTAGACATTCAGAACGTCGATGCCGCCGCAGATTTTTTCGTCGATCTCGCCAATCGCCTCGGGGTCCTTATGAGCGTAATCGACCGCGTTGAGCACCGTCTGGATTGCGGCGATCCGGGCGCGTTTCTTGTCGTCCGAACGGATCACGGTCCAGGGTGCATGGTCGGTGTCGGAGCGCTCGAGCGTCTCTTGGATCGCCTCGGAATAGGCGTCCCAGCGCTTGAGCCCCTCGACGTCGATCCAGCTCAGCTTCCACTGCTTGAGCGGGTCCTTCTCGCGCTTTAGGAAACGACGCAGCTGCTCTGCGCGGTCCACGTTCAGCCAGAGCTTCACGAGGATGACCCCGTCATCCACCAGCATCTTCTCGAAATCGGGGAGCTGGTAGAAGAAATGCTCGCGCTGCTGGGGCGTGCAGAAGTCGAAGACATGCTCGACTACGCCCCGGTTATACCAGCTCCGGTCGAACATCGCGATCTGGCCCGCCGCGGGCAGCCAGTCGATATAGCGCTGGAAATACCATTGCGTGGCTTCGGTCTCGGTGGGTTTGGGCAGCGCCACGACATAGGCCGAGCGCGGGTTCAGGTTCTGCCGCATCCGTCCGATCGTGCCGCCTTTGCCCGCCGCGTCGCGCCCCTCGAAAATCACCGCGATGCGTTTGCCGGTCTCCTTGGCGTCCCAGAACATTTTAACCAGTTCGACCTGAAGCGCCTCCATCTGGCGGTCGTATTTCTTGCGCTTCATCTCCTCGTCATAGGGATAGGAGGGCGAGAGCATGTCATCCTTGCCCGCCTCCTCGATCGCCTCGCGCACGGCGTCGGGCGCTTCGTCTTCAAGGTAGCGGGTGATGTCGCCCACGAAGGGGATGTCGAACGGCGGGTCGCTCTTGTCCTTGGCCATGATCTGCCTTTTGTCGTTTCACGGCAGTATGCTGCGCGGGCCGAGGCGGTGCAAGCGGCGCCGCATCCGGAGAAAGCGGCGCCACATGTCTGTGACGTGCGTGCAAGGTGGGGGCGCAGGCGGCGTTCAGTCGCCCCTCATTCCGCCGCCGGGCGCATCGGGATATCGTATCCCGCGCGCTCGGCCACACGATCCACCGCGGCGACCGTCTGTTGCAACGCGACATGCGGAACCATATGGCCGATCCCATCGAGCGAGATCAGTTCCGCCCCCGGCACCTCCTTCGTGAACGGCACCGCGTGGATCTGCTCGCCCACGATGGTGTCGGCCGTGCCATGAACCGAGACCACCGGCAGGTCGAGATCGGGGTAATGCGGGATCATCGCCTGAATTTCCGACTTCAGGCTGGCGCGTTGACGGGCATTCACCCGCATCGTCTGTACCCGCAGCGTCATGCCGGGGCCGAACCAGTGCAGATAGCCAATGGGCATCTCCTGCGGCGTGAAAACGCTCTCGACCTCGGAGCGGATGATCGCAGGCGGGGTCCAAGCCGAGATCAGCGGCACGATAGCCGCCTGACCAATCGGCGGCGACGTGATCTCATAGAGAAGCGGCAGCCCGCTATCCCAGCTATGCGAAGGCGCGGAGACCGGCACCAGACCCGAGAGCGTGTCGGGCTGATACACCGCCCATGCAATCGCCACCGCGCCACCATAGGAATGGCCGAGCACGATAGGATCGTCCGCGCCCGCCATCTTGGTCGCTTTCTGCAGCAGCTTGGCCTGGTTCTCGATCGTGTCCTGATCCGCGGGCAACGGGTCGGAATAGCCAAACCCCGGACGGTCGGGCACGAAAACGCGATAGCGTTTCGCCAGTTCCGGGGCGAGATCGAAGGTCAGATCGCGGGCCGAGCCCGACGCGCCGTGGATCAACACTACCGCAGGACCGTGATCGCCCTTGATCACCATATGCACGCGCTGATCGCCTACATCGACGAAGATGCCGTTGGGCGGATAGCGCTGCTCCGCCATGCGGGCCCGCCAGCTCTCCAACCCCCAAGTCGCGCCGCTCAGGATGAGCAGCAACACGACAAGGCTAGTTACCAATCTCGGCCAGATCATACGGCGTTTCCTGATAAATCTCGTTTATCCAGTTGCCGTAAAGCAGGTGGGCGTGACTTTTCCACCTGTTGGTTGGCACCCGGCTCGGGTCGTTCTCAGGATAGTAATTCGCGGGGACGTTGATTGGTTTCCCCGACGCGACGTCACGATCGTATTCTTCCTTCAGCGTGCCGCTGTCATATTCGAGATGGTTGAAGATATAGAGCGCACGATGGGCGCGATCTTCGACCAGACAGGGCCCGGTTTCGTCGGAATGGATCAGCGTCACCAGCCCCGCCGCCTCCAGCTCGTCGCGCCGCATCTCGGTCCAGCGGCTGACAGGGATCAGCAGATCGTCCGAGAAGCCCCGCAGATAGGGCGAGGCGGGCGCGCAATTGCGGTGCCGGAAGCAGCCGAACGCCTTGTGATCGAGCATATGCTTGTTCACGCCGTGGAAGTAATAGGCCATCGCCATTCCGCCCCAGCACACGCCGAAGGTGGAGAAGACATGGGTCTGGGTCCAGTCGAAGATCCGCTTGAGCTCTTCCCAGTAAGTCACTTCCTCGAAAGGCAAATGTTCGATCGGGGCGCCGGTGATAATCAGCCCGTCGAACTTCTCGCCGGTGGCTTCGACCTCCTCGAACGGACGGTAGAACTCCTCCATATGCGCGGCGGCGGTGTTCTTGGTCTGGTGCTCGCTCATGCGGATCAACTGGAAGTCGATCTGCAGCGGCGTCGCTCCGATCAGCCGGGCGAACTGGTTCTCGGTCTGGATTTTCTTCGGCATGAGATTGAGAAGGCCGATCCGGATTGGGCGGATTTCCTGCCGGGATGCCCGTTCGGGCGACATCACCATCACGCCTTCCCGCGACAGGATGTCGAAGGCGGGGAGGTTTTCAGGCAACTTGATCGGCATTGTTTCTCAGTCTCTTACAGGGTGAAGTTAAAGTGATGCGTGAAGCGTCTTGGCTCACGCGGGCAAAGCATCAGCGATCAGCGATGTAAAATCTTTTGCATCGCGGACAAGGTAGAGATCCTCGGCGCGGATCGTCACGCCCCAGTTTTTCGCCATCGCCGCATAGCGCGGCTGACGATGCGCCAACGCCTGCGCATAGGTCCAGCGCACGAAATCGTCGGGGTCGACCTCCGTCTCCGCCACGCCTTTCAGATCGCGATATTCGGCCCATTTCGCGGCCAGAAACTCGGGCTGATAATACATCGGCTTCGGCGCACGCGAGAAGCGGTTGATCAGTTCTTCGGTATGGGCGTCGGAGCCCTCGATCCAGACCATCAGCAGGTTCTGCGACAGCGCGGTCAGGATCGGATCTTCCGGATCGTCGGGGTCCACCACCTCGCAGATCGAGCCGCCGGAATCGCACAGGAAATTCTCGATCCCGTAAATCTGCTTCGCGCGGTCGATGAAATGCGCCGTATCCAGCAGCGCCGCCATCTCCGCCGTGCGGTGCTGGCTCTGCCGTTCCAGATATTCCTCGAAGGGAAGCCCGCCCTTGGCAGGATCACCGGGCTTGCCGAGGTAGGTCGAGAGCGGCGCGAGGTTCTCGAACGTGATGTTCGACGCGATATAGACCGAGTCCGACAGCAGAAGCTCCGCCAGAAACGGGTTCTTCATCGCCTCGCGCTTGAAGTTGTCGGCGATATATTCGCCCATGTAGCGCGTGCCGATCCGGTAATCGACGGAGTAGTGGAACCAGCCCTCGTCGCGCAGAAGGTTCGCAGCCCAGGTCTTGCCGAGGCCGGACATGCCGAACAGCGCAACCTTCCTCGATTTGGCGGCCAGCCACTCGGCGCGATTGGAATAGATCATGTCGTCCCCATTGGTCTTTCGCCCCGGTGTAGCCCGGCAAGGCGCGCGCGTCACGGGGTTTTGGGACGGCGGTTGAGGATCATCAGGCCAAGCGCGAGGATCGCGAAGCCCAAGGCCTCCGCCCAACCCAGACGTTCGCCATAGATCGCCCAGCCCGCAAGGATCGCGACGGGCGGGATCAGGAGTGTGACGAGGGCGAGGTTGGCAGCGCCTGCGATCGCGAGAATGCGGTAATAGAGCAGGTAGGCCAGCGCCGAACAGCCGAAGCCGAGCCAAAGCATCGCGATCCAGACCGAGGGCGCATAGTCGAAGCTCGGCACGCCTTCGGTGAAAAGCAGGATCGGCAGGGTCCAGATCGCGCCGCCGGTGAGCATCCCAGCCGCTGCAACTTCGGGTCGTAACCCCTTGATCGCAAAGCGCGCATAGGCTCCGGCGAAGCCGTAGCTCAGCGCCGCGCCCAGCACGGCAACTTGGCCGGCAGAGGTCAGATCGAACCCTTTCAGCGCATCCGGTCCGATCGCCACCACAACGCCCGCGAAGCCGACCGCGATGCCGGTGGCCTTGCGCGCGCTCAGCCGCTCGTCGGTGAAAACAACGGCCGCGACCAGCGCTCCGAAGATCGCGGTCGAGGCGTTCAGGATCGAGGCCAGCCCGCTATCGATATGCTTCTGCCCCCAGACGATGAGCGAGAAGGGAATGGCGTTGTTCAAGAGCCCCATGATCAGGAAATGCCCGAGATAGATCGGGTGCCGCGGCACCGGCAGGCGGCGCAGCGCGATATAGGCCCAGATCAGCACCGCCCCCGAGGCCACGCGCAGGAAGACCACGGTAAAGACGCCCGCACCCTCTAGGGCCGCGCGGTTCGACAGGAAGGACGAGCCCCAGATCAGCGCCAGCGCCGCGAGCAGCGCCCAGGCGAGCGGGGTGAGGGATAAAGGGGCGGGTGCGTGTTTCATCGCTTCGATCTAGCGGGCGGCAGCGACACGCACCACCCGGAACTTGCGGCATTGCCGAGGTCCAAAGAAAAAGCCCCGCACGAAGCGGGGCTATTCCTAATTTTTCAGTGACTTGCGATCAGAAGTTGATCCCGACGCGCAGGCCCGCGCCCCAACCGTCATTGCCGGTGAAGTCGCCGTTGATGCCATTGGTGGTCGCGTCGCCGATATCGACATAGCGAACGCCGCCGGTCACCTTGATGTTCTGGGTCGCCTGGTAGCTTGCAGCCAGCGAGACCGACTTGAAGCCATCGGTCGGGCCGAGGTTCCCGGTCGGTTTGCCGGTGTGCTTCTCGTAGCCGAACATGATCGCACCCGACCACTGGTCGTTGAAGCGACGGCCAACGCCGAGATTGTAGGTGATCGTGTTGTCCGTGTATTCGACGAGCGCACCTTGACCATAGACGCCGCCATTCAGAGGGCTCTGCGTGTATGCGTTGGGCGAGATATCGAACTGGGTCCAGTGCACCCAGCGAACCGAGCCCATCAGCAGAGTATCCTTCATGATCCCGGTCTGGAATTCGAGGTTGACCGATTCCGGTACGGTGGTTTCGAAGTTCGAATTGAAGGTACCGGCGACGGTTTCTTCGGTTGCGCTGAAATCATGCGTGATCTTGGAGTTGTAGGTCAGAGCCACGCGTGCCGCGATTTCCGGCTTCTCCCAAGCCACCCCGACGACATAACCGAAATCGGTCTCGTCCGAAGTCTTCATCTTGTAGTTCAGGAACGGAAGCGAAACCTTGCCCGACGCGCTCTCGCTACGAACACCGCCGTAGAACGATACGTTGTTCGGCATCTTGTAGCGCAGCAGTGCCGTAATAGCCGCGGACTTGATCGATGCCTGAGAACCACCGAGCGGATAGCCTGCCGGCGGAGCGGGCTGAGCGGGATAGTTCACTTTTGCACCGATCGGCTGATCGAAGATAACCGCGAGGTCCCATTGATCGCTCAGATGCTGCTTGTAACCAAGGCTCACCGTGCCATAGCCGGGCGCCATGTCGCCCGAAGAGGGGTTGCCAAAGGGTCCGTAGCTCACCGAACCCGACACGTCCGGATTGAACGCACCGAAGCCGATTTCGGCGTAGTTGCCCTGCTCGAACAGGATGCCGACCGATTGCGTCGAACGCTCCACCCCGCCCGCATGGGCCGCGCCTGCGCCAATCGCGAGTGCGGCCATCGAAGTCATCACACGTTTCATAATGTTCCTCTTCCCTAACGTGTCCCGAAGGAGATCCTAACGTCTCGAAGGAATTCCTTTCGCTGACGCTACCAGCCGGAAGGTGTAAATCAATCTGCGCTTCACGATGACGTCACGTTCTGTTGCCCGCATGCACGGAAAAATGTGTCTTTGCGGCCACTCGAAGGTGACGTTCGCGTCAAGTTCTGAACTGAAGCGTTTAGAAGCCGTTGGAAAACTTGAGAATCGCAAGAAGGCCGAGCCAGAGAGCCGCGCCGAAGAGCGCGACCAAAACCGCACTCCAAAGCGTGGCACGTGGAGCTGGCAGATGTGGCGGCCCGTCGGTCTTGCGCGCCTGCAACGACGTTCCGGCAGGCGGGGGCTGTCTGCGCTTTGCGCGCGATTGATTTTCAGGAGCGCGGGCCATTTCGCCTCAGGGTTGTCATGTTTCACGCCGTCATTAACCCCAGCTTAGGTAAAGCAAGCCTTAATGGCGGCGATGAAACCTGTCCGTCTCACGCAATTGTCAGGCCCCGATGCGGGCTGGGATCGGGCGTTGCGCGCGCTTGCGCCGGGGCGCCCGCCAGCCTTTCAGCAAGCGGCGCTCTATGGGACGCTTGCTGCCGCGCGGGGGCGGCGCGTCCTGCGGCTCGAGATCACACATGAGGGCAGGCGGATCGCACTGGCCCAGATGATCGGGCGCGGCGGGCTGTGGCTTCTGTCGCGCGGGCCGGTCTTCGCTCCGGGCCTTGATCGCTCTCTCCAAATCGCGGTGCTGCGCCGGATCGCGCGCCGATGGGGGATCATCCTCGCGACGCCGGACGCGCCGATGGCCGGGGTTGGGTTGGTCCCGCTGATCACGCCCCGCCACCATGCGCTTTGGTCCTTGCAGCCCGAGACCGAGGCGCTGCGCGCCGGGCTGGCCGGAAAATGGCGCAATCGCTTGGCGGCGGCGGAGCGCGTGGGGCTGCGGGTGAGGTTGGAGCCCGAGATCGACTGGCTTCTCGCCGCCGATGCCGCGCAGCAACGGGCGCGTGGCTACCGCGCATTGCCGCCCGGCTTCACGCGCGCCTGGGCGGATCACAACCCGGCGGGTCTTCTCGCGCTGCGCATCGAGGATTCCAAGGGACAGCGCCTCGCGGGCGGCATCTTCCTACTCCATGGCGAGGGGGCGAGCTATCATGTCGGCTGGACCGGGCCGGAGGGGCGCGGGTCGGGCGCGCACAACCTGATGCTCTGGCACGCGGCGCTGCGGCTGAAGGCGCGTGGGATCCGGCAGCTCGATCTCGGCGCGGTGGATAGCGAGGACGGGGCAGGGCGGATGCGCTTCAAACTGGGCACCGGCGCGCAGCCGCATAGCCTCGGAGCGACCCTTTGGGTGCTGCCCGGTTAACCCTTCTCCTTGAGGAAAATATCCCCGCCGGAGGCTCCCTCAACCTGCCGCAGGCGCACCGCCGGACTGTCGCGCATGAAAGATGAAGCCGAGGAAATTCAGCAGCACTTGCGCGGCAAGGATCGGGGTGGAGCCGGTGGGGTCGTAATCGGGGGCGACCTCGACCAGATCGATGCCCACGACCTCGTGCCGCTTCGCCACGCCCTGCAGGACCTCCAGCACCTCGTAATAGAGAAACCCGCCATGGCTCGGCGTGCCGGTGCCGGGCGCGATCGAGGGGTCGAACCCGTCGATATCGATCGTGACATAGATCCGCGCGCCGTCGGGGATGCGGGCCAGCACGCCCTCGGCCCCCAGCTTGCGCACCTGCCGCACACTCAGGAAATCGTCGCCCATCGCGCGGGCGGCGTCATAGCCCTCCTTCGAGGTCGAGGAGACGTTGCGAATGCCGAGTGCGGTGATCCCCGAGACGTACCCCTTCTCGGCGGCGCGGCGCATCGGGTTGCCGTGGCCTTCGGTCGCGCCGTGACGCTCGTCCACGAAATCGAGATGAGCGTCGATCTGCAGGATATGGATCGGGCCCTTCTCGGCGCAGTCTTCAGCGAAGGCGCGGATGCAGGGGATATTGATCGAATGATCGCCGCCGATCACCACCGGCAGCGCGCCCGCCTTCAGCATCGCCCGCACGCCGGTCTCGATATTGGCGTGGCTCTTCACCGTGTCGGTATGGACGATGTCGGCATCGCCGATATCGACGATGGTGACCTCCGGCCCGAGATAGGTCGCGTCGTCCTCGTGATCGTAAGCCCCGGCATGGCCGAAGGAGAACAGGGTCGAGGCCTCGCGCACCGCCCGCGGCCCGAACCGTGCGCCGGGGCGGAACTGGGTGCCGAAATCGAAGGGCGCGCCCATAACCGCCACATCCGCCTCGATCGCATGCCAATCGGCCACGTAAGCGCGCTTGCCGAAAGTGGAAATTCCCACGAAGGGCAGGTTCAGCCGCCCCGATTCATACCCATGTCCCGCCATCTTGCCTCCAGACACCCTGTCGCACCTCGGACAGCTTTTCGCCGCGCGCGAAATATTGCAAGCTTCTGCGCGACCGAAATGATTTGCCGATTGCCCGAGGTAAGCACATGTCCTTCGCCCCGCCCAAGATGACGCCCAAGGGCCTGTTTCGCCGCACCCCGCCCGCGATGTTCCCGCCCGTGCTGGGGCTGATGGGCCTCGGGATCGCGTGGCGGCGCGGCGTCGGGCAATTCGCGCTGCCGCCCGATCTGGCGGAGCTGTTTCTGGGCGCGGTGACCCTGCTCGCGCTGTTCACGCTGATCGCCTATGGCGCGAAGGTCGTGCGGCGTCCGGGCGTGGTGTTCGAGGATCTGCGCGTGCTGCCGGGGCGTGCGGGGCTCGCCGCGGGAACGCTGACGATCTATCTGATCGCGGCTTCGCTTGCGCCCTATGGCGGGCTCGGCACCGTCATCTTCTGGCTGGGTGTGGTCGCGCATCTGGGGCTGATCGCGGCGGTGATTTACACGCTGGCAACTGGCCCGGCCGAGCAGCGCCGCGTCAATCCGACATGGCAGCTGACCTTCTCGGGCTGGATCGTCGGCGCAGTGGCGGGGGTGATCCTCGGGCTCGATACGGTGGCGCTGGTGATGTTCTGGGTCGCGATGCTGTCGGCGGTCGTGATCTGGATGATCTCGCTGCAGCAATTCTCCCGCGAGCGCGTGCCCGCACCGCTGCGTCCACTGCTCGCCATTCACCTCGCGCCTGCGGCGCTGATCGGCACCGTGGCGAGCGCGTTCGGCGCGATGGGGATCGCGCAGGCGATGGCGATCCTCGCGGCTGCTTTCCTTCTGGCGCTGGTCGTGTCGATACGCTGGCTGCTTGCAGGAGGCTTCTCGCCGCTCTGGGGGGCATTCACTTTCCCGGCGGCTGCGACGGCAGGGTGCTGGCTCGCGCTTGGCGGGGTCTGGGCGTTGCCCGGCGCGCTGATGCTGACGGCGGCGACCCTGATCGTGGTGCCGATTGCGCTGAAAGTGTTGCAGCTCTGGGCGAAGGGGCAGCTTGCGATGAAGACCAACGCCGCGATTGCCTGAGCGCGGAGGGCGGCGCCCGAGCTTCGGGTAGGCGCCTTACTCCGCATTGTGGCCGGGCGGTTTATCTTGCAATCCCGTAAGTCGGTCGTTCCCGCGCTGTCTTCGCCAATGCGCCCTCCTGGGGGAGGGTCAGGCGCGGCACCCTTAGGCCGACCTTTCCGCACAGCGCCCTGTGCTCGCGTCCGCGAGGGGTTGCCTTCGCGTCCATTGCGTGAAACAGCAAACTGCCAAACGCATCTGGACACTGGAGACCCCCCATGCAGATTCGCGAGGCGCTCACCTTCGACGACGTTCTTCTTCTTCCCGCAGCCTCTTCGGTGCTTCCGGCAACCGCAGATGTCTCGACCCAGGTGACGAAGAAAATCCGGCTCAACATCCCGCTTCTGTCCTCCGCAATGGACACCGTCACCGAGGCGCGCATGGCGATCGCGATGGCGCAGGCGGGCGGCGTGGGCGTGATCCACAAGAACCTCACCGTCGAGCAGCAGGCCGACGAGGTCCGCCGCGTGAAGCGCTTCGAGAGCGGCATCGTCTACAACCCGATCACGCTGCGCCCCGATCAGACGCTCGCAGACGCGAAGGCGCTGACCGAGCGCTACGGTTTCTCCGGCTTCCCCGTCGTCGATGAAAACCGCCGCGTGGTAGGCATCGTGACGAACCGCGACATGCGGTTCGCCCAGAAGGACGAAACTCCGGTCTCGGTGATGATGACCACCGACCGTCTCGCGATCCTACAAGAGCCCGCCGACCGCGCCCAAGCCATCGCGATGATGCGCGAGCGCCGGATCGAGAAGCTGCTGGTGACCGATGACGAAGGCAAGCTGACGGGCCTCCTGACCCTGCGCGACACCGAGCAAGCCGTTCTCAACCCGACTGCCTGCAAGGACGATCTGGGCCGCCTGCGCGTGGCCGCTGCGACCTCCGTGGGCGATGCTGGCTTCGAGCGCTCCGAGGCGCTGATCGACGCGGGCTGCGATATCGTGGTGGTCGACACGGCACACGGTCACAGCCAGGGCGTGATCGACGCGGTGAAGCGCATCAAGCAACTGTCGAGCGACGTGCAGGTGATCGCGGGCAACGTAGCCACGGCCGACGCCACCAAGGCGCTGATCGACGTGGGCGCCGACGCGGTGAAATGCGGCATCGGCCCGGGTTCGATCTGCACGACGCGGATGGTCGCGGGCGTGGGCGTGCCGCAGCTGACCGCGATCATGGATTGCGTAAGTGCGGCGGGCGACGTGCCGATCATCGCCGATGGCGGCATCAAGTTCTCGGGCGATTTCGCGAAAGCCATCGCGGCGGGCGCAAGCTGCGCCATGGTCGGCTCGATGATCGCGGGCACCGATGAAAGCCCCGGCGAAGTGATCCTCTATCAGGGCCGCTCGTTCAAATCCTATCGCGGCATGGGCTCACTCGGTGCGATGGCACGCGGCTCGGCGGATCGCTACTTCCAGAAGGATGCGGCGAACGACAAGCTCGTCCCCGAAGGCATCGAGGGGCAGGTGCCCTACAAGGGCCCCGCAGGCGCGGTGGTCCACCAGCTCGTGGGCGGTCTGCGCGCGGCGATGGGCTATACCGGCTCCGCCACGGTCGCCGAGATGCGCACGAACTGCAATTTCGTCCGCATCACTGGCGCGGGCCTCAAGGAAAGCCATGTCCACGACGTCGCGATCACCCGCGAGAGCCCGAACTACCGGATCGGCTAAGGCGCGCAGCGCCGCATTGCGATAGACGCGAAAGGCCCGGCCAGCGATGGTCCGGGCCTTTTCCATAGCAAATTACGCAGCGTAAACTTTTCATAGTTTCGCCGTAATCGCCCGTTAACCAGAGGGGATCACCCTCAAACCGTTCCTTGGTTTCGAGATGGAGGCCCGACATGATGCACCGAATTGCCGTGCGCAACTCTCAGGCGCAAATCCCTACGATCGCGAAACTTTTCGCGGCGCTGGCGCTTGGGGCGACCGGGTTCTTCGCCGCGCAGCAGATCATGCCCGCGATTCCCGCCGGGACCGACGGGGCGAAGGAATTATGGCTGATCATGGGCTCGTTCGGGCTGCTGTTCGGCTGGCGCGTGGTCGGGATTTCCGCCGGACGACGCTGGGTCGATGCGATCAATGACGGGCTGCGCGGCGGGCTTTACGTCCTGCTGTGGACCTTCGCCTTCCTCGGCGTGATGCAGATGCTGAAACTGGCGCTGCGCATGCGCTATGACGATGTGCTCTCCGCCGTGACCGACGTCATCGGGCAGGGCACCGCGATCGGGTTGGCCTCGCTTGGGGTGGCGCCGGTGATCACGCTGGGCTTGGGCGCGATGGGCGCAGGGCTCCTGTCGGAACTCGCGCATCGCCGCTACGGGCGCTGAGCACGAAGCCCACCACACCCTCCGCTTGACATCGCGCGCCTGCCTTGCAGGTTGTGGCGCATGATGTGCCAAGCTGCGGGGACGGTCATGCAACCACATTTCTTCTACGGCACGCTGTGTCATCCGCCTCTGCTGGAGGCGGTCATCGGTCGTGTGCCGCAGCTCGTTCCGGCGCGGCTGGAGGGCTTCGCCCCGCATGAGGCCTGTCGCGAGGGGCAGGGCTTGGGCTTTCCGATCCTGATCGCGACACCGGACGCTGTGACGCGCGGCGTCGTGGCCGACTTGACCAAGGCCGAGGCCGAGCGCATCGCGTGGTATGAGGATGGCTACGATGCCGAGCTCCGCGAACTCGAGACCGGATCGGGGCCGCGCGAGGCAAAGCTGTGGCTGCCGAAAGCGGGGCGCTGGGACGTGGGCGAGGCGTGGACCCTCGGAGACTGGGCGCCGAAATGGGCCGCGCTGAAGACCGAGGCCGCGCGGCTTTTCATTGCCGAGGCGCAGGCCGTGGGGCCCGACGCCGCCAATGCGCGCTATCACGCGATCCTCGTGCGCGCGGCCTCTACCTTGCGCGCGCGCGCGGCTCCGATGGCGCAGAATTTGCGCCGGGATCTGCATGAGGGCGACATCAAGATCGACGCGCAACAGACTGCTTATGCAAAGTTTTTCGCCGTCGAGGATTACAAGCTCGAACATCGGCTGTTCGCCGGCGGCATGAGCGCCAAGCTCGACCGGGCCGCCTTCGTCTCGGGCGATGCGAGCGTCGTTCTGCCTTATGATCCGGTGCGCGACCGGGTGATGCTGATCGAACAGATCCGCACCGGGCCGCTGGCGCGGGGCGAGCCGAACCCGTGGATGATCGAGGCGATCGCGGGCCGGGTCGATCCCGGCGAGACACCCGAAGAGGCGGCGCTGCGCGAGGCGGGCGAGGAGGCCGGGATCACGATTGCGCGCCTGATCGAGGCCCCGCGCTATTACCCGTCGCCCGGCGCGAAAAGCGAATTCGTCTATTCCTATATCGGGATTGTCGACCTGCCCGACGAGGCCGCACAGCTTGGCGGCAAGGCCGATGAGCACGAAGATATCCGCGCGCATCTGGTGCCGTTCGAGCGTCTGATGACGCTGGTTGCGACCGGCGAGGCGGGCAATGCGCCGCTGGTCGTGCTCGCGCTCTGGCTCGCCGGGCAGCGCGCCGCACTGCAGCGGATGGCTGGCGTCGCGTAATCGCGGGGTTGAGGTGGCGCGCGCCGCGTCCTAAGTCTGATTTCAACGGCCCCGTTGGGGGTTACTCGATACGGGAGGAATGCGCGATGCGTATCTGCAGCGATCTGGCGTCGGCGGTGGGAAATACCCCGCTCATCAAGCTCAGGAAGGCATCGGAAGAGACCGGCTGCACCATCCTCGGCAAGGCGGAATTTCTCAATCCCGGCCAATCTGTGAAAGACCGCGCGGCGCTTTTCATCATCCGTGACGCGATCCAGCGCGGCGAGCTTGCGCCCGGCGGCACGATCGTCGAAGGCACGGCGGGCAATACCGGCATCGGTCTCGCGCTCGTGGGCGCCTCGATGGGCTTCCGCGCCGTGATCGTGATCCCCGAGACGCAGAGCCAGGAAAAGAAGGACATGCTGCGGCTGGCGGGGGCCGAACTGGTGCAGGTTCCGGCCGCACCCTATCGCAACCCCAACAACTACGTGCGCTATTCCGAGCGGCTCGCGAAGGAACTCGCCAAGACCGATCCGCATGGCGCGATCTGGGCCAATCAGTTCGACAATACCGCGAACCGGCAGGCCCATATCGAGACGACCGGCCCCGAAATCTGGGATCAGACCGGCGGCAAGGTCGACGGCTTCATCTGCGCGGTGGGCTCGGGCGGCACGCTCGCAGGCACCGGCATGGCGCTGCAGCCCAAGGGCGTGAAGATCGGTCTCGCCGATCCCGACGGCGCCGCGCTGCACAGCTATTACACGACCGGCGAGTTCAAATCCGAGGGCTCCTCGATTACCGAAGGCATCGGGCAGGGGCGGATCACCGCCAATCTCGAGGGCTTCACCCCGGATATGAGCTTCAACATCCCCGACAGCGAGGCGCTGCCGGTGGTCTTCGACCTGCTGCAGGAAGAAGGCCTCTGCTTGGGCGGCTCCTCGGGGATCAATATCGCGGGCGCGATGCATATGGCGCGCGAGCTGGGCCCGGGCCACACGATCGTGACGGTGCTGTGCGATTACGGCAACCGCTACCAGTCGAAACTCTTCAACCCCGACTTCCTCAAGGGCAAGGGGCTGCCTGTGCCGGAATGGCTCGACCGGGCTCCGCGTGAGATGCCGGAGGTCTTCGAGGGATGATCCTGCGTCTGGCGCGTCTGCTCTTGCTGGCCGTCGCGCTGGCGCTCCCCGCGATTGGTTTCGCGCAAAGCCCCGAAACGCCCGATTACAAGGCGTGGGAACAGACCGCGACCGAAGCCGAAAAGATGGTGCAGGCCGATCAGGCCCAACGCCCGGCCTTCGACAAGATCCGGCAGGAGGTCGTCAACTGGCGGGAGAAGTTCAAGGCGGCCGAGGATATCAACGCCAGCCAGATCTCTACCGTCAAGGCGCAGATTGAGGCGCTCGGGCCCCCACCGAAGGAGGGCGAGAGCGAGGATCAGGCGATTGCCGACCGGCGCAAGAAGCTCAATGACGAGCTGGCAAAGCTACAGGCGCCAGCGCTGCGCGCGACCGAGGCCGCCAGCCGCGCGGATTCCATCGTCGCCAATATCGATCAGGTTCTGCGCGCGCGTCAGACAGACAAGCTGTTGCGGCTGACACCTTCGCCGCTCAATCCGATCAACTGGCCCGAGGGGGTGAAAGTCCTCACCGGGCTGACCTCCGAGCTTGCCTCCGAGATGGGGCAGCAACTCGATCAGCCGGACCCCTACGCCAATGCGCGCAACAACGCCCCTGCGATCGTGGGTCTTTTGTTGGTGGCGCTTATGCTGGTGCTGCGCGGGCGGACATGGATCGACAGGCTGGCCGATGTGCTGGAGGCGCGTCTGGCGCGCAACGCGCAGCGGGTGATCGATTTCATCGTCTCGCTGGGTCAGCTACTGCTGCCGATCGCCGGGATCGCGCTCCTTGAAGCGGCGCTGGTGCAGACGGAGCTGTTCGGCGCGCGCTGGTTGGAATTGTTGCTCGCGATCGGCGTGGTTCTGAGCGCGGCCTTCGTCGCCTTCTGGCTTTCGGGCCGTATCTTCCCGCGCAATGACCGGCAGGCCGCGCCCTTCACGCTGCAAAGCGAACGGCGCCGAGAAGGCCGGGTGCTGACGATCTCGCTGGCCGTGTTCGCCGCGATTCAGGGCCCGTTCGGTGACTGGCTTGTGGCCCGCGGGCAGGACGTATTTGAGGGCAGCGCGAAAACCGCCAAGGAGATCGACGCGGCGGGGCACACGCTCGATGCAGGCTTCGGCGTTCTGGTCTTCCCGCTGCAGGTCCTTGCAGCGATCGCGCTGTTCCGCTTCGGCCAGCTGCTGCGCCGTCACCTGCGCAACGAGACCAACGGGAGCGAGGAAGGCGCGTTTCGCGACCGTCTTGTCGGCGCGCTCGGCAATGCGCTGATTGGCGTCGCGGTGGTCGCGCCGGTTCTGGGCGGGATCGGCTATATCAACGCCGCCAATGCGCTGATCTTCCCGACCATCCTGACGCTGGGGCTGATCGCACTGGTTCTCGTGCTCAACCAGTTCTTCACCGATGTCTACGTGCTGGTCACCCGGCGCGAGGATGACGGCCGCGACTCCCTGATCCCGGCGCTGATCGGCTTCCTGCTGGGCCTGCTCGCCATGCCGCCCGCGGCGCTGATCTGGGGCGCGCGCCCGGCCGATCTGGCCGAGATGTGGACGCGGTTCCAGAACGGTATCTCGGTCAGCGGCGTCACGATCTCGCCCGGCATCTTCCTGACCTTCGCGATCGTCTTCGTGATCGGTCTGATGGTCACGCGGCTCCTGCAAGGGGCGCTGAAGACCTCGCTGCTGCCGAAGACGAAGATCGACAAGGGCGGCCAGAACGCCATCGTCTCGGGGCTTGGCTATTTGGGGATTTTCCTCGCTGCGGTGATCGCGATCTCCTCGGCCGGGATCGACCTCAGCTCGCTCGCCATCGTCGCCGGTGCGCTCTCGGTCGGTGTCGGTTTCGGTCTGCAGACCATCGTGCAGAACTTCGTCTCGGGCATCATCCTGCTGATCGAGCGTCCGATCTCTGAGGGCGACTGGATCGAGGTCAATGGCCAGATGGGGATCGTGAAGGCGATCTCCGTGCGCTCCACCCGGATCGAGACTTTCGACCGCACCGAAGTCATCGTGCCCAATGCCGACCTGATCTCCGGACAGGTGACGAACTGGACGCGCGGCAATGTCACGGGCCGCCTGATCGTCCCGGTCGGCGTGGCCTATGGCACCGACACCCGCAAGGTCGAGAAGATCCTGCACGAGGTGGCCGCGAACCAGTCGCTGGTGATGATGAACCCCGAACCGGTCGTGATGTTCAAAGGCTTCGGCGCGGACAGCCTCGATTTCGAGGTGCGCGTGATCCTCTCGGACGTGAACTTCATCCTCCGCGTCCAGAGCGAGATGAATCACGAGATCAATCAACGCTTCGCCGAGGCCGGGATCGAGATTCCCTTCGCACAGCGCGACGTCTGGCTGCGCAACCCCGAGGTTCTGCGCCCCAAGGACGAGCAGACCGAAAAGGACGCGGACGCGGAGGAGACCTCCGAGGACGAGGGCGAAGACGACAACGACACCAAGCGCCCCGTCACCCGCGCCGATTACGGCAAGCCTCAGCCCGGGGAAGGGCCCGAGGGGATGGAGGAGCAGCGCCACGACACTTCAGACGGAGAGGCCGATGCCGGAGACCGCTAAACAGCCGCAGCAGCAAAGCTACCGCATTCACCCCTATGCCCGCGATCTCGAGGTCCGGGTGACCGGGCTGACCGACGAAGGCGGCATCTATTGCGCGGATTCGATCTTCTACCCGACCGGCGGCGGCCAGCCCGGCGATAGCGGCAAACTGGTCTGGGACGGCGGCGAGATCGAGATCGCGACGGCAGTGAAGGCCGAGCCCGGCGCGCCCGGTGCGGTGATCCTCGTGCCCGCGGAGCCGCAGCCGCTGCCGCCCGTCGGCGCGCAGGTCCAGCAGCATCTCGACTGGGAGCGGCGTCACCGTCACATGCGCGTCCATACCGCGCTGCACCTGCTGTCGGTCGCGATCCCGCTGCCGGTGACCGGCGGGCAGATCGGCTCTGAAAAGGGACGGCTCGATTTCGATATGCCCGAGCGGCCCGAGGATCTGGAGGCAATCGAGCGGCAGTTGAACGACTGGATCGCGCAGGACCTGAAAGTGGTCGAGCATTGGATTACCGATGCCGAACTCGAGGCGCAGCCCGATCTGGTCAAGACGCTCTCGGTCGCGCCGCCGAAAGGTCAGGGCTGGGTGCGGCTGATCGCGATCGGCCACGAGGCGGACCGGATCGACCTGCAGCCCTGCGGCGGCACGCATGTCGCCTCGACCGGCGAGATCGGTGGCCTCAGGATCGGCAAGATCGAGAAGAAGGGCAAGATGAACCGCCGCGTGCATCTTCATCTGGCCTGAGATCTGCGGGCCGGGCGGGGGCGCTGCCCCTCTGCCTGCGGCATTCACCCCGGGATATTTGAACAAGACGAAGCGGGCAGAGCCCCCGAACGCAAAAGGGCGGCCACCGGGGCCGCCCTTCGTCATTCATGAGAGCTGGATCAGGCTTTCGGGCCGATCATCTGCTCGGGACGCACGACCTTGTCGAAGGTTTCCTCGTCGACGAAGCCAAGCTTGATCGCTTCTTCCTTCAGGGTGGTCCCGTTCTTATGCGCGGTCTTCGCGACCTTGGTCGCGTTGTCGTAGCCGATGGTCGGCGCGAGCGCGGTGACCAGCATCAGCGACTCGTGCAGCAGCTTCTCGATGCGCGGCTCGTTGGCCTCGATACCTGCGACCATGTTGTCGGTGAAGGCCGAGGCGCTGTCGCCCAGAAGCTGCATGGATTGCAGCACGTTGTAGCTCATCATCGGGTTGTAGACGTTGAGCTCGAAATGACCCTGCGAGCCGGCGATGCCGACGGCGGCGTCGTTGCCCATGACATGCGCGCAGACCATGGTCAGCGCTTCGGCCTGCGTCGGGTTCACCTTGCCCGGCATGATCGAGGAGCCCGGCTCGTTTTCCGGCAGGATCAGTTCGCCCAGACCGCAGCGCGGGCCCGAGCCCAGCAGGCGGATGTCATTGGCGATCTTGAAGAGCGAGGCGGCCACGGTCTTCAGCGCGCCCGAGAACATCACCATCGCGTCATGCGCGGCGAGCGCTTCGAACTTGTTAGGCGCAGTGACGAAGGGCAGGTCGGTGATCTCGGCCATGTTCGCCGCGACCGTCTCGGCCCAGCCAACTTTCGTGTTCAGGCCGGTACCGACGGCGGTGCCGCCTTGGGCCAGTTCGTAGATGTCGCCGAGGCAGGCTTCGACGCGTTCGATCCCCTTCTTCACCTGATGGGCGTAGCCGGAGAATTCCTGACCAAGCGTCAGCGGCGTCGCGTCCTGCGTATGGGTGCGGCCGATCTTGATGATGTCCTTGAAGTCTTCGGACTTGGCTTCCAGCGCCGCGTGCAGCTTGCGCAGACCCGGCAGCAGCACGTCGCGCGCCTGCATCGCGATCCCGACATGCATCGCGGTCGGGAAGGTGTCGTTCGAGGACTGCCCCATGTTGCAGTGATCGTTCGGGTGGACCGGGTCTTTCGAGCCCATCTCGCCGCCGAGAATTTCGATCGCGCGGTTCGAGATCACCTCGTTCGCGTTCATGTTCGACTGCGTGCCCGAGCCGGTCTGCCAGACGACCAGCGGGAAGTTGTCGTCGAACTTGCCTTCGATCACTTCGCCCGCAGCCTCGATGATCGCATCGGCGATCTTCGCGTCCATCTTGCCCTGCGCCTTGTTGGCCATCGCACAGGCTTTCTTGATCACGCCAAGCGCGCGGATGATCGGGACGGGCTGGCGCTCCCAGCCGATCGGGAAGTTCATGATCGAGCGCTGCGTCTGCGCGCCCCAATATTTGTCGGCGGGAACTTCAAGCGGGCCGAAGCTGTCGGTCTCGGTGCGGGTCGCGGTCATCTGGGCCTCCATGATTGCGCGCAATCTTTCGCTCGCACTGATAGGGCGCGCGGAGGGATTTTGCAACGGTATACGGAGGTATACTTGGTGTGGCTCTCAGATCTGTGCGGCGATTGCGTCGCGGTCGATCAGGGAATGCACCTCGCGGATGCGGCCATCGGTGACGCGATAGAAGACATGTTCGTCGAAGGTCACGCGGCGGCCGTTCACCGGCAGATCGAAGAGCATTCCCACGGGCGTGCAGTCGAAACGCAGCCGGGCGGCGATCACCGGCGGATCGGCCACGAGCGTTTCTGCGCGGAAGTGCAGGTCGGGGATCGCGCGATGGTCACCCTCGAGCATCTGCCGGTAGCCCGCGAGGCCGAGCGGGCGCGCGTTGTGCGTAACTTCTGGATGCACGAAATCGCCGAGCTGCGCCCAATCTTGGGCGTTCAAACAATCAAGATAGCCGCGATAAAGCGACAGGAGTGCTTCGCGGTCCAGAGGCTCCGAAGGCACCGGATTACTTGCGGAATTGATCGAGGCTGACGACCTCGGCCTCGCCACGCTCGGCAGGGGCGGCCTCTTCCTCCTCGGCCACCTCATCCTCTTCGATCTCGTCGTCTTCGTCATATTCCTGCGTCTCGAAACGCAGGCCGAATTCGACGGAGGGGTCGACAAAGGTGGTGATTGCGTCGAGCGGCACATAGAGCGGCTCGGGCGAATTGCCGAAATTCAGCGTGATCGAGAACCCGTCCTCGCCCACTTCGAAATTGTCATACCAGTTCTGGATGACGATGGTCATTTCTTCGGGGTAACGCTCGCGCAGCCAATCGGCCAGCTCGGCATCGGGGTGACGAGTGTCGAAGGTGATGAAGAAGTGGTGCTCGCCGGGCAGACCATTGGCTGCGATGTCGCTCAGCACTGTCTGGATCAGCCCGCGCATCGCGTGATGCATCAGGTTGCCGTAATCAATGGATTGCGTCATGGCCGGGTCCCTTTCTTCTCGGGCTCAGCATAGGGGATTCGTGGCGGGCCGCAAGGCGGGCAGAGCCGCGCGAAGGCTGACGTCGAGGGCATGTGCTGGGTGTGGCGGTCTTCGATCTTGCGCAACCTTGGGGAGAACCTCACGGGGGCCGCGCCTATCCCAGCACTTCGCCCGACAGGCACAGCGCGACGGTGTCGCGCGGCATCATCTCCAACGCCTCGAAAAGCGCGATCACGTCGTAATTATTATAGGCTTCCACAATCCTGTCGCCGCGAAACCGCATCTTCAGTTGCCCGGTGAATTCCACCGCGCGCGCCGATTGTGCCGATTTCCCCGCGATTTTCAGAAGCGTCCAAAGCCAGTCTTCCGTCTCGACATGGCGCAGCACGGTGATCTTGATGTCCTGCAAATGCGCCCGCAAGGCCGGCACCAGCTCGCGAAATTCCTGCGGTCGAAATTCGAGCCCCGGCAACAGCCCGTTGGTCTGCGCCTCGGCGTCGAACAACCCGTCGACCTCGTCCAGCCGACCTTCGCCCCATACGGCATGGAGCCACGTTTCGATCCTCGCAAGCTGGGACATCGCGCCCCTCCGTTTCCCGTCGGTCCTGGGGGCCACCATGGCAGGCACGGATTTCAAACCGGTTAACGCCGGTCGTATCGCAAAAAGAGGGGGGAAAGTGCAGGATTCTGTTGCAAGGCTCCTGCGGGCCCCGCCTTACGCGGCTAAGCGCAAGGAGTTAAGTTTCGGTTACCCGAGCTGCTTACGCAGCCAGAGCGACCGGAGCACGGTTGTCGTTGGCAACTGTACAAATCGCACCGATAACGGTGGTAGCTCACCGGGACAAAGCAAACATCTTTACACGTTCGTCGATCCTATTTCGGCCCCATTCTCCCCCAACGAGGGTTGATTGGTGGAGCCGCCGGGTACCGCCCCCGGGTCCGATCCGCTTATTACATGCGCGTTTATGCCCATAGTCCCCGTTGCCGGGAACGTCTTGGAATATAGGGGGAAGATCGGGGCGCTTCAAGGCGTCGGATGGGATGGATACGCATTAACCGGACGTGAACTTGCCGCGCGCTATAGCTCGAGTCGGGTCAAGAACTGGCCACGGAGGGACGCGATGAGCGACAAGTCGATCCTGATCGATCTCAGCACAAGCTATCAGTTCCGCCATTGGCGGCCGATGGGCATCTTGCGGGTGGAGCATGCGGTCTGGCGGGCGTTTGCCGCCCGGTTTGGGGCGCGCGCGGTACCGGCGATCTATGATGAGGCGCGCGGCGGGTTTTACCGCATTCCGCAGGCGATCTTCGAGGAGGTCATCTTCCGCAACGGCTGTCAGCCGGAGGCGCCTTCACGCGCGCTCACCGCGCCGCGGCGCTGGCGCTCCTGGGCGCGGATCGGACGGTTTCTCTGGCGCGCCCGGCGCAGGGTGCGGGCGGTCGGGCAGGGCGGGCGATACGACGAGGCCGAGACCCGCGTGCGCCGCGAGAGCGCCGTGGCGGAAGAATTGCTGCGGCTGAGCGGGGAGGAATATGCCCTAATGCGCCATGGGCTCGTGGCTCTGGAACGGTTCGCGCCGGGGATCGCGCCGCGCATCCGGGCGCTCGACGCGCTCAATCACCGGGCGCATTACGGGCTGGTGCATACGGTCCACGACCAGATCTGCGCGGAGCGAAATCGGATCGTGCCGGAAGAGGTGGGCGAGTATGTCTCTGCCGGTGGATTCTGGGGCGATGCGCGCTACCGGGCCGCCTATGAGATGCGGGCCGCTCACGGCTGGCGGCTGAGTTATTACATCCACGACCTGATCCCGATCCTGTGGGGCCACGTGGCCGAGCCCACGACGCGCGAGACCTTTCCGCCCGCGCTGCATTGGATGCTCTGGGGCGTGGATCGGGTTTGGACGAATTCGGAGGTGACGCGGCGCGATCTGCTCGCCCATGCCGCCCGCTGCGGCTATCCCGAGTTGCAACCGGAGAAGGTGCGCGTCGTGACGCTTGGCGCGGATGCGTTCCGCGAGACCGCGTCCGCCACCGATCTCGCGGGGCTCTTCGCACATCGCGATCTGGAGCCTGGGGGCTACGTTTTGATGGTGGGCACGCAGGAGCCGCGCAAGAACCATGATTTCGCCTATCGGCTCTGGCGTGAACTGGCTGCGCGCCGCGCGGGCGATATCATGCCGTTGGTCTGGGTCGGGCAGCCCGGCTGGTCGATCGGCCCGCTGCTTGAAATGGTGCGCGCCGATCCCGGCCTGCCGCATGGCGCGATCCGCATCCTCGATGATGTCGACGACGCCGAGCTGCAGGCGCTCTATGCGCTTTGCCGCTACACGATCTACCCGTCTCATTACGAGGGCTGGGGGCTCCCGGTCGTCGAGTCGCTTCTGCATGGCAAACCCTGTCTGACATCGGATGCGCCCGCCTTGATCGAGGCGGCGGAGGGCTGCGCGGAGGCGATCGGGCTATTCGACGGCGAGCGATGGCTGGCCCGGGCCGAGGCGCTGATGGACGACGAGGCGGCCTATCGCGCGGCCTGTGCGCAAGCGGAGCGGTTCACGCCGCATCGATGGGCCGATTTTCGAGCGGCACTCACCGCCGGGTTCGAAGCGGCCGGCGGTGACACCTCCACGCGCGACCCTGCATGGACCCACCAGTCGCGCCAGCCGATCCCCTATCGCGACGATGCCGCATGAAGATCGCAGCTTTCGGTCATTACCCGATCCACCGCCCTCTGCATGGCGGCCAGCGCCGGGTCGCGGCCATCGCCCGGCAGGCGCGCGCGGCGGGCAACATCTTCCGCTACGTCCCGATCTACTCGACGCGCGGCTATCCCGATGGCTCCCCCGATGAGCGCCGCACGGCGGTGCCGGAGGCGCTGCTTGCGCGTCTCCACGATCCGCAGCGCCGCGAGGATCTTCATATCTCCGACACGCTCAAAGATCATCCGCTGATCGAAGGGCTGATCAGGGAACTGCGCGATTTCGCCCCCGATGCGGTGCAGTTCGAACATCCGTGGCTCTATCCGCTATTCGCCGAGGCGTTAAACCGCGATCCGGTCCTGCGCCGCGCTCGGCTGATCTATTCCGCGCATAATGTCGAGGCCGCGCTGATCGATCCGCATTGGCGCGCGGAGGCTGAGGCGTTCGAGGCCGCACTCGTCGCGAGGGCCGATCTCACCGTCGCGGTCTGTGAGGTCGATGCGTGCCATTTCGCGCGCCTGCCGGGCGCGACAGAACTCGTCGTAGCGCCAAACGGCTGCTGGGCGCCCGCTCCCGAGGCGCGCCCGTCCGCGCCGCTCGACGGACCCTATGCGTTTGTCGCGGGCTCTGCTCATCCGCCGAACGCGCGTGGCTATTGGGCGTCCTTCGGTGAAATTCCCGGCTTTCTGCCACCTTGCAGTCGCCTCGTCGTTGCAGGCGGAATGACCCATTTAATCACCGACGACGACCGCTTTCGGCGGTACGCGCAAATGAACGCGGAATTCGTCGCGCCCCTTGGCGTGGTGGCGGAAGAAACCTTGAGCGGTCTTCTGCATCACGCCCGCGCCATCTGCCTTCCGATCACCGAGGGCGGCGGCACCAATCTCAAGACCGCCGAGGCGCTTATGTCCTGCAAACCTGTCGTCGCGATGCGCCCCGCGATGCGCGGGTTCGAAGAGGCGGAACGCCTCAGCGGCGTGCATGTCGCAGACGACCCGGAGCAGTTCCGCCGCTTGCTGCGCGATGCCATGACCGGCGCGATAGGCTCGCAGCGCCGCCCGGAAGAGGTCGCGCAATATGGCTGGCCCGCGCAGCTCGCGCCGCTGATGTCCCGCTATGAAAGTCTTGCCGCATGAAAGATTTACCGCCGCACCCCGTCCCCTTTGCCGATCCCGACCTCGCCGCGCAGACGCAGGCAACGCCCTCCGCGATCGACACCTTGTTCCAAGCCTATCTCGGACGCCCTGCGAAAGAGGGGGCGCAGAGCTCGTTGAAGGAGCGGCGCGCGAGCGTGGCCGATGTCGAGCGAGAGTTGCGGGGATCGGAGGAATATCGCCGCAATGCGCGGCTGCTGCGCGATCACGATCGCAGTCAATATGACGGCGCGATGCTGTATATCGCACCTGCGCGCGCCGTTTTCTGCCCGATCGCGAAGGTCGCCAATACATCGGTCAAGGATTGGGCGCTGCGGCTGGTCGGCGACGGTCGGCCCGAACCCGGCATGTCGCATTACTGGCTCGATTCCGGGCAGAGCCTGATGCAAGCGCGCCATTGGGCTTTCGCTGCGCGCGACCGCGTCGATCACGCGCCGGACTGGGTCTCGGTTGCGCTGCTGCGCGATCCCGTCGACCGGTTGGTCAGCTGTTATTGCGACAAGTTCGGGCGCAACCGAATGCAGGATTCGGTGCTGCATCATACGCGCCCGGTCTATGCGTTTTTCGCGGGCGGGGGCGATCCGGACCGGGAGATGATCGAGCGCGGATTGAGCTTTCGGCAGGTCTGTTTCTACATCAACGCGACCGCACGTAAGGTGCAGGACAGCCATTGGACCGCGCAGTGGAGCTACTTGCAAAATCGCCGCTGGGACCGGCTGTTTGCGCTAGAGGAGATCGAGAGTTTCGAGAACTTTCTGCGGGACCGCCTGCCCGAAGAGCTTCGCGACATCCGATTGGGGCTGACCAATGCCGCGCAAAAGGCGGGCGGGGGGGGCGATCCGTGATCTCTCCGATGCGCTTCCGGGGGAGTGGATGGGCGCGCGCACGCCGCCTTACGACGCCTTTCTGAGCGATGATATTCGCGGCTTCATCGGCGATTACTACGCGCTCGATGCACGGCTGCATGCGCAGGCGCTTTCCGAGAGTTAAGCCGAGGCGGTTCCGCCGATCAGTCGCCTTCGGCCGGAATGCCAAGAAGCGTGATCGCCACCCCCAAAGCGGCGAGCGCCCAGAACGCGTAGCGCTTCGTGCCCTCGGTCTGCAGTGCGGCGAGCACCGCTTGCAGCGTGTAGTAGCCGGCGAAGGCGCGCGACGCATAGGAGATGATCTGGAATAGATCGGTCGTCCAGGTCAGCGCGATCCCGGCGCCGATCAACACCGGATAGGCCGCTTTTTGCGGGATTTTCCCGCGCGAGAACTCCGCGATCAGACCGCCCGCGCCCCCGGTATCGGCCACGGCGGCCGAGAATTGCGCCGCCAGCGCAGCGGCCACCAACATCGCGGGCAGGATCGGAGCGACGACGCGCATCATGTCGATGATCGCGGTCTCGGTCAGGTTATGGGCGTTGGGCGTGAAGATATAGGCGAGCAGCGCGATATAGACCATGTAGATTGCGGTCGCGAGCATCTGCGCCCATTTCATCGCCGCGACCCGGGTGTCGGCATCGTAGCTCTTGCCCAGATAGCGCGCGGTCTCGAACCCCTGGACGGTGACGATCAGGCCGAAGAGCAGCCGCAGCGAGTCCCACGGGCCCAGCGTCGGTGCATCGACCATCAGATCGCCGGCGACGGCCACCTTGCCGAAATAGACCGCCAGCCCGAGGATCAGACCGGCGATGATCGCGAGTTTGAGCGCGACCGAGGCATATTCCATCTGCTCGAGCCGTTTGAACCCTCCGGAGAACCCGGCGATGGCGACGATGGCGAGCATCGCCGTGGTTACCGCGCGGGCGGCGAAATCCGTGTTCCACGGCGTGAGCGAGACGGCGAAAGCCCCGAACAGGTTGAGGTAATAGGCGACCGAGATGACATAGGCGAAGGCGAGCGCGAGCTGCGCCACCTCTTCGATGCGCTTGATCACGGCGGTGTCGGGCACCTCCTCGGCGCGGATGTTGGCGCGCACGGCCGCGCCGAAAAACCAGCCCAGAGCACACAAAGCCGCCATCGCGAGCGGGGCGAAGCTGCCGTAGCGGACCTCCAAAATCGGGCCCAGTACCAGAAAGCCGGAGCCAATGATCGAGGCCAGCGGGGTCACCATCGCGCGCCATTTCGGGCGGTCGCGCAGCTGGGGCAGGAACATTGCTGCAAGGACGATCAGGGCGAGAAGGATAATGGCTGCGTTGAGTATCATGACTTGTCTCAAATGGTCGGTTGCACGCAGCTAGGGCGAGGGGGGCAATTAAAAAGGGCCGCGTCAGACGCGGCCCTTCGCTGTGATCTATTCGGCGCAGTGATCAGAAGCCAGCCTTGATTTTCTCGAACTCGGCCAGCTGCTTTTCGCGCAGTTCCGGCGAGTTCGGCGTCTGGGCGAGGATTGGCGCGTTGATCTCGGTCAGGCCCGCCGTTTCCAGCTGCTCTGGCGGGATCAGCTTCATCGCTTCAGTGTTGGTGTGACCGTAGCCGATCTCGTCGACGAGAACCGGGCCCGCCTCGGGGCGCAGCCATGCGTTCATGAAATCATAAAGCTTTTCTTCCGAGCCGGGACCGTCCTTGAGGTTCACGAAACCGCAGAACCAGGTCGACGAGCCCTCTTTCGCCTCGCGCTGGAAGGCGACCGGGTAGTTGTCGTCCTGCAGATAGGCGACGCCGTCATTCCACGACCACGCGACCAGCACTTCGCCCGAGGCCATCAGCTGCGCCTGCTGCGAGGGGTCGGTCCAGTAGCTTTGGACGTTCTTGTTGGCCTCGCGCAGCCAGTCGGCGGCGGCCTGGAACTGTTCGTCGGTGACATTGGTCCAGTCGGTCACGCCGGTCGCGAGATAGGCCAGCGCCCAGACATCGTCCGAGCTGTCGGGCAGCGAAGTGCGGCCCGCATATTTTGGGTTCACGAAGACATCGAGGCTCGCCACGTCTTCGGCCGGGACCTTGTCGGGGTTGTAGGCGATCGCGGTCGCGCCCCAGTCGGTCGGCAGATACCAGACGTTCTTGTCGTCATCGACGAAGATCTTCGAGTTCAGATACTTGGGGTCGATGTTCTTGAATTCCGGGATCTTCGAGACGTCCCAGGGTTCGATCAGCCCGGCATCCTTGTATTTCGAGATCATCTGCGAACAGGGATGCGCCGCGTCTGCTTTGAAGCCCGAAGCGAGTTTCTGATAGGCCTCGTCGTCATCGCCAAAGAAAGCGTAGGTCGGGCTGTCGCCGTATTTATCGATGTAAGGCTGGAAAAGGCCGGGGATTTCGAAACCGGCCCAATCGAAGATGGTCAGGTCCGGGTCGGCGGCACGGGCCGGGGCGCTCAGCGCGGCCACGGCAATCCCCGCCAGAAGGAGAGCAGAATTCTTCATTGCATATTCCCTGTTTTGTGTTCGTTTTGTGAAAACGCTAGAGCGGCTTTTTCGCCCTCGCAAGAGGCATTTGCACGGCAGATAGGCAGGAGCCCTGCGGCAAAGTGTGGAAAAGCCTCGACGCAGAGGGGCGTTGCGGAAAATTTGGGCGCGACTGAACCGGATCGGGCGCCGCGCGTAGGGAAAGGGAGGCAAAGGAGACGAGCATGAGTGACACCCCCGTCCTGTTATGGCTGCGGCGCGACTTTCGATTCCACGATCACGAGGCGATGGCGGCGGCAGCCAAAACCGGCGCGCCGGTGATCCCGGTCTTCATCCATGACGATCAGGTCGAAGCCTTGGGGGCGGCGGCGAAATGGCGGCTCGGCCTTGCCGTGGAGACCTTCGCGGAGAACCTCGCGGAGAAAGGCTCGCAGCTGATCCTGCGCAAAGGCGCGCCGCTGAAGGTCCTTCAAGCGCTGATCGAGGAGACCGGGGCAGGCGCGGTCTATTGGTCGCGCCGCTATGACAAGCCGGGCCGGGAGACCGATACGGAGGTGAAATCCACGCTCTCCGAGGCTGGGATCGAGGCCCAAAGCTTCACCGGGCATCTCTTGTTCGAGCCGTGGACCGTGGAGACGAAAACGGGCGGGCCTTACAAGGTCTACACGCCCTATTGGAACGCAGTGAAGGGCACGGACATCCCGCCGGAAGTTAAGACGGTATCTGAGCTTCGTGCTCCAAATAACTGGCCTGAAAGCGAAAAGCTGGACGACTGGAAGATGGGCGCAAGGATGCGGCGCGGTGCGGCAATCGTCGCGAAACATGTCAATGTCGGCGAGCGCGCCGCCCAGTCACGGCTGTCGAATTTCCTGAGAGTCCGCCTCTCGGACTACAAAACGCAACGCGACGTGCCCGCCTCGGGCGGCACCTCGGGCCTGTCGGAAAACTTGACTTATGGCGAAATTTCTCCGCGCACGATCTGGCACGCCGGGTATCGCTACATGAGCGAGGGCAATCAAGGCGCCGAGACCTTCCTGAAGGAGCTCGTCTGGCGCGAATTCGCGTGGCATCTGTTCTTCCACTGGCCCGATATGGCCGAGCGCAATTGGCGCGAGGAGTGGAACGGATTCGACTGGCGGCGCGACAACAATGACGCCGAGGCGTGGCGGCGCGGCCTGACCGGCGAGCCCTTCGTCGATGCGGCGATGCGCGAGATGTATGTCACCGGAACGATGCATAACCGCGCGCGGATGATCGTGGCCTCCTATCTCAGCAAGCATCTGATGACCGATTGGCGGGTGGGCCTGCGCTGGTTTGAGGATTGCCTGATCGATTGGGACCCGGCGAGCAACGCGATGGGCTGGCAATGGGTGGCCGGGCCCGGGCCCGATGCGACGCCTTATTTCCGCGTGTTCAATCCCGAGACGCAGCTCGAAAAATTCGACAAGGACGGGCGTTACCGGAAGGATTTCATCGCCGAGGGGCAGGTCAACCCGCCCGAGACGGCGACGGATTATTTCGAAGCGGTCCCAGAGAGTTGGGAGTTGTCGTTAAACCAAAAATACCCCGAGCGCCTGATCGATCTCAAGAAAGGCCGAGAGCGCGCCTTGGCCGCGTATGAGCAGCACAAAGGCTAGTTTGCCGCGGTAATTGAGAGCCTCAGATCAAGGCGTCGGATGTCGCCTTGATCCGGGTCTCGCGGCCCATGAAATCCAGCAGCAGCCAGACCCGTTTCTCGGCATCGACCTTTTCGACCGTGGCCACGAAATCCGCGAAGGGGCCGGTCGCCAGCGTGACCTCGTCTCCCGGCGCGTATTCCGGCAGCGGCTGCAGCTGGTCCTCCGCGTCGCAGCGCGCCTGCAGCGCCTTGATCATCGCATCGGGAACCGGTGTCGGGCGCCCCGCGAGCGCCACGAGCCGCGTGATCCCCTGCGTGCCGTTAACCGCGCCCAGACGCGCCGATTTCTCCTGTTCGCGCACGAAAAGATAGCCCGGAAAGAGCGGCGCACTGCGGGTCACGAACTTGCCCGACTGGCGACGCGTCGTCTCGACCATCGGCAGGAAAATTTCGAACCGCTGCCGCTCCAGATTACGCCGGGCGATCGCGGCGCTGTTGGGCTTGAACTGGGCCACATGCCACGCGCGGGCCGGGCTTTGATCGGTCATGAAAGGGCTTTCTGTTCAATCGAATTACGCCCGTATTGGCTGAGGGATCGGGCGCGGAAAGTCAATCAGGCAAGGCGAACCTGCGCGAAAACGTGCGCGCTTAGGTTGTCCGATCCGAAGTTAACCTTGCGTTAGGGATGCCTGTGCCAGGCTCGTGGCAGGCAGAAAATCTGCCGCTGTTTTGGGAGGATACGCATGATCACTCCGGTTCTTCTCGCGGGCGGATCGGGCACTCGGCTATGGCCACTGTCCCGGCGCAGCTACCCGAAGCAATTCGCAGAACTGACTGGCCCAAAGCCCCTGTTTCAGGCCACGGCCGAACGGCTGTCGGGCGAGGGTTTCGCGCCCCCCGTGGTCCTGACACAGTCCGATTTTCGCTTCATCGCGACGGAGCAGCTTGCCGATACCGGGATCGACCCGGGCGCGGTGATGCTCGAGCCCGAGGGCCGCAACACCGCGCCCGCCATACTCGCGGCCGCGCTTTGGGTCGCGCAAAAGGCCGGAGAGCAGGCGCTGATGCTGGTCGCTCCGTCGGATCATGTCATCGCCGATCCAGATGCGTTTCGGCACGCGATCGCGGCGGCGGAGCCCGCGGCGCGGGCAGGGCGGCTGGTGACTTTCGGCATCACACCCGACCGCGCGGAAACGGGGTATGGCTATCTCGAACCCAGTCGGGAGGCAGATGCGCAGGGCGTCGTGCCTTTGCTCCGGTTCATCGAGAAACCCGACATCGCGCAGGCCCGCGCGATGTATGAGAGCGGGGATTACCTGTGGAATGCCGGGGTGTTCCTGTTTTCGGCAGGGGCAATCCTCGACGCAGCCCGAACCCATGCGCCGACGGTTCTCGCTCCGGTTGAACAAGCCTTTGCCGCGGCGCGCGCCGATCTGGGATTTCTGCGCCTCGATCCGGAGGCATGGAGCGCGGCGCCCGACATCTCCATCGATTACGCGATCATGGAGCGTGCAGAGACTGTCTCCGTCATGCCGGTGCAGGCGGGCTGGTCCGATCTTGGCGACTGGGAAGCGGTGCGCCGTGCGAATCCGGGGACACGCCCCGATGGGGTGACGCTCTCTGGACCCGCGACGGCCATCGACTGCCGCGACAGCCTGCTGCGGTCCGAAGATCCGCGCATCGAGATGGTCGGGATCGGGCTTGAGGATGTGATCGCGGTGGCGATGCCGGATGCGGTGCTTGTCGCGCATCGCTCGCGGGCGCAGGATGTGAAGGCGGCGGTCAGCGCGCTCAAGGCGCGAAACGCCGCGCAAGCCACGGATTTTCCACGCGAACACAGGCCCTGGGGCTGGTTCGAACGCCTTGTGCTCAGTGACCGATTTCAGGTGAAGCGCATCACGGTCAAGCCCGGCGCGGCGCTCAGCTTGCAAAGCCATCACCATCGGGCGGAGCATTGGATCGTTGTGCAAGGCACCGCGCTGGTGACGCTGGGAACCGAGACCCGCCTCGTGACGGAAAACGAATCCGTCTACATCCCGATCGGCGAGACTCACCGGCTCGAAAACCCCGGGAAGCTGCCGATGGTGCTGATCGAGGTGCAGACCGGCGCCTATCTGGGCGAGGATGACATCATCCGCTACGAAGACGTCTACATGCGCTTGGCCGGCGAATAGCAGCCAACTCGGCGGTGCGCCGCCACCACTCCGTGCAAATCTGCGACAGCTCCTTAAGAAAGCGTGAATTCGCGTTTCGGAGGAGTACGACTCTCTGCTAGGTCTCCAATTGATTGTGACCGAGCCGGATTTCTACACATATGTTGGTGCGCCCCTACCGCTCCCGTTTTCTCTTCCTCGCGATGGCGAGCAGTGCGCTTGCAGGGTTCGGATTTGGTCCCGCCTGCGCGCAGTCGGCCGACCGCGCGTGGGGCTATAACAGTTACGGCATCCCCGGCCTGATCGACATGCCCGTCGCGGGCAGCCGCGAGGATGCGGAGCTTGGCTTCAATGTCTTCGCCTTCGCCGGGCAGACCCGCGTCTCGGCCGCGTTCCAGATCACACCGCGCCTGTCGGCAGGCTTCCGGTATTCGACGATCAAGAACTACTTGGGCGGCAGCGGCACACTCTACGACCGCAGCTTCTCGATCCAGTATCGTTTCCTCGACGAGGGCCGCTTTCGGCCCGCGATGGCCATCGGTATCAACGACATGACCGGCACCGGTGTCTATTCCGGCGAATATGTCGTGGCGACCAAGTCGGTCACGCCGAAACTGCGCGCGACGGCGGGGATCGGCTGGGGGCGGCTCGGGTCGAATAACGGCTTCGACAATCCGCTGGGCGTGCTGGGAGATCACTTCAAGACACGCGGCGAACGCACCGGGGCGCAGGGTGGGACATTCCAGCCGCAGCAATGGTTTACCGGAGATGCGGCGCTGTTCGCTGGTGTCGAATGGCAGGCGACCGACCGGCTGCGGCTGATGGGGGAATATTCCTCCGACGCCTATACGCGCGAGGACGGCCCGACCTTCGATCGCAAATCCCCGATCAATATCGCCGCGCAATACAAGCTCAGCGACAACGCCTCGATCACGGCGGGCTATCTCTACGGCACCGATCTGAGCGTGCAGCTGAGCTATGCGCTGAACCCCAAACACAACGCCCATCCGAGCGGGCTCAATGACGCGCCGCCGCCGGTCGTGCCGCGAGCCGGCGTCGAGGCCGCGCAAAGCTGGACGAACGATCCGGCCTATCTCGCGGCGAAGCTCCGCCCGGGCTTGGCGCAGCAAGGCCTCGTGCTGGAAGGCGCGGAGCTCAGCGGCTCCACCCTCGCGGTCCAGATCCGCAACGATCGCTACAATGCGCCGCCCGAGGCGATTGGGCGCGCGGCCCGCGTGCTGAGCGCGCAGGCCCCGGCGAGCGTCGACCGGTTCGCGATCACCCTGTCGGAAAATTCGCAGCCCGTCTCGACCACGACGATCCGCCGTGACGATCTCGAGGCCTATGAATTTCACCCGGTCGGCGGCGAGCTGATGCGGGCCCATGCGCAGATCGATGGCGCGCCCGCTCACCTTCCGGTTGCGCCCGGGACCTATCCCCGCTTTTCGTGGGATGTCGGGCCGTATCTGCGACCGGGCCTGTTCGATCCCGACGATCCGATGCGCGCCGATCTTGGTGTCAGCGTCAATGCGCAATACGAGATCGCACCGGGCCTGCTGCTGTCCGGGCGCGTGAACCAGAAGGTAATCGGCAATCTCAATCAGGCGAACCGGCCCTCGGATTCGGTGCTGCCGCATGTGCGCTCGGATGCGTGGCTCTATTACAAGAATTCCGGCCCCACGGTTCCCGAACTGACGGGGGCCTATTTCTTCCGTCCCGGTCGCGATCTCTTCGGACGTGTGACTGCGGGCTATCTGGAGCCGATGTTCGCGGGCGTCTCGACCGAGCTGCTCTGGGCGCCCGAGCACAGCCGTCTCGCGCTCGGGGCTGAGC
Organism: Thioclava sp. DLFJ5-1; assembly: GCF_002020115.1. Lineage (NCBI taxonomy): Bacteria > Pseudomonadati > Pseudomonadota > Alphaproteobacteria > Rhodobacterales > Paracoccaceae > Thioclava > Thioclava sp. DLFJ5-1. Next base: position 540,196 of record NZ_MPZU01000002.1, on the reverse strand, counting down.
TCAACCGGGTGCGCCAGCGCGGCTATGACCAGCGTTTCGATCTGCGCGATTACGAGGTCACGACGGGCCATCTGTCGGCCTATTACCAGTTCACCGACCAGTTCTATACGCAGCTCGATGTGGGCCGGTATCTCGCGGGCGACTGGGGGGCGACGCTGAGCTTCTCGCGCGTTTTCGACAATGGCTGGAAGGTCGGCGTCTATGCGACGAAGACCGATGTGTCCTCGGCAGATTTCGGCGAGGGCTCCTTCGACAAGGGCTTCATGATTACGATCCCGCTGCACTGGGCGACGGGACAGCCAACGAAGCAACGTTATTCGACCGTGATCCAGCCGATCGTGCGCGATGGCGGGGCGCGGCTGGGGGTGTCCAACCGGCTTTACGGGATGGTGCGCGAGGATCAGCCCGGCTCCTTCGACGGCAATTGGGAGCGGTTCTGGCGATGAGATCACTGGTTTTCGGTGCGGCGCTGCTGGCGCTTGGGGGCTGTGCGCAGCTCGAAAATCTGAGCAATACCGTGACGCTCTCGGGCAGCCGTTCCGCGGGGCAGGGCGCGACTGCGCCGACTGCTACAGCTCAAGGCGAGGGCGTCGGCGTGAAAGTGGTGACGCAGACCGCTCCCGCGCGCGGTCTCGAAGTAGTCATCCCGTCGCGCGACGCCAATGCGACCCTGTCTCTGGCCGGGCGTAACGGCACGGTCGAAACCTGGCGCACGGATGACGACATCACGGTGTCCGTGGATCGTGGCGTGGTGATTGCAACCAGAGGTTTAGGCGATGATCTGATGGCCGCGGATTCCGGACCGACGCTCGCCGCCCTTCGCGGGACGAAGATCGGCGCCTATCGCCGGACCTACCGCTTCCTCACGGCGGACAACCATTCCGATTATGTCCTGCTTGGCTGCGAAATGACGACAGCCGGAAACGAAACCCTCGCGGGGCAGAATTTGCTGCGTCACGAAGAAAAATGCAGCAATCCGAAAATGACCGTCACCAATATTTATTGGACCAATAAAAAGGGACGGGTCCAAGCCGGGCGGCAATGGGTTTCCCCTACTGTCGGGCAGATCGCGATTGGTGTGCTCAACTAAGCCGGTTGAACCGTTCGGGATTAATTAACCCTATGGTTCACCAAAAGATTAATATAAGATTATCATGTCTTACCTATCCCAACCTAATCGGAGGTTTCGATGACGAAGTTCTTTACCGGTGCCATTGCAGTGGCAGCTACTCTCGCCGGCGCCCTTCCGGGTGCGGCCCAGGATCTGCAAGCGCCGGCCAATCTCAGCCATGACGCGCTCGTCGCTTGGGCAAAAGCCAATAACGTTTGTGAAACGGCCGTTTCCGATGCCGTTTACAACGCCGACGGGAACGTCGCTGTGACTTGCACGCCCAAGGCGACGAAGAGCACTCTTAGCGGCGCCACCCCGGTCGCAGCGGTGATCATTGGTGTCGGTCTTGCAGCGGCTGCGATGGGCAGCGGCGGCGGTACCAATGGGACCAACGGGACCAACGGCACGAACTGATCCGTTCGAGCCGAGAATAAGAAGGGCCCCGCATCTGCGGGGCCTTTTTGATTCGGGCTAAACCTAAGTCAGGCCAGAGAAACTGTCCAAATGGACAGCGGCTCCAGCAACTTTATTTCATGCCGATTCGCGCATCCTGTGATATGACATATTTGTGACGGGTATGAGGTGAATGGGGATTCACGCGATGCTTACGGGACTCGCAATTTTTCCTCTCGCGGCTCTGGTGTGGATGATGCTCTGCGAGAGTGTTGCACCTATGCAGGACGAAGCGCCGTATCGCGAGGTGGCTAAGTAGGGACCGCTTGGGCCGGTTACGGCCCCGGCGAGGTGGTGACGAGCGCCGATCCGCGCAGGATAGGTAAGACTCAATGCGCCAATCAGCGCTCGGCGCCACCTGAAAAGATACACGCAGACATGCTGCGCAACTTTGAGGGCCGAGTTGATAAGGGCCTATTTGCGTTAGATTTTTACCCGTTCACGGCGGGAAGTCGCCATCGCGCGACGCAATTTGCTGCCAAGCGCGACGCGGCGGTAGATCAGCATGTAGCAGACGAAGACCACGCCCACGCCTGCACCGAGGGCTGCGGGGGAGGTCGCGCTGAGCACAGTGATGGAACATGCGATCAAGCTGAGCGACCAGAGCACAACCGAGGTGATCGGATTGCGCATCTCCGGGCGTCCGAGCGACTCGGCGATTCGTTTCGCGCGGCTGCGATAGACGAGGCTGTGGAGATGCAGGCGGTCCGCCGCCCCAGGATGCGTGCCGTCCCGCTTCACGCGACGCCTGATCGAGACCACGGTTTCGATCCACGGATAGGCGAGTGCGAGTACGGCGATCAGCGGGGAAATCTCATGATTTCGGGCGGGAAGGACAATTCCGATCACCGCGAGCACGAACCCCGTCGCATAGGCCCCGGCATCGCCGTAAAACAGCTTGCCGGAGGGGAAATTCATCACAAAGAACCCCGCAATCGAGCCGATCATCAGCAGACAAATCGCGAGGATCGGTCCGTCATTGGTCTGTCCGGCGATCACCGCGAAGGCGGAGAAAACAATGATCGCGGAGCCGGATGCGAGCCCGTTCACGCCATCGATGATGTTGAGCGAATTGGCGATCCCGCCGATCGCGATGGCGCTGAGCGCGATGCCGAAGGCCGGGTAGTGGAGCAGCACGTAGTCGAGGCCGGGAATATCCGAGCGATGAATATGATAGCCGGATACGAGGCAGAAGATCAGCCCGGCGCACACGGTGGCGATCAGGCGCCATTTAGCAGAGACTTTCTTGGTAATGTCCTCGATCGCGCCGGAGCCGAAGGCGGGAATGGCGCAGAGGCAGATCGTCCACCAGAGCGCCTGCGTCTGCGCATCGAGCGTCAGGCCGGCAGCCAACGCGCCTGCGAGGAGCGCAAAGCCCCCGATGCGTGGGGTTGGAGCTGCGTGGATTTTCTGGACACCATGATCGCCATCGAGCGTGAGTTTGCCATGAAAGCTCTTGGTCGCAACGATCAGGACCGCCATTAACAGCGACGCAACAAAAGCTGTCACAACATACTCAAGACCAATCATACACTGCCCCCCGGCAATAAAAATCATTATCGCGGCGGCAAATCTTAATATTTTGCTAACGCGATAGAGTGAAAAATACTGAAAATCGTACGAATACCGTCGATAGAGAGATACTTAACTTTGTTCCCGGGGGTCAACGTCCTTTCACACGCCTTAGGCGAGTATTCGCGACAACGCCTCATCACCTCTTCGTGAGGCCCGGGGTGACGTTGCGTCGCCTGAACGGTGTCACGAACGCGATGAAATCAATCCGGTTTCACGCTGTGCGCTGCTCGCCACAAGGTTGAAAGGCTTGGCGGGCGATTCATGCCGAAGTATGAATGGGCGGTTGAAAACAGCGACAGCTTCTCTATTCAGAGGCGCTAGATGAAGCCCGTCTCAGGTCCCTTGGCCGAGGAATGGGTGGCAGGCATAGGTAACGAGGCTCAGGAGGGCACGATGGGGGCAATGACGAGGATTTTCGCGGCGCTTTGCGCGTTGCTCTTTTTGGCCTCCTGCGACACCTCGACCACAAATTTCCCGGTCAACACCCGCAATGTCAGTTCCGTTGAGGATCCGGCGGCGGGCGATGTCGCGATCGTTCGGCTCAGCCTCGCCAATGTTGCCACCTTCGGCGCACCGTCCGATCTGAGCGGCGGACGCACGACGCTGCCCTCGAGCGACTACTGGAATTATCGGATCGGGCCGGGCGACCTGCTTGATATCGTGGTTTATGAACATCCCGAGCTGACCTCGCCCGCGGGTTCGACCCGGACGCCCGCCGAGGGTGGTCTGCGCGTCAATTCGGACGGCACCTTCTACTATCCCTATGTTGGCAATGTGCGCGCCGCGGGCCGCACGCCGGAGCAGGTGCGCGCCGATCTCTCGCGTCAGCTGAAGGAATTCATTCCCTCGCCGCAGGTTTCGGTGCGCGTCGTGGGCTACAACTCGCAGACCGTTTCTGTCACCGGCGAGGTGGGCAAGCCTGCGCGGATCCCGCTGACCTCCAAGTCGCTTACGCTGCTTGATGCGATCAACGAGGCGGGCGGCCTGAATGAGACGGCCGATGCGCGCCAAGTGCTCGTTCGTCGTGGCGGGCGGAGCTACGCGGTCGATCTGCAAGCCTTCCTCAACCAGGGCATCGCCTCGAACAACCCCGTGCTGCGCAATGGCGATGTCGTCTCGGTGCAGCGCGCGACGAAGCTCGAAGCCTATCTCCTGGGGCAGTTGGTGAAACCCGGCCCGATCGATCTGACCAAGGATGATGTGAGCCTCACCGAAGCCGTCACCTCCGTCGGCGGGCTGAACACCAATCAGGCCGATGCGCGCGGTGTCTTCGTGTTCCGCGACAGCCCGAGCGGTGTGATCGTGTTCCAGCTCGATACGTCGAGCGCGGCGGCCTATGTGGTTGGCACGAAATTCTTCCTGCACCCGCAGGACGTCGTCTATGTCACGACCGCACCAGTCGCGAAATGGAACCGCGTGGTCTCCAACATCCTTCCGACGCTGAGCACGGCGCGCGCGGCCTCCGCGCTCGCGAACTGATCCATGGCGAAAGTCGGATCCATCCTCGTCGTCTGCGTTGGCAATATCTGCCGCTCCCCGGTGGGCGAACGGGTTCTGGCCGCGGCCCTGCCTGACTGCAGGGTCGGTTCGGCGGGCATCGGTGCGGTCGTCGGCGCGAGTGCTGACAAGACCATGACCGAGGTCTGTGCGGAACACGGGCTGAGCCTCGACGGTCACGTCGCGCGCCAGTTCACCGCCGAGATCGGCGCCGAGCACGAGTTGATCCTCGTGATGGAGGCGGGCCACAAGCGCGAGATCTCGCGCCGGGCGCCGCAACTGGGCGGGCGGGTGATGTTGTTCGATCAATGGATGGGGGGCAAAGGGATCGCCGACCCGTACCGGGAACCGATCGACGCCCATCGCAAGGCCTTCACCGAGATTTCCGCGGCGAGCGAGGCATGGGTCTCGCGGCTCGCACCGAAACGGTGATCCGCGTCACGGCGGCATAGGCGCGGTTTTGAATAAGCATTTGAGAGTTTGAACGGGACAGATGAAGCAAATTTCCGAAATGACGCAGAAACACGCCGCGCAGCCCGAAGTCGAGGATGACGAGATCGACCTGATGGCGCTGGCAGGCGCGCTTCTGGCGGGCTGGAAATGGATCGCGCTGGCCTTCGTCGTCGCCGTGATCCTCGGTGCCTTCATCGCGCTGCGCAAGCCGGTGATCTATCAGGCCACCGGTCTCTTGCAGCTCGAGCAAACGCAAAACGCGTTGGCGGCACTCCCGACCTCGATGCAGGACATTCTCGGCAGCGACGGTGGCGGCAAATCGGAGGCGGAAACCCAGATCGCGATCATGTCTTCGCGGCTCGTTCTGGGGGAGGCGGCCAACAAGCTCAATCTGCAGAACTTCGTGATCCCGCGGCGCTTGCCGGTGATCGGTCTGCTGCCGACCAATCTGCATCTGCCGGATCCGGGACTGCTCGATCAGTATCAATGGGGCAATGAGAGCCTTCAGATCGGGCGCATGAAGGTGCCGGAGCAATGGCTGGGCGAGATGATCGACCTGCGCGTCACCGGTGCGGATAGCTATGAAGTCACGCTGCCGGACGGGACCGATCTCGCAGGTACGATGGGCCATGAGATCACCGCGCGTGATGGCGATTTCACTTTGGCCGTGGCGTCGATGGATGCCCCGGCCGGGCGGGAATTCTTCGTCGGGCGGCAATCGCTCAACGCTGCAATCAAGACGATGAAGGAGAATTTCTCGGTCTCCGAAAGCCCGCGCGGCTCGAACATCCTTCAGACCTCGTATCAAGACACCGATCGGCAGCGGGCCGAAGCGATCCTGAATGCGATCGCGACCTCCTTCGTGGAACAGAATATCGAGCGCAATTCGGCCTCCGCCGAGAACAGCCTCGATTTCATCGAAAAGCAGCTTCCCGACGCCCGCCAGAACGTGTCCGACGCGGAGCAGGCGCTGAATGCCTATCGTCAGAAGCAAAAATCGGTCGACGTCAAATACGAGACGCAGGCCCTGCTGGAACGCGTCACCAAGATCGAAGGGGAACTCTCCGCGCTCGATCTGAAAGAGGCGGAGCTGAAGAACCAGTACACGGTCAATCACCCGGCCTATCAGGCGCTGCTGCAGAACCGCAAAGAACTGCAGGCGCAGCTCGATCAGGCGAAGAAGGCGACCCAAGGGCTGCCGGAGACGCAGAAGGACATCTTCAACCTGCAGCGCAATCTCGAAGTGGCGCAGCAGGTCTACACGCAGCTGCTGAACCGCTCGCAGGAACTGAAGGTTGTGCGCGCCTCCACGGTGGGATCGGTGCGCGTGATCGACAAAGCCTATGCGAGCACCATCCCGGTCGCGCCGCGCAAATCGCGGATCGTGGCCCTCGCGGCGATCCTCGGCCTGATCATCGGGGCGGCCATCGTACTGATCCGTCGCGCGCTGCGCCGGGGGATCAAGGGCGCCGAAGAGATCGAGGCGCTCGGCCTCCCGGTCTTCGCAACCGTGCCCTTCGCACAGGAAGCCGCGGATCTGCGCAACCGCAAGGGGGACCTGCCGATTTTCGCATTGGAGCACCCCGAGGCGGTCGCGACCGAGGCGCTGCGCTCCTTGCGCACCTCGCTGCATTTCGGGCTGCTGGATGCGCAGACCAACTCGATCCAGATCACCTCCGCCGCACCGGGCGTCGGCAAGACCTTCATGTCGATCAACCTCGCCGTGGTCGCGGCGCAGGCGGGGCAGCGAGTCTGCGTGATCGATGCGGATATGCGCAAAGGCTACCTCGCGCGCTTCCTGCATCTGCCGAAAACGGCTGAAGGCCTCTCCGACTATCTCGGCCACGAAAAATCGCTGGCGGAGGTGATGCGCGACGGGCCGGTCGAGGGGCTGAAAGTCATCACTTCGGGCCGTTACCCGCCGAACCCGTCCGAGCTGCTGATGCGGGCCGAGTTCGGGACCATGCTGCGCCAACTCGACAGTGAATTCGATCTGATCATTGTCGACGCGCCGCCCGCGCTGGCCGTGACCGATCCGGTCGTGATCGGACGCTCTGTGGGCGCGAGCATCGCGGTCGCGCGCCATCTCGAGACGATGCAGGGCGCGGTGCGCGCGGTGCAGGCAAGCTTCGAGGCGGCGGGGACCTCAATCACCGGTGCGGTCCTCAACGGCTTCAAGGCCGAGGCGAGTGAGCGCTATGGCGGCCATTACCAATATCATTATAACTACCGCTACAGCTACAAATCCGACGACTGAGCGGGGGCGTCCCGTTCGTGACTCGGACGGGAGGCGCGAATGCTGCGAAAACTGCTGGGCCGGGCGAAAATCTCGAAGCTCGGGATCACCACGCCCGAGCCGCGTCCGGACCGTCACGGCATCGCCATCGCCGCGATCGTGCGCAACGAGGCGCGGTTCATCGGCGAATGGGCTCGGTTCCACCATGCGGCAGGCGTGCGGCATTTCGTGATCTATGATGACGCAAGCACGGACGAGACCCGCGCGGTGTTGCAGGACACGCTGCCGCCCGAGGCGCTCACGATCATTCCCTGGGCGCAGCGGCTCAGCGATATCCGTCTCGGGCGCGAAATCCACAATCAGGTGCTCGCCTACGCGCATGCGGCGGGGAATTTCGGCGGCGATCACCGCTGGATGGCCTTCATCGACGTGGATGAATTCCTGATCCCCACTGCGGGCGACGATCTGAACGCGGCACTTGCGCCTCTGGGCGATATCCCGAATGTCTCGCTGCCGTGGCACATGTTCGGCTTCTCCGGCCATGACACGACGCCCGAGGGCGGGATGCTCGCCAATTTCACCACCCGTGCACGCGATCCGATGGGGGACGCACCGGGGCTGCGGGCGTTCAAGATGCTCGTCGATCCGTGCCGACTGACGGCGCTGCGCGTCCATTCCATGGAGACCGATGGTGGGCCGGCGACGTGGAACGACGCGGGGGTGAAATCCGACATGAGCGCGCGCGACAAGCCGGAGTTCTACTCCACCGCCGCCGTGCAGCTGAACCACTATTACACGCGCTCGAAAGCCGACCTGGAGGCCAAGATCGCGCGCGGGCCGAACCTTGTGGCAAAGCGCGAGGCTTATCGGCGCAAGGTAATGCGCACGGTCAACAGCGTCGAGGCGGATACGGTCGAGGATACGCGCGCCCGCGATCTGGCCGCGCGCCTCGGGATCACCGGTTAAGGATCCTTGCGCCAGTTCTCCTCGACCCATTTCGTGGGCCAGAGGAAGTGGCGCAGGTGGCGCAGCATCGATCCGTCCCGCTCACCGCGCAGGCCAGCTTTCACATGCTCCACCGGCGCCATATGGGTCGAGCGGCTGTTCCAGCGCCCCTCGATCGCGTCGATCGGGTTCAACCCGCCGGGGAAGATCACGACTTTCGCGTCTTTCGGCAGCTTCGGCGGCGCGAAGAAGTTGATCGGGAATAGCCGGATGCAATGCCACTTGAAGGTCGCGACCCAGCCTTTCGGCCAGAATTTCACGCCGCCCGGCGTGCGCCGCGTCACGAAGCGCTGCTCGAAGACGTATTTCTCCGCCGTGCCCTGCGGATCGGCGAGGAATTCCTCGCGCAGCGGCGCCAGCTTGCCGATCGGAAAACGGTAGAGCGAGGTCTGGCCGAGCCGTTCGAACGGGGTGTTCGGGTTGCGGGTCAGGATCACGTCGTCGGGGTCGCCGTATTCGAACATCGCATCGAGATTGCCGGTCACGACCACGTCGAGGTCGAGAAACAGCACCGGTCCCGACAGACCGCCCAGGTCCGAGCGCCACAGCCGCGACTTTCCCCAGATGCCCTGACGCACATTGGGCATGTCGCAATCAAGTTCGGGCAGCGGCATCGCGGTGATGCCGGGATCGAGCCCTTCGAACGTGTCGGTGAAACAGTAGAAATCGAAGGGCGGCGTCACATGGCGCGCGACCATTCCGTAGAGGCGGTTGACGTAATCGACGCCGTATTTCTCGCCCCAGCGGATACAGATGATCTGTTTCTTCATGCGACACCTTTTTGAGTTACGCGCCCTCAATAGCGCCAGCGGGCGGGGCCGTGCAATCGCGGATCGGTGGGGTCAGCGGAAGAAGCGCGGGCGCAGATGGGCGTTGAGCTTTTTCGCCAAGCGCTTGAGCGGGTGCATCTTCTTGCCGCGCGTGCGCCCGATATCCTGCAGATGGGCCGCATCGAGCCCATAGGCGGGCAGGCGGGCCGCAAGGTCGTCGGCGCTGTCATTGTCGAGATCGAATTCCACGTATTGATCCGGCTTGTCGGCCATATAGGCGCGCACATCGGCCAGATGCGCATCCCATTCCGCGCGCCATTGATCCTTCAGTACTTCGAGATCAGTTAGACCCCGCGCAGCCAGTTCGCGCTTGGCAAACTCACCATGGCCATGCTTGAGGCGCGACGCGATCCAGCCCTCGCGGTCGCGGAAGTTCAGCAGCAGGATCGTGTCGGGATAGTCGCGCAGGATCTCGCGGAAGGCCGTCGCGCCTTCCCAGCTGACGGTGCCGTCGCTGTAGATCAGGTCGCAATAGAAGGTGAAATCCTCGGCGCTCGCGAAGACCTTGCGCCCGGCGGCGAGGTTCTCGCGCATCACCCGGCCGATGCGGCGCGGCACGGGGCGGCCTTCGCGGATCTTGTGGTGAACGGTGGGGTGGTCTGCCGCGCGGAACAGCTCGGCCAGCGAGCGCGTGCCGCATTTGTTGAACCCGATTGCGACGACGCGCGGCAGGGAGTGCGGTTGCGCGGATGCGGCGCGATCAGGCATGGCGACCTCGGAGCGAGTGAGACAGGAGCGGCGATAACTTAGCCTCTCCTATCCCATCTTGGGCGGATCGTTTCAATCGCGCTTTGCGCGTCTGGCGACCCGCCGCAAGCCGGTTACATCCGCAGCCGGAAGTAGCTCATCTCGATATTGCCTTCCATTCCGGTATCGCAATGACCGAAGCGCGAGTTGGAGGTGCCGTCGATCTTGCCGCCGGAGACGATCGCGACACCTTCGATCCCCTCGGCCTGTGCCGAGAAGCTCACATCCTTCACCGCGAGAATCTGGCCGCCGAAGAACGAGATTTTCGCTGCCGAGGAGACACCGCCCATGGTGATCAGCTTCGCGCCGCCGTCAGGGGCGCAATTGTCATCGCGCCCAATGCGCAGCCCTTGCGGAGCCGAGAAGCTACGATCGTCGGTCGAGGTGTTCGCGAAGATTGCGTTTTCGAGTGCAACGCCATTGCCGAATTTCACCGGGCAATCCGCGATCACAGCGACTTCCGAGATCACGGCGGGATCGGTCGTCTCTTCTGCCGTGGTATCCGCCGTATCGGCACTTTTCTTGCCATTTCCTGTATCGGTCTTGTTCGGGACCGAGATCGTCACGCTCGAATTGCAGTTGAGCACATAGAGATTGCCCGGGGTGAAGTCGGTGGTGTCGAGCTTGGTGCCGGTCAGCACGGTCGGGCTCTTGTTGGTGATGTAGGAGGGCAGATAGCCGGTGCCGTCCCGCATCGACTCGATGATCTTGGGAATGCGATCGATGATGCGCAGCTTGTAGAACGAGGTGCGCAGCGCCTCTTGCAGCCCGTCATTCTGCTTGAACCCCGAGGCGGGGATGTCGAGCTTGCTGGTGTCGGGCATCGACACGATCGCGCCGCTCTCGAAGAGGTTGTTCTGATTGAGCGAAACATATTGCGCCGCATAGAGGCAGAAGCCCGAAGCGAAGCTGTTGCCCGATTGCAGGTCGATCACGCCTTTCGCGGCCAGACCTTCGGTGAGGCAGGCGGGCTGATAGGCTTCGGCTACGGCGCCGGTGTTGATCTGCCAACCGTCCTGACCGATCACCTTGCCGAAGAAGGTGGGTGCGGCGTTCGCGCGCTCGGTCGTGCGATGGGCCATCACGCGGACGGCCGGGCTCAGATCGAGGTCTTCGGCGTAATCCGTGACGAAGCGGTGATTGGTCGCGTCGTAATAACCGAAGGTCACGTCGTCTTTGGTGATCACCGAAGTCCCGTCATCGGAGGCGAGGTTGGAATGGGCCAGCTGGGCCGCACGGGTCTTCGCTTCGTCTTTGGTGATCAGCGGGTCAGAGGAGAGATACATCGCACCGAGCGCCGCTGCATCGGCCGCGTCCTGCATCACCACCCGATTGCGATAGCCGTTCGAGACGTCGAGCGCGAGACTGCCGACAGCGAGGAACAGGATCGTCCAGAACAGCGAAAGCTGGGTGATCACGCCATCTTCTTCAGCGGTAAAATCGGTAATCGTTACGCGGTTCATGTCAGGACTCCATGTAGCGGTAGTCGTGGACCGTGAGGTCCATGTTGAGAACTCTGGTGAAAAGACCTGTGGCGACGAGTTCGGACATCGGGATCGTGACGCGGGTCTCGATGATCCCGTCGGTGACTTGCGTGTCGACCGTGTACGTATTTTCGTCATAGGGCAGCAGGGCGCGTAGACGCGCCATCGTGTCCTCATCGTTCTCGAACCGCCCGACCGAGTAGGCGCGATCGACATCCTGCACGATACCGAGGATCCGTGACTGTGCGTTGAAGATGAGGGAAACGTCGACGGTGACCGCCAGCATCCCGACGAACATCGGTAGCCAGAGTAACGCTTCGATCGTTGTGGCGCCGTCTTCGGCGGAGAAGAAACTCTTTAAACGCTTCAAGACAGGACGCCCCATGGTTGAAAACGGTTGATTAACTATCTCCAGTTGCAAAAAGCGAAACTGCCGCGGCGTAAATATGGCGAAAATGCGAAATTGGGGCAGAAATTGATCGGAATCGACACATTTGGGCGCGCGATGCGTAGGGCTGCGGTCTTTGCAGCGCGACGTTGCGCCGGTCCCCGGCGCCGCCTACAACGCCCCCAGATCACAGCTTAATTCGGAGCTCGCCCATGACGCCCGCCGCGCGCTACGCCGCCGCCATCGATATTCTCGACCGCATCCAGACGGGCGAGGTGGCGGAGCGTGCGCTGACCAACTGGGCGCGGGGCCACCGGTTCGCGGGCTCCAAGGACCGCGCGGCGATCCGCGATCACGTCTTCGATGTGTTGCGCTGCAAGGCGAGTGCCGCGCTTGCCGGGGGCGGGGCGCAGGGACGCGCCTTGGTCGCCGGGCTGCTCCGTTTGCAGGGCACCGATCCCGCAACGGTCTTCACAGGCGAGGGCTTTGCGCCTGATCCTCTCTCCGACGAGGAGCGCGCGGCCCTGTCCGAGCCTTTGCTCGGGGCTATTGCGCAACTGGACTGGCCCGATTGGCTGCGCGACCAGCTTGCCGCCGATCTCGGGCCGGACTTCGACGACATTTCCGAGGCGATGCGCGCCCGCGCGCCGGTCTTCTTGCGCGTCAATATTGCGAAAGCGGACCGCGATGGGGCGATCGCCGCGCTCGCCAAGGACGGGATCGAGGCGTTCCCGCATCCGCTGGCAGAGACGGCGCTGGAGCTTGGCGAAGGCGCGCGGCGCATTCAACAGGCGGCGGCCTATACGGACGGTCTGGTGGAATTGCAGGATGCGGCGTCGCAAGCCGCCATCGCGTCCGTCCCGATCGCGGCGGGTCAGCGCGTGCTCGATTATTGCGCGGGTGGCGGGGGCAAGGCGCTGGCGCTGGCCGCAGCCTGTCCCGAGGCGCAGATCGCCGCGCATGACATCGATGCGGGGCGGATGCGCGATCTGCCCGTCCGTGCGAAACGGGCCGGGACGAAAGTGGCCATGCGCGCGCCGGGCGATCCGGGGACGGGCTATGACCTCGTCTTGGTCGATGCCCCCTGTTCAGGCTCGGGGACCTGGCGCCGGACGCCGGATGCGAAATGGCGTCTGAGTGCTGCGCGGCTGGCCGAACTCGTGACCCTGCAGAGCGAGATTCTCGACGCCGCCCGCGACCTCGTCGCCCCTGGAGGACGTCTGGTTTACATGACGTGCTCGCTTCTCTCGGTCGAGAATGGCGCGCAGATCGCCGATTTCGTGACGCGTCACGGCTGCGAGCTCGTGTCGCAGCGGCAATTCACGCCGCTCTCCGGTGGCGACGGGTTTTTCGTCGCGCAGCTCCAGCTCTGATTTTTCTGCAATTTTTGCCGCCGGGATCACGGCTGCGTGATTGACTCAATCGTCAGTTGAAAGTCTAGTCGCGTTAATTGGGTTTAAATTATTTTACCGCGCTATGGGGCCGATCTGTCAGGCAGGGAGGCGAGCGTGGGGCGGAACGAATTGATGCTGCAGCCACTCTCGAAGACGATGGCGGCGCTGGCGCCGGGTGCGGTCTATTTGCTGCTTGCAGCGGGAATTGCGGCGGCGATTGCCTTCGTGATGCCCGATGAGGTGGTGACTTGGGCGATGTTCTCCGTCGCAGGGACGCTCGTGATAACGGCGGTCTGGCTGCGTCTGGCCTTGGCGCAGGACCGAAGGCGGCGCGCACGACAGCAGGAAACGCTCGCCAATTTCATCGCCCATGACGCCGCGCCGAGTTTTACCACCGATCCCGAGGGCGAGATCGGCTATCAGAACCGCGCCGCCGTGGAGCGGTTCGGCTCGCGCGGCGGGCAGGGCTTGGCGCGAACCCTGGCGGAGCTTTTCGCGGATCCGGGCGCGGTGTTGCGCCGCTTGCAAAGCAAGGCAGAGGCGACGGGGGCCGCGCGCGAGGATCTGGTCACCCGGCGGGGCCATCTGCGGCTCTCTGTTCATCGCATTGGCTCTGGCGATTTTCTCTGGCGGCTCGAAGATATGGCCGAACGGGCGATTGGCGGGCGCGGCGCGGAAACGATCAGCCTGCCGATGCTAACCGTTTCCAACGGCGGCACGATCCTGTTCATGAACGAGGCGTTGCGGCGGCTCGTGGGGGAGCGGGTGCGCTCTCTCGATCGCATCTTCACCGATCTGCCGCTGCGCTCGGGCGAAGAGCACGAGATCAAGGGCGAGGATGGCCCCGTCACCGCGGTCGTGGCCCAGCTTGAAGGCCTGGGCGGTCGATCCGAGGTTTATCTGCTCCCGATCGGCGGACCGCGCTCCGCCGAGGAAGGCGCGAATTTCGAGGCGCTGCCCGTCGCTATGCTGCGCCTGTCGGCCCATGGTCGGGTGCGCGCGGCCAATCGTGCCGCGCGTGGCCTCCTTGGCGGGATCGAGCCACAGACCCGCCTTGCCGACCTCCTCGAAGGGCTCGGGCGTCCGGTCTCGGACTGGGTGAACGACGCGCTCGCAGGCCGCGCCGATGGCCGCCCCGAAGTGCTGCGCGCCCGGCGCGGCGACAAGGAGGTCTTTCTTCAGGTCACACTCTCGCGGATCGTGGAAAACGGGCGTGCGGGGCTGCTCGCCGTCCTGTCCGACGCGACGCAGCTCAAGACGCTCGAAGCGCAATTCGTGCAAAGCCAGAAAATGCAGGCGATCGGGCAGCTTGCGGGCGGTGTCGCGCATGATTTCAATAACCTGCTCACCGCGATTTCGGGTCATTGCGATCTGCTGATGCTGCGACACGACAAGGGCGATGGCGATTATGCCGATCTCGACCAGATCAGCCAGAATGCCAATCGCGCCGCCGCGCTAGTGGGGCAATTGCTTGCCTTCTCGCGTAAGCAGACGCTGAAGCCGGAGATCCTCGATCCGCACGACACGCTGTCCGATCTGACCCATCTGCTCAACCGGCTGGTTGGCGAGAAAGTCGCTCTAAGCGTCAAGCACGAAAGAGATCCTGGACGGGTCCGCGCGGACAAGCGGCAGCTCGAACAGGTCATCATGAACCTCGTGGTGAACGCGCGCGACGCGATGCCCGGCGGGGGCGAGATCCGGATCGAGACCGACGCGGTGCACCTTGCCGAAAACCGCACCCGCGACCGCGTGGCTGTGCCGAAGGGCGACTATGTTGCGATCAAGGTCACCGATACCGGGACCGGTATCGCGGCCGATAAATTAAGCAAGATTTTCGAGCCCTTCTTCACCACCAAACGCACCGGCGAAGGCACGGGGCTGGGTCTTTCGACGGCCTATGGAATCGTGAAGCAAACCGGCGGTTATATCTTTTGCGATTCCGTCATCGGGACCGGAACGAGTTTCACGATCCTCTTGCCCGCCTATGACGCCACCGAAGAGGCGGACGTGTCGAGTGCCGAAAACGCAACGGCGGAGGCGCGAACTGCCCCGCGTGGCCCCACGACACCTTCCGTCATGCCCAAAGCGGAAGCTGCGCCGCGCGCAACAAAGGCGACCCCGGTGATGGCCGGCGAGGCGACCGTCCTTCTGGTCGAGGACGAACCCCCGGTGCGCGCCTTCGCCGCGCGCGCGCTCAAACTGTGCGGCTACACCGTGCTGGAGGCCGAGAGTGCGGAAGAGGCGCTGGAGCTGCTCGAAGATACCGATTTGCAGGTCGATATCTTCGTCACCGACGTTATCATGCCCGGGCTCGACGGGCCAAGCTGGGTCAGCCGCGCGCTCGAGGCGCGGCCGGGCACGCGCACGGTCTTCATGTCGGGCTATGCAGAGGAAGTGTTCCAGAACGGAACGTCCCCCGTACCGGATTCGCTCTTCCTGCCGAAACCTTTCTCTCTGAGCGAGTTGACCGCGACGGTGCAGGACTTGCTCTCACGCTAAGGCGCGGGTGACCCGATCATAAAGCGCAAGATCGTCCTGCATCGCGACCCGCAGCGCAGCCTCGGTCTCGGGCGCGAGCCCGGTCTCGACCGCCGGGGGGACGTTCACGCGGGGCAGGGTGATGGCGAAGCCGAGTTCATCTTCGAGAAAATGCACGAAATCCTCGATCCGCTCATAGGGAAAAATCCGGTCCACCAACGGCGTGCCCTCATCATCACAGAGGAACGCGGCCTGACTGGGCACATCGCTAAACCCTGCGCGCGGGTCCTCGATGTAATCGCGCGCGAACTGTTCGAAGGAATAGCCGGCAGAAATGTCGCTTTCCTCGATCAAATCGCGCAGTCGAAAACGATAGAGCGACCGCAACCAGTCGAGCGGCTCGCGCATCAGCGCGACCGTGGTGAAGCTGGCCTCGGTCTTCGACGACAGCAACGGCGCAAGATGATCTCGGAAATCGCGGGCCGAGGCGTGTTTGAGAACAGCCGGACGGGTCAGCGCGACGTCGGCCAGCGACTCCAGCGCAGTCTCGACCGCAGAGGAACCTGCCTTGGGCGTGGCGAGGAAGACGAGTTTTTGTGTCCAGAAAATCAGCATCTTGGCGGGTCAGCTCCTAACTGCGCCGGTGATAATCATTCGGCCCACGCGGGTAAACCGTTTCTTAACCGAATTGGCGGTTCAGTGAGTTGTGGAAAATTTTGTTGTAATGTTCACGTTCTGTGCGCATAGTGCGGTCAGAACATGAGGTGAACATCCGCGCGAGGGCGTCGCATTGCCGACCAGCCGTCGCTGTGAAATAAGGAAGCGGACAAATGGCAGTAGCGAAGCTTTTCGATATGGATAAATCTCCCAAGGCAGACAAGCAAAAGGCGCTCGACTCGGCGCTGGCGCAGATCGAGCGGCAATTCGGCAAAGGCTCGATCATGAAGCTCGGCGGCGACACGCCCGCGCGGGAAATCGAAGCGACCTCGACCGGTTCGCTGGGTCTCGATATCGCGCTCGGGATCGGCGGGCTGCCGAAAGGCCGGATCGTCGAGATCTATGGGCCGGAAAGCTCGGGCAAGACGACGTTGACGCTGCACGCGATCGCGGAAGAGCAGAAGAAGGGCGGCGTCTGTGCCTTCGTCGACGCTGAACACGCGCTCGATCCGCAATATGCACGCAAGCTTGGCGTCGATCTCGACGAGTTGCTGATCTCGCAGCCCGACGCAGGCGAGCAGGCGCTGGAAATCGTCGACACGCTGGTGCGCTCGGGCGCGGTCAGCCTCGTCGTGGTCGACTCGGTCGCGGCGCTGACGCCGAAGGCCGAAATCGAAGGCGATATGGGCGATCACACCGTGGGTGCGCAGGCCCGTCTGATGAGCCAGGCAATGCGCAAGCTGACCGCCTCGATCGGGCGTTCGAACTGCATGGTGATCTTCATTAACCAAATCCGGATGAAGATCGGGGTTATGTTCGGCTCGCCGGAGACGACGTCGGGCGGCAACGCGCTGAAATTCTACGCCTCCGTGCGTCTCGACATCCGCCGCATCGGTTCGATCAAGGATCGCGATGAGGTGGTGGGCAACCAGACCCGCGTGAAAGTGGTGAAGAACAAGGTGGCCCCGCCGTTCAAGCAGGTTGAGTTCGACATCATGTATGGCGAGGGCATCTCGAAGATGGGCGAGCTGGTCGATCTGGGCGTCAAGGCCGGGGTCGTCGACAAGGCTGGCGCCTGGTATTCCTACGGGGACGAACGCATCGGTCAAGGCCGTGAAAACGCGAAGACGTTCCTGCGCGAACACCCCGATGTCGCCTATGAGATCGAAGACAAGATTCGCGCCAGCCACGGGCTCGAATTCGACAAATTGTCCGAAGATGACGCGCTGACCGAAGACTGATCGTCACCGCAAATTCATGCAAAGGCCGGGAGCGTCGTCTCCCGGCCTTTTTGCGATTGCTGGACAGGGGGGAAGGGCGGCGTTAAACGGGACCGAACATGCCCGATCAGGCGAGACAGGACGATATGCCCAGCCTTAACGAAATCCGCTCCACTTTCCTTAATTACTTTGAGCGTAACGACCACCGCGTCGTTGACAGCTCGCCCCTCGTTCCGCGCAACGACCCGACGCTGATGTTCACCAATTCCGGCATGGTGCAGTTCAAGAACTGCTTCACCGGGGTGGAGAAGCGCGAGTACAACCGCGCAACGACCGCGCAGAAATGCGTGCGCGCCGGCGGGAAGCACAACGACCTCGACAATGTCGGCTACACCGCGCGCCACCATACGTTCTTCGAGATGCTGGGGAATTTCTCTTTCGGGGATTATTTCAAGGAAGACGCGATCCCGTTCGCCTGGGAATTGCTGACCAAGGATTTCGACATTCCGAAGGACAAGCTGCTGGTCACGGTCTACCACACCGATGACGAGGCGGCGAATATCTGGAAGAAGGTCGCCGGCCTGCCCGACGAGAAGATTATCCGTATCCCGACCTCGGACAACTTCTGGCAGATGGGCCCGACCGGTCCCTGCGGTCCCTGCACCGAGATTTTCTTCGATCACGGCGATCATATCTGGGGCGGTCCGCCTGGTTCGCCCGAGGAAGATGGCGACCGGTTCATCGAGATCTGGAACCTCGTCTTCATGCAGAACGAGCAGTTCGAGGACGGCTCGATGCGCGCGCTCGACATGCAGTCGATCGACACCGGCATGGGGCTCGAGCGGATCGGCGCGCTGCTGCAGGGCAAGCACGACAACTACGACACCGACCTGATGCGCCACCTGATCGAGGCTTCGGCCAACGCGACCGATGGTGCGCCGGACGGGCCGGGCAACGTGCATCACCGCGTGATCGCGGATCATCTGCGCTCGACCTCGTTCCTGATCGCAGATGGCGTGATGCCCTCGGCGGATGGGCGCGGCTATGTTCTTCGCCGGATCATGCGCCGCGCGATGCGTCACGCGCACCTGCTGGGCGCGAAGGATCCGGTGATGCACCGTCTCGTGCCGTCGCTGATCCGCGAGATGGGTGCGGCTTACCCCGAGCTTGGCCGGGCGCAGGCGCTAATCGAAGAGACGCTTCTGGGCGAGGAAACCCGCTTCAAAACCACGCTCGATCGCGGGCTCAAGCTGCTCGACGAGGCGCTTGTGGACCTGCCCGAAGGGGAAAGACTGCCGGGCGAGACCGCGTTCAAACTCTATGACACGTTCGGCTTCCCGCTCGACCTGACGCAGGATGCGCTGCGCGAACGTGAGCGCGAGGTCGATACCGAAGGGTTCGACGCCGCGATGGAAGAGCAGAAGGCCAAGGCGCGCGCCAGCTGGTCCGGGACCGGCGAGGCGGCCAATGCCGCGATCTGGTTCGATCTGTCCGAGAAGCTCGGCGCGACCGAATTCCTGGGCTACGACACCGAGACCGCCGAAGGTCAGATCACCGCGCTCGTGAGCGAGGGGGCCGAGATCGGCAAAGCGACCGGTGAGGTGCAGATCGTGGTCAACCAGACCCCGTTCTACGCCGAAAGCGGCGGTCAGGTCGGCGATCGCGGGTGGATCGTGACCGAGACGGGTAAAGCCGAAGTCACCGACACCAAGAAAGTCGCAGGCGTCTTCATCCATTTCGCGCGCGTCACCGAGGGCGAGATTGCCAAGGGGCAGGGCGCGAAGCTCGAAGTCGATCACGCCCGCCGCAGCGCGATCCGCGCGAACCACTCGGCCACGCACCTGCTGCACGAGGCGCTGCGCCGCACGTTGGGTGATCACGTGGCCCAACGCGGCTCGCTCAATGCCGAGGACCGTCTGCGCTTCGACTTCTCGCACAACAAGGCGCTCTCGGCTGAGGAAGTCGCGAAGATCGAACGCGAAGTGAATGAATTCATTCGCCAAAACACGCAGGTCGATACTCGGATCATGACGCCGGATGACGCGCGCGATCTGGGCGCGCAGGCGCTGTTCGGCGAGAAATACGGCGATGAGGTCCGTGTCGTCTCGATGGGCGAGCTGGCCAATTCCGGCAAAGGCACGAACGGGAATGTCTATTCGCTCGAACTTTGCGGCGGCACCCATGTGAAGCGCACCGGCGATATCGGCACCTTCGTCCTGACCGGCGAAAGCGCGTCCTCGTCGGGCGTGCGTCGGATCGAGGCGCTGACCGGTGATATCGCGATGGCCGAGCTGCGCCGCCGCGACAAGCTGCTGGGCGAGATCGAAGGGCTGGTGAAAACCTCCGAGGCCGATCTGCTCGGACGTCTGCAGGCGATCCTCGACGAGCGCAAGGCGCAGGCCAATGAGATCGCGCAGCTTCGTCGTGAGCTTGCGATGGGCGGCGGTGCCTCCGGTGGTCCGGATATCAGCGAAATCAACGGCTTGAAGTTCGTTCCTCAGGTTGTTTCCGGTGTGACCGGCAAGGACCTTCCGGGGATCGTGGACGAGCTGAAAGAGAATGTCGGCTCCGGCGTGATCCTCGTGGTGGCCGATGCGGGCGGCAAGGCGGCCGTAGCGGCTGGCGTGACCAAGGACCTGACCGAGCGCGTCAGCGCGGTCGATCTGGTGAAAGCCGCAGCGCAGGCACTTGGCGGCAAAGGCGGCGGCGGTCGTCCCGATATGGCGCAAGCCGGCGGGGCCGATCCGTCGAAAGCCGATGAGGCCATCGCGGCCGTGAAAACTGTTCTGGAGGGATTGTAATGGCAGGCGCATTCTGGATCGCCCATGTGAAGGTGCTCGACGACGAGGCCTATGGCAAATACGCCGAGGGCGCGGGCCCCGCGATCGCGAAACATGGCGGGCGCTTCCTCGCCCGTGGCGCGCGCTATGTGCAGCTCGAAGGCAATGACCGCGCGCGCAATGTCGTCGCATGGTTCCCGTCGCTGGAAGCGGCCGAGACTTGCTACTACTCCGACGACTATCAGGCGGCGCTCGCCCACGCCAAAGGCGCATCCGAGCGCGACCTGATGATCGTCGAAGCGATGGACGATGTCGAAATCAAGTGAAGATCGACCTGTAAGGCGTTGATCGGAAAACATTTAGAAGGCGGCTTCGGCCGCCTTTTCCTATGACGCTGCACCCGGTCGTTTTTGTTCTGGACCTTCGGGCGCGCTGCGTCCTATGCTGCCGCCATGAACACGAAGACCATCATCATCTGCTGCATTATCCGCTGACATACGTCACGCGGGCCGGTCTTCTCTTTCCAAATTTCTCATGACCTTGTAAGCCCGCCGGCAGGTGCCGCCGACCCTTTGCGAGGACACATGACCCAGATCCGTTTGCGCAATTCCCTGACCCGGAAAGTCGAGGATTTCCGTCCGATCGATGCCGACAACGTGCGGATGTATCTCTGCGGCCCGACCGTTTACGACCGCGCGCATCTCGGCAACGCCCGTCCGGTGGTGGTTTTCGACGTGCTCTACCGGTTGCTGCGCCACGTCTACGGGCCGGAGCACGTCACCTATGTGCGCAATTTCACGGATGTGGATGACAAGATCAACGCGACGGCGCAGGCGCGCAAGGAGGCCGGGGCCGAAGGGTCGCTCGAAGAGCTGATCCGCGCGCGGACCGAGGAGACCATCGGCTGGTATCATGCCGACATGGATGCGCTCGGCGCCTTGCGCCCAGATCAGGAACCGCGCGCAACCGACTATATCGGCGCGATGATCGCGATGATCGAGACGCTGATCGAAGACGGTCACGCCTATGCCGCCGAGGGGCATGTGCTGTTCCGGGTGCGCAGCTACAAGGATTACGGGGCGCTGTCGGGTCGGACAGTCGACGACATGATGGCGGGCGCCCGGGTCGAGGTCGCGCCCTTCAAGGAAGACCCGATGGATTTCGTGCTCTGGAAGCCCTCCGACGAGGGGCTGCCGGGTTGGGAGAGCCCGTGGGGCCGGGGCCGACCGGGCTGGCATATCGAGTGCTCGGCGATGTCTTACGAACTGCTCGGCGCGTCGTTCGACATCCATGGCGGCGGCATCGACCTGCAATTTCCGCACCACGAGAATGAGATCGCGCAGAGCTGCTGCGCCCATCCCGAAGGCTCCTTTGCGAATTACTGGCTGCATAACGAGATGCTGCAGGTCGAGGGCAAGAAGATGTCCAAGTCCTTGGGCAATTTCTTCACCGTGCGCGATCTGCTGGATGGTCATGACGGCGAGAAGGGTATTCCGGGCGAAGTGATCCGGTTCGTGTTCCTGCAGACGCATTACACCAAGCCGATGGATTGGACGGCGGAGAAGGCGCGGCAGGCTGAGAGGACGCTTCTTGGGTGGAAGGAACTCATCGATACCGAACGTGATGCTGTAGCTGAGAACGCAGAAGGTCAGGGACCTTCGGAATCGGTCATTTCCGCATTGGCCGACGATCTGAATACTGCATTGGCGATTGCTGAGATGCACGCAATTGCAAAGCGTGCAAAAACTGATCTGCAGGCTAAGATCGAATTGTCAGAAACACTTCGGTTTCTCGGTTTCGATCTCGATCATATCTGGTCAGTTTCGTTTGGCACATCCCTTTCGCATACTCTTTCTGATCCAATCAATTTCGATGCTTACGAGAAGGCCCTTGCAGGGCTGCGCGCCGAAGCGATGGAGAGCAAAGACTTTTCGAAGGTTGATGCACTGAAGTCGATGCTGTTGGCGGCTGGACTGGAGGTGCGTATGTCGAAAACCGAAGTGAAGATTGACATGACCGAGTCCTTTGACCCCGCCAAGCTGGAGGGCCTGTGATGGCGCGCAGCTACAGCGATAAGGGACGCGCCGGACCCGAGGGGGGGCGCAATCGCGCCCGCCCTGGGGGGCGGGTCGGGCGCGGCCCGGCGTTCCGCCGGGCGGGCGCTCTGAGTGAAGGACGGCCTGAACGGGCGAACCAAGGCGCCAACGGAGGCAACCAATGACCAAACAACGCCTCTATCTCTACGACACGACCCTGCGTGACGGGCAGCAATCGGCGGGCGTCCAATTCTCGGTGCCGGAGAAGATCGAGATCGCCAGGGCGCTCGACGCGATCGGCATCGACTATATCGAGGGCGGCTGGCCCGGGGCGAACCCGACCGACAGCGATTTCTTCGAGGCGCGGCCCGAGACGCGGGCGACCTTCACCGCGTTCGGGATGACCAAGCGGGCAGGGCGCTCGGCCGCGAATGACGACGTGCTGGCGGGCGTGATGAACGCGAACACCCCGGCCGTCTGCCTCGTCGGCAAGACGCATGATTACCATGTGACCACCGCGCTCGGGATCACGCTGGAGGAGAACCTCGAGAATATCCGCGCCTCGGTCGCGCATATGGTGGCGCAAGGCCGCGAGGCACTGTTCGACGCCGAGCATTTCTTCGACGGCTACAAGGCGAACCCCGACTATGCGCTGGAGTGCTGCCGCGCGGCCCATGAGGCGGGCGCGCGCTGGATCGTGCTGTGCGACACCAATGGCGGCACGCTGCCGGGCGAGATCGGCAAGATCGTCGGCGAAGTGATCGCGGCGGGCATTCCTGGCGACCGTCTCGGCATCCATTGCCATGACGATACCGGCAACGCCGTGGCAGGCAGCCTCGCGGCGGTCGAGGCCGGTGCGCGCCAGATCCAAGGCACGCTGAATGGGCTGGGCGAGCGCTGTGGCAACGCGAACCTGATCACGCTGATCCCGACGCTTCTGCTGAAAGAGCCCTACGCTTCGACGCTCGACACCGGGATCGCGCCCGAAAGCCTGCGCGACATCACCAAGCTTTCGCGCAAGCTCGACGATATCCTGAACCGGGTGCCGTTGCGCTCCGCGCCCTATGTGGGTGCCTCGGCCTTCACCCATAAGGCGGGGCTACACGCCTCGGCGATCCTAAAAAATCCAGACACTTACGAGCATATCGACCCCGCCGTCGTGGGGAACACGCGCCTGATCCCGATGTCCAATCAGGCGGGCCAGTCGAACCTGCGCGCGCGGCTGAAAGGCATGGGGATCGAGGTCGCGAAGGACGATCCACGCCTCGCCCGCATCCTCGATCTGATCAAGGAGCGCGAGGATCAGGGCTATGCCTATGACGGCGCACAGGCGAGTTTCGAGCTGCTCGCGCGGGCCGAGCTGGGGCAATTGCCGAAGTTCTTCGAGGTGAAGCGCTACAAGGTCACGGTGGAGCGCCGCAAGAACCGCTACGACAAGATGGTCTCGATTTCCGAGGCGGTCGTGGTGGTGAAAGTCGGCGGGAAGAAGATGCTCTCGGTCTCGGAGAGCATGGACGAGCAGGGCCATGACCGCGGCCCGGTAAACGCGCTCTCGAAAGCGCTGTCGAAGGATCTCGGCCCCTATCAAAGCCTGATCGACGACATGAAACTGGTCGATTTCCGTGTGCGGATCACCCAAGGCGGCACCGAGGCTGTCACCCGCGTCATCATCGACAGCGAAGACGGCGCGGGCCAGCGCTGGTCGACCGTGGGCGTGTCGCCGAACATAGTGGACGCGAGTTTCGAGGCGCTGCTGGATGCGATGATCTGGAAGCTGATGCGCGACGGGGCGAAACCGGCATGACCGATCTGGCCGCGTCCCTTCAAGCGGCGGCCGAGGCCGTGCGTCAGGGCGATCCCGACCGGTTCGCCGCCACCATGGCCGCGCCCGCGGATTTGCGTGACCGCCTCTGGCCGCTCTACGCCACCAATCTGGAGATCGCGCGTGCGCCCTGGGCGTCGTCGGAGCCGATGGTCGCCGAGATGCGCCTGCAATGGTGGGTCGATGCCCTGGAGGCTCTGTCCGAGGGGCGCGAACCGCCGCATGAGATCGGCCCGGCGCTTGTCTCGGTAGCGCAGCCCGCGCGCCATTTGATTGCCGCGGCCGAAGCCCGTCGTGCCGATTGCTGGCCCGATCCTTTCGACGATATTTCAAGCCTTTGGGCCTATCTCGATCAGACCTCGGGCGCGCTCTACTGGGCCGCCGCCGAAGCCCTTGGCGCGCCTGAGGAAGCGGAAATCACCGTGCGCAGTTTCGGTGCAGGCGCCGGGCTCGCGGCGCTCCTGCAGGCATGGTCCGATCTCGCCGCGCGGGGGCGCCCGCCTCTTGCCGCGCCGGAGGTCGCAACGCTGCATCAGCTCGCGGCGGAGGGCCAAGCGCGACTCGAACCCGCCCGCAAGCTGCGTCTGGGACCGGCAAAGGCGGCACTCCTACCGGGATGGCAGGCCCGGGCTCTCCTCGCGCGCGCGCGCGTCGTAGAAGACCCGCTGGCACCGGGCGCGCTGGTACTGTCGGAATTCCGCCGCAGATCGGGACTTTTGCGCGCCGCGCTGCTTGGCGTCTGAGCCCTTTGGAGGCCAGCGTGCGGGAAATTTCCGGAAATTAGAGGAATCTTCAACTCTTCGCCTGATGGTGATCGCGATTGCCCCGATAGGTCGGGTCGCTGCCGCAGTTCGCCGGAGGACGTTGATGCGCTTTTTCGACAATCTCAAACTTGGATTGAAATTGCCGCTGATGCTGGTGGCGATTGCCATGGTCGCTCTGACCATTATGGGAATTTCAGCCTATCGTACCGCCTACGGGCTGCTGGAAAGCGAAGGGACGCAGCGGCTCTCGCGTACTCTGGCCGCGCGCGTCGCTCTTGCGGAGGACTGGGCGCAGACACTGGCCTCCAATACCCGCACGATTGCCGCCAATCCCGACACGGCGCGGGCGCTTTACGATTTCACCAAGAGCCTCAACCGGCTCGATCCTCCCGCCATCGAAAGCCTGCGGACCGGGGCCGCAGAGGCCGGTGCGTCCGAGGGCGAGGTGAGCGGCCCGCTCCGGGACTACCGCCTGCTACTCGACCGCTATGGACCCGCCATCGATCAAATTTTGGCCGAGAATGGCCTGAGCGATTTCTATCTTATCGATCGTGACGGTCGCATTGTATTTGCCGCGCGTGATCACAGCGCGATTGGTCACGCGCTTGCGGATGAACCGGCGGGGCTGATCGAGGCCGCGACCGCTGCGCTGGATTGGCTGAGCGCGCCGACGGGCATGGTGGCGGCCGATACCGTCGCCGTTTCGCCCCCGCATTTCGAGTTTGCCAAGGGTCGGTTCTTCGCCGCACGCCCCGTGCGCAGCGGAAATGGTCTCAAGCTCGGTGCTGTTGTCTTGCGAAAGCCGATGGCCGAACTCGGGGGGATCATGGCCAACCCGCGCGGCATCGACGAGACCGGTGAAGGTTTCCTGATTGACGAGAAAGGGAGGCTGATGAGCGATCTGCGCTTTCCGGCCAGCGCTCCAAAACCGGGGGAGGTTTTGCCCGCGGCTACCGTGAGTGCTGTAGAACAGGCGCAGGAAGAGGTGATCTCTTTGCATGGGCATCCAGCGATCGAGAGAACCCAGAAGGTCACTCTCTTCGATCAGCCCTATTGGGCGGTCGTCGAGCAAGACCGTGCAGAGCTGTTCGCTCCTGCCACGTCACTTGCCCGTGCGATGCTATTCAACGCGTCCTGGCTCATCCTTCTATTGGCGGCCCTTTCTGCCTGGATGGCACGATCCGTCTCCAGCCCTCTCACGGGCCTGGAAATATCCATTCGCAAGATCAGCGGAGGCGATTACGCGAGCGAGATCGCACAGACTCGCCGTGGCGACGAAGTCGGCGCAATCGCCTCCGCCCTGAGCAACCTGCGCGACGAGCTTGATCAGTCTGAAGGGATCAAACGAGAGGCCACGCGTCAGGGCGCAGCCTATGCCAACGCCTCCGCCGCCCTGATGATCGTTGATCGCGACTTCCGTATCACCCATGTCAATCGTGCGCTCGTCGATCTGGTCGAGTCGCGGCTCGACGAGTTTCGCGTTGTCAGCCCCGACCTCGATCCTAAGAACCTTGTGGGCCGCTCGATGGATGATTTCCACGCCAATCGGGGACACGCCCGTGCGATGCTCGGTGATCCAGCCCAATTGCCGCTTCATGTCGATATCAAAGTTGGCGAGGGTCGTTTTGGCGTCGACGTCACCGAATTCGTCGATGGGGAGGGCAATCAGGCGGGGTTCGTGGTCGAGTGGCGTGACGTGACGGAGCGACGGATGAAGGATGCCCTCATAGCGGCCATCGAGCGAGGTCAGCTCTTTTGCGAGGCCAATCCTGCCGGGATGGTCGTTCGGATGAACGCAAATCTGCAATCGCTCCTCGGCGCTCAAGCACCAGACCTCGTGGGGGCCCCGCTGAAGGACTGGCTAAGCACGGTTGATGGAAGTGATCTTTGGCCCGCGATTGCCGCCGGTGAGCCCGTCACAGCCCGCTTTTCGATAAAGGACCCACAGGGCAACACCTATCTGCTCGACGGTTCGCTCAATCCGATCTCGGATAAAGCAGGGCGCTTGATGAAGATCGTGCTCATGGCCAGTGACGTGACCGTCGCGGAAGCCGCGCTTGCCTCCGCACAACAGCGAAATCTCAAAATGCTCGAGGCTCAGAAGTCCGTCGTCGAGACGCTTCAACTCGGCCTTGCGGCCCTGTCGCGCGGCGACCTGAGCCTGACGCTCGACACGGAGTTTTCCGAGGAATACGAGGCGTTGCGCAACGATTTCAACGCTGCGGCGCAAAACCTTGCGGCAGCGATCGTTTCGGTCATCGATAACGCTGCGGCGATCGATACTGAGGCCAGTGAGATCGCCTCTGCCTCTGATGACCTCAGCCGCAGAACGGAACAGCAGGCCGCGACGCTCGAAGAGACCGCAGCCGCGCTCGATCAGCTCTCATCCTCTGTCACGACTTCGGCACAAGGCGTGGCCGAAGCGGATAGGGTGGTATCAGAAGCCCGCAGCAGCGCGGAAACCTCTGGTGAAGTGGTCAAGCAGGCCATACAGGCGATGAGCGAAATCGAAACCAGCTCACAGCAGATTTCGAAGATCATCGGCGTGATCGACGAGATTGCCTTCCAGACCAACCTACTTGCGCTCAACGCTGGTGTCGAAGCCGCGCGCGCCGGTGAAGCGGGTCGCGGTTTCGCCGTTGTCGCTTCAGAAGTACGCGCCCTCGCGCAACGGTCTTCCGAAGCCGCACGCGAAATCGACACTCTGATCACCGCGTCGAGCGAACAGGTGACCCGAGGCGTGGGCCTCGTCGGCGAAACCGGCCGTGCGCTCACGGAAATTCTTAACGCTGTCGTCGATATTTCGGCGCGTGTCTCTGAAATAGCGGGCGGTGCCCATGAGCAGGCAGAGGGGCTGAAAGAGATAAATACCGCGGTGAATCAGCTGGACCAGGTGACGCAACAAAACGCAGCAATGTTCGAAGAAACGACCGCGGCCAGTCACGCTTTGATGACAAATGCGACATCCCTGCGCGACATCACTGCCCAGTTCAAAGTCAGTATGCGGGCGACGTCAAACGAAGGCGAGAGCACTCTGTCGGTGCAAAATCAACATGGGGTTCAGGCAAGCGAAGGAGGCTGTGAACTTCCGCAAGCGGTGGGCGAAACCGCTCCGCGCGGTACCACCTTTTCAGCTGAAGACTGGGAAGAGTTTTGAATTCGCACGAAGGACACGCGATGCCAAACGAATTGCCGCTCGCCAAGAAAGTTCTCATCGTCGATGACTCGGCTACGATGCGTCAACTTATCCGAGCGCGTCTGGCAAACGAAGCGCGCCTAGTCGTCGTCGGCGAAGCGGCGGATGCGTTTGAGGCGCGTGAAAAAATTAAAGCGCTTTCGCCGGATGTGATCACGCTCGATGTCGAGATGCCGCGGATGAACGGCCTCGATTTTCTTGAACGTCTCATGCGTTTGAGACCGATGCCTGTCGTCATGGTGTCGACGGAAACCCATAGCGGATCGCGCGCCGCAATCGAAGCGCTCGCCCTCGGTGCGATCGATTGCGTGGGAAAGCCGAGGTCCGGTCACCTCGAAAAGAGTTTTGAGACGCTTCCAGATATTCTTCTTGCGGCAGCAAACGCGCGCCTGCCTCAGAGTGGGGTCGAGCGAGCTGCGGTGAGGCCCGCACGAAACTTTCACTGGGCCGGTCAAATCGTGCTGATCGGGTCCTCGACCGGCGGCGTTGACGCCCTCGAGACGATCTTGAAGGGATTTCCTGAAAATTGCCCGCCCACGCTCATAGCGCAGCACATGCCAGAGAGCTTCCTCGCGAGCTTCGCCGAACGGCTTGATCGTATCATCGCGCCAAGTGTGCGGCTTGGCCAAACGGGCCTCCCTCTCGCACAAGGGCAAGTCTATCTTGCGCCTGGTGGCCCGACGCATCTCACGGTTCAAATTGACAGAACACCTTACCTGTCATTGCTTGAAAGCGAGAAGCGAAACGGACATCGACCGTCGGTGGATATTCTGTTCGAATCCGCACTGGATATGGCTACGAATGCCGTCGTCGTTTTACTCACCGGTATGGGCCGAGATGGCGCAGAGGGGATGATGCTCTTGCGCCGAGCCGGTGCACATTGTTTTGCCCAAGACAAGGAGACGTCGACTGTTTTTGGAATGCCGAGGGCAGCGCTCGAAATTGGCGCGGCGTCCTATTCGGTGGCCCTTGAAAAAATCGCTCCAGAAATTCTCATGAGATGTGCTCAGAGCTCGGCAAAGGTCAGGAAAGTAGGTGAAACATGAATGCAGTTTCCACAGACCGACCGATCCATATTTCGCAAGGCGAGTTTCTCGTCGCCGGCACGGGCGCGCAATCTATTACAACGATCCTCGGCTCTTGTGTCGCCTGTTGTCTCTACGATGAAAATGCGCAGGTCGGTGGTATGAACCACTTTCTATTGCCGAATACGACTGGTTCAACCTTTCAAGCGGCAAGCTTCGGAGTGAATGCGATGGAGCTTTTGATCAATGAACTTATTAAACACGGGGCGCAGCGCAGTGAGCTACGTGCGAAGCTATTTGGTGGTGCGCGCATGGTCAACGGCCTCTCGGACATCGGCTTGAAGAATAGCGAGTTCTCAATCGCGTTCCTAGCTAAAGAGCGTATCACATGTGTCAGCCAGAGTTTGGGCGGTTCTCAAGCGCGTAGGGTAGAGTTCTGGCCTGATACTGGCCGCGCGCGCCAGAAAATGCTTGGTAATGCAGAAGTCTTTGAGCGCGATGTCACGCCCGCGCCGGCTCGCGAAATCGAACTGTTCTGACGTGTTGGATGGCAGCAATACATGTCAAATGAATGGCCCCGCGCTTCTCAGGCGCCTTCGTGTTTCAGTTTCTGCTGCCGCTAAAAGTCGACGGGCGACAGCATTCCGTTCCGGGCGTGCGTGCGCTTTTGATTGTAGAACATCTCGATGTAGTCGAACACATCCCGTCTGGCTTCTTCGCGTGTTCGGTAGGTCCGTCGTCTGATCCGCTCACGCTTGAGCAGGTTAAAGAAGCTCTCAGCTACCGCGTTATCATGGCAGTTCCCACGGCGGTTCATCGAGTGCTCCAGGTTGTGGGCTCGCAGGAACGCCGCCCAGTCCATGCTGGTGAAATGGCTTCCCTGGTCCGATTGGATCAGCTGACCCGCCACGGGTCTTTCATTCAGCAGCGACCGGAGTCCGGTTGGTATTTACGCCGATCGGCGTAGGTTGAGCAATCGCCTGACGCGCGGAGTTGTCATCTCGCGTAGCGGCGCGGGCGATTGCGGTGGTCAGTACCCGCGCGTAGTCAGCCGGGGTCTCGTAATCCAAGGCCGAATGCGGACGCTCGGTGTTGAAGTCGGCAGCCCAAGCGGCGATCACGACGCGCGCATGAGCCAAGTTACGGAACATGGTCTCGTTGAGCAGCTCATCGCGCATCCGGCCGTTGAAACTCTCCACGAAGCCGTGTCTCGCATCGGCTTGCCCGGCGCGATGTAGTGCCATTCGATACTGTGCTCGGCACACCACCGCAGGATGGCGTTGGAGGTCAGTTCCGTGCCCCTCGCCATTGTCTCTCGGACCAATGGTATGACATGGCTCATCGTCACCACTTTTTTGAAACCAGTTCCTTCATCGCCGCCAAGTCCGGCATCTGCTCGGCAAGCAGCTTCTTCAGCTTGGCGTTCTCGTCTTCGAGCGTCTTCAGCCGCTTTGCCTCCGGCACCGTCATGCCGCCGAACTTCGCCTTCCAGTTATAGAAGTTCCCTTCCGACATGCCGTGCTTGCGGCACAGGCCCGCGCACTTCACGCCTGCCTCGTATTCGGCCAGGATGCCGATGATCTGCTCGTCCGTGAATCTCATTCGCTTCATTGTCCGTCCTCAAGTTGGGTCGGTCTCCAATCGACGGTGGAGGAAAAACCCCGTGGCAGGTCACAAAACCTTTGCCCGGGGTTTCCTCCGGCATGGCGCCATGAGTAGCGCTTGCAGGACAACGTCTGTCGTCTGGCGGCTCTGCATTGCCCAGCCGACGACACGACGCGAGATAGATGAGGATGAGAAAACGATCCGGGGGATCGTTTTCCTGACGACCATCAATGACCACGGCGAGATAGGCGAAACCTTCCTGTTTGCGGATAGGAAATCTCGGTCACCCAGGCCTTATCCGGCGTCGCCACGCTGAACTGTCGGTCTAGAGTGTTGTCGATCTGCGCCTTGATGCCCGCCAGCCTGGCCAAAAGGGGGACCCGGTTCAGGCAGATGCTTTCGCCCTGCTCGAGAAGGTCGTCATGTAGCTTGCGGTGACCACAGACCTTGCCGTTTTCCACCCACGCCTCCTTCAGCAGCGCAATCTGCCGCTCGTCTTCTCGAGCTCGCTTGCTCAGTGGGGCCTTCAGCCACGCGTAGAAGCCACTCGGCTGGATACGTAAGCAACGCCACATCGCCCGAATAGAGAACTGCCCGCGATGCTCGGCCACGAACGCGTATCTCACTTGGCATCCCTGGCGAAATAGGCGCTCGCCATTGTCCTCGGACCAATGGCGGACAATGGCTCGCACTTTTTTTAATGTCCCGCTCCTCCGTCACTCTCAGGAGGTCACGCTTGAGCCGACGGATCTCGGCATCTTTCTCCGAGTCGCCAGTCGAGGCTTTCGAGAACTTCTTCTTTCAGAAGTAGAGGGAGTATTGGCTCACGCCCAAGCGCTCGGCTACCTCCCTGACCGGGTAACTCCTCTCCGAGAGATGCGCGACGGCATCTCGCTTGAAATCGTCACTGAACGTGGGTCGCTGCTCATCATGGCCTCCTTGCCTCAAAATTAGCAAAGAAGGCGTCCACGATACACGGGGCTATTCAATCAAAGCCAACTGACGTCACCTTCTGAGGCGCGCGTTTCAATTTCCGTGAAGTGCTGCGGATCGAGTGCATCAGCGAGATCTTGAAGTCGAAGCGAGGCGAAAATTGGGTCAACATCGCAGGCTAAGTCGGGTGAAACCTGTTCAGCTAGTGTGCTGACGAACACCCCGAGATCTTCGAGCGATTGGCTGATGCGATCAATGCTCTGCAACTCGCGAATGATCTGCGGAGGAAGGCTGCTGTCGATCCCGCTCGCCGAAAGGGCACGCTGGAGTGAAATCGACATGCGAGCGAGCGCTTCCAGTTCACGCCCGACGCGCGCAGTTAGATCAGCAAGCGGAACTCGGCGTGCCTGCTGTTGCATTACAAACGTCCTACAACGGCTTCAATACAAGCTTTTAGTTCGGGCGGAGTGAATGGTTTCTTGATGAAGTTATTCATCCCGAACCGTCGACCCGTATCGATGACTTCACGATCGGCCCGCCCGGTGATCAGGATGAAGCCTAACCCCTTTGTGCGAGCATCCTTTCGCATCGCCTGAAGGAATTGCAGTCCGTCCATTCCCGGCATGTTATAGTCAGAAATCACAAGATGGACAGGCTTGGCTTCGAGGATCTGGAGCGCGCTTTTGCCGTCGGTTGCGTATCCGACCTGCCGGATTCCCATCGCGTCAAGCGCCTGCATGATGAGCCCGCGGTTTGTCGACATGTCATCGACCACGAGGATGCGTAATTGGTCTCGTAATGCCATAAAATGCGATCCTGTCCAGTTAGGTTAAGTCAGCTTATAAGAGGTGACGCCAGCTGTTCTGAGTTTAGACTGATCGCCATCTGTCACCCTTTCCGAATGGCCAACAAACAAGTATCCGCCTGGCGCTAGCTGTTCCTCAAACCGTTTCCAAAGACTAACTTGTGCCTCGGGCGCGAAATAGATGACGACGTTGCGGCAGAAGATCACGTCAAATTTTCCGCGCATTGGCCAAGGATCGTGAAGATTGAGTTCGCGAAACTTCACGATATCGCGGAGCTCTGAGATGATCTGAAAGTCTTCACCCTCCGGTAGAAAATATTTCTTTCGCAAAGTCTCGGGCACAGCTGCAACTGCGGCCGCGGGATAGAAACCCTTCGAACCTGCTGCGATCATTAGAGGGTCGATGTCGGATGCGAGTATCCGAAGGTCTAGCTTCGCAAAATCAGGCGCGCATTCGGCAATCGTCATGGCTATGGAATAGGCTTCTTGTCCGTTCGACGATCCCGCAGACCAGAGCCGAACGCGACCACCATTCCTTGCAGTTTCCAAGAGGGTGGGAAGAACGATACGGCGCAAGGATTCGAAATGATGGTTCTCGCGGAAGAAATGGGTCACGTTTGTGGTAAGTGCGGACACCATTTGTCGACGCTCTTCGCGACCAGATTCGGAGGTCACGAGAGCGATATAGTCTTTGTATTGCGCGAGCCCCAAGGTCCGAAGTCTCTTTGCAAGACGGCTTTGCACCATCGAAGATTTGCCGGGCGCAAGCACAATGCCCGTCGTCTCGTGCAGGAGCTGAGCGATAGCTCTGAATTCGGACTCGGTCGGTGCGACCTGCCCCAATGTGGACAGGGGCACGTTCATGCAGCTTCGATCGCCTCTTGCGGCAACACGGACGTAAGATCGAGAATCCTGATCATCCGGCCTTCTACGATTGTGAGCGCTGAGATGTATCGTTGCGAAATGTCGGCATTAAGGTCGGGCGGAGATTGCATTTCAGAGCGGGGCAGGGCGAGGATGTCCGAGACCGCATCGACGAGAAGCCCTGCGGTTTGGCTGCCGACCTGGACGACAATGATCACGTTGCGTGCGTCACCGGCGACCGGTTCCATACCGAGACGGATGGAAAGGTCGACGACAGGCAGAACGGTGCCGCGCAGATTGATCACGCCGCGTACAAATGCGGGGGCATGCGGGAGCGGCGTCGCCCGGGTCCAACCTCGAATTTCGCGCACGGACATGATGTCGACGCTGTATTCTTCATCGCCGAGTCGGAAAGAGAGAAGCTCAACCTCTGCGGCTTCGGTTTTCGGCATGTTGTCTTCGGTCATGGCTTATCCTGCGAGTGAGAGATCAATGGCGCGGGTGTTGCCCGATGCGGATTGGACGAGATCGGCGGGGTCGAGAATGAGCGCGATTTGACCGTCGCCAAGAATCGTGGCGGCAGCGACGCCCGGGATGTGGCCGTAGGACTGCTGCAGACCCTTGATGACGACCTGGCGCTGCTCGAGGATTGAATCGACCACGAGGGCAGAGCGGGCGCCATCTTCCTGAGCGGTGAGCAGAACGACGTCGCCGCTGTAGGAGCGCTTCGGTCCGCGATATCCGAGTTCGGCACCGAGGTCGAAAAGAGGGACGAAGGCGCCCCGCAGATGGATGACATTCGTCGATGGACCGAGTGCGCGGATGTCTTCGCTCGTGAGCGTCGCGGTTTCGAGGATCGAGGAGAGCGGGACCACGAGGGTTTCGCCTGCGACATTGACGACCATTCCGTCGAGCACGGCAAGAGTCAGTGGCAGGGAAATCGAGAAGCAGCTGCCCTTGCCGGGTTCAGAAGTGATCGAAATCCGACCCCCTAGCGATTGGATCGAGCTTTTCACGACATCCATGCCGACGCCGCGGCCAGAGAGCGCGGAAACCTGGTCCGCAGTGGAGAAACCGGGCAGGAAGAGAAGGTTGTCGATATCACCGTCGGAAAGCTGGGCATCCGGGGTGACAAGCCCCTTTTCGATGGCTTTTTCGAAGACCTTCTTGCGGTCGATGCCACCACCGTCATCGCTGACTTCGATCACGACGCGGCCGGATCGGTGGTGAGCGGAGAGGGTGACGATGCCTTCGCGCGGTTTGCCAGCGGCTTCGCGTGTGTCGGGGGATTCGAGGCCATGATCGACGGCGTTTCGGATCATATGGGTGAGCGGATCGGCGAGGCGCTCTATGACTGTTTTGTCGACCTCGGTCGTTTCGCCTTCGGTTTTGAGACGGACGTCCTTGCCGATGGCCGAAGAGGCTTCGCGCACGATCCGGGCCATCCGCTGGAACAGCGGCTTGACCGGCTGAGCACGGATCATCATCACGCTGTCCTGAATGTCGCGAGTCAGCATCATGAAAGCTTCGAGCCCGGTATTCACGGCGGAATTGGGCGGCAGGCCGGCTTCGGCGACGGATTGAGCAAGCATGGCTTGGTTGATCACCAATTCGCCGACGAGGTTCACCAAGCGGTCGATGCGCTCGATATCGACGCGCACGGTGGCGCCGGGCTCTGCCGCGGGAGCGGTGTTGGCTGCCGCAGGCTGAGCGGCGGAGGGCTTCGTGGCCTCTGTTTGTTGCTCGGCCGGGCCCGGGTCAGGCGTGAGCGCGGGAGCTTCGGTTGCGATCTCCGCTTTTTCATCGATTGGAGGCGGCACGGGATCGACTGAGCCGGGGCCATTCACTCCCGCGTCGGGTTCAAATTTCTTATCTTCGTCAGATTCGCCGGACGGCTCACTTTCTAATTTTGGCAGGTCCGGGAAGGGCGTTTCAGATGACCCGGGGATCGACGAAATGTCGATATAGCAGACGTCTTCGACGAATTCGAACACTTCCCGGATTTCGTCTTCTGTCACATCTCCCGTGATCTGGACTGTCCAGCAGAGATGGTTCTCCTCCGGGTCGAGCGTATCGAGTGGCGGGACCGCCTCTGCGTCGGTCGTGATCGAGACCTCCGCGATTTCGGCGAGCGCACGGAGCAGCTGCAGCGGTTCGTTGCCCGAGGCATAGAGCGCGCCGTCGGGGCGGAACTGCAGGGTGAAGCCGGTCGGGGAGGCGTCCTCTGGGGTGAAATCGAAGTCGAGGTCGAGCGCGAGGCCCATCGGCTGGAAGTCCGCGGCCTCGGTCTCGTCTTCCGCATCAGCCGTATGTGCAGCTCCGCGATCCCCCAAAAGCGCCTCAAGTGCCTGAAGGCATTCCTCGGCGTCCTCGGGTTCGGAAGCCCCTTCGCGCGCGGCGTGGATTTCGTCTGCAAGCAGATCGGCCGCCTGAAAAAAGAGTTTGACCGCCTCAGGCGTCAGGTCGAGCCTCCCGGCGCGTAGCTCGTCCAAAACGGTTTCGAACCGATGCGCAAAAGCGACAAGCGCATCGAGCCCGAACGCGCCTGCGCCGCCCTTGATCGAATGGACCGCCCGGAAGACGACATTGATCGTCTCCCCATCGTCAGCGCCCTCGTCGAGATCGGAGAGCGCATCTTGCAGGCTTTCGAGCAGCTCTTCACATTCGATGAAGAACGATGCTTTGATTTCTGCCATCGGGTCGGACATGTCGCACTCCTTATCCGGCAACCATGTTGAGCGCCTTGACCAGTTTGGTCGGGTCGAAGGGCTTCACGATCCAGCCGGTCGCCCCGGCGGCGCGGGCGCGGGCTTTCAGCTCGGCCGCGGATTCGGTGGTGAGGACGAGGATCGGGGTCGCGCGGTGGCGGTCCTGCCCGCGCACGGCCTCGATGAAGCCGAACCCGTCGAGGCGCGGCATGTTGATGTCGGAGATGATCGCGTCAGGCTCCAGCCCGTCGAGCACCTCCAGCCCGTGCACACCGTCTTCGGCGAGGTAAAGCTCCATCCCGGCGTGTTCGAGGGTGAGCTTGAGCATGTCGCGAATGGTGCGACTGTCATCGACCGCGAGAACTTTCAGTGACATGGGGCCTCCGCATCCGGCAGGTGCTGGAGATCCTCATGCGAAAGGCCGAACCGGGTCAGGGCGCTGTCGAACGCCTCCGAGCTCGACGCGATCTCGAGGCGGTGACCTGCGATACGGGCAGTCTTCGCCGCAGAAAGCAGCAGTTGCAGCCCCAGCGCGCCGAAATGGGTCACGCTGGAGGCATCGAGGGCGACATCTTCCGTCGCCACGCATTGCAGCGACGCTTGCAAGGGGCGCACGGTCGCAAGGTCGATCCGGTCGGGCAGGGCAAGCGCGGTCATGGCGCCACCACAAAGTCACGAAGGCAGAGCGTACGCATCGGCAACCTCTTTCAAACACATCGGTGAAAGAGGTCTAAGCCCAAGCCGTTAAAATAGCCTTGACGGAAACGCGCCTATCGCACCATGCGCGAAGAAAGATAGGAGGCGCAGCCCTGAAGTGCTGCGTAGTCGTCTTCGACCACGCTGACCGGGAAGGCGCGCAGGAATTCCGAGAAGCGCCCCTTGGCCTGCATCGCCTCGGCGAACCCGAACTCGTCGAGCCACGGGACCACGCCGCGCGCAGCCCCGCCGATCAGGTAGATGCCGCCGAAGGGCAGGTGGGTCAGCGCCAGATCGCCCACGACCCGGCCCAGCATCTGCACGAAAAGCTCGCCTGCCGCGACGGCCGTCTCTTCGCCGCGGGTGATCGCTTCGAGGATTTCCTGACCCGAGGTGGTCGCGTCATCCTCGCCCCTGAGATAGGCGTAGAGCCGTTCCAGACCGCGCCCCGACACGACATGCTCGACACTGGCGAAATCGTGCTTCGCGTCGAGATAGGTCTTGAGCGCGAAATCCTCTTCGGTCTCGATCGGCAAGGTGGTGTGGCCTGCCTCGGAGGGCGGCACGACGCGCCCGCCGGGCCCCTCATGCACGGGCGCTGCGTTGAACCCGGTGCCGATCCCGACCACCAGCCGCGCAGAGCCCTCTTTCGCAGGCAGGCCCGCCAGGATCGGGTGCACGGCATCTTCGGCGAGGCTTCCCAGCGCATGGCCCTGCGCCTGCAGATCGTTGAGCACGAAGACATGATCCGTCCCGGTCAGCCGCGCGATGTTATCGGCGCGGATCACCCAGGCGAGATTGGTCATTTCGGCCACGTCGTCGCGCACCGGACCAGCGGCGGCCACGCAGGCCCCCGCGATCTCGCCGCAATCCTCGTCGCGGATATACTCCTCGAGAATGTCCTCGAGCGCCCCGCGCCCCTTGTTCGAGAAGCGGCGGATCGTGGAATGGATCAGCTTGCCGTCACGGGCCATCGCCACGCGTGTATTGGTGCCGCCGATATCGGCTAGCAGGGTGATCTGTTCGCTCATCCGCGGGTCCCCAATGCGTCTTTCCATGCCAGATAGGACGCTTTCGGGGTGCGCTGCAAGCTGTCGAAGTCCACATGGACGAGCCCGAAGCGCTTCTCGTATCCCAGAGCCCATTCGTAATTGTCCATCAGCGACCAGCCGATATAGCCCTTCACCGGAACACCCTCGGCAATCGCGCGCTGAACGGCGGCGAGGTGATCGCGGTAATAGGCGATGCGATGCGGGTCTTCGACCTTGCCATCCTCGACCACATCGGGCGCGGCCATGCCATTCTCGGTCACGTAGAGCGGCAGATCGCCGGTGTAGTCGCGCGCGAGCCGTGTCAGGAACTGATAGAGCCCCTCGGGATAGATCTCCCAGCCCATCGCGGTCTTGGGCAGCGCGCCATCGACCTCATGATGCGCAGGCCAAGGCCCCTCGGTGGGCGCGATGCGCTTGCAGGTGTAGTAATTGAGCCCGAGCCAGTCGAGCTTCTCGCCGATCAGGGCGAAATCGTCTTCCCAATTGTGCGGCATATGGGGGGCGAAGGCCTCCATCACCTCCTCCGGATAGCGGCCCTTGAAGATGCCCTCCACGAAGAAGCGGTTGTAATAGGCGTCATAGAGATTGGCCGCCGCCGCGGCCTCGGGCGTCTCGTCGGCGGGGATCGGGTATTCGAGATTGCACACCGCGCCGAGGTTCTTCATCCCATGCCCGCGCATCACCCGGATCGACTTGCCGTGGGCGAGCAGCACGTGATGCATCGCATGGGCCGTGGCGCGGATATCGCGCAAGCCCGGCGCGTGATGGCCGAGGAAATGGCTGAGCCAGCCGACGCACCACGGCTCGTTGATGGGGGCGGCGGACCAGATACGGTCGCCGAGCCGATCCGCGATGACTTGCGTGAAATCGGCGAACCACGAGGCGATGTCGCGATTGCGCCAACCGCCCTTGTCGGCGAGCGCGGCGGGCAGTTCCCAGTGATAGAGGGTGAGCGCCGGTTTGAGGCCACGCTCCAGCATTCCGTCGACCAGCCGGTCGTAGAAATCGAGACCCTCGCGGTTCACCTGGCCGCGGCCTTCCGGCATGACCCGCGCCCACGACGTCGAGAAGCGGTAAATGTCGAACCCCGCATTCGCGATCAGGTCGAGGTCTTCTTCCCAGCGGTGATAGTGGTCGCAGGCGACCGCACCGTTCTCGGCGCGCACGACATTGCCCGGCGTGGCGGCGAAAGTGTCCCAATGGGTCGGGCCCGCACCGCCGAAGGAATGGCCCTCGATCTGATAGGAGGAGGTGGCAACGCCGAACTGGAAATCGGCAGGAAAATCAGCGCGTTTCGGGAGCATCTTCATCCTGTATATAAAATTGGTTTCAACTCGGGCGCGGCGCGCCTCATTGCGTGGGGACCGGACCGGTGGACTGGCCGACGACTAGAACCGCCTCCATCAATTCATGGCGCGGGCTGCGGTCGCCGCTCTCGATCTGTTCGATCAGAAGCGCCGCGCAGCGCCGTCCCGCCTCGCGCACCGAGGAGCGCGTCGCGGTAAAGATCGGCTCTTCCGCCGTACCGTTTCTCAAGTAACCCAGCTCATCGTCATGGGTCACGATCGAGACGTCGCGCCCCATCACCAACCCGGCCTCTTCGATCCCGCGCCGCGCACCCATCGCGGAGAGCAGCGAGGCGGTCAGGAAGGCGGTGGGCGGGTCGGGCCATTGCAGCATCTCACGCGCCGCATCATGGCCCTGTGCCTCGGTCATCTCGCCCTCGACGATCAGCGCCGGGTCGATCGGCAGATCGCGCGCCCTGAGCGCCGCCTCATAGCCGCGCCGGCGCCTGCGGGCGAAATCCATCTCTCCGATGCCGTTGATCAGCGCGATCCGGCGATGCCCCAGATCGAGCAGGAAATTCGTCGCCCGCTCGAAAGCGCGCTTGTTGTTCACATCGACCCAGCTGAAGGCGGAATCCGATCCGCTGACGCGCCCGTGCAGAACGTATGGCATCCCAAGCGTGTCGAGCATGGCGATGCGGTGATCCTCGACCTTGGGCGCGTGAATCAGCACGCCGTCCACATTCCCTTTCGAGCGCAGCTCGGCATAGGCGCGGGCCTCGGAATCGTCGGGCACGATGGTCATGACCATATCGTAGCCCGCACGCGCATAGACTTCACCGGCACCCGCGATGAAATCCGCGAAAACCGGATTCACGATCTCGTGCCGATCCGAGATCGGGATGATGTGGCCGATGGCCATCGCACGCCCCGTCGCCAATCGCTTGGCCTGCGTGTTGGGACGATAATTGGCGGCCTCTGCCGCTTCGCGCACCCGACGCCGCGTGGCCTCGGAGACTTCCGGGTAGCCGTTGAGCGCGCGACTCACAGTGGTGGGCGACAGCCCCAGTTCGAGTGCCAATGTCTTGAGATTCATGAGCCAAACCGCTTTGGATTATCGCGAGCGTAGGGTGCGCGTCTATCGACGTCAATGATGCGCGTGCGGCGCGGCATATGCTGCGATGCGGCATAAACTTCTGGGTAAGTCATGAGGATATAAAGCGGAATTGATTTTAGCGTGAGCAGGCACAATTGACTTCTTCGCGAGGCTCTGAAACGGTCGGAGCTGTCCAAAGCGCTTTGGGCGGGCGAGTCGCCTTGGGCCAAAAAAGCGCGACACACCGGGAGGATTTCATGACCAAACATCTGATGCTTGGGATCGCGGCGCTCGCGCTGTCGGCGGGGCTCGCTCACGCGCAGGATCTCAAATTCGCGCCGGGCAGCGATGCCGACAAGTTTGACTGGGCGAGCTACGATCAATTCAAAAACGACACCGATCTGAGCGGCGAGACGCTCACGATCACCGGCCCGTGGACGGGCAACGACAAGGCGCTTTTCGAGAGCGTTCTGGCCTATTTCTCGGCCGCGACCGGCGCCAAGGTGAACTACTCCGGTTCGGAAAGCTTCGAGCAGGATATCGTGATCGCCGCGAAGGCTGGCACGCCGCCGAACATCGCGGTCTTCCCGCAGCCGGGCCTCGCCTCCGACATGGCCAAGCAGGGCTACCTGACGGCGATGCCCGATGGCACGGGTGACTGGATCAAGAACAATTACGCCGCCGGGAAGTCCTGGGAGGATCTGTCGACCTACAAGGGCAAGGACGGCGAGAACCATACCTTCACCTTCCCGTTCAAGGCGGACCTGAAATCGCTTGTCTGGTACGTGCCGGAGAACTTCAAGGAAGCGGGCTACAAGGTTCCCGAGACGATGGAGGACCTCAAGGCGCTGACCGAGCAGATCAAGGCTGATGGCGGCACCCCGTGGTGCATCGGTCTGGGCTCCGGGGCTGCGACCGGCTGGCCCGCGACCGACTGGGTCGAGGATTTCATGCTGCGCACGCAGTCG
Organism: Thioclava sp. DLFJ5-1; assembly: GCF_002020115.1. Lineage (NCBI taxonomy): Bacteria > Pseudomonadati > Pseudomonadota > Alphaproteobacteria > Rhodobacterales > Paracoccaceae > Thioclava > Thioclava sp. DLFJ5-1. The sequence goes on along the minus strand of NZ_MPZU01000002.1, from coordinate 499,032 downwards.
CCCGAAACCTATGACGACTGGGTCACCAACAAGCTGAAGTTCAACGATCCCAAGGTCGTCGAGGCGATCAAGGATTACGGCTGGTTCGCTAAGACCCCCGGCTTCGCCGAAGGCGGCGAGCAGGCGGTGGCCACCACCGACTTCCGCGACAGCCCGAAAGGTCTCTTCGACTTCCCGCCGAAATGCTACATGCACAAGCAGGCGAGCTTCATCCCGACCTTCTTCCCCGACGGGACCAAGGTGGGGCAGGACGTGAACTTCTTCTACTTCCCGTCCTATGCCAGCAAGGATCTGGGCAAGCCGGTTCTCGGCGCGGGCACGATGTTCGGCATCACCAAGGACTCCAAGGCCGCCGAAGCCTTCGTGAAGTTCCTCGAGACGCCGATCGCCTCGGAAATCTGGATGGCGCAATCGGGCTTCCTGACGCCGAACAAGAACGTCAATCCGGCGGCCTTCGCCAATGACGTGCAGCGTCACATGAACTCGATCCTGCTGGACGCCACGACCTTCCGCTTCGACGGGTCGGACCAGATGCCGGGCGAGATCGGCACCGACGCGTTCTGGAAGGCGATGGTCGCCTACACCACCGGCGACGAGACCGCGCAAGAGGCCGCAGACGCGGTTCAGAAGCGCTGGGACAGCATCCAGAAGTAAGTAACGCCTGCGCCCCCGGATCACGGTCCGGGGGCGTTAGCATCTTTTCACGCCGGTTCGGGGAGGGGCCAGATGTCACCGATCTTGCAGGGTCTGATTACGATCGCGCTTGGGGTGGGCGGCTGTGTCGCCTATTTCTACGCCGCGAATATCGTCCTCGACAAAGTCATCTTCCCGCCGAGCGGCAAAGACCCGGGGCGCAACATCAACCGCGCGAACATGGTCAGCCCCTGGCTGTTCCTGTTCCCGGCGATTTTCGCGCTTGGTCTGTATCTCGCCTATCCGGTGGTCGGCTCGTTCTGGCGCTCGCTGTTCAACCGCGACGGCGGCACTTTCGTGGGCCTTGGCAATTACGAACGGCTCGCGATGGATCCGAGCTTCCGTCAAGCCGTGTTCAACAACTTCCTCTGGGTGCTGGTGGTGCCCGCGCTCGCGACCTTCCTCGGTCTGCTTGCAGCGCAGCTCACCGACCGCATCAAATGGGGTAACATCGCGAAATCTTTGATCTTCATGCCGATGGCGATCTCCTTCGTGGGCGCTTCGCTGATCTGGAAGTTCGTCTACGCCGTGAACCCCGATATCGGGATGATCAACGCGATCCGCGTGGCCTTCCATATGCAGCCGCTCGATCCGTTGCAGGTGCCGTTCTGGAACAACTTCTTCCTGATGGTGATCCTGATCTGGATCCAGACCGGCTTTGCGATGGTGATCCTCTCGGCCGCGCTGCGCGGCATCCCCGAGGAGACGATCGAGGCCGCGGTGCTGGATGGCGCGAACCCGTTCCAGCTGTTCTTCAAGATCAAGGTGCCGCAGATCATGCCGACGATCGTCGTGGTCTGGACCACGATCACGATCCTCGTCCTGAAGGTCTTCGATATCGTCTACGCAACGACCGGCGGGAATTTCGGCACGCAGATCCTGCCGAGCTACATGATGCAATACATGTTCCGCGATGACGGGCGCGCGACGGCTGTGGCTTTCGTCATCATGATCATCGTGCTGCCGGTGATGATCTGGAACATCATTCAAGCCCGTAGGGAGACGCGCTGATGGCCGCTATCGCAGGACAGAAATCGCGCCTGACATGGGCGGTGCAACTCTCGGTCGTCTTCATGGTGGTGCTGTGGCTGGTGCCGACGGTGGGGCTGCTGGTCAGCTCCTTCCGCACGACCGACCAGATCAGCCAGTCGGGCTGGTGGGACGCGGCGTTCTCGGTGGAGAAAGCCTTCCGCGACCGCATCCCCGCCGACGGCGAGAAACAGGTGGGCGGGCTCTACGTGCTCGAGGGCGATCTGCTCAATAACGGGCAGAACGCGAATGACCTGAAAGCGGGCACGACGATCACCGCCTTCGGCACTTCGGGCATCAAGCCGGGCGCCTACAAGGCGGGCGAGACGGTCGATACCGGCGATGGCGGCACGCTGAGCGTCGCCAAAGACGGCACCTACAAGGCCACGTCGAAGACGAGCTTCGACGGTTCGGGCCCGCGGGTCTATTTCGTGGCCGAGATGCCGCCCGCATTCACCCTGGCCAATTATCGCAACGTGCTCTTCTCCGACGGCATGGGGCAGGCCTTCATGAACACGCTGACGGTGACGATCCCGGCGACGATCATCCCGATCCTCGTGGCGGCCTTCGCGGCCTATGCTCTGGCCTGGATGGAGTTCCCGGGCCGGGGCCTCTTGATCGCGGCGGTCGTGGGCCTTCTGGTCGTGCCGCTGCAACTCGCGCTGGTGCCGCTTCTGCGGCTCCATCAGGAGATCGGCATCGGGCAGAGCTTCCTCGGGATATGGCTGGCCCATACCGGGTTCGGCTTGCCGCTCGCGATCTACCTGTTGCGCAACTACATGGTCGGTCTTCCGCGCGATATCATCGAGAGCGCGAAGGTCGACGGGGCGACCGATTTCCAGATCTTCATGAAAATCGTGCTGCCTTTGTCATTCCCGGCGCTTGCTTCTTTTGCAATCTTCCAATTCCTCTGGGTCTGGAATGACCTACTTGTCGCGAAGGTCTTCCTTCCGGCGAACGACGCCTCGAAGGTGATGACTGTGAAGATCGCCGACGACCTTCTGGGGTCGCGCGGCGGCGACTGGGGCATTCTGGCGTCCGCCGCCTTCATCTCCATCGCCGTACCGCTTCTGGTGTTCTTCGCTATGCAGAAATATCTCGTCCGCGGTCTGCTGGCGGGTTCGGTTAAAGGTGGTTGATGAAAACCCTTACAAAGAAAGAAGACTGGTGGCGCGGGGCCGTGATCTACCAGATCTATCCGCGCAGCTTTCAGGACAGCAATGGCGATGGCATCGGCGACCTTCTGGGGATCGTGAGGCGCCTGCCGCATGTCGCGAGCCTCGGGGCGGATGCGGTCTGGATTTCGCCCTTCTTCACGTCGCCGATGAAGGATTTCGGCTATGACGTCAGCGATTACACCGATGTCGATCCGATGTTCGGCAGCCTCGCCGATTTCGATCAGGTGATCGCGACGGCCCATGCGCTGGGTCTGAAGGTGATGATCGATCTGGTGCTGAGCCACACGTCCGATCAGCACCCGTGGTTCCAGGAAAGCCGGTCGAGCCGGGACAACCCGAAAGCCGACTGGTATGTCTGGGCCGATCCCAAGCCCGACGGCACGCCGCCCAATAACTGGCTGTCGATCTTCGGCGGTCCGGGCTGGCATTGGGACAGCCGGCGCGAGCAGTATTACATGCACAACTTCCTCGTGGAGCAGCCCGATCTGAACTTCCACAACCCGGAAGTGACGCAGGAATTGCTCAACGTCGCGCAGTTCTGGCTGGAGCGCGGCGTCGACGGCTTCCGCCTCGATACGATCAACTTCTACATGCATGACGACGAGCTGCGCGATAACCCGCCGCTGCCGCCGGAAGAGCGTAACGACCAGACCGCGCCCAAGGTGAACCCCTACAATCACCAGCGCCACATCTACGACAAGAACAACCCCGAGAACCTGCGCTTCCTGCGCAAGCTCCGGACGCTGATGAACAATTACAACGCGGCGGCCGTGGGCGAAGTGGGCGACAGCCAGCGCGGGCTGGAGATTCTGGGCGAATACACCTCCGGCGCGGACAAGATGCAGATGTCCTACGCGTTCGAGCTGCTCTCCGGGCATGAACCGCTCAAGGCGAGCTTCTTCAAATCCGTGTTCGACAAGGTCGATGCGGTCGCGAAGGACGGCTGGGTTTGCTGGGCCTATTCGAACCACGATGTGGAGCGCCATATCTCGCGCTGGCAGCTGACGCCGGCCTCGGCGCGGCTCTATACCTCGCTGATGATGTGCCTGCGCGGCTCGCTCTGTCTCTATCAGGGCGAGGAACTGGGTCTGCCCGAGGCGGAGCTGTCCTACGAAGACCTGCAAGACCCTTACGGCAAGGAATTCTGGCCGGAATTCAAAGGCCGTGACGGTTGCCGTACGCCGATGGTCTGGGAACGCGACGCCGCCTATGCGGGCTTCTCGCAGGCGCGCCCGTGGCTGCCGGTGCCCACCACGCACCAGAACATCGCCACCGATGTGGCCGAGCACGATCCGGCCTCGCTGCTGCACCATTACCGTCGCGCGATCGGCTTCCGTCGCAATCACGACGTGCTTCGGACCGGCGCGATGGAGGATATGTATTGCTCCGGCGACCTGCTGGTCTTCACGCGCAGGAACGAGGAGGAGACGATCCTGTGCTATTTCAACCTGTCCGATCATCCGGTGAACGCCACCGTTCCGCCGGGCAACTGGGTGACGGTCGGGGGCGAGCTGGGCTCGATCCGTCCGATGCCCGATCACACTTTGCATCTCGGCCCATGGCAGCCGAGCATTCTGCGCCTCGACGAACACGAGGCCTGAGGGGGAGACTATGGCCGAACTCAAACTGGAAAACGTCGCGAAAAGCTATGGCGAGGTGTCGGTTCTCGAGAACATCAACCTCGACATCAAAGCAGGTGAGTTGATCGTCTTCGTGGGCCCCTCGGGCTGCGGGAAATCGACGCTTTTGCGGATGATCGCGGGGCTCGAGAAAATCACGGGCGGCACGCTCGAGATCGACGGGGTGCGGATGAACGATGTGCCGCCCTCGAACCGAGGCATCGCGATGGTCTTCCAGTCCTACGCGCTCTATCCGCATATGACAGTGCGCGACAACATGGCCTTCGCCCTGAAGATCGCGAAACAGTCGAAGGAAGAGATCGATGCCGCCGTCGAGAAGGCGGCGGATATGCTGCAACTGACCGACTATCTCGACCGTCTGCCCAAGGCGCTCTCGGGTGGTCAGCGGCAGCGGGTCGCCATCGGGCGCGCCATCGTGCGCGACCCGAAGGTCTATCTCTTCGACGAACCGCTCTCGAACCTCGATGCGGCCTTGCGCGTCGCGACCCGGATCGAGATCGCCCAGCTCAAAGAGGCTATGCCCGATCGCACGATGATCTACGTCACCCACGATCAGGTCGAGGCGATGACGCTCGCGACCCGGATCGTGGTGCTGGCGAACAAGGGGATCGCGCAGGTCGGCACGCCTCTCGAACTCTATGAGCAGCCGCGCAACGAGTTCGTCGCGCAGTTCATCGGGTCTCCCGCGATGAACCTGCTCTCGGGCGAGGTCACCGAGACGGGCGAGATGACGACGGTGAAACTCGATGGCGGCGGCATCGCACGCTCCACCATCCCGACGCGTCCCGAGGACCTGTCGCGCCGCGTGAAAATCGGGGTGCGCCCGGAGGATTTCGTGCCCACCGAGGACGCGGCGATCTACACCGGTCGCGTCGATATCGTCGAAGCTCTGGGCGAGGTGACGCTTCTCTATTTCGAGGCCGAAGGCGGTCACGACCCGATCATCGCCAAACTGCCCGGCATCCATCACGACCGCCGCTATACCGAGATTTCTCTCGGCGCCGATCCGTCCAAAGTGCATCTCTTCGCGGACGGTCAGTCGCTTCTCTACCGCTGACGGACGCAAACAGGCCATCGCGCATCCCTCTGCCCGTTAGTTTGAGGCGAGATAAACGGGCGGAGGCAATCATGGCCGATTCGGAACTGGGTGAACGTGTGGGGCGTCGCGCGCGCGGTGGTGGCGGGGCAGCCCGTCGTGCCGAACGCACGGCCGTGAAGGTGGAGTTCTCGCGCTTCATCACGCGCAACATCCCCGACATGGAAATCCTGAACGAGGAAGCCCTCGAGATCATCGAGCATAACGCGGAAACCGTGCTCGAAGAGATTGGCGTCAATTTCGTCGAGAACCCCGAAGCGCTGGAACGCTGGCGCGAGGCCGGTGCCTCGATCGAAGGCGAGCGCGTGCGGATCCCGCGCGGCCTTGCCCGCAAGCTTTGCGCGACCGCGCCGTCGCAATTCACCCAGCACGCCCGCAACCCCGAGCGCAATGTCGAGATCGGCGGGCGCAACCTCGTCATCGCCCCGGTCTACGGCCCTCCCTTCGTGCGCGACGCTCAGGGTGGCCGCCGCTACGCGACGATCGAGGATTTCCGTAACTTCGTGAAACTCGGCTACATGTCGAAATGGGTCCACCATTCGGGCGGCACCGTCTGCGAACCGACCGATGTGGCGGTGAACAAGCGCCATTTCGACATGCTCCACGCGCATATGACACTGTCGGACAAGCCCTATATGGGCTCGGTCACCGAGCCCTCGCGCGCCGCCGACAGCGTCGAGATGTCGAAGATCCTCTTCGGGGACGAGTTCGTCGACCGGAACACGGTGATGACCTCGCTCATCAACATCAACTCGCCGCTGACTTTCGACTCCACCATGATGGGGGCGCTCGAGGTCTATGCGAAGGCCAATCAGGCTTGCATCATCTCGCCCTTCATCGTCGGTGGCGCGATGGCGCCGGTCTCGGTCGCGGGCACGCTGACGCAGGTGCTGGCCGAAGTGCTGGCAGGCGTGGCTTATTCCCAGCTGATCCGTCCCGGTGCGCCGGTGATCTTCGGGGCGTTTGTCACCTCGATCGACATGAACTCGGGCGCGCCCACCTTCGGCACGCCCGAAGCCTCGCTGATCACGCTGGGCGCAGGTCAGCTCGCGCGGCGTCTGAACCTACCGTATCGTTCTGCGGGCGGGTTCACCGGGTCGAAGCTGCCCGATGCGCAGGCCGCTTACGAGACCGCGAACACGCTCAATAACGGGCTCTATGCGGGTGTGAACTTCATGCTGCATGGCTGCGGCTGGCTTGAGGGCGGTCTGGTGTCTTCCTACGAGAAATTCGTGATGGATGCCGACCAGCTGGGCATCCTGCACAGCCTCGCTAAGGGTATCGATATCTCGGAGAACGGTCAGGCGATGGATGCTATCCGCGAGGTGGGGCCGGGCGGTCACTACCTCGGTTGCGCCCATACGCAGGCGAACTTCAAGGATGCGTTCTGGCGCACGAAACTGCTCGATTACCGTCCCTTCGAGACCTGGGAAGAGCAGGGCGCGCCCGACACGATGGCGCTGGCGACGAAGCGGGTGGAGAAGATGCTCAGCGAGTATCAGCAGCCCGCGATGGACCCGAGCGTCGCCGAGGCGCTGGCGGCTTACGTCGCGCGCAAGAAGGCCGAAGTGCCCGACGCCTTCCTGTAACCGCTCAGTCTTCCTCGATTTGATAGTCCCGCGCGATCCCCTGGGTCGCGCGGCCCCATTCCGAGGCCTTCGTCCGCGCCTGATGCGCCTCGAACGCGGCCCGGTCGGTGAAGCGTTCCGTGACGGTGAAGACCAGCGGATCGGCTCCTTGCCTGACTTCGAACATCTCGCATCCCGGCTCGGCATGGGTCAGCGCGATATGCTCGGGCAGGTGAACGCGGACAATTCCCACCTCGGCGGCATCGGCGCAGATCAGGCGCCCGGTCAGTTTGACGGCCATCTTTGTCTCCCCAAAAGAAAAGGCCCGCGCCTTTCGGACGCGGGCCTGAAACTCATTCCCATTCGATCGTGCCGGGGGGCTTCGAGGTGATGTCGTAGGTCACCCGGTTGACGCCCTTCACCTCGTTGATGATCCGCGTCGCGGTCTCGCCGAGGAACTCGTGGCTGAACGGGTAGTAATCCGCCGTCATGCCGTCGACCGAGGTCACCGCGCGCAAGGCGCAGGCGTAATCATAGGTCCGCCCGTCGCCCATCACGCCAACTGTGCGCACCGGCAGGATCGCGACGAAGGCCTGCCAGATCTCGTCATAAAGCCCGTGCTTGCGGATCTGGTCGATATAGACCGCGTCGGCCTTGCGCAGGATCTCCAGCTTGTCGCGGGTGATCTCGCCGGGGCAGCGGATCGCGAGGCCGGGGCCGGGGAAGGGGTGGCGGCCAATGAACGACGCCGGCAGACCCAGCTCGTGACCCAGCGCGCGGACCTCGTCCTTGAACAGCTCGCGCAGCGGCTCGACGAGCTTGAGGCCCATCTTCTCGGGCAGACCGCCCACATTGTGGTGCGACTTGATCGTGACCGAGGGGCCGCCCGAAAAGCTCACCGATTCAATGACATCGGGATAGAGCGTGCCCTGCGCGAGGAAGCTCGCATCCTCGATCTCGCCCGCATATTTCTGGAACACGTCGATGAAGAGGCGCCCGATCGTCTTGCGCTTGACCTCAGGGTCGGTGACGCCTTCCAGCTCGCCGAGGAACAGCTCGCTCTCATCGGCATGGATCAGCTTGATATTGTAATGGTCACGGAACATCGTGACCACTTCTTCGGCCTCGTTCATCCGCAGCAAGCCATGGTCGACAAAGACACAGGTCAGTTGATCGCCGATCGCTTCGTGCAGCAGGATCGCGGTGACCGAGCTGTCGACGCCGCCGGACAGACCACAGATGACATGGCTGTCGCCCACCTGCTCGCGGATCTGGCGGATCGCCTCGTCGCGATAGGCATCCATCGTCCAGTCGCCGGTGAAGCCCGCGTCGCGCACGAAGTTCTCATAAAGCGTCTTGCCGTTGGGCGTGTGATGCACCTCCGGGTGGAACTGCACCGCGTAGAAGCGACGGCTCAGATCGGCGGTGATAGCATACGGCGCGCCCGGCGAGGTGCCATAGACCTCGAAGCCCGGCGCGATGCGGCTGACATGGTCGCCATGGCTCATCCAGACCTGCTCGCGGCCCGCGCCATCCATGAACCAGCCGGTCAGCAGGTCGATCCGCGTCTCGGTGGGCGTCACATAGGCGCGCCCGAATTCGGCCGAGCCGTGCTTGGCCTCTACCAGACCGCCCAGATCCTGCATCATCACCTGCTGGCCGTAGCAGATGCCGAGGATCGGCACGCCCAGCTCATAGGCCGATTTCGGCGGCCGGGGAGAGCCCTCGCGCGTGACCGAATCCGGCCCGCCCGAGAAGATGATCGCTTTCGGGGCGAACTCTTTCAGGAAGGCGTCGGTGACGTTCTGATAGGGATGGATTTCGCAATAGACGTTAAGCTCGCGAAGCCGCCGCGCAATCAGCTGCGTGACTTGAGAGCCGAAGTCGATGATGAGGAGGCGCTGATGGTCTGTCATGCCGTTGGCATTAGGGCGCGTTTTCGCGCTTGGCAAGAGGGCAGGTAAGACGAAGCTTGCCTCAAAGGCATCGTCGCGCGAAATTAACCTTAGTTAACGCAAAAATTTTCACGGAGAGCCCATTTGAAACGGATCTTTGCCGCCGCCGTGGTCGCGTCGCTTTTCTTCGCGCAATCCGCCCAATCCGACGAGCCGCCGCAACGGATCCAGGCAGATCAAGCCAAGGCGACCCTGTTCTCGCTCGCCGATCCGAAACCCGCGCTCTTCGCCGCGTGCTGCAAACACTGTTCCAAGGGCAAAGCCTGCGGCGATAGCTGCATCAGCCGCTCGAAGACCTGTCATCGCGGGCCCGGTTGCGCCTGCGACTGATACCTTCCTCTTGGCAAAAATATCCCGGGGGGTGAGGCGGGACGCGCGGCCTTCCAGTGGAAGGACGCCCCGCCGAACGCCCGAAGCGCGAGCGGAGGACCACGCAGCCGCGGGGGCAGCGCCCCCTACGACATCGCCGCTCAGCTCTCCGGATAGCCGCCCGGGATCAGCGGGCGGATCTTGAGCCGCGTGATCCGATTGTCCTTGCGGCCTGCGACCTCGAAGCGGAAGCCGTGGAAGGAAAAGACCTGCCCCTCGGTCGGGATGGTCTGCGCCTCGTGGATCACCAGACCGGCCACGGTGTTGGCTTCTTCGTCGGGCAGCGTCCAGTCGGTCTCGCGGTTCAGGTCGCGGATCGTCATCGCGCCGTCGACGATGTAATCGCCGCTCTCGGTGGGCTTCAGACGCTTCTCGGCCTTGGGGTCGAACTCGTCGGTGATCTCGCCCACGATCTCTTCGAGGATGTCTTCCAGCGTCAGCAGCCCCCGCAGATCGCCATATTCGTCCACCACCAGCGCGAAATGGGTGCGACGCTTGAGGAACTCCTGCATCTGCTCGTCGAGCGGCGTCGTCTCGGGGACGAAATAGGGCTTCATCATCACCTTGGCGATGTCGAGATCGGCCACGCTTTCCAGCGTCCCGTCGCCGCCACGCACGACCTTTTCCACTGCACGCAGCAGGTCTTTCGAGTGGATCACGCCCACCACGTTCTCGCGCTCGCCACGATAGAGCGGCAGCCGGGTATGGGGCGAGGACAGCACCGCCGTCAGGATCGTGTCGGGGTCTTCCTCGATATCGATCATCTCGATCTGGCTCCGGTGGAGCATGATCTCTTCGACCGTGCGATTGCCCAGATCGAGCGCGCCCAGCAGCCGGTCACGGTCTTCCTTGTCGACGGTGCCCTCGGATTGCCCCAGCGCCAGCGCGCCGGCGATCTCCTCGTGGATCGAGAACATATGGGTGTCCTTGTCGGTCCGCATCCCGAAGGCATAGAGGATGCCGCGCACGATCATCCGCACGATAGCGACGATCGGCGCGAGAATGAGCGTCACGACACGGATCGGCCCCGCGACCTTCGAGGCGACTTTCTCGGGCAGGGTGATCGCATAGGTCTTTGGCAACACCTCGGCGAAGATCAGCACCAGAAGCGTCATCACCAGCGTCGCCAGCGCCACGCCCGATTGCCCGAAGACCCGCGTCAGAAGCGCGGTCGCGAGCGAGGCCGAGAGGATGTTGACGACGTTATTGCCCAGAAGGATCGCGCCGATTAGGCGTTCGCTATCCTCGGTGACTTCCAGCGCGGTTTTCGCGCCGCTTTCGCCCTTATCGGCCTGCGCGCGCAGCTTCGCACGGCTGGCCGCCGTCAGCGCGGTTTCCGAGCCCGAGAAAAAGGCCGAGAGCGCCAGCAGCAGGATGATCGAACCGGCGGTGAGCCAGAAAGCAAAATCGAGAGTGTTTTCCATGGTGTCAGGTTATGGGGCGCGGGCAGGGCGCATTCAAGCGGTGCCGTCACTTTTGCCGCGCGGTTTCGCCAGCGGGTGATGCGTCAGCACCAGCTCCTTGAGCCGTTCGTCGAGGACATGGGTGTAGATTTCCGTGGTCGACAGGTCCGCGTGCCCCAGCAGCATCTGGATCGCGCGCAGGTCCGCGCCACCTTGCAGAAGATGCGTGGCGAAAGCGTGGCGCAAGACGTGGGGCGTGACCTTGGCGGGGCTGACTCCGGCTTTCACTGCGATGTCCTTCAGCAGTTTGTGAAAGCCCTGACGCGTCAGATGGCCTTCCTTGCCGCCCGAGGGAAAGAGGAAGCGCGAGGGCGGCGCGCGATGCTCGATGCGGGCCTGTTCCTCGGCCTCGTCCCGTGCGGTCAGCCAAGTGGCCAGCGCCTCGCGCGCCGGCGGCGACAGCGGCACCATCCGCTCCTTGTCGCCCTTGCCGCGCACGAGCAGCATCCGCGGATCGCCGCGTGCGGAGGACACCGGCAGCGAGACCAGTTCGGAGACCCGCATCCCCGTCGCGTAAAGCAGCTCCATCAGGCAGCGATTGCGGATCTGATCCTTCTGCGAGCGGCCCTGATCGCGCGCGGCCTCCAGCAGCGACTCGACCTCCTCGAGGCTCAGCGTCTTCGGCAGGCGTTGCGCGCGTCCGGGGCCCGCGATGCGGATCGCCGGATTGTCGGCGCGCCAGCCTTCCTCATAGGCGAAGCGGTAGAGTTGCCGGATCGCCGAGAGCCTGCGCGCGCGGGTCGATTTAGCCAAGCCCTCCGCCTCGCAGCGGATCAGATAGGTTTCTATATCGGCGCGGGTGAGCGTCGCATAGCTCAGCCCCTTCGCCTGAAGAAAGCCTGCGAGGTCATTGAGATCACGCCCGTAACTCAGGATCGTGTTGCGCGCGGCACCGGCTTCGGCGGATTGCGCGTCGAGAAAACTCGGCAGCCATTGCGGATCGGGCGGCGCGTCTGAACCGGGTCCGGTCATCCGCGATCTCCCAGCACGATCAGCTCGATCGCGGCGCGCCGCGCGACGGTTTCCAGCCCGGCCAGACGCAGAAGGCTCAGACCGTCCTGCAGGCGCGGATAGTCGCCTTTTGCGCCGTCGCCCACATCCCCGATTGCCTCGATCAGTGCGAGGCCCAGCTGATCGGGCAGCAATCCCTTGTAGCGGTCGGGCGCGGCACCCGGCGGCGCATCGAAGACCGCTTTCAGCGCCTGATCGCGCGCGCCATTTGCAGGGGTTGCGCTGGTATCGCCCGCGGCCAGCCCTTTGAGCAGCGCGGCCTGCGCAGAACTCTGCGTGCCTTTGCGGGCGTTTTCTTCGTAATTCGGGGTCAGCAGGCTCAGCTCGTAGGCGAGGCGGCCCGCACGGCCCGACAGGTCCATGCCCGCGAGCTGGTCGCCAAACAGTGCGCCAAGAACCGGCGCGAGATCTTCCGAGGCCATCACGTCATAAGCGTCGGGCAGGGCGGTCGCGACCTTGTCGGCATCGCTCGCCTCAAGCGCCTCATCGAGCGCGCTCACGGCTGACACGCGATCCCAGAGCGCGCCGGACGCCGCCGCTTTGCGCTCGGTATAAAGTCCCAGCAGCCGGTTCGGATCGAGGACACCCGCGCGGGCCAGCCGCTCTGCGGCCTCCAATTGCGATTTCCAGCCGTTATTCTCGGTCAGATCGGCCTGCGCGAAGGCCAAAGGCAGCGTCGCCGTGGGCAGCGGCTGACCGATCGCCTCCATCATCTTGAACGCGAGCGGCGTGACGTGATCGGGGGGCGGCGCATCCCCGGCCTCTTCGGCCAGGGCCGGGTCGAGGAACTGCTCCAGCAGAGAGCGATCCTCCTGCGGGATCTGCCCCAGCGCGGCACCCGTGCCATAGGTCAACTCGGCCGTGTCCCACTGCCCGTTGCGCGCAAGGCAGAACACCCGCGCGGCATACGACGGCGCGATACCGGGCGTGCGCTCGATGATCTTGCAGGCGCGGTTCTCCTGCCCCAGCAGCAGCGCCACGTCGAAGCTGCGGCGGAAGATCTCGGGGCTCGCCGTGCCCGCCTGTCCGAGCAGAGCATTGGCCTGTTCCAGCGCGCCCATGTCCAGAAGCCGGTCGATCCGGGCAAGGAACAGCTGGTTGCGCTGCGACGGCGTCTCGATCTGCGGCGGGTTCAGCTCGGCCAGCAGCAATGTCAGGCTCAGCTCCCGCAGCGCAGGCAACTGATCGAGCGGCATCGCCCGCAGCGCCTGCGCCAGTTCCGGTTCGGGGGTCTTACCCCAAAGATCGCGCGGCAACCCGGTGCGATCCGGCGTCAGCAGCCCCAACGTATCGGCGGAGGGCGCGTCGAGCGAGAGCACCGCGATATCTTCGATCCCGCCCGCCCCGCTGACCGGCGCGGTCGAAGACGCCGGGCCGTCCCGAGGGGCCGTCTTCAGGGAATGCGACAGCCAGTCGATCGCCGACATCGGGCTACTGGCGGTAGAGGTTGCGTCCACCGCGGCATTCGATTGCGCGGCGGCGGGTCCCGCCACCAGTCCGCCAAGCGCGAAACCGCTCAGCCAGATCAGGCCAAGAGTCGCCGCGCGGCGATCAGTTGCCACTCGCAGTCTCGCTGTCCGTGCCCGTCTCGGTATCTGCATCGGAATTACTCGTGCCCGCCATGCCCGAGCCATCGGGCAGCGTGACTTCGATCCGCTGTTCCTGACTGTCGGGGCTCATGTCGCCCAAGTAAGCAAAGCCGATCACGCCGATCGCGCCAAGCACCAGAAGGATGACGATAAGCTTGAAGATGCGCCCCATAATCTCTCTTTTCTGCCGTCTGTCGCGGCCCGTCCCATAACGTGTCTCTCGGCGGGCGGGCCGTTCTTGGTTGCGGTTTCGCGTTGATCATATATGGCATTTCAGGGAAGTTCACGCCATTCAAGGGGTCCTGCGTCACGATTGTGCAAGGCTCCGCCGATGGCAAGCCTTGTCCTTCCCGCCGGGATTGACAGGGCAGGAATACCGCAGGCGACGCGAGGCAGGGGGCGCTAGGTGGAAGGCGAAACCGGGATCGAGGGGCATCTGACGCGCTCTATCGTGCTCGTCGGCATGATGGGCTCGGGCAAGACGGCGGTCGGCACTGCCCTGTCCAAGATGCTCGATTCGGCATTCCTCGACAGCGACCATGAAATCGAACGCGCCGCCCAGATGACCGTGGCCGAGATTTTCGCCCGCGACGGCGAGCCGTTCTTCCGCGCCCGCGAATCGGAAGTGCTTGAGCGGCTCTTGATGGGCCCGCCCGGCGTGATCTCCACCGGGGGCGGGGCCTTCCTGTCGGAGAAGAACCGCGAGTTGATCAACCGGCTCGGCGTCTCGGTTTGGCTGAAGGCGGATCTGGAGATCCTGTGGAACCGGGTGCGCCACAAGAACACGCGCCCCCTGCTGCGCACGGCCGACCCGAAACAGACGCTGAGCGATCTGCTGGCCGCGCGCCTTCCGCATTATCAAAAGGCCCAGATCGTGGTCGAGGCCGAACCGGGCCTCTCGGTGCAGGGCATGGCGCGCAAGGTGGTGGCGCATCTGCGCGAAGTGGATGGATTGATCGAAGAGGTGAAAGATGCGTGAGATCGTGCCGGTCGAGCTGGGCGAGCGTTCCTACGAGGTGCGCATTGGCACCGGGCTCTTGGAAAACGCAGGCACCGAGATCGCGCCCTTGCTGCGCCGTCCGCGCGTGGCGGTCGTCGCCGATCAGACGGTGGCCGATCTGCATCTCGCGACCCTGCGCCGCGGCCTTGGCGATATCGAGATGGTCTCGATGACCCTGCCGCCGGGCGAGGGCACGAAAAGCTGGCCGCAGTTCACCCGCACTGTCGAGTGGCTGCTCGAGCAGAAGGTCGAGCGCAAGGATATCGTCATCGCTTTGGGCGGCGGCGTGATCGGCGATCTGGTCGGCTTTGCCGCCGCCGTTTTGCGCCGGGGTGTGCGTTTCGTGCAGATCCCGACCTCGCTTCTGGCGCAGGTCGACAGCTCCGTGGGCGGCAAGACCGGGATTAACGCGCCGCAGGGCAAGAACCTGATCGGCGCCTTCCATCAGCCCGCGCTTGTGCTGGCCGATCTCGACGTGCTGGGTACGCTCGAGCCGCGCGACTTCCTCGCGGGCTATGGCGAAGTGGTGAAATACGGGCTTCTGGGCGACGCGGCGTTCTTCGACTGGCTCGAGGCGAACGCGCCTGCGATGGCGGCGGGCGATATGGAAAAGCGCCTGCATGCGGTGAAACGCTCGGTCGAGATGAAAGCCGAGATCGTGGCCCGCGACGAGACGGAGGAGGGCGACCGTGCGCTCCTCAATCTCGGCCACACCTTCTGCCACGCGCTGGAGGCCGCAACGGGCTATTCCGACCGGCTCCTGCATGGCGAGGGCGTGGCGATCGGCTGTGCCATGGCGTTCGAGCTTAGCCAGCGCCTCGGCCTGTGTTCGCAAGAAGCCCCGAGCCGCGTGCGCGCGCATCTGCGCGACATGGGAATGAAAACCGATCTGGCCGATATCGAGGGCGATCTGCCGGGCCGCGACGCGCTGATCGACCTGATGGCGCAGGACAAGAAAGTGCTCGACGGCAAGCTGCGCTTCATCCTCGCGCGCGGCATCGGCGAGGCTTTCGTGACCTCGGATGTGCCGCGCGACGTGCTGGCGGGCGTGCTCGACGACGCGCTCGCCGCGCGGTAAGCCGATTTCCCAGTTGCGAGCCGCGCGCTCCTTCTTTATACGCCGCTTCAGGCACCCATAGCTCAGCTGGATAGAGCGCTGCCCTCCGAAGGCAGAGGCCGAAGGTTCGAATCCTTCTGGGTGCGCCATTCCCCCCCCAATCTCCGGAATATCAGCGCCTTGGGGGCGGCACAGACGCTATCGAGACGGCCCCGAGACAGACCCGATGAGAGATGCGATGACGACAGATGACGCCCTGATCCGCGCAGCGAAGCTCTCGGTTGCGCCGATGATGGACTGGACCGACCGTCATTGCCGCTATTTCCATCGCCAGATCAGCCGCAATGCGCTGCTCTATACCGAGATGGTGACCGCGCCTGCAGTGATTCACGGCGACCGCGATCGGCTGCTGGGGTTCGACGCCGCCGAGCATCCGGTGGCGCTGCAGCTGGGCGGCTCGGACGCGAAAGAACTGGCCGAGGCGGCGAAGGTCGGCGCGGATTTCGGTTATGACGAGATCAACCTCAACTGCGGCTGCCCGTCGGATCGCGTGCAATCCGGGGCTTTCGGTGCGGTTTTGATGAAGTCGCCCGATCTGGTGGCCGAGTGCTGTGCCGCGATGATCGCTGCGCAACCGATTGAAGTAACGGTGAAATGTCGCATCGGCGTGGACGATCAGGACCCGCAGGAAGTGCTGCCCGAGTTCATCGAGAAAGTGGCCGCCGCCGGCGTGACCCGCATCACGATCCACGCCCGCAAGGCTTGGCTGCAAGGCCTCTCGCCCAAGGACAACCGCGAAATCCCGCCGCTCGATTACCCGCTCGTCCACGCGATGAAGGCGGCCTATCCGCAGCTGCACCTGTCGATCAATGGCGGCATCAAAGACCTCGCCGCGGCCGAGGCGGAGCTTGCCCAAGGGCTCGACGGCGTCATGGTGGGTCGCGCAGCCTATCACCAGCCGATGGAGGTGCTCGGCGCCGCCGATCAGCGCATCTGGGGGCAGGGCGCGGCGCGCGATCCCTTCGACGTGGCGCAGGCGATGATCCCCTATATCGCGCGCCATATCGAACGCGGCGGCCGGCTGCACCAGATCACCCGCCACATGCTCGGCCTGTTCCATGGCAAGCCCGGCGCGCGCCGCTTCCGGCAGATCCTGTCGGAAGGCGCGACCCGCGACGGCGCCGGGGTTGAACTTTTCGAGAGTGCGTTGTCAGCCGTGCGTGAACGGGTTAACTGAGCGGAACCCAAGGAGATTTCCCGACATGCCCGATTTCGCCACGCTCGCGCCGCTCGTCTTGATCCTGATGGCAGTGGGGGCGTTCGCAGGCGTTCTGGCGGGGCTTCTGGGGGTCGGCGGCGGGATCGTCCTCGTGCCCGCCTTCTTTTATCTTTTCAGCGGCTTGGGCTACGGATCAAACGATCTGATGCAGATCTGCGTTGCGACCTCGCTGGCCACGATCATCGTCACCTCGATCCGCTCGGTCATGGCCCATAACCGCAAGGGCGCGGTGGACTGGGACATCCTCAAACAATGGATCGCGCCCATCGCCATCGGCGCGATCATCGGGGTGCTGGTCGTCCATCAACTGCGCTCTTCGACCATGCAGATCATCTTCGCGGTGATGGTGCTCCTGATCGCCTGCTACATGATGTTCGGCAAATCGAGCTGGCGGATTTCGGATGGGCTGCCGGGCGGGATCTTCCGCGCCTGGTTCGGCCCGCTGATGGGGTTCCTCTCCGTGCTTCTGGGGATCGGCGGCGGCTCGATCGGCACGCCGATGCAGACGCTCCACGGTATCCCGATCCACCGCGCGGTCGCGACCTCGGCAGGCTTCGGCGTGACAATCGCGCTGCCCTCCGCGATCGGCTTCCTGCTGACGCCGGTGGCCGACGCGCCACCTTACTCGATCGGTGCGGTCAACATTCCCGCCTTTCTGATCGTCATTGCGATGACGACGATCACCGCCCCCCTGGGCGCGGCATTGGCCCACAAGCTCGACCCCAAGAAGCTCAAGCGCGTCTTCGCGGGCTTCCTGATGCTCGTCGCACTCAACATGCTGCGCAAAGCGTTTCTCTGAACTTCCTCTTGGCGAAAATATCCCGGGGGGCGCGCTAGCGCGGGGGCAGCGCCCCCTCAACGTACGAGTTTTGCGCGCAGCCGCGCACGGGGGGCAGCGCCCCCCGCCTCACTTGATCCCGCGCGCCTTCGCCTGATCCCAAAGCGCATCCATCTCGGCCAGATCGCTGTCCTTGGGTGCCTTGCCGCGCGCTTCAAGTTCGCGCTCGATATGATTGAACCGATTGGTGAATTTCAGATTGGCCGCGCGCAGGGACGCTTCCGGGTCCAGCCCCAGATGCCGCCCCAGATTGACCATCACAAACAGCAGATCGCCATATTCCTCCGCCAGTTCTTCCGGCCCCAATTCGTCGCGCGCCTCTTCCAGCTCGCGCGCTTCCTCGACGATCTTGTCGAGCACCTCATCGGTCGAGGGCCAGTCGAACCCCACCCGCGCCGCGCGGTTCTGCAGCTTGATCGCACGGGTCAGCGCGGGCAGGCCCAGAGCCACCCCATCGAGCACACCGACACGCTCGGATTTACCGGCAGCCTTGCGCTCGGCCGCTTTGATCGCTTCCCAATCGGCGGTCTGCTGTGCGGCGGATTTCTCGCGGCTCTCGTCGCCGAAGACATGCGGATGACGCGCGACCATCTTTGCGTTGATCGCACGCAGCACGTCGGAGATATCGAAGCGCCCGTCCTCGGAGGCCATCTGCGCGTGATAGACGACCTGCAGCGCCAGATCGCCCAGCTCGCCCGGCAATTCCGACCAGGCCTGCCGCGCGATCGCATCGGCCACCTCATGCGCTTCCTCGATCGTGTAGGGCGCGATGGAGGCGAAATCCTGCTCCAGATCCCACGGGCAACCGCTCTCCGGATCACGCAGGCATTCCATGATCGCGGTCAGCCGAGTGAACTGATGGGCCGCATCGCCCGTATCGTCGAAGATGAGTGCGTCGTCGGGTTTGGCCATTGCAGCTTGCCTCCTGCCATGCGAATGCCTCTGGCCTAACCAGCCCGCAAGGGGAAGTCCACTATGCCCGTTCTCAACCGTATCGCCGATCTCGGCCCGCAAATGACCGAATGGCGGCACTGGCTGCATCGCCATCCCGAGCTGCGTTTCGATCTGCACCAGACCTCGGAGTTTGTCGCAGAAAGGCTGCGCGAAATCGGGGTGGATGAGATCCATGAAGGGATCGCCCAAACCGGGATCGTGGCGCTGATCAAAGGGCAGGGCGAAGGCCCCACCGTCGGCCTGCGCGCCGATATGGACGCGCTGCCGATCACGGAGGAAACCCATGCGGAATACGCCTCCGAGACGTCCGGGAAGATGCATGCCTGCGGCCATGACGGGCATACGGCGATGCTTCTGGGGGCTGCGGCCTATCTGGCCGAGACCCGGAAATTCGCAGGCACCGTGGCGCTGATCTTCCAGCCCGCCGAGGAAGACGGCGGCGGGGCAGAGGTGATGGTCGATGCGGGCGTGATGGAACGCTTCGGCATCTCGCGTGTCTTCGCGATCCACAACGCGCCGGGGCTGCCATTCGGGCATTTCTACACCACGCCTGGCCCCTATCTCGCTTCGGTCGACGAGGCGCGGGTGACGGTGACGGGGCGCGGCGGCCATGCGGCGACCCCGCAGGGCTGCATCGATCCGATCCCGGCGCTCTCGGCGATTGTGACCTCGCTGCAAACGGTCGTGTCGCGCAATGTCGGCGCGGGCGATGCGCTCGTCGTCTCGGTCACGCAGATCCATGCGGGTACCGCGCTCAACATCATTCCCGAAAGCGGCTTCCTCACCGCGACGATTCGCTGCTTCGAGCCGGACATCCGTGATCTGGCGGAAAAACGGCTACGCGAGATTTGCGAAGGCATCGCGGCGGCGCATGGCGTCAGCGTCGAGATCGAATACGAACGTGGTTACCCGCCCACCGTGAACGACCCCGACGAGACAGGCTTCGCCGCCGAAGTCGCAAGCGAAATCGCAGGCCCCGAGCGCGTCGTGACCGACGCTCCGCGCGAAATGGGTGCAGAGGATTTCGCCTATATGCTGGCGGCCCGGCCCGGCGCCTATCTCTTCATGGGCACCGGGGAGGGCGCGGGGCTCCACCATCCGCGCTTCGATTTCAACGACGAGGCTGCGCCCGTGGGGGCCTCCTACCTCGCCCGTCTGGCCGAGCGCGCCTTGCCCCTGGGCTGAGCCGCTTCCCTTCCTCTTGGGGAAAATATCCCGGGGACGCTCCGCAGGAGCGGGGGCAGAGCCCCTTTTCCCTTGCCGATCGCAGCCCTCCGGCGATAGTGCGCGCGCGCTCCGTTTCCCGTCGCTGCGTCACCGCGACGTGAGGACGCGTTCACAGGGGCCGCTTCGCCTTGCCAAGCCTCAGGGCCACGGCTAGGGTGCGCGCCGACAACCGGGGCTTGCTGCCCCCAAGGCCCATGACAAAGGACCATAGATCATGTTCGTGACCCCCGCTTTCGCGCAGGCCGCCGGTGGCGCCAGTAACCCCGCCGCCGCGTTCGGCCAGTTCCTTCCCCTGATCCTGATCTTCGTGATCATGTATTTCCTGCTGATCCGTCCGCAGCAGAAAAAAGCCAAGGAGCACAAGGCGATGCTCGAGGCGCTGCGCCGCGGTGATCAGGTCGTGACCCAGGGCGGTATTCTCGGCAAAGTTACCCATATCAAGGAAGACGGCGAGGTCGAGGTCGAGATCGCACAGGGCGTCAAAGTCCGCGTGGTGAAATCGACCATTGTGCAGGTTGTGTCGCGCACCGAACCCGCCAAGACCTCTGAATAAGCCATAAAAGGCCCGTCCCCCATGTTGCACATCTCGCTGTGGAAGCGCGTGCTGATCCTGATCATCGTCGTGATCGGGGTCGTCTTTGCCGCGCCGAACATCTTTTACAACCGGGTGGAGGGGCATAACGATGCCGTTGCCGCCGCCGCGAAGGGCGAGTCTCTGACGCCCGAGCAGCAGGCCGCGCAGGCTGGCTGGCCCGATTGGCTGCCCTCCGACATCGTCAATCTCGGCCTCGATCTGCGCGGTGGCGCGCAGCTTCTGGCCGAGGTCAATGTCGATGAGGTCTACAAGGCGCGCGTCGATGCGCTCTGGCCCGAGTTCCGCAAGGCGCTCGCCGCCGAACGCGGTACGCTCGGCTCGATCCGTCGCCTGAACGCCGACCCGGGCGTCCTGCGTATCCAGATCGGCAATACCGACCAGATCGCGGAAGCCCAGAAGATCGCCGAGACGCTGAACAACCCGGTCTCGTCGCTGACCGGCGTGGGGCAGAAGACCCTCGCGATCACCACCGAGGGCAACCAGCTGATCATCCAGCTCTCGGATGCCGAGAAGGCCGCGACCGACGACCGCACTATGCAGCAATCGCTGGAGATCGTGCGCCGCCGGATTGACGCCGCGGGCACCCGTGAACCCACGATCGTGCGCGAAGGCTCCGACCGCATCCTGATCCAGGTTCCCGGCGCAAGCTCCGCACAGGAGATCAAGCAGCTGATCGGCACCACCGCGAAGCTGACCTTCAACTCGGTGATCGGCACCAGCTCGAACCCGAACGAGGCGGTGGGCTCCGATCAGGAAATCCTCCCTTCTGCCGATCAGAAGGGGCTCTATTACATCCTCGACAGCCTTCCGGTCGTGACCGGCGAAGACCTGACGGATGCGCGCCCCGATACCGACCAGAACGGCTATCCGGCAGTGGCCTTCCGCTTCAACGCGAGCGCGGCCCGCACCTTCGGCGACTACACGCAGAACAATATCGGCAAGCCCTTCGCCATCGTGCTCGACAACAAGGTGATCTCGGCTCCCACGATCCAATCGCATATCGCGGGCGGTTCGGGCATCATCACCGGCCGGTTCACGGTGAAAGAGGCGACCGATCTGGCGCTGCTGCTGCGCGCCGGTGCGCTGCCCGCCTCGATGACCTTCCTCGAAGAACGGACCATCGGCCCGGAGCTGGGCGCGGATTCGATCGCGGCCGGCAAGATGGCCGCAGCCGTCGGCGCAGTGCTCGTGGTGGTCTTCATGATCGCGTCCTACGGCACCTTCGGCGTCTTCGCCTCGCTGGCACTGGGGATCAACATCGCGCTGATCTTCGCGATCCTCTCGGTGATCGGCGGCACGCTGACGCTGCCCGGTATCGCAGGGATCGTCCTGACGATGGGCACGGCGGTGGACGCCAACGTGCTCGTATTCGAGCGTATCCGCGAGGAGCTGCGCAATCAGCAGAAGGCGAAAGCCGCCCGCGCGATCGAGCTTGGCTACGAGCGCGCGATGTCCGCCATCGTGGACGCGAACGTGACCACCTTCCTCACGGCGGTGATCCTCTTCGTGCTGGGCGCAGGCCCGGTGCGCGGGTTCGCCGTCACCTTCCTGATCGGGATCATCACCTCGGTCTTCACCGCGATCTGGGTGACGCGGCTGTTCGTGAGCATCTGGTTCGCGCGCCGTCGTCCCCGCGAACTGGTACTGTAAGGGAGATCGAGACATGGCATTCCGTCTGAAACTGGTCCCCGAAAAGACCAACTTCGACTTCTTCAAACACCAGGTCGCGACCTTCGGCTTCTCCGTCTTCATGGTGCTGGCCTCGATCGTGCTGGTGCTTGTAATGGGGCTGAACCTCGGCATCGACTTCCGGGGCGGCACCACGATCCGCACCGAGGCCGATCAGACCGAGCCGGTCGATATCGGGGCCTACCGCTCGGCCATCGCGCCGCTCGATCTGGGCGACGTGCTGATCACGCAGGTCTATGACCCGAACTTCCGCGCCGATCAGAAGGTCGTCACGATCCGCATTCAGGCGCAGGACGGTCAGGAGGCGATCAGCCCCGACACCCAGGCCAAGGTGCTGGAATCGCTCAAATCAGTGAACAAGGACATCAAGATCGTGGCGACCGAGTCGATCGGGCCCAAGGTCTCGGGCGAGCTGATCTGGACCGCGATCTGGTCCGTTCTGGCCGCCGTGGCCGCGATCCTGGTCTATATCTGGCTGCGTTTTGAGTGGCAGTTCTCGGTCGGCGCGGTCGCCGCGCTGATCCATGACGTGACCGTCACGGTCGGCATCTTCGCGCTGTTCCAGATCAAGTTCGACCTGTCGATCATCGCGGCGCTGCTGACGATCCTCGGTTATTCGATCAACGATACCGTCGTCGTCTTCGACCGTCTTCGCGAGAACCTCGTGAAATACAAGAAGATGCCGCTGCGCGAGGTGATGAACCTCTCGGTCAACGAGACGCTGTCGCGTACCGTGATGACCTCGGGCACGACGCTGCTCGCTCTGATTTCGCTGCTCGTGCTGGGCGGTGACGTGATCCGCAACTTCGTCTTCGCGATGACCTGGGGCGTGATCGTGGGTACCTATTCCTCGGTCTATGTCGCAAAGAACATCGTCCTGTTCATCGGGCTCGACCGCAACAAGGAGAAGAAGGACCCCTCGGAGAAGTTCTTCGACAAAACGGATGTCGCTACTGACTGAAGCCAATTTCGGGGCCTCGCTGCCGATCGACGGCTACGGGCCGGGTTTCTTCCGCGTGGCTGGTGAAGTCACGCGAGGCTCGATCTGGGTCGCGGGCGAGGAGATGGGCAGCTGGGGCGGTCTGGACGACCGCGCGCCGCTGCGCGCACTCGCAGACAAGCTCGACGTGCTGTTCATCGGCACCGGCGAAGAGATCGCCCATCTGCCGAAGGACCTCGTGGCCGAGCTGGAGGCCGAGGGGCTGATGTGCGAGGGCATGGCGACACCGTCCGCGGCCCGCACATATAACGTGCTGCTGTCGGAGGGCCGTCGGGTCGGCTGCGCGCTGATCGCTATACCGGAAAACCCCGCCACGCCCGAGACGCCTGAATGAGCATGCTGTCGGTCGAAGGGCTCGCGGTGTCGCGCGGTGGTCTCCCGGTTCTGGAAGACCTGAGCTTTTCGCTCGACGCAGGCCATGCGCTCGTGCTGCGCGGCCCCAACGGGGTCGGCAAGACGACGCTTCTGCGCACCTTGGCCGGGCTGCAACCGGCGCTGGCCGGGACGGTCTCGATGCCGCCCGAGAGCATGGCCTATGCCGCCCATTCCGACGGGCTGAAATCGACGCTGACGGTGCGCGAGAACCTCGGCTTCTGGGCCTCGGTCTACGCGACGAACGATATCGAACCGGCGCTGGAACGCATGAACCTGCAAAGCCTCGAGACGCGGCCCGCCCATAGCCTGTCTGCCGGGCAGAAGCGCCGCCTTGGTCTTGCGCGGCTTCTGGTGACCGGTCGCCCGATCTGGGTGCTGGACGAGCCGACCGTCTCGCTCGATACCGCCTCTGTCGCGCTCTTCGCCGAGGCCGTGCGCGGCCATCTGGCGAGCGGCGGGGCGGCGCTGATCGCGACCCATATCGATCTCGGGCTGAACGAGGCCTCCGTGCTCGACCTGACGCCCTTCAAGGCCAAGACGCCGGAAGAGGGCGGGATGCAGGGTGCTTTCGACGAGGCTTTCCTATGATCGCGCGGCGCGCTATCGGCGCGGTCGGGAGCCTCCGGCGGGGATATTTGGACCAAGCCGAAAGGAGCTGCGCGCTGTTTCGGATTGGCGGAAATATCCCGGGGGATGAGCGGCGCAGCCGCGAAGGGGGCAGCGCCCCCTTGGCTGGCGAAGGAGGTCGGGCATGATCGCGCTTCTCATGCGAGACCTGCGCCTCGCGGTGCGTGCGGGCGGCGGCTTCGGCCTCGGGCTGGCTTTCTTCCTGATCGTGGTGACGCTGGTCCCGTTCGGCGTCGGCCCCGAGGGGAAAATCCTCGCGCGGATCGCTCCGGGTATTCTGTGGGTCGGCGCGCTTCTGGCCTGCCTGCTCTCGCTCGACCGGATCTTCGCGCTCGATTACGAGGATGGTTCGCTCGATCTGCTGGTCACCGCGCCCGTGCCGCTTGAAGGGGTCGTCTCGATCAAGGCGCTCGCGCATTGGATCACGACCGGATTGCCGCTCGTGGTCGCTGCGCCCGTGTTCGGGATCTTGCTGCATCTGCCGCAGGGCGCGCATGTCTGGATGGTGATCTCGCTTCTTCTGGGCACGCCGGCGCTGTCGGTTCTGGGAACGTTCGGGGCCGCGCTGACGGTCGGGCTGAAGCGCGGCGGTCTTTTGTTGTCGCTGCTGGTCTTGCCATTCTATGTGCCGACCCTCATCTTCGGTGCGGAGCTCGTGCGCCGTGGCGCCGAGGGGATGGACACTGAGACACCGCTTCTGATGCTGGCCGGGATCACGGCGGCGACGGTCGCGCTGGTGCCCTTCGCCTCGGCCGCCGCGATCCGCGTCAATCTGCGCTAGCGCAACCCGCGCGCGCGCCGTGATAGGAAGAGCCGTGATACACAGAGCCAACCTGGCCAGAAGGTGAGCAGAACAACAAGATGTCGATCTGGGAATACGCCAACCCCGTCAAATTCATGAAGACCACGGACAAGATCCTGCCCTGGACGGTAGGAATTGCCGCGATCACGCTGATCGTCGGGCTGGTCTGGGGCTATTTCTTCGTCCCGGCGGCCGAGAATTTCGGCGGCTCGGTGAAGGTGATCTATGTCCATGTCCCCGCCGCGATGATGGCGATCAACATCTGGGTGATGATGGTCGTGACCTCGCTGATCTGGCTGATCCGGCGCCACCATGTCTCGGCGCTGGCCGCGAAAGCCGCGGCGCCCATCGGCGCTGTGATGACGCTGATCGCGCTGATCACCGGTGCGGTCTGGGGCCAGCCGATGTGGGGCACGTGGTGGGAATGGGATCCGCGACTGACCTCGTTCCTGATCCTGTTCCTGTTCTACCTCGGCTATATTGCGCTCTGGGCTGCGGTCGAGAACCCCGATACCGCCGCCGATCTGACCGGCGTGCTCAGCCTCGTCGGCGGGGTGTTTGCGGTGCTCTCGCGCTATGCGGCGAATTTCTGGAACCAGGGGCTGCATCAGGGCGCGACGCTCTCGATGGATTCCGAGCAGCACATCGCCGATGTCTACTGGTTCCCGCTGCTTCTGTGCATGGCCGGGTTCATCTTCTTCTTCCTCGCGCTGGTGCTGATCCGCACCCGCACCGAGGTCCGCGCGCGCCGACTGGGCGCCATCCAGCAACGTGAGCGCATGGCATGAGTGATACGACCGAGCAAGGCGGCACCGTCACCGAGGGCGGCGTCGTCCTCGTGGACCCGTCTACCAAATCCTACACCGAAACCGTCAACATCGCCTGGGCCTCGACGGTCGTGCTGCTGGTGCTGATCATCGTCGTCTCGTTGATGCGTGGCGCGAAGGTGAAACGTCAACTGGCCGAGGCCGAGGCCCGCCGGAAAGGGGGCGCACATGGTTAAGCCGCTTATGCTGCTGCCGCCGCTGATCTTCGCGGGGCTTGCGGGCGTGTTCATCTGGGGGATGACGCGCGAGGACCCGACGCAGCTGCCGACCGCTTTCGCGGGCAAGCCCGCGCCGCCAGTGCAACTTGAACCGCTGGGTGATTTCAAGCCCTTCACCGATGCCGATCTGAAGGACGGCAAGGTGAAGCTGGTGAACTTCTGGGCCTCGTGGTGCGCGCCGTGCCGGGTGGAGCATCCCAACCTCGAAGCGCTCGCCGAAGAGGGTATCCCGATCTACGGGGTCAATTACAAGGACAAGCCCGTCAAAGCGCAGGGCTTCCTGAGCGAGATGGGCAACCCGTTTGCCGAACTCGGCGCCGATCCGAACGGCAAGATGGCGCTGAACTGGGGCGTTTACGGCGTGCCAGAGACCTTCGTGATCGATGGCACGGGCAAAGTGCTCTATCGCTTCGCCGGTCCGCTGACCGAGCGCGTGATCGCCTCGGATCTGCGCCCGCTCCTGAACGGCGAGACGGCCGAGAAGTAAAGGGCAGGGCGCGAGCGCGCCGCTAGCCCCGATCCAGATCGCTACAAAAGCAAAGGCCCCCGAACCGGGGGCCTTTCTTGTCTGGAACTCAGAACGGGATTTCGTCGTCGAAATCCGAGCGGCCACCGCCGCCGCCACCGGAGCCGCCCGAGGACGGGCCGCCATAGCCGCCGCCATCATCGTAGCCGCCGCCACCCGAGGACGGGCCGCCATAGCCACCGCCACCGCCGCCTTGACCGCCGCCCGAGCCGCCTGGCCCATCGAGCATGGTCAGTTCCGAGCGATAGGGGCGCAGCACGACCTCGGTCGAGTAGCGGTCCTGACCGTTCTGGTCCTGCCATTTGCGGGTTTCGAGCTGGCCCTCGATATAGACCTTCGAACCCTTGCGCAGATATTGCTCCGCCACTTTCGCCAGCGGCTCCGAGAAGATCGCGACCGAATGCCATTCGGTGCGCTCCTTGCGCTCGCCGGTATTGCGGTCGCGCCAGTTCTCGGACGTGGCGATGCGCAGGTTGCACACCTTGCCGCCGTTCGAGAAGGTCCGCACCTCCGGGTCGCGGCCCAGATTGCCGATCAGAATGACCTTGTTGACGCTGCCTGCCATATTGCCTCCGCCTCGCGATTCTAGAATTGGTCCCAAAGGGTATAGAGCAGAGCCCCGCTGGAGCCTAGGGGCGAAGCTTCGCTCAACCGTGACGGAAAGCGGCGAAATCCCGCGTGCATCTTTGGTTGGAGAGCGATTTCGGCCCCGGATTTCCAACCTTGCGCCGATAGATGGCGCCGTGGGTTTGCCACAGGTCTGGACGAGCCGGACGGCACACGGGGGACGAACCCCACCCGATCCGGTCGAGCAACCCCACATCCCATGAGGAGATACCCCATGAAATACCTGATGCTGATCGCCGCGAGCGCCACGATTGCCGCAGCCTCCACTCTCCCCGCACTCGCAGAAGGTGGCGAAGGCGCCGTGGCCCCGGCGAAAGAGCAGAAGCTCGCAGCCGAGCTGAAAAATCAGGGCTACGACGTGCGCCGGATGGAAATGGAAGACGGCTATATCGAAGTCTACGCGATGAAGGACGGCAAGCGCGCTCAGCTCTTCTTCAACTCCAAGCTTCAGCAGGTGAAGCGCTCGGACAGCAACTGATCCGATCCTCAAGGGGCGGGCCGGCACGATCCGGCCCGTCCTCCTCACGCCAGTCTTTCCCGAAGCAGCAGGAGGGCCCGATCATGGCCATCGAAGACGCGAGCTTTACCGATCTTCCGTCGCAGGAGACGTCTCACGCAGAACCGCCGCCCGTCGGTGCGCATAGCGTATGGGACCCCTTCGTCCGGGTGTTCCACTGGTCCATCGCGGGCCTCTTCACCGCCAATGCGTTCTTCACCTCGCCGAAGCACGATCTGCACCACTGGATCGGCTACACGGTCGCGGGCCTCGTGACGGCGCGCATCCTCTGGGGTCTGTTCGGCACCCGCCACGCGCGCTTCAAGGATTTCCCGCCATCGCCCACCGGCGCGCTGACGCAGCTGCGCGATATGGCCACGGGGCGGCGGCACGCGCATCTGGGACATTCGCCGCTCGGCGCGCTGATGATTTACAACCTTTTGATCACGCTTCTCGTCATTGCGGGATCGGGCTGGTTGATGACCACTGACGCCTATTGGGGCGTGAAATGGCCCGAGGAAGTGCATGAACTCGCCGTCAACTGGGCCGAGGTTTCGATCGCCGCCCATATCGCTGCCGTGGTCTTTGAGAGCCGCCGGTTGCGCGTGAACCTTGCGCGCGCGATGATCACCGGTAAGAAGGTGTTCCGCGGCAACAGAGGGTAAGCGCCGATGGCGGTTTCGCGAGAGCGAGTCTCAATCTGGACGAAAGAGGGCGCGTTGGTCGCCCTCATCATATTCCAAGCCGCCTGCACATCGCTCTTCGTGGCCGACGTGTTCGACGACTTCCGCGAGGCCGGGCGTCTCTCCCTGCATCTCAACATGGAGCTTTTCGCCAATCTCGGCCTGATCGCGGGGATCGTCGTCGAGGCCGCCGTGCTTTGGGCGCTGTTGCGACGTCAGGCGCATGCCGACCGCACGATCGGGGCTGCACAAGGCGCAATGGCCGAGATGATGAGCGCGCAGTTCGACCAATGGGGGCTGACCCCCGCAGAGGCCGATGTCGCCGCCTTCACCATCAAGGGCTTCTCGGTTTCGGAGACCGCTTCTTTCCGCGGCTCCAGCGAGGCCACGGTGAAATCCCACCTCAATTCCGTCTATCGCAAGGCGGGCGTGTCGGGCCGCTCTCAGCTCGTTTCGATCTTCGTGGAGGAGCTGTTTCACGGCCCGATCAAGGCCGATGCGAAAAAGCAACAGGCGCACGCAATCTGACGCAACGGCAGCTTATCGGCGGGAGGTTGCCGAGACGATTGGCGTTTTGCTTTAACTTTTCGCTGATTTCTCTATAGTTTGCCCCAGAATACGTGGACAGTGAGTGGTGGGGGCCGATGCGTAGAACGATCGGAATTCTCGGGCTGGCGGCGCTTGCCGCGGCAACGGTGATGGTGGGCCCAATGAGCGCCCAGGCAGAGGGGCTGCGGCTTCAGGGGAGTTCTTCGAAATCCCGCGCGATGCTGTTCCGAAACCAGACCAACATTCTCGATACCCGTGCCGCCCAGCAATATGAACATTCCTCGCGGCTGACGCCCAAGGGCAAGCTGACCCAGACCGCCAGTGTCGAGAACGTGCCGCGCTACAACGGCAAGTATCGCGGCCAATATATGAGCACCGCGAAATCGGTGGCCTCGCGCCATGGCATCCCGACCGATCTGTTCCTGCGGCTTGTCCAGCAGGAGAGCGGATGGAACCCGCAGGCGCGCTCGCACAAGGGCGCGATGGGGCTGGCGCAGTTGATGCCCGCTACCGCGCGCAAACTGGGCGTGAACCCCCGCGATCCGGCGCAGAACCTCGAAGGCGGCGCGCGCTATCTGAAGATGATGTATAACCGGTTCGGAAGCTGGCGGCTGGCGCTTGCGGCTTACAATGCGGGGCCGGAGGCCGTCGCGAAACATAACGGCATTCCGCCTTATCGCGAGACCCGGAATTATGTGCGGATCATCCTCGGCGGTTGATCCTTCGCAACTCACAAATAGAGAAAAGCCCCGCAAGATCAGCGATCTGCGGGGCTTTCTTTATGTCTTGGGTGAAGAGAGCCGCCGAAGCGGCTGATCTTACGGTATAATACGGGTGTATTTCGTGCCCGCGAGCGTCGCGCCCGCCATCAGACCGGCCTGGCCGAAGACCAGCGCAATGATCGGCGCGGTCGAGGTCAGGGTGGAGGCCGAAATCGCGCCGCCCTGATCCGGCACCGCATAGCGCGCATCCGCGCCGAGCTGCCAGCCATCGCCGCGGCGGAAGCCGGCAAGCGCCTCGGGCGTCATGAAGAACAGGGCATGGGCATATTGCTGCGCGCCGATCTGCAGACCGAAGCTCGCCGCCGCTGCCGAGTAGTAATCCACGGTCACGTTGTTGATCCGCAGCGCGCCGCGCCCGAATGCGCCACCGATGCCGAAACCCGCTTCGGTCATCAAAGGCATCCAGAGCACGCCGACCGACTTGTTCTCGAGATCGCGGGTGCCGGGATATTTCGTCAGGAGGTAGTTCCGGGTCGCATCGACCCGCGCGTCCAGCTTGGCGCTGCCTGCGCTGCCCACGCCGTTGCCGCAGGCTGCAAGGCCAAGCCCCGCACCGCCCATCGCCAGAAGGGTCCGTCTGGAAAGTTTCGTCATGTCTGTCGCTCCGCTCGATATGCCCGATCTCGCGCCGGGCTGAATGGTCTTATTACGACCGCTTGGCACAATTAATAGACGAGGGAACCCGCTTTGTCACTTCTTCTTGAGCCCATTCACGCTGAAGTGGCAAGACCCTGCTTAGCCGTTACCGAGCAGTTTCGCAGCCTCCGGCGCGAAATAGGTGAGCACGCCATCGCAGCCCGCGCGGCGGAAGCTCATCAGGCTTTCGAGCATGACCTTCTCGTGGTCTAGCCAGCCGTTCTTCACCGCCGCCATGATCATCGCGTATTCACCCGACACCTGATAGGCGTAGGTCGGCACGCCGAACTGCTCTTTCACGCGGTGGCATATGTCGAGATAGGGCATCCCCGGCTTCACCATCACCATATCCGCGCCCTCGGAGAGATCGCGCGCGACCAGCCGGATCGCCTCGTCGGAATTGCCGGGATTCATCTGGTAGGTCTTCTTGTCGCCCTTGAGCGCGCCGGTCGCGCCCACCGCATCGCGGAACGGCCCGTAGAAACCTGACGCATATTTCGCAGCATAGCTGAGGATCGTCACATCGGCATGGCCCGCAGCCTCGAGCGCCGAGCGCAGCGCCGTGATCCGCCCGTCCATCATGTCCGAGGGCCCGAGGATATCCGCACCGGCCTCGGCCTGCGCAATCCCCATTTTTACAAGACATTCAACGGTTTCGTCGTTGAGGATGATCCCGTCGCGCACCAGCCCGTCATGGCCGTTGGCATTGTAGGGATCGAGCGCAATATCGGTCATGATCGCGATCTCGGGCACCTCGGCCTTGATCGCGCGGATCACGCGGTTGGTGATGTTCTCGGGGTTCCAGGCCTCTTCGCAGGCCTCAGTCTTCACCGCCGGATCGGTATAGGGAAAGAGGCAGATCGCCGGAATGCCGAGCTTTGCGGCCTCTTCAGCGGCGCGCACCGCGCCCTCCAGCGTACGACGCACGACGCCCGGCATCGAGGGCACCTCGACATCCGCGCCCGGCACGTCGGTGATGAAGATCGGCCAGATCATGTCCTTCACACTCAACCGGTGTTCCTGCGCGAGATCACGCAGCGCTGCAGTGCGGCGCATCCGGCGCAGACGGGTGTGGGGGAAGGGCGGAAGGATCGGGTTCATCGGCAGGCTCCTCTGGCTCGGCCAAATGGGTGCCATGGATCGATGTAACAGGCAAGCGCGGCAGATCCGCACGGGGTTCCGCTCGGGCCGAGGCTGGTCTATGCATCGACGAGAGGGGCCGCGACACGACGACCCGGAAGAACGAGGGCGAGGGGCTTGGAAGTTTTCGACACGATCGCGCGGCTGATCGACCTGCGCAGCTTTTCCAACTTGTGGTATTGGATCGCGCTGGCCGCGGTCTGGTCCTCGGCCTCGCATTGGGTGCTGGGCGTGCCGTGGGACATGGTGATCCGCGCGCGCCGCAAGGGTGGAGAGGCGGCCGAAGATCTCGCCGCGATGACGGCGCTGAACGCGCGCAGGCTGAACCGGATCCGGCGCGATGCGGGATTCTCGATGTCGATCTCCATCCCGTTCATGCTGAGCTTTCTGCTGATCACCGGTTTCATCTATGGCTCGGAGACGGCGCAAGCTTTCGCGCTGCTGCTGGTACCGATGATGGGGGTGTTCGGGTTGAGCCTGCGTCTGGCGCATAAACTCGACGCGGACCCAGCGCTGGCGCATGATCCGACGCTTGCGATCAAGGCGCTCTCGCGTCACCGGCTGAACGTGCAGGCGATTGGCGTGGTCGCGATCATAGTGAGCGCACTTTGGGGAATGTATCAGAACCTTCTCGCTTCGATGCTGGTTTGACGCGCGAAGCAACTTGACACCGGCGGCAGGGCCGATACCTCGCTTGGCTATGGAGCATTTTCTTCTCTCGGGCGCCCCGGAAGGGTTCGACGCCGCCTTGCTGGCCAAAGAGCTCGCGAAGGGCAAATCGGTCATCCATGTCGCGCGCGACGATCGCCGTCTGGCGGCCATGCGCGGGGCACTTGCGTTCTTCGCGCCCGAGGCGACTGTACTCGACTTCCCGGCTTGGGATTGTCTGCCCTATGACCGGGTCTCGCCCAATGCCGATATCTCGGCCACGCGGATGGCGACGCTGGCCGCGCTGGCCTCGGGGATGCCCGGGCCGTTCGTTCTGCTGACGACGCTTTCGGCGGCCATGCAGCGCGTGCCCGCGCGCGAGGTTCTGGCGGGTGCGAGCTTCACCGCGCAGGTCGGCAAGCGGATCGACGAGAGCGCTTTGCGCGAATTCCTTGTGCGGATGGGCTTCTCGCAGGCCTCGACCGTCTCCGAGCCCGGCGATTACGCGATCCGCGGCGGCATCATCGACATCTTCCCGCCGGGCGAAGGCGGGCCGGTGCGGCTCGATCTGTTCGGCGATGTGCTCGACGACGCGCGCCGCTTCGATCCGGTGAGCCAGCGCACAACCGAGAAGCTGAAAGGCGTGGAACTGGCCCCGGTCTCCGAGGTCATCCTCGACGAGGCGGCGATCACGCGCTTCCGGCAGAATTACCGGATCGAATTCGGCTCGGGCGGCGCGGAAGATCCCCTTTATGAGGCCGTCTCGGCAGGGCGCAAACAGGCCGGGATGGAGCATTGGCTGGGCTTCTTCCATGAAAAGCTCGAGACCATCTTCGACTATCTGCCCGACGCGTCGGTGATGCTCGACGACCAGATCGCCGCGCAGCAGGAAAGCCGCTGGGAAGGCATCGCGGATCAGTACGACACGCGGCGCGAGGCGATGACCCGGCGCGACCGGCTGGATTCGGTTTACAAACCCGCGCCGCCGCAGCTTTTGTATTTGAACCCAGAGGGTTGGGAGGCGGTGTTGAAGCCGCTTCGCGTGCTGCGCCTGCAGGTGATCCCGGCGCCGCCCGGTCCCGGCATCCTGAATGCCGGCGGGCGCGTGGGGCGCAACTTCGCGCCTGAACGCAAGGTCGAAAATGTCAGCCTGTTCAGCGCCTTGAAGGATCATGTTCAGGCGCGTCTGGCCGATGGGCCCGTGGTGATCGCCTCGTGGTCGGAAGGCGCGCGCGAACGTCTGCGCGGGTTGATGGAAGACGAAGGGCTGATCGGCGCCAAGCTGATCGGCTCTGCGCGCGAGATCGGGCCGGGGGTGAACCTCACCGTCTGGCCGCTCGACGAGGGTTTCGAAGCCCCGCGTGACGGCGGCGAGATGACCGTGATCTCCGAGCAGGACGTGCTGGGCGAACGGCTCGTCTCGAAGCCGCGGCGCAAGCGTAAGGCCGAGAATTTCCTGACCGAACACACGACTCTGTCGCCCGGCGATCTGGTCGTCCATGTCGATCACGGGGTCGGCCGCTACAAGGGGCTGGAGACGGTCACGGCTCTCGGTGCGCCGCATGAATGCGTGCTGCTGGAATATGCGGGCGGGGATCGCCTCTATCTGCCGGTCGAGAATATCGAACTGCTCAGCCGTTACGGCCATGAGGAAGGCTTGCTCGACAAGCTTGGCGGGGGCGCGTGGCAGGCCAAGAAGGCCAAGCTGAAAGAGCGCATCCGCCAGATCGCCGACAAGCTGATGCGGATCGCGGCCGAGCGCCACCTGCGCAACGCGCCCATTCTCGAAGCGCCGCATCACGAGTGGGAAAGCTTCGCCGCGCGCTTCCCCTATACCGAGACCGACGATCAGATGAGCGCGATCGAGGATGTCGTGGACGATCTGAAATCGGGCACGCCGATGGACCGTCTCGTCGTGGGCGATGTGGGCTTCGGCAAGACCGAGGTCGCTATGCGCGCGGCCTTCGTAGCCGCGCAATCGGGCATGCAGGTTGCGGTGATTGCGCCGACGACGCTGCTTGCGCGCCAGCATTACAAGACCTTCGCCGAACGCTTCCGGGGCACCGCGCTGAACGTGAAACCGCTCAGCCGTTTTGTGTCCGCCAAGGAGGCCACCAAAACCCGCGAGGGGCTGCGCGATGGCACGGTCGATATCGTGATCGGCACCCATGCGGTTCTGGCGAAATCGGTGAAATTCGCCAATCTCGGCCTCCTGGTCATCGACGAAGAACAGCATTTCGGCGTGCAGCACAAAGAGCGCCTGAAAGAGATGCGCTCGGAAATTCACGTCCTCACGCTGACCGCGACGCCGATCCCGCGCACGCTGCAGCTCTCGCTGACCGGGGTGCGCGACCTATCGATCATCGGCACGCCGCCCGTCGACCGTCTCGCGATCCGCACCTATGTCTCGGAGTTCGACACCGTCACCGTGCGCGAGGCGCTCCTGCGCGAGCATTACCGCGGCGGGCAGAGCTTCTATGTCGTGCCGCGGATTTCCGATCTTCCCGAAATCGAGGAATTTCTGCAAACCCACGTGCCCGAGGTGAAATATCTCGTGGCGCATGGCCAGATGGCCGCGGGCGAGTTGGATGACCGGATGAACGCGTTTTACGACGGCAAATACGACGTGCTGCTGGCGACGACGATCGTCGAAAGCGGCCTCGATATTCCGACCGCGAACACGATGGTGATCCACCGCGCCGATATGTTCGGCCTGAGCCAGCTTTACCAGATCCGGGGGCGTGTGGGCCGCGCCAAGACGCGGGCCTATTGCTATCTAACGACGAAGCCGCGAATGCCGCTGACGCCGCAGGCGCAGAAGCGGCTGCGTCTGCTGGGCTCGCTCGATAGCCTCGGAGCGGGGTTCAACCTTGCCTCGCAGGACCTCGATCTGCGCGGCGCGGGCAACCTTCTGGGCGAGGAACAGTCGGGCCATATCCGCGAGGTCGGCTACGAGCTGTATCAGTCGATGCTGGAAGAGACGATCTCGAAGCTGAAATCGGGCGAACTGACCGAGACGGCGGATGGCGACTGGTCGCCGCAGATCAATCTCGGCGTGCCAGTGATGATCCCCGACAGCTACATCCCCGATCTCGACGTCCGCCTCGGCCTCTATCGTCGCCTCTCGAGCCTGACCACCAAGGTCGAGCTGGAAGGGTTCGCCGCCGAGCTGATCGACCGCTTTGGCGAATTGCCGAAAGAGGTCAACACACTGCTGCTGGTCGTCCGGATCAAGGCGATGTGCAAGCGCGCGATGATCGCCAAGCTCGATGCCGGTCCGAAAGGCGCGACCGTCCAGTTCCACAATGACAAATTCCCGAACCCGCAGGGTCTCGTGGAATTCCTGACCGCGCAGCGCGATCTGGCGAAGGTGAAGGACAACAAGCTGGTCATTCGCCGCGACTGGAAGAACGACAAGGACAAGATCAAGGGCGCCTTCGCGATTGCCCGCGATCTGGCCGAGAAGGTTATCGAAGCGAAGAAGGCGAAGGCCTGAGGGGCTCCGCGCGGAACATAACCTGTCCGCGCGGCAGCATCCGGTCGTCGCTGGTGAGGCTCCAGCCCGACGCGTCCGCCATCGCGTAAAGCGTGGTTTCCGAGAGGTGATACGGCGCTCGGGCGGCATGGGTGACGACGCCGTCTTTCTGGCGGTGGCTCGTGGCATCCTTGGGCGCGAGGAACACCGTCAGCAGCACGCATTCCAGATGAGGAAAGCGCTGCAACCCATTGAGACAGCGTGCAATTGCGTCGCTCTCCAGATGCGGAAAGACGCCGAAGGCGATGGCATGGGTGATCGTGTCGGTGACACCGGCGAAGGTGAAACCCGCGTCCTCCACCAGTTGCACAGGATCGAGCCGCTCGCGGGCATCCAGCTCCGCCGCATAGCCCGCCAGCATCAGCGGGCGCGAGGCATCCGTGCCCCAGTAATGGCCCGGCTCCAGATAGGGCACCGCCTTGCAGCCAAGCCGCAAAGCGCCCGCGCCGATATCGAGAAGCACGTGATCGGGTCGCAATCCGTGATCCATGAGCGCCGCCATCTGCGCGCGGCCGGTCTCGTCCCAGCGACCGCCCACGATCTCGCGGTGGCGGCCCTTGGCGAGCGCCTCATCGTAGAACCCGGGACGGGCATAGGGCGAGGACATCGGGAGCGACTCGGGACCGGGGAAAGATGCGCGGGTATGCGCCCTTTGCTCCCGTGCGTAAAGCCCCGTCAGTCGGTCTCCTGCGTCTTGCGGATCAGCCACCAGGCGAGGCTCGAACAGATCAACGTCGCGACCACCATCGGCAGTGCCGTGCCGTTGAAGGACAGACCCACGGGGGCTGCGATCACCACCGCGCCGACCGTCGAGATCGCGGCCACGATCGAGGCCGCCATGCCCGCGATATGGCCCATATGCTCCAGCGCCAGCGCGTTCAGGTTCCCGAAAGTCAGGCCCGCCATTGCGAAGACCGAGACCGAATAGACGAAGATGAACGGGAAGCCCGACGCGCCGTCGGTCAGCCCGCTAAGCACCAGCACCAGCATCACCGCCGAGATCGCCACCTGAGAGATATAGGTCCCTTTGACGATCTTGCGCATTCCCAGCCGCATCACGTAGCGCGCATTGAAGATCGTGGCCGTGCCCGCCATCAGCGCGCCGATAGCGAACCACATCGGGAAGGTGTCGGTCACGCCATGCGCCGCGTAAAGCTGTTGCGCGGTCGACAGCAGCGCGAACATCTGCCCGAAACCCAGCGTCATCGTCACGATATAGAGCCGCACATCGGAATGGGTGATCACTTCCAGCGCCGCAGCGCGCAGCTTCGACACGTTCAACGGGCGGCGATCCTCGGGGGCGAGCGTTTCCGGTTGCCGGATCATCAGCCAGCTCACGCCGACGCAGCCAAAGACCATGAAGGCCCAGAACACGCCACGCCAGCCCGCAAACGCGATCACGAGTTGGCCGATCGACGGCGCCACCGCGGGGACGAGGATGAAGATCATCATGATGAAGGAGGTGATCTTCGCCATCTCGCGCCCGGCAAACAGATCGCGCACCAGCGCCATCACGGTGATCCGTGGGCCTGAAGCGCCGATCCCTTGCAGCACCCGCGCGGCCAGCAGCGCCTCTAAGCTTTGTGCGTGGGCGGCGACGAACGCCCCGACCATGTAGATCGCGATGCCGCCTGCGATGGTCTTGCGACGCCCGAGCGCATCCGAGATCGGCCCGGCAAACAGCGTGCCGACGCCCATACCCAGCACGAAGGAGGTCAGCACCAACTGAGCGCGGTTGACCGCATCGGGGCTCAGTTCCTCCGCGATCTGCGGCAGGGCCGGCAGCATCCCGTCGATCGAGAAGGCGACCGTCGCGATCAGCGAGGCGAGCATGACCGTCAGTTCGGGCAGCGAAAGAGGCGTGCGCGCCCGGGGCGCGTCAGAGATCTGGGACATTCTGGGGGACTTTCCGAAAGTCGGAGGAATTCCGTGCGCAAAATAGGGGAATGCGCGCCGATGGCCAGAGGGCCGGGCGCGCAGCCCCCTGTGCGCTCACGCGAGAGTGAACCTGGGGGCTACGCGCGCGGAACGTGGATCAGTGCTGCGTTGCGTCGGAGGGTGCGCCGGACAGCTCGTCGATCACCTTCAGCCACAAATCGGTCGGCTGTGCGCCGCTCACCAGATGAGCATTGGCGACAACAACCGAGGGCACCGCGTTGATCCCACGTTCGCGCGCATGCGCTTCTTTCGCGACGATCGTGTCGATATCGGCATCCGACGCCAGCAGCCGCTCCACCAGCCGCGGATCCATCTTCGCGGCCTCAGCCACCTCGCACAGCACGGTCGCGTCGCCGATATTGCGCCCGTCGCGCCAATGCGCGGCCAGCAGCCTCTCCATCACATCTTCCTGACGCTCTTCCAGACCCGCCCAATGGAGCAGGCGATGCGCGTTGCGGGTATTGGGCTGATGGGTCACGCGCTCGGGGTGGAAATCGTAGCCCTCGGCCTCGGCGATCTCGAGCAGTTGCACATGCATCTTCGCGGCCCCATCCTGACCGAATTTCGCCTGCAGGTAATCGGCGCGCGCCATCCCTTCGGGCGGCATCGTCGGGTTCAGCTCGAACGGTTGCCAGGCACGCTGGAACGGGTGGTTCGGGCGTTGCGCCAAGGCTCGGTCCAGCCGCGCCTTGCCGATGAAGCACCACGGGCAAACGGGATCGGCGAAAATATCGAGCGTGATCATGAGGTGACCTCCTGTTGCAGCATGGTGCGGATTTCGGATCGCAGCACCTTGCCGTTACGGTTGCGGGGCAGGGCGGCGATATGGGCGTAAAGGCGGGGCTGCTTGTAACGTGCTAGCCGCGCCTCGGCATGAGCGCGCAGCGTGTCTTCCCCGGCCTCGCCGGTATAGGCGAGCGCGATGACACTGGCATCGGCCTTCACCGCGATCTCGATGGCGGCGACGTCGCCCGCGCCGGGGCAGTCATGCATGACCTCTTCGACCTCGATCGGCGAGACCCGGAAGCCGCCCGCATTCATCATATCATAGCCCCGCCCGAGATAGGTGATCGCACCGTCTTCGCCCATCGAGACCGTGTCGCCGGTCACGAACCACGGGCCGACCCGGCGCGCCGCCGTCTCTTCGGGCGCATTCCAATAGCCCAGATAAAGCCCCGGATCGCTCTCATGGATCGCAAGCTGACCCGGCTCGCCACGCGGCACCGGTTGCCCGTCGTCGCCCAGCACGGCGACATGACGACCCGCCTGCGGATAGCCGCAGGTGCCGGGCGGCGCGGGATGATCGGGACTACCCGAAATGAAGGTCGAGCATTCCGACATGCCGAGCGCCTCATAGACCTTGGCGCCCGTCGCCGCGTTCCAGGCCGCGCGTGTGGGTTCGGGCAGCGCCTCGCCCGCGCTCAGCCCATGGCGCAGCTTCGGCAGCGACAGCGTCTCGTGATGTTTCAGGATTTGCCGATAGACCCCGGGGGCGGCTGCGAAGATCGTCGCGTCGAACCGTTTGAGCAGCAGGGGCAGGCTGCGCGGCTCCACTCCGTCCGCCGGGATCAGCGCGGTCGCGCCGAGCGTCCACGGATCCATCAGCCCGGTCCCGAGCGTGTAGGTCCAGTTGAACGCGCCCGCATGCATCAGACGGTCGTCCGACCCCATGCCATACCAGCCGCGATACATCATCTGCCGCGCCCAGATCGCACGATGCGCATGCATCACCGCCCGCGCCGAACCGCCCGTGCCGGAGGTGAAGATCATATAGGCGAGGCGGTTCGGATCGCCCATTGCGAACTCGCAGGGCGCGGCGTCCTCGGCCTTGCGCAGCACGCCGGCAGGGATCACGCGCGCCGGATGATCGGGCAGGGCGATCCCGTCACCCGCCACGACAGCCGCCGGATCGAGATCGGCCGCGAGCTTGGTGATCTCGACCTCGGTCAGCTGCGCCGATGTCGGCACGGGCGCGAGCCCGGCGGCAATGGCCCCAAGGAAAGCGATGGGAAATTCCGGCCCGTTGCCCAGCCGCAGCATCACGCGGTCGCCGGGCGTCAGCCCCGCTTCGAGCAAAAGCGTCCCCGCACCGCGCACCGCCGCGATCAACCGCCCATAGGACCAACGCTGCGCGCCCGAGGGCTTCACGATCTGCATCGCGAGCTTATCGGGGGTCGCCGCGCCAGCCGCTAAAACATGTGCGGCCATGTTGAAGGCGCTAGGCGGGTCGGGGATCGGGTCTGTGCGGTAAACGGAATCCATGCAGCCTAGCTAGGACGCAGCGGGCGCCCGAGCAAGCCCGAACGCGCCGACATCACTTTCGCTTCGCCTTGGCGAAAATATCCCGGGGGTGAGGCGGGACGAGCGGCCTTCCGGTGAAGGACGCCCCGCCGAACGCCCGGAGCGCAAGCGAAGGGCCGCGCAGCCGCCGGGGGCAGAGCCCCCTGCAACCGATCAACGGCGCGCGACGCTCACTCTTCGTCGTCGTCGTCGCCGAAGCGGGCGTCGTCGTCATACTCGTCTTCGCCCTCGCCGACATATTTCGCCGACAGCGCAATCGAATGACCGTCATGGGTCGGGTCCATGACAACGTCGGAGGGCAATTCGCCCCGCATCCAGTCGCGGATTTCGTCGCGCGCGTCGGCCGGCTCCTGTTCGGTCAGCTCGGCGATATACCGGATGAAGGCTTTCTGATCGCCGTCGATCTCGTCAAGTTCGGCCTCGTCGGCTTCGGGCCACTTGTCCACGATCGCCTCGTAAAATGCCGCCCAGTTTTCCTCGATATGGTGCCATTTCATCGCTTTTGATCCTTTTCTTCGCGGCTCGTCTCACGGGCGGCCCTATGTCTGAGAAAGGGACGCCCGGGGGGCTTTGCAAGGCACAAGGCAAAGATACCTCGCGCGGTTCCATATCGTGATCAGATCCGCGAGGTTACCTGAACCAGCCCTGCACCGAGCGCGCACCGCCAGAGATGTCGTCGCCCACACCGGCCACCGTGTTGCAGCCTGCCAATGCCGCAGCGACTGCTGCCAGAAGGATGAGTTTTTTCATTGTCCTGCCTCTTGATACCACCAGACATCGGGTTGGAAACCCGGCCATGCCCCGTATAGCGGGGTCTTCTCAGGGTAGTGAAGCTGCTTGATATGGGCGATGCGGTCAACCGGGGCATACCAGATCGGGATGACATAGCGACCTGCAGTCAACACTCGGTCGAGCGCATGGGTCGCGGCGACGAAATCCTCGTGGCTTTTGGCGTCGAGCATGGCCTTGACCATCGCCTCGGCAGCGGGGGAGTTCATGCCCATCCAGTTGCGCGAGCCGGGCTCTTTCACGCCTTTCGAGCCCCAATAAAGGTTCTGCTCGTTGCCGGGCGACAGCGACAGCGCGCGCCAGTACCACGCCATGTCGAAATCATAGGCGTTGGTGCGCTGCGTATATTGCGCGTCATCGATCACGGTCACTTTAGGGAAGATGCCCAGCTTCTTGAGCGCCTCGGTGTAGATATCGACGATGCTCTGGGTCTCGGCCGCGCCCTGCTGCAGCACGATCTCGAAGGTGAAGGGTTTGCCATCCTTCTTGAGAACACCATCGCTATCGACCTGCCAGCCCGCGTCTTCCAGCAGCTTCGCCGCAGCGCGCATGTTCTTGCGATTGCGCACGCCGCCGTCGGACGTGGGCAGGCTGTAGCCGTCGATCGTACCGGGCGGCAGTTGATCGGCGAAAGGCTCCAGCAGGGCTTTGACCTTACCCTCAGCGGGGCCGTGCTTCATTCCCAGTTCGGAATTCGAGAAATAGGAGGAGATCCGCGGCTCCGCGCCGCCATTGATGGTCTTGTTGATGAATTCGAAATTGAAGGCGTCGATCATCGCCTGACGCACTCGCCAGTCGGCGAAGACCGGGTTGCGGGTGTTCATCACCAGCCCTTTGATCCCCGAGGGGCGCCCGTTCGGGATCTCGGATTTGATCACGTCGCCCGATTGCACGGCGGGGAAGTTGTAATTGCGGCCCCAGTCGGCAGCGTTCCATTCGGTATAGCTGTCGGTCTCGCCGCCTTTGAAGGCCTCGAACACGACCCCGCCATCGCCGAAATAGTCGTAGCGGATCGTGTCGAAATTGTTCCGGCCCTTGTTGAAGCCCAAATCCTTGCCCCAGTAATCGGGGTTGCGCTTGAGCTCGATGAATTTGCCGGGATCGACGCGGCCCACGACGTAAGGGCCGGAGCCGATCGGCGCCATGTTGGTGGTGGAGGCGAAGTTATGTCCCTCCCACTGCGCTTTCTCCAGAACCGGGCGCATCCCCATGATCAGCGCCATTTCGCGGTCCTTCACCTCGGGTTTGAAGGTGATGCGGACCTTGCGCTCGCCGGTCTTCTCGATCTTCTCGACCTTCGACCAGGCGTTCTGGTAGCGCGGATGACCTTCTGTCCCGAGCGTTTCATAGGACCAGATGACATCCGCGACCGTCACCGGATTGCCGTCGGAGAACTTGGCCTCGGGGCGCAGGGTGAATTCCACCCAAGTCCGATCAGGATCGGTCTCGACCGATTCGGCGAGAAGCCCGTAAAGCGTGAAAGGCTCGTCCATCGACCGGCCCATCAGCGATTCGGCGACATAGCGGCCGATTCCCTCCGCCGGGCGCCCGTTCAAAATCCACGGGTTAAGCGAATCGAACATGCCGGCCACGCCAAATCTGATCTCGCCACCCTTGGGCGCGTCGGGATTGGCATAGGGCAGGTGGGTAAAGCCGGCCGGAAGTGCAGGCTCTCCATACATTGCAATCGCAGGTTGTGGCTCCGCAGCAGCGATCCCTGTAAATACAGGGGCGAGCCCGAAAAGCGCCCCGCCGAGTAAATGGAAAAACACCGATCTCGTCATGTTAACAATCCCTGCCTTGCCTGCATTTATTGTCGCCAAGCTAGCGAGAGGTTTGAAACTGCGCAAACTTTTCCCTTGGAGAGCGGCGCAGGATTGCTTATAAGGGATGCACTGCTCGATAGGTTTCTTGCCTGTATGAAACCTGCCTCATGACTTGACGCCCGCCCTAGCGCGGGCGTCTTTTTTTACGTCATTCCCCAAGAAAACAAGGTCCTCACCGCGATATCACGCGGTATTGCGCTTGCAGCATGGCGTTCGCAGGCGCGGCACGGCATGATCCCGGCGAATCCGTAACTTATCGCCACCGAAGGAGAGAACATGTCGCTTCAGGGAAAAACCGCCGTCATTACCGGGTCGAATTCCGGGATCGGTCTCGGGGTCGCGCGCGAACTGGCGCGGGCCGGTGCCGATGTCGTCATCAACTCCTTCACCGATCGCGATGAGGACCACCAGCTCGCCGCCGATATCGCAAAGGAATTCGGCGTCACCGCACGCTACATCAAGGCCGACCTGTCGAAAGGCGCCGAGGCGCGCGCGCTGATCGAGCAGGCGGGCAAATGCGATATCCTCGTGAACAACGCAGGTATCCAGCACGTCTCGCCGATCGAGGACTTCCCGGTCGAGAAATGG
Organism: Thioclava sp. DLFJ5-1; assembly: GCF_002020115.1. Lineage (NCBI taxonomy): Bacteria > Pseudomonadati > Pseudomonadota > Alphaproteobacteria > Rhodobacterales > Paracoccaceae > Thioclava > Thioclava sp. DLFJ5-1. The sequence goes on along the minus strand of NZ_MPZU01000002.1, from coordinate 455,889 downwards.
GACGCGATCATCGCGATCATGCTGACCTCGGCTTTCCACACCACCGCCGTCGCGCTTCCGATGATGCGCAAGGCGGGCTGGGGCCGGGTGGTCAACATCGCCTCCGCGCATGGTCTGACCGCCTCGCCCTATAAATCGGCCTATGTCTCGGCCAAGCACGGCGTCGTGGGCCTGACCAAGGTCACAGCACTCGAGACAGCGAAGGAAGACATCACCGTCAACGCGATCTGCCCGGGTTATGTGAAGACCCCGCTGGTCGAGGCACAGATCCCCGATACGGCGAAGGAATACGACATGACCGAGGAAGAGGTTATCGAGAAGGTCATCCTCGCGCGTCAGCCCTCGAAGGAATTCGCGACGGTGGAGCAGATCGGCGGCACCGCCGTGTTCCTGTGCTCGGATGCGGCGGCGCAGATCACCGGGACGACGATCTCGGTCGATGGCGGCTGGACCGCGCTGTAATCGGAAGAACCTCTGGCGGAGCGGCAGCGCTCCGCCGGATCAATAGGGGCGCGACGAGAGCGCGCGCTCATGCGCCTGTCGATGGGCGATCACGGCCTCCAGGCGGTTCTTCACCCCGTATTTCTGCATGATATTCGTCATGTAGAACTTCACCGTCTTCTCGCTGATTGCGAGGCGCGTGGCGATTTCGCGGTTGGTCTTGCCGCGTTCCAACTCCCGCAGCACCTGCATTTCGCGATGGGTGAGGTTCTCGCTCTCGGATTTCTCCTGCCCAGAGAGCGCCGCCTGCAGCAGCGCCGCCGCGAAGCTGGGCGAGACAAAGGTGCCGCCATGCAGGATCGCGTCGATTGCGGCCTGCAACTCCGAGACGCCCACGCCCTTGAGAATGTAACCCTTCGCGCCCGCGCTCATCGCCTCGATCGCGGTTGCGGGCTCGTCGCAGGCCGTCAGCAGGATGCATTGCATGGACGGGTCATGATCAATGATTTTGCGCAGCGCGTTCAGCCCGCCGCCGGGCATGCTGAGATCGAGGATCATGACGTCCGGCCTGCGCGTTCGGGCAAGCTCGATCGCGTCGATGGCAGAACTGCCCTGATCGATCACGTCGATCCCGAGCGCGTCTTGCAGAACGGCACACAGCCCCTGCCGGAAAATTGGATGATCATCGATAATACAAGCCGTCGTCGGCACGAAATCAGACATGGAAATACCCCTTAAACGATCCCGCGACCGCGTTCCCCAACGCGCGACGGCCGTGCCGTCCGGAATGCCGCGAAATCCTTCTTCCCCCTGACCAACAGAATGAAGGTGTCCTGAATAAACACAATAAAGAAAGACGCTTACAGAATAGTCCCATCTGGCTATGGCTATAGACCGTTAGGATTACGTGCGCGTCACCTGCAGGGGGCGTCTGGAGCGAGCGGAATGCGGCAAACCACCTCCGCGCCCTGCGGCTCAAGACGTCGGAATTCGAGCGTGCCGCCAAGCGATTGCGCCCGGAATTGCATCCCCGGCAAGCCAAGCCCGCCCTCGCGGTATTCGCGCTCTTGCTCGATGGTGTAGCCGGGGGCCGGGCCACTGTCGGAGATACGCAGGACGAATGAGCCATCTTCTTGATAGGTTTCAATTTTCTGGCTCGATCCGGGCGCGTGACGCGCGGCGTTTGCGAGGGCTTCCTGCACGATCCGCCCCAAGGTGCGCCGCGTCGTCTCGGTCAGCTCCGGCGCGTCCGGCGCAAGCGCGAGCGTGACCTGCGCCCCGGTGCGTCGGCCATGGTCCGTGGCGAGCGTTTCGATCAGCGCGGAAAGCGTCGGCGCGGCGTCGAATTGCGGCGCGACCAATCCGCCCGAGATGGCACGGATTTCCTCCATCGTCTTGCGCGCGACTTTCTTGATTTCCGCGACAATCCCGGCCGCTTTCGGCTCATCGGTCGCACCGGGGGAACGAATCATATGCTCCAGCCGGTCGATCTCCAGCACCAGATAGGACAGAAGCTGGCACGCCCCGTCATGCAGGTCCGCGCCGATACGCCGCTTCGCGCGCTCGTCGATATTGGCGGCGTTCTGGGCTGCCTCGGCAATCGAGCGGTGCAATTGCGAATTGCCCAGCAGCAGACGCTCGCGCTCGGCGAACTGACGGCGGAGCTCGACGGTCTGGCGCTCGATCGTCAGGCTGCCGCGCCGCACGATCAGGAACAGCATGGTGAAGACGATGATCGCCACCGGCCCGACAAAGAGCCACGTCGTCTTGGCGGAGGTCAGCAGCGCGCCGCGGACCACATCGGCATTCTGATAGAATTCGCCCACCGCCAGAATAGCGCCCGTCTCGATATCGCGCAGCGGGGCGTAGATCTCATAGAGCTGCACGCCCAGCGCGCGTTCGGCATCATGGGCTGCGTCCTCCAGATCGGGAAAGCGCCCGAAGACCTTCCCCTTGAGCGCCTCGAAAATCTCATCGTCGGGCAGGACGTGGCCATGCCCGGTCTCGGGCGCGAAGACCAGCTTGCCTTCGCGGCTCCAGATCTTGATGGCGAGGAAATTGCCCTGTTTGCGAAACCCCTCCGCGAGCGCATCCAAGGCTGCGAAATCCTCGGGGAGCAGGGCCTCCGATTGGCCCAGCGCCTGCACATGCGGCTGCAAGAGGTTTTGCATGTAGAAGGCGGCGGTGTCGGCAGAGGCATCGAGCAGCCGCGTCGTCGCACGGTTGTTGATCCAGTACGCGAGGGAGGCGAGCACGAGGCTCAGCACCAGCCCAAGCCCCACGAGAAACTGTAGCGACAGCGAAAACCCCAGAAACCAGCGCAACGGGTTTCGCACCGTCTGCACCGGGTCCGGGGCCCCCAAACCCCCGACCTTGGTCGCATCGCTCTTAGACCTTTGTCCCATAGTCCCTTGCGTCCTTTGGCGAGGAGCGTCCCCGACCATAGGGGAGAATCTCGTTCGACCTAAGACAATTTTCGCCCCCTCGATTTGCTGGCCTGATGGAAGGCAGGAAAAAGCGCCGTGCTTGTGGGGGGTGACGGCGCGAGACGTGACACAGGGGTAAGTGCCGTCTCGTACAGCCTCCTAATGAGCCAAGCACCGGCGATGGGTGTGACACGGGACCGCGATGCGGCCCGATTTGGTCTTAGGGGGCTGACATGACGATCAAACTGGCCGGAGCCGATCTCGACTATCTGCTGCAACAGGCAAATATCCTGAACGATTATTCGCGACTGACGAGCGCGCTCGACCCGAACGGGGTGCGCGAAGTGTCGGGCTATAACAACAACCTCGCGGGCGGCTATACCGTCGGTGCGGATGGCACCATCGTCTGGACCGGCGGCAATGTGCATCCCGATTGGGGGCAGGCCGATACCGAGTTCCTGCGCATGTTCACCACCAATCACCCGACCGAGCCGGAATACGGCACCTCTTATGCGACCGTGCAGAAGATGTGGGTGACGCTGGTGCTGCCCGACAGCGAGGGCCGTCTTCCCGACGATCCCGATTATGTCGCGACCTCCAAGCAGGTGCTGGTCGACAACCCGATGTCGATGTCGCCCTCGATGTTCGTGGCGGATGGGGTAGGGAACATGCCCGGCGATCCCGATTACACGCCCACTGTCGACGCGATGTCGATGATGGTGGCGATGTCGGATGCGCAGGCGGAATACCAGTTCGGCACCGATGGCTCGACGCTCGACATTCTCAACAGCTCGGTCGTGGTGGATTCCACCCCGCGCCTGATCTCGCAGCTGATCACCAGCTCGAATGTCGACATGACCGATCCGAACTACAACCCGGCCGCCGTGGCCGCGATGAACAATCTGGGCGGCTCGGCCGTGGACGTGTCGAACTCCGTCGTGGGCGACATCACCACCGCCTTCATGCCGAACCCCGGCATCCTCGGGGGTGTCACCTATAACGAATGGTTCGTGGCCTTCGGTCAGTTCTTCGATCACGGGCTGGACTTCATCCAGAAGACCGGCGGCGTGGTGATGATCCCGCTGAGCCCGAACGATCCGCTCTACATTGATCCGATGTATGCGCCGAACCCGGATTACGTGGATGCGGCGACCACGCCGAACGTTCCCGAGATGATCGCGACGAACCCGGCCTACATCCCCGGCGTCTCGAACATGATGATGTTGAGCCGCGCGAAACTGTCGAACCCCGATACGGATTTCGACGATCAAGGCAACCTGCTGCCGGGTGTCACGCCGCTCTACAACAACAATACCGGCCTGATGATCGACCAGAGCCAGACCTACGGCTCGCATGAGGCGGTCAACGTGCTGCTGCGCCAATACGATGCCAATGGCGTCCTCACCGGCAAGCTGATCACCGGGGCCGAGGACGGGATCGTCCATCGTCCGGATGCGAATGGCAATCTGGTGGAACTCGACGTCTCGACGGGGGCGGCAGTCGCACCCGATGGCACGGAGGTCACGGGCAAGGACGAATTGGCGACCTGGGCCGACATGAAGGTCAATGCGGCTCGGATCGGGATCGAACTGGTCGACACGGATGTGCTCGATTGCCCGTGGATCAACGCAGATGCGATCGGCCGGATGAACTTCACGCCGCAGAGCGATTTCCTGTTCCGCTCGGATCAGAGCATCGCCGATCTCGAAGCGATCGCTTCCACGACCGGGATCGAGATCGGGGGCATGACCTACACCTCCTTCGCCGCTGTGGCGGCTGCGGGCTATGACCCCTTCGTGCGCTGGACCCTGCAGGACGCGATGGAGGGCAAATGCGCCGCGGCCGATATCGGCGAGGTGCGCAACACCAATCAGGCGATCCTTCTCGATATCGCGCATGGCGCCGCGCCGGGCGCGGATTTCCAGGGCAATGAGCTCGACCCGGCCTCGGACCCGAATGCGGGCGCCTTCACATACGATGACGCGCTTCTGGCCCGTCACAAGGTCTCTGGCGATGGCCGTGTGAACGAGAACATCACGCTGACCTCGGTGCACCACGTCTTCCACGAGGAGCACAACATTCAGGCCCGCAACGTCATGATGTCGGCGGTCCGCGATGCGATCGAAAGCGGCGATATCGACGGGCTGAACGGCACGGATGCGGCGCATGAGGGCTGGCTGGCGGTGGATATCGACCAGGCGACCTTCGACAGCTGGGCCGGGACCGACCTGACGGACGACGCGGCAGTGCAGGCCATCGTCGACAGCCTCACCTGGGATGGCGAGCGCGTCTATCAGGCCGCGCGCATCATCACGGAGAGCGAATACAACCATATCGCGGTCGACCAATACATGGGCACGCTCTACCCGGCATTGCCGGAATTCGTGTCCTACTCGGCCGATATCAACCTCAACATCAGCCTCGAATTCGCGCAGGCCGTGTTCCGTCTGGGCCATTCGCAGCTGCGCGAGACCGTCCAGATCGCGGTGACCGACGAGGCGGGCGTCAATCCGGGCGAGCCGGGCTACGTGCCGACCTATGTCGAGAAGGGCCTCTTCGACGTCTTCCTCAATCCCGATCAATATGACGTCTATGGCGCGTCTGGGATCGCGGCGGGTCTGCTGACCCAGCAGGGCAACGAGATGGACGAATTCGTCACTGCCGCGCTGCAACAGTCGCTGGTGGGCGTGCCGCTCGATCTGCCCGCGCTGAATATCGCGCGCGGTCGCGATGTCGGGCTGCCGACGTTGAACGAGCTGCGTATGGAAGTCTTCGACGGGCTGACCCAGAACACCTCGAACAATACCAACGGCTCGGGCATCGCGCCCTATCACAGCTGGGAAGATTTCGGGGCGCATCTGCGCACGCCGGAATCGCTGGTGAACTTCATCGCCGCTTACGGGCGGGACGAAGACGGCACGTTCGGGCTGCAGGCCGCGCGCGACGCCTATCAAGCGGGCACGGGCGAGCTTTATGAGATCCGCGCGGCGGCGCAGGCGATTCTCGATGCCGCAGCCGATGCGTCCGATCCGCTGCATGACGAAGCGCTGATGTTCATGCGCGGCTCGGGAGAGCCGACCTACACGCCGGGTGTGGGCTGGTCGCTCTCGGGCGGGCAGGGCGATCAGGGCTTCTGGGATATCGACCTCTGGGTCGGCGGTCTGGCCGAACAGGCGATGTTCGACGGCCCGCTGGGCACCACCTTCAGCTTCATCATGCTGGACTTCACGCAGCGCCTGCAGGATGGCGACCGCTTCTATTACCTTTACCGGATGCCGGTCGGCCACCATCTGGGCGATCAGATCATCGGCGAGCAATTCGCCCATCTGATCATGCGCACCACCGGGCTGGAGCATATCCCGGACGCGTTCGCGACGCCCTCGGCCACCTATGTGCTCGACGGGACGACCTCGAGCGGCGACTACCACGACAATGCGCGCGACGGTCTGTTGGGGGTCGATGACGCCTATGACGACAACGATTACTTCAACGCGACGCTGGAGCGGCTGCCCGATGAGGTGCGCGATGTCGCGCTCGCAAATGGTGGCTTCGAGGCGCAGGATCTCGTCGCGGCGGGAGCCCCGACCAATGCGCGCGGCACCTATCTCAATGGGGTGATCGAGGGCTGGACCCTCAACGGCACCGGCGGCACCTGGGCGCCCACCGAAGCTGCGGTGCCCTTCCTGCCCGAAGGCACGCAGGTCGCCCAGCTTGGCCGCAATGCGTCGATGACGGCCGACACTGCCACGGAGCTCGTCGAGGGAAATGTCTACACCCTGACGCTCAAAGTGGGCGACAAGATCGGCTATGTCGCGACCGGCGGCACGGTCAAACTGGTGGCCTCGGACGGCACCGTGTTGGCCAGCGCCGTTTTCGCGCCGCCGCTCGATGACGACGACGTCACGACGGACGACGCCTGGAACATGGTGACCCTGAGCACCGATGCCGTGCCCGCCGATCTCGCGGGTCTGGGCCTGAGCATCGTGGTCGAAACCGACGGCACCGGCCAATACACGCTCTTCGACAATGTCCAACTGACCGAGAGCATCCCCGGCGGTCCGGCCAATGACGGCCATATCACGGTGATCGGCCTCTCCGGCGACGACTTCATCGTCGGGGCTTTGGGCGATGACGTGCTCTATGGCGACGAGGGCAATGACCGCATCGAAGGTGCGCAGGGCAACGACCATATCTATGGCGGCGACGGCGACGACTACATCACCGATTACGAGAATGACGACTTCATCCTCGGCGGGAACGGCAATGACACGATCTTTGCGGGCCCGGGTGTGCTGGATACCTCGCACGGCAACGCGGGCGATGACGAGGTCCATGGCGGCGACGGCATCGACGAGGTCTTCGGCGACGATGGCGATGACCGGCTCTATGGCGAGGGCGACACCGACCTGATGATGGGCGGTGACGGCAACGACTACATGGATGGCGGCGACAGCGTCGACGAGATGTTCGGCGGCAACGGCGCGGACTGGATGGTCGGCGGCGTGGGCGACGACAACATCAACGGCGGCTCGGGCAACGACCTGCTCGAAGGGGGCCTCGGCCCGACCGCGAACGATGGCGACCGTCTCAATGGCGACAGCCCCGCGCAGCTCAACCCGGTGATCGAGTTCAACGGAGACGGCACCGAGGGCGACATGGATATCGGCTCCTACGAGGACGCCTATATCAACGTGGTCGCGAACCTGCAGACTTCGAACAACGCAGGCACCGGCTCGGTCCTGATGGACCAGTATGCCTTCCTCGAAGGGCTTGTCGGTTCGCAATACAATGACGATCTGACCGGCGCGGATGAGAATGGCATCGGCTCGAACGGGATGAACAACTATCTCGTGGGCGGCGGCGGAGACGACCGTCTGACCGGCCTCGGCGATGGCGGCGACGAGACTACGGGGCAGGCCGATTTCATCTTCGGCGACAGCGTGATCGTGGACTCGAACCTCTACTGGATCGGCGACAACCGTCACGATCAGTCGGTGACCGTGACCGGCTTCATCGAGGATTGGTACGGCACCGGCGACACCCGCGTTCAGTTCTCGGACGGCTCGCTGGGCCATATCCTCGGCGATACCGGGACGGAGGGCACCGACACCGCGCTCTATACCGGCAACCGCGACGACTACCGGATCGAGCTGATCTCGATGAACGGCCAGCAGGCGGTGAAGATCACCGATCTGCGCAGCGGCACCGACAATCAGGGCAACCCGGTCGCGACCGATGGCGTGGATATCCTCGTCGGCGTCGAATGGGCCGAGTTCGCGAATGGCGAGACGATTTCGCTCAATCCCGATCCAATGTCGGACATCATGTGGAACGCGACCGGCAGCAGTGGCGGCGGCACCATCGCCCGGCTGAGCGCGGATGTGCCCTTCGGCGGTCAGGCGACCTACGAGTTGCTTTCCGGCTCGCCGGAGGTGCGGCTTGGCGGCTTCAATGACGATCAGGTGCGCATTCAGGGCGGGCTTGGCGACAATGAGGCGCTCACCGCCACGATCCGCGCCACCGACGCGTCGGGCACGCAGGTCACCGAGACCTTCGATATCGTCACCGGCGATGCGACGGACGAGGTGATCAACCTGACCGGCGCGACGAATGACACCACGATCTACGGTCGCGAAGGCAATGACACGATTACCGGCGGGGATGGCAACGACACCATCATCTGGAACGTGACCAATCTGCGTCGCAACCAGCCGGAACGGCCCGACGGGCGTGATTTCGTGGATGGTGGAGCCAATGGCACCGCGGGGGACCGCTTCGTCGTCACCGGCAACAACACCCGCGAGAACTTCGTGATCTACACTGTCGCGGCTGCGATGGCGGCCAATATCACGGTGCAGAACGCGGCCGCCGAAATCGTCATCACCCGCGATGGCGAGGTGATCGCCGAGCTTGCCAATATCGAGGAGATCACGATCAACACGCTCGACGTGACCGCCGATAACGGCAATGGCGGGCTCGACGGTGGCAATACGGGCGGGTGGCGCGGCGACAATGTCGAAATCGTCGGCGACTTCACCGGCACCAGCCTGAACTACTCGACAATCACGGTGAACGGCGATGATGGCGACGATGTCGTGGACATCTCGCAACTCGAATCCGATCACCGCATCGTCTTCCACGGTGGCGGCGGCGACAACGTTCTGGTCGGCGGAACGCGGTCGCAGGACGTGCTTGTCGATGCACGCCACGGCGCGCGTCCGGACAATACGAACCCGGACGGCTCGGATAGCGGCAGTGGTAGCGATGACGGCTCCGACAGCGCGATGCCCGACGGGCTGGTGCTGGTCGGCGACGACACCGCCGAGACCTTCATCGGCATGGAGGGCAATGACGTCATCTTCGCAGGCAGCGGCGCGGACAATGCGCTCGGCAACGAAGGCGACGACATGATCTTCGGTGACGGCGGCGCGGATCGTCTCTTCGGCGGCGAGGGCGACGACGTGATCGAGGCTGGCAAAGGCCGCGACATGGTCTTTGCCGATGAAGGCGACGACACCGTGATCGCGACCGAAGACGACGGGGCCGACAGCTACTGGGGCGGGGAGGGCTCGGATACGCTCGACTACGCCGCGATCCAGGCCTCGGTCGAGGTCGATCTGGGCCACGGCACGAACGGCCACGGTCAGGTGATGATCGGCGAGACTGCGGATCAGATCTACAGCTTCGAGAATGTCATCACCGGCAGCGGCGACGACACGATCATCGCCAACAGCGCGGTCAACGTGATGGATGGCGGGGGCGGTCACGACACTTTCGTGTTCACCTCGGCGGCCGATGCCGATGGCGACCGGATCAACGGTTTCGCACCGGGCGACAAGATCGACCTGAGCGGGATCGACGCCGATCAGGGCGCGGCCGGTTCGCAATCCTTCGTCCTGTTCGCGGCGGGCGATTTTAGCGCCGCGGGCGAGCTGCGGGTCTCCTACGAGATGCGCGACGACGGCGAGCACACGATTGTCGCGGGCAATGTCGACGACGATCTGGATGCCGATTTCGAGATCGACATCGCGGGCCGTCACATGCTCGACGCCTCTGATTTCAACGGGGTGAATTAAGGGGGTAGCGCCCGGCGGAGGGGTCCGCCGGGCGTGATTTTTCAAAGTCTCAAGATCTTGGTGGGAGGATCACATGAGCAATGCACGTCGCCGTTTCCAAGCCAGCGAAGAGCTCGTTTCCGAACGTCTCGGCCGCTATCGCGGGCTGATCGTCTTTCTTCTTGGCCTGTCCTTCGTGATCAGCCTTCTGGCGCTGACAGGCTCGTTCTACATGCTGCAGATCTACGACCGGGCGCTGACCAGCGGCTCTGTGCCGACGCTGCTGGCGCTCTCGGTTCTCGCCATCGCGCTCTACCTGTTTCAGGGGCTGTTCGATGTGCTGCGCAACCAGATCCTCGTGCGCGTCGGCGCACGGATCGACAACCGCCTCGCGCCGCTCACGCATCGCGTCGCGATCGAGATGCCGCGTTTCGGCTATTCGACCTCCGAGGCTCTGGAGCGGGGCCGCGACGTCGACACGATCCGCAGCTTCGTCTCGGGGGCCGGGGCCATTGCGCTGCTCGACCTGCCTTGGATGCCGCTGTTTCTCGGCTTCGTCTATCTGCTGCACCCGCTGCTGGGGCTGATGACCATCGGCGGGGCCTGCATTCTGATTACGCTGACCGTCATCACCGAGATGATGTCGCGCCGCTCGGGTCGGGAGCTGCAGAAGGCCTCCATCGCGCGTGCGATGATCGCCGACACCAACACGCGTAACGCCGATGTGCTGCACGCGATGGGCTTCGGTCGTCGCGCGGTCGAGCGGTTCGACACCGCCAATGCCGAGCATCTGCGCCTGCATGCGCGCACCAGCGACATCACCGGCACGCTCAGCGGGCTATCGAAAGTCACCCGGATGATGCTGCAATCGGCGCTTCTGGGGCTTGGCGCTTACCTGACCATCGTGGGCGAGTTGTCGCCCGGCGCGATTATCGCCTGTTCGGTGGCCGCGTCGCGCGCACTCGCCCCGGTGGAAATGGCGATCGGCAACTGGAAAGGGTTCGTGGCGGCGCGGCGCAGCCATGCGCGGCTGCGCGACACGCTCGCGACGCTCGAGGATGATGACACCATGGTCGCCTTGCCCGCGCCGACTGAGAGCTTCACCGTCGAGGGAATGACGGTCGTCGCGCCGGGCTCCGGTGCGGTGCTGCTGGGCGATGTCAGCTTCGATCTGAAATCGGGCGATGCGCTCGGTCTGATCGGGCCGTCGGGCTCGGGCAAGACCACGCTCGCCAAGGGGATCGTCGGCATCTGGCCACTGCTGCGGGGCCATGTCCGTTTCGACGGGGCCGCGCTTGATCAATGGCGGGTGGACCTTCTGGGCGATCATATCGGCTACTTGCCGCAGGAGGTTTCGCTGATGGAGGGCACGGTCGCCGAGAATATCGCGCGCTTTGCCCCCGATGCGACGGATGCGGATGTCGTGGCGGCGGCGAAGGCTGCAGGCGCGCATCAGACGATCATCCATCTGCCCGACGGCTACCAGACGCAGCTTGGTCCCTTCGGCACCTCGCTGTCGGCGGGCCAGCGTCAGCGCGTCGGACTTGCGCGCGCGCTTTATGGAGCGCCTTTCCTCGTGGTGCTGGACGAGCCGAACTCAAACCTCGACGCCGATGGCGAAGCGGCGCTCAGCGCGGCCATCGCGTCGGTCCGGGCGCGTGGCGGCATCGTCGTGGTGATCGCGCACCGCCCCAAGGCGCTGGAATCCGTCAATCTTGTGGGCTTCGTCCAGGGCGGCAAGCTGGTGGCCTTCGGTCCGAAAGACGAGATCGTCAACCGATCCGTCGGGCTCAAACCGCTGCCCAAGGGCAAACGCCCCGCAGCAGCGGCGGAGCTGGGGGACAGCATCGAACAGGCGGTGGGCTGAGCCATGGACCAGGACAAGCTCAAGCTCGGTATCCCGGATGACGAAGCGGCCCTCGCGCCGATACAGAAATACCGTGCGCCCGAGGGGCGCTCGGTCTGGCCCGGCCGCGTGGCGGTGGGGCTGGTAGCTCTTGCCTGGGCGGCGCTCGCGCGCAAGCTCTTCGGCACGGATGCGGCGCAGGCGGAAGGTGTTCAGGACGGCCCGGCCCACCCCCCGGCAGATCCCGACGCCCCCGCCGGCCCGCAGACGCCGAACGCGCATCACATCCCCGAAATGGGGTCGAGCGCGGCACTGGCGCAAGAGGAGGAGCAACCCGATCCCTTGCCCGACAACGTGATCCTGTTCCCGGGCGCAAATCCGGCACCTTTCGCGCTCTCTCCGCAACGCTGGCGCGCCAAGCACAAGGCGACGGTGGATGCACAGGACGATACGCTTTTCTTCCCCGAGGCGATCGAGGTGAAGGAGTTCGATTTTCCGAAAGTTCCGGTCTTCTCCTCGACCCGTGCCGCGGCGCGCAAGGCGCGCGAGAGCGGGGACCGCGCGCCTGATGAGCCGCGTCCGCCCGGGCCGACGCCCGAAGCCCCGCGCAACCGCGCGCCGGAGACGAATGGCCCGGTGCGCCTCTCACCCGGTCGGCGTGACGAGAGCTTCTTCGTCGTGGCGGCGGTGCTCTTGAGCGGGGCGAGCGATCCCGACGGCGACCCGCTCTCGATCCTGTCGATGCAAGCCCAAGGGGGCGAGGTGATCGCCCATGGCGAGGGCGAATGGCTCATCAAACCCGATCAGGGGTTCGAGGGCGAATTGATCATCACCTACGATCTCAGCGATGGCGAGCTGGCAATCGGCCAGACCGCGACGGCACTGATCCTGCCGCCGGACTATCATGACGTGATCGGCACCGCCGAGGCCGATCTGCTGACCGGCACGCCCGACTGCGACGCGATCCGGGGCGAGGGGGGCGACGATATCCTCTATGGCCGCGAAGGCGACGACATGCTCGACGGCGGCGATGGCTGCGACGTGCTGATCGGCGGCGCGGGCGCGGATGTCATCTATGGCGGTGCCGGCAATGACACGGTCTTTGCAGGTGCGGGCGACGATATCGTCTTCGGCGAGGCGGGCGCGGATGCGCTGCATGGCGAAGACGGCAACGACTATCTCGACGGCGGCATGGGCGCGGACAGTCTCGATGGCGGATCGGGCAACGACACGCTGATGGGCGGCGAAGGCTGCGATCTGCTCGACGGTGGCGCAGGCGAAGACTTCGTCTCCGGTGGCGCGGGCGAGGACCGCATCGTCGTCGTGGAAATTTCGGAAAGCGCGGGCGACAGCTACGATGGCGGCGGAGGCTCGGACACGCTCGATCTCAGCCGCATCGCGGAGTCCGTTACCGTAGATCTGTCTGGCGGAATGATGACGAGCGCTGCGGGCGAGGCATCTCTCGTCAGCATCGAGAACGTCACCACCGGCGCAGGCGACGACCAACTGGTCGCAAGCGATGCCTGCAACCTCTTCGCCGGTGGCGCGGGCGAGGATGTCTTCGTCTTCACCTCGCTCGCATCTATCCAGAACGCGGGCCAAGGCCATGACCGCATCACCGATTTCGAACCCGGTGACCGGATCGACCTCTCGCAGATCGACCCGATGGGCGAAGGCTATGGCGAGATGCGCCTGTTCTTTGCTGGCGCCACCGGCGAGGTCCCGGAGGCGCGCGGCGGCGTTTTCGTGGCCTACGAGATCGAAGACGGAGACAACGCTCATGAATTCACCGTCGTGAAAGCGAAGCTGAGCGCGCAGCACGAGGATGGCAGCATCGAGGATTACGATTTCGAGATCGAACTCGACGGCCATCTCACGCTCGAAGAAACCAATTTCCTGTTTGATTGCGACGTGCCCGCCTGACGGGCTGCGCGCGAATTTTTGGTGGGGGGAACCGAAAATGACCAAGACTGACAACGATCCGGCCCTGTTCTCGATCCGCGCGCGCATTCTGTTCGCGACGGCGTTTCTGGGCGCGCTGATCCTCGTCTTCGGGGGCTGGGCAGCGCAGGCGAAACTTTCCGGCGCGGTGATCGCGCAGGGGCAGGTTGCGGTGAAATCGCAACTGAAGGTCGTGCAGCACCCGGATGGCGGCGTGATCCGCGATATCCGCGTGGAAAACGGCGATCTGGTGCAGGCGGGCGACGTGGTGGTGCTGCTGGACGATACGCAGCTGCGCTCGGAACTGGGGATCGTTGAGACCCAGATTCGCGAATTCACCGGCCGCCGCGCGCGGCTGATCGCGGTGCGCGACAGCGCGGCCGAGATCGTGTTCCCGGACGGATTCGAGACCGCCGAGGAGACGGCTGCGATTGCCGATGGCGAACGCCAGCTTCTGGCCCATGACCGCGCGATGCAGGATTTGCGTCGCGACCAGCTTTTGTCTCAGGTCGACCAGTTCGACGAAGAGATCCGTGCCCTCGAAGCGCAGCGCCAGTCGAACGAGATCGAACGCCGTCTGCGCGGTGAGGATCACGAGAGGCTGCAAAAGCTGCTGAAGAAGGGCCTGACCGAGAAAGGCGCGATCACCGAGGTGGAGCGCGACATGGCGCGGCTCGACGGGGTCTCGGGTGAGATCGAGGCCAATATCGCGCGGGTGAAGGGCCAGATCAGCGAGTCGAACCTGCGCATCCTCGAGCTGGACCATCAGGCCCGCACCGCTGCGCAAAAGGAGCTGCGCGACATCGACGCGCAAATGGCCGAACTGCACGAACGCGCCGTGGCCGCGCGCGACCGGCTCTCGCGCACCGAGATTCGCGCGCCGATCGCGGGCGTGGTGAACGAACTGGGCGTGCACACGTTGAACGGTGTGATCGCGCCCGGAGAGCGGGTGATGGCAATCGTGCCCGATGGCGAGTTGATCGTGGAGGCGCGGCTGCGCACCACCGATATCGATCAGGTCATGCCGGGCCAATCGGTGCGGCTGCGCTTCACCGCCTTCAACCAACGCACGACGCCGGAAGTGGCGGGCGAGGTGCGTGTGGTCGCAGCCTCGGCGACGAAGGACGAAAGCGGGGGGAGCTATTACCTCTGCGCCGTCGCGCTGACCGAGGCGCCGGTGCTGCCCGACGGGCGGGGCCTGCGTCCGGGGATGCCGGTGGAGGTGTTCTTCCAGACCGGAGAGCGCACCGCGATCTCCTATCTACTCAAGCCGGTCGCCGACCAAGTGCAGCGTACGATGCGCGAGGACTGAGGGGCAGACGGGGCGGGCGAGTGTCCGCCCCGCGTTTCAATTCAGTTCAATTGCCCGGCTTCGACCCGCCTTTCGGCACCAGATGGGTGATCCCCGCCGCCGCCGCACGCGCCAGCGCCGGATCGAGCGACATCGGGATATATTCGCCCGAGCGCCACAGTTCCGACAGGTCGTCGTAGTGGCGGCTCAGCGGATGGCCCGACTGCCCGGTCGAGATGATGAAGACCGAACTGTCGGGATCCGCGAAATCGAGCACTTCGCGATAGCCCGCCGCATGGACATTGGCGAATCGATCAGAGCCGTCGCCGCCCTTGGTGCGCCCGCGCATCAGGGTGAAATCGCCGCCCGAGGTCGACTGCCGGATGTTCACGAACCATTTCAGCCCCGGCACCTTGCCCAGGACCTGATTGTCCTGCTCGGCGATATGCGCATCGCCCCAGCGCCAGCTCTCGATATTCGGCCCGTATTTCTTCGACAGATCCAAGAGCGCCGCATCGAGCGACTGCCGCGCGATATCGCTGCAGGTCTCTTTCGGCGCGGACTGGATGATGTCGCACCAGTGGCTCGCGCCTTGGGTGTCGCGGAAGACACGCTCGATGAACAGGGGCTCCAGATGGTCGAATTTCTTCGCCAGCGGGCCCAGCTCGTCGCGGATCAGCCGGTTTTGCAATTCGCGCATCCAGGCGGCGTAGATCAGCGGCTCGGGGAGATGCTCTGACATCTCGCCATCCCAGCTCGCCAACATCTCCAACGCACGCTGGCGCATCCGCTCGGGCGTGCCGGCGGGCGCAGGATCGCCGGTATACCACAGGTTCGCGCCCACCAGCGGCAGCAGACCGCGCGCGGCAGGCGACACCGTGTCGAGCTGCGCCGAGATGAAGCTGTCGCGCGAATGCACCTCACGCTCGCCCATCAGTTTCGACAGGCGCTGAATACGCTGCGTGTCGCCCCAGTGGAACGAGACGTTATAGGGGAAGGGTCGGTCCACCGTCTTGTTATTGGTGTTCACGACGATGCCGCTTTTCGGCTCGACGAATTGCGGGTTGTCCTTGAAGGGCAGGAAGCCTTTCCAGCGGTTCTCGGGCTTCCAGCCCGCGTTCGGCATCCGGCCCTCCGTGTCATTCGCCCGGTCGCGCAGCGGGATTTTCCCGGCCGTGACCAGCGCCACCCCGTCCTTGTCGGCCAGCGTGATGTTCTGCGCGGGTGCGACGATTTTCTTCGCCGCATCCATCGCCTGCGGGATCGAATGCGCCCGCATCAGGTCCATCGCGCCGGTCATCGTCGTGTCCTTCGGATCGAAGGCGGTCCAGCTGAGCGACATCACCGAATGCGGCGGCGTGACCGTCGCCAGATCGAAATGGCTGCCGGGCAGCACCGGGCCGTTATCGGTCCAGCGTAGGGTCAGCGTGACCGGCTTGGCGTCCTTCACCTCGACGATCACGCGCTTGGTCTTGAAACGCTTCCAGCCGTCGGGCGTGCGGTATTTCGTCGGATCGTCGGGATCGATTTCCTCGATATGCAGGTCCTGATCGTCGACATAGGCCGTGGTCAGCCCCCAACCCAGATCCTTGTTGCGGCCCGACAGCACCAGCGGCATCCCCGGGATCGTGCCGCCGATCACGCCGCCCGATTGCAGTTGCAGCCGCGCCAGATACCAGATCGAGGGCGCCGTCAGACCCAGATGCGGATCGTTGGCCAGAAGCGCGCCCCCCGCAGCCGAGCGGTCAGGCCCCGCAGCCCATGCGTTTGACGCACCGGCAGAGCCACGTGCGGGGAAGGGAGAGAACGCCCCCGGCGCCCCGTTCTCCGCCGTCTGAATGCCCTTTTGCATGGTCGGGAACAGGCTCGCGTAATCGGGCAGGGCAGCGGTCGCCTGTTGCGGATCGTCGGGCATGATGTCGCGCACGAGGTCTTTGCCGACGAGCGACACACGGGCGCGCAGCACCTCGTCTTGCAGCTGGTTCGACAGCTGCACCGCCATCAGCTTCATGATCGCGAGCGAATCCGCGGGCGTCCAATAGGAGATCTTGCTGTCGAAGAGGAAGAATTCCGGCGCGCCGCGCCCCATTGCGCCCTCGTTGACGATCTCGATCCACTGGTTGACGCCACGCGCATAGGCCTCGAGCGCGGCCTTGGTGTAATCGTCCTGCGCGGACACCGAGTCGACCGCCGCCTGATACAGGCCCATCCGGCGCATCAGCTCGTCGGTTTTCAGCGTCTCCTGCCCGAACACTTCCGACAGCCGCCCCTGCACCGTGCGGCGCATCAGCGTCATCTGCCAGAGCCGGTCCTGCGCATGGGCGAGCCCCAGTGCGAAGAACGCATCCGGGTCGTCCTTGCCGAAGATATGCGGCACGTCCTCGGTGGAGCGTACGATCTCCACCGGGGCGGTAAGCCCGGTGACCTTATAGGTCGCGTCGTAATCGGGAAGCGAGCGCGAGGCGAAGAAATAGATCAGCCCCCCGACGAGCACCACACCCACGATCGCGGCCATGATCAGCCGAACGCCCCATCGAAATGCCTTATACATCGAGCCCTCTGCGCGCCTCACCCGAAATCCCGCCTCCCGGCGCATGAGTTGACGCGCCCGGTTGGCGCGTTAGTAGTTGAGCCCGACGCTACAATCAACGCGCTCGCGCTACACGGGGCGCGGTTTCGTATTCACGCAAGGGAGAGGTCGATGGCGAAAGTTGCATTTCTGGGGCTTGGGGTGATGGGCTATCCGATGGCGGGGCATCTCGCATCGGCGGGCCACGAGGTCACGGTCTATAACCGCACGGCCGCCAAGGCCGAGAAATGGGTCTCACAGCATGGCGGCACGGCCGAAGCGACGCCGCGCGAAGCCGCGAAAGGAGCGGATTTCGTGATGTCCTGTGTCGGCAATGACGACGATCTGCGCGAGGTCTGCCTCGGCAAGGATGGCGCGTTCAAGGGCATGAAAACCGGCGCGGTCTTCGTCGATCACACCACGGTTTCGGCAGCCGTCACCCGCGAACTGGCGGGCGAGGCGGCGGGCCATGGCGTGGCCTTCATCGACGCGCCGATCTCGGGCGGGCAGGCCGGGGCCGAAAACGGTCAGCTGTCGGTCATGTGCGGCGGCGACGCGGCGGCTTATGACAAGGCCGAGCCGGTGATCGACGCCTATGCCAAGATCTGCCGCCGACTGGGCGAAAGCGGCGCCGGGCAGGTCACCAAGATGTGCAACCAGATCGCGATTGCGGGTCTGGTGCAGGGCCTCGCCGAGAGCCTGAACTTCGCCGAGAAGGCCGACCTCGATATCGCCGCCGTGGTCGAGGTGATCTCGCAAGGTGCCGCCGGCTCGTGGCAGATGGCGAACCGCTACGAGACCATGGCGAAGGACGAATTCGAGTTCGGCTTCGCGGTGGACTGGATGCGCAAGGATCTGGGGATCTGCCTCAAGACCGGCGACGAGATCGGAGCCTCGCTGCCCGTCACCGCGCTGGTCGATCAGTTTTACAAGGATGTGCAGGCGATGGGCGGCAACCGCTGGGACACCTCCTCGCTGATCGCGCGCCTGCGCAAACTAGGCTGAACGGGCAGGGCGGCGGGCCTCGGTCTGCCGCCCACCCTTGCCGCTTGGGCGCTTGGCCCCTAAACCTGCGCCATGCGCATCCTCGAGAACATCATCAGCGACCGCGGCTCGAAATACGCGGTCTCGGGCGGCCCTTGCGCCTCGGAAGAGGAGGCCAAGGCCTCCGTCAAGGAACTGTGTCGGAAGAAGAAATACGCCAAGGCCACGCATAACACCTGGGCGCTTCTGACGGCGGAGGCCCCGGTGAAGAACGACGATGGCGAGGCAGGCGCGGGCATGGTGATCCTGCGGATGCTCGAACGCGAAGAGCTTTACGACCATATCATCGTCGTCACCCGCTGGTTCGGCGGCAAGCATCTGGGCGGCGTCCGCTTCCGCCATGTGCAGGAAGCGGTGCGGATCTACCTCGAAGACCTGCGCGCGGGCTGAGGCGCGTCGCTACCGCAGCGCCAGAACCGGAATATCCGACACGGACGTGCCGGAAATCTGGCCCACCGGTTTAGCCCCGCCGTTCTGGGTCAATGCCTTCGCAAGATCGGATGCCAGCGGCCCCGCCGTCGACCCGTCGCTCGGCACCAGCCCGTCATCGCGAGTAATCGCCCCCATCCAGAGCCGCGCACCGGATGCATCGGTATAGCGCGTCTGCCACATCCGAAGCCGCGGCAGCGTGTCGGTCGCTTCGCCATCCGGCAGGCGGGTGAAGCCAAGCCCGCTCGGCTCGTTCTTCCAGAACAGCGGCGCAAGAGCGGCGCCGGGGCGCATCGTATCGCGCACAGCCCCGAAGGCCGCGCCCGCCAGCGCCTTGAGCGTCACCGCATCGGCGCGTTGCCAGCCGATCGCGCTCAGCGCCGTCGTGATCTGATCGGGGTTCGTCGCCCAGAGCGCGATCGAGAGCGGAAACTGTTGATCCGCGTCGAGAGTCTGCGCCATCAGCGGCGCGTCACGCAGCGCCTGCGGCTCGGCCCCTTCCGAGATCACGATCAGCGGCTGCGCCACGGGGGGCGGGTTCAGCGCCTTGGAATAATCGCGCACGCGAACCATCGTGAAGCCCAGCAGCGCGAGCGTCACGACGCCGATAACGCCCACCTGCCAGCGCGGCCGGGCGCGCGGTGCCCCGGCCCATCGCGGATACAACCACTCGGCCACCGCGATACCCACCAGCAAGCACATCGCGCCGAGAAGCCAGCCGCCCAGCACATCGCTCAGGTAATGCTCGACCAGATAGAGACGGCTCAACCCGATCAGACCGGCGACCAAGGCCGCCAGAAAGCTCGCGCTCAGCGCCCCGAGCCGCGTCAGCCGCCAGAGGAGGAAGACGAGCATCCCGTAAAAGGCGACCGAGAGAGTCGCGTGGCCGGAAGGGAAACTGCCCGAGGTTTCATGGAAATAACCGAGGATCGAGCGCGGCCGCCCGAAGCTCGCCTTCAGGATGATCACCGAGATCAGGTCCAGCCCGAGCGAGACCACGAGCCCCGCAGCCAGATCGAACCGACGCAGCCACGCGAGCCAGACGAGCGCGAGCACGAGCAGCGCCGCCACGAGCTGGGTATCGCCGAGCGCGGTGATCCAGGTGAAGATCTGAATGAGGCCCGGCGTCCAGAACAGCCGCATCAGTGCCGCCAGCCGCGCGTCGATCTGCACGATCGGGTCGCTTTGCAGGAAGTCGAGCGACAGCCCGACCAGCACCGAGGCGAGGTAGAGGAAGGCGAGTGCCAAAAGGCTCAGCGGCAGGCCGGAGAACTTGCTGCGGTCGAGCCTGCGCGCGATCCAGGCTGCCGTTTTCGGATGGCGCCCGCCCCAGCTGTCGACGCGGGGGTGGCGGGCGATCTCGTCCATCAGCCCGCCTGCCATCGCGAGGAGATAGGGCACCGCCCGGTCGAGCCGCCTCAGGATCCAGAAAATCAGTGCGGCGATCACGACGAGCCCCAGCAGGAACAAGGTGTTGCGCGTCATCATCGGGCCGAGCTTGGTGAACCCCGCGCCAAGCGCATACCCGAAGCCGACATGGAAGATCGCGTAAGGAAAGCCGCTCAGCAGGTTCCAGATCCGGAAGCGTCGCGTCTCCATCCCGGCGAGGGCGGCAGCGAAGGGCACGAAACCCGCCACGGGGCCGAGAAACCGCCCCATGACGATCGCGAAGCCGCCATGGCGTGCAAATAGCTTCTCCGCGCGGCGATAGGCGGCCATACCTTCGACATTCCAGCGCCCGAGCATGCCGCGCCGCGCGTGGCGACCAAGCCAGAAGGTGGCCTCGCCGCCGAGGACCGAGCCGATGGCCACGAACCACAGAAGGTCGAGCGGGTCGAGCATCCCCTGCTGCACCATCACGCCGCCGGCATCGACAAGCAGGGTGCCGGGCAGGAAAATCCCGGTCGGCAGGAAGGCCTCCAGCCCCGCCGCCGCCCCGATCACCCAGTAGCCGAAGATCCCCAGGGCGGCGAGATTCGGGAGCACTTGGTGGATGGCGTCGAGCATTTCAGTCCTTTGTCAGCAGATTGCGCGCGCCGCCGGAGATCAGTAGGGTAATTTCGGTGAGCGCGAGATAGGGGGAGGTGCCGGGCGGAAGCGCGACATAATGGGGCCGCCATTCGGGCCGGAATTTCTGTTTGAAACGCCGTAACCCTTCGAAGTTATAGAAACTTCCGCCATGACGGTAAATCAGATTGCCTAGGCGGCTGGTCAGCCGCGCAGAGGCACGGTCGGGCAGGCCCGCGAGCGGCGCGAGACCGAGGCTGAGCTCCCTCGCGCCGCGATCGCGCAGCGCCTCGATCAGGCCGATGAACAGGAATTGCATGACGCCGTCGGCCGCCTCCGGGCGATACCGCATCAGGTCGATCGCGAAACGCCGTGCATCCGGCCCGCCCAGAAGGTTCGCGAAGCCGAGGATGTCGCCGCCGCGGCGGATCAGCGCGATCTCGCAATGGTTGAGGTAACGCGGATCGAAGCGGCCGATGGAGAAGCCTTTCTCGCGACCTTTCTGGCCTGCCAGCCACGCATCGGAGACATCACGGAGTGTCGCGATCAGCTCGGGCGCGTGCGGCGGGGACGCGATCTCTAGCGTGAAACCCTCGCGCAAAGCACGGTTCTGCTCGGCCCGCATCGTCTTGAATTTCGACCCCGTGAGCGAGAATTTCTGGAGGTCGACCACGGCCTCCTCGCCGATCTTGTGCAGCGCATAGCCCATCTCAATCCAGAGCGGCAGGTTCTTCGTCGAGACCTCGTAGAAGACAGGGGTGAGCCCCTCGCTCACCGCGCGTTCGTGATACTCCCACGCCAGTTGCCGCGCGGTCTCGGGCGGGCCGACGGGATCGCCGAGCACGACCCGCATCCCGCCGCGCTGCGCATACATCAGGAAGGCCGAGCGGTCGGGCGAGAACATCACGCTCTTGTCGCCGGTCAGCGCGAACCAGCCCTGCGGCACGTCTTGGGCGGCAAGGATTTCGGCAACCGAGGCGTCCTGCTCGGGATCGGGGGAGAGTTCGAAGCGGCGCATCGGGCGCAGCGTGAGCCACAGAAGGAAGCCAAGGAGCAGCGCGCTGATCAGGAGCCCCGCCCGCAGCGCCCGCGGTGTCGGCGATTGGGCGGTGAAATCGAGCCAGAGCGCGTTCGAATAGGGATGCGCCGCATAGGCGAGGAAGAAGAACACCGCCGCCGAGGCGATCATCCCCGTGATCACCGCGAACCACAGCGGCCCATAGCCCCCTTCGGTCAGCGCGACACGGCGGTGAAAGGCGCGGCGGAACGGCAGCAGCACCAGCGCGGCGAGCGACAGCACGACCGCGTTGTCGATGTCGAGATTGGCCGCCAGCACCGAGATCACACCCAGCATCAGCCCCACCAGCGCCAGCCAATAGGCCAGCCGCACCCGCCGCACCAAACCATGCGACAGCACGATCAGCAGGACACCGGCCAGCGCGCAAAGCTGCGTGCCGCCTTCGGCCAGCATTGCCGTGATCAGCCCCGGCTCTCCGCCCTGTCGGCCCAGCACCGGCATCAGCGCGACGATCACCATCCAGAAACCGAGGCCCAGAACCGCGACCCCGGCGATCCGGGGGGCGAGCCCCTCGATTCCGCTGATCACCGGGCGCATCGGTTCGGAGATTTCGCCGAAGACGCGCGTGGCCCAACCGCCGGCGAGCCGCGCCTCGTTCAGCGAGACCACGACGAAGGCGATCACGAAGGGCAGCAGGAAATAGATCATGCGGAAAGCCAGAAGGCCCGCTGCCGCCTCGCCCAGGGGCACGCCCGCGGGCAGGGCGGCGATCACCACCGTCTCGAACACGCCGACGCCGCCGGGGACGTGGCTGAGGATGCCGACCATGCTGGCCGCCGCATAGATCGCGACGAAACTTGCAAATGGCGGGGTGCCTGCGGGCATCAGCACCCAAAGCGCGCCCGCGGCCATGGTCGAGTCGAAGAGCGCCACACCGAGCTGGCCCATCAGGATGCGCGGCGCGGGCATCGCGATTTCGCGGTCGCGGATGCGCAAGGCGCGCCCGGTATAGGAGAGCCAGAAGGCCCCTCCGAGTAGCAGCGCCGTCGCTGCCAGTGCGCCCATGCGGATCAGGGCCTCCGGCGCGGAGATGACGCCTGCGAGCGCTGCCGGATGCACGCAGAGCGCCAGAGCGCCCACCATCGTCAGCCCGAGCCCCATCGCCAGCGCGATATAGGACGACAGCGCCGCGACCTCGAAGGCGTTCAGGCCGGCGGCGGAATAGATGCGGTAGCGCACGGCCCCGCCCGAGATCACGCTGATCCCGACCGTGTTGCCGAAGGCGTAGCCCAGAAACCCGCCAAGCGCGACAGTGCGCAGCGGCAGCTGCTTGCCGAGGTAATGCAGCGCCCAGAAATCGTAGCCCACCAGCGCCAGATAGCCCAGCGACGTCGCCCCCAAAGCCGCGCCGAGCGTGGGCCACGGCGTCGCCTTGATCTGCGCGATGACCTGATGGACATCGATGCTCGCGAGAAGATGATGCAGCGCCCACAGCCCCATCAGGAACAGCACGAGCCCGAGCGCAATCGGCCAGAGAATCTTCACACGCGACTGGGGTGGGGCAGGTTGCGCCGGATCAGCGAGAGCCATCTTATATTTCCACGTTTTTTCCTATCTCTGGCGGGACAATCGCAGAAGGAATTTATGGCCTTCTTAAAATTCCGTAAGAAATCGTCCCGAACGCACCTTATTGGCCGAGACCGCGCGACTTACTAGAGAAAGAAAACAGAAACACACGCGGCGCCGAGAGCAAACGCTCCCGACGCCGTCATGGGTCCGTGAGGCGGCGACAGGTCCTGTTCCGGTCCTGTCCGCCGCGTCTTTGGGTCGTCTTTAGCGCCTCAGAGCTTCACCCAAGCCGCGCCATTCGGGCCGAGCGACAGCGTGCCGCCCTCCAGCGTCGCGGCGAGGCAGGGGCCGACAAGCTCCCCGTCGGCGTCGAGCGTCACCGGATCGGGGCCGAGGTTGAAGTAGCAGGCGAATTTCATCGCGCCATCGTCGCGAATGAAGCCGAGCACCGGGTCGGGCAGGTCGAGGAATTTCGACGTGCCCTCGCGCAGCACCGGGTTTTCCTTCCGGAAGGCCAGAACGCGGCGGTAATAGGCGAGGACAGAAGTGTCGTCGGCCTCTTCCAGTGCCACGGCGCGGGCCGCCTGCGGCGGCTTCACCGGCAGCCACGGCTTGGCCTTGGAGAAGCCCGCATTCGTGCTCTCGTCCCAGACCATCGGCGTGCGGCAACCGTCGCGCCCCTTGTTCTCGGGCCAGAAGCGCAGACCCGGCGGGTCGGTCAGCTCGTGATATTCCATCTCGGTTTCGGTCTGGCCGAGTTCCTCGCCTTGATAGATCCCGATCGTGCCTTGGAAGGACGCGAGCATCGCGATGGCCAGCCGCGCGATGCTGTCCTCGGTGCCGTATTTCGCCCAGCGGGTGACGTGGCGCTGCACGTCGTGGTTCGAGAAGGACCAGCTCGGCCAGCCGTCCGGCGCGCCCTTGAAGAAGCCCTCGATCTTGCCGCGGAAATGCGCGGGCGAGAATTTCGGGCCCAGCATGTCGAAGCTGTAGGCCATGTGCAGACGGTCATCGCCGCGGGTGTATTCTTCCATGATGCCGAGCGCGCGATGGGGCGCTTCGCCGACTTCACCGATCAGCGTGCGGGCCTCGTAGTCGTCCATCACCGCGCGCATCTTCTTGAGGAAGGGGATGTTCTCGGGGCGGTTCTTGTCGAACTCGTGATCCTGCATGTCGTAGGTCGAGACCGGCGGCCAGCGTTCGGGATCGGGGTCCATCGCCGGATTGTCGCGCAGTTTCGGGTCGTGGAAGTAGTAGTTCACCGTATCGAGGCGGAAGCCATCGACACCGCGATCCAGCCAGAAGCGGAACACGTCGAGCAATTCGTCCTGAACCTCGGGATTGTGCAGGTTCAGGTCAGGCTGCTCGATCAGGAAGTTGTGCAGGTAATACTGGCCGCGCTCGGGGGCGTATTCCCAGGACGAGCCGCCGAACACCGCCTGCCAGTTGTTGGGCGGGCTGCCATCGGGCTTGGGATCGGCCCAGACATACCAATCCTTCTTGGCTCCGCCTTTCTTGGCGTCCTTGAACCACGGATGCTGATCGGAGCTGTGCGAGATCACCTGATCGATCACGACTTTCAGGCCCAGCTCATGGGCCCGCGCCACCAGCGCGTCGAAATCCTCCAGCGTGCCGAATTGCGGATCGATGCCGCGATAATCGGAGACGTCATAGCCCATATCCGCCATCGGCGAGGTGAAGATCGGCGACAGCCAGATCGCATCGACGCCCAGCGAGGCGACATGATCGAGCCTGCGCGTGATCCCCTTCAGATCGCCGATACCGTCGCCCGAGTCGTCTTGAAAGCTGCGCGGATAAATCTGGTAGATAACCGCCCCGCGCCACCAATCCTTTGCCATGAATCGCTCCTCTTTCAGTTTCCTGTTGCCCGTTATCGCGGCAAGGGTAGACTTGTTAGCGCAAACGGCAACCGCCGCTCAGGCCGTTTCTGCGCCTTCGCTTGACCTTGAGCAGGGGGCGGCACATCAATCAATTGCTATCTGACGCGTTCCGGAGACCTCCCCCTTGAAAGACACCCAATTGCCCAGTGCCGAGACAGTTCGCGAAGAAATTCTGCACCACATCACTTTTTCGATGGGCAAGGATCCCGATCACGCCTCGGTCTATGACTGGCGCATGGCGCTGTCTCTCGCGATCCGTGACCGGGTCGTGGCACCGTGGTTCGCAGCGACCCGGCGGACATGGGAAGAGGGACGCAAGCGGGTCTATTACCTCTCGATGGAATTCCTGATCGGGCGGATGCTCGAGGATGCGGCGATCAACCTCGGGCTGCGCGCCACCTGCCGCGAGGCGATGGAGGCGCTTGGACAGGACTGGGAGGCTGTGGTCGAGAACGAACCCGACGCGGCGCTCGGCAATGGCGGGCTAGGGCGGTTGGCCGCGTGCTACATGGAGAGCATGGCGACGCTGGGCTGCCCCGGATATGGCTACGGCATCCGCTATGAACACGGTCTCTTCAAGCAGCGCTTCGAGGGCGGGCGTCAGGTCGAGACGCCGGAGGATTGGCTCAAGCAGCGCCACCCGTGGGAATTCGAGCGGCCCGAAGCGGCCTATGAGATCGGCTTCAAGGGTCAGGTCGAGACCGTGGACGGCAAGCCGCATTGGGTGCCGGGCGAGACCGTTCTGGCCGAGGCCTATGACATGCCGATCATCGGCTGGGAGGGCAAATGGGCGAACACGCTGCGGCTGTGGTCGGCCAAGCCCACCGAGCAGTTCGACCTCGCGCGGTTCAATCATGGCGATTACGCCGCCGCGGCCGAACCCGAGGCGCTGGCCCGCACGCTATCCCGCGTGCTCTATCCCGATGACACGACCTATGCGGGCAAGGAATTGCGCCTCAAACAGGAGTATTTCCTGACCTCCGCCGCGCTGCAGGACATCATGCGCCGCCATCTGGCCGCCGGGCACACGATCGAGGAGCTGCCGGAGTTCGTCGCGATCCAGATGAACGATACGCATCCGGCGATCGCGGGGCCGGAGTTGATCCGCATCCTCACCGATCTGCATGACATGGAGTTCGACGCCGCGCTCGAGATCACGATGCAATGTCTGGGCTACACGAACCACACACTGCTCCCCGAGGCGCTCGAACGTTGGGCGACCTATCTGATGGGCACCGTGCTGCCGCGCCATATGCAGATCATCGAGAAGATCGACAGCTGGCACCGCCGCAAATTCCCCAAACGCGCGCATTACGTCGGCATCGTGAAGCATCAGGAAGTGCGGATGGGCGAGCTGGCCTTCATCACCTCGCATAAGGTGAACGGGGTCTCTGCGCTCCATACCGAGCTGATCAAGCGCAGCCTGTTCCCGGAACTGGATCGTCTCCATCCCGGGCGTATAATCAACCAGACCAACGGGATCACGCCGCGCCGCTGGCTGCGCATGGCCAATGGCGAGCTGTCTCATCTGATCATCGATACGATCGGCGATGGCTGGGAGGCCGATCTCGACAAGCTGCGCGGGCTGGAGGCTTACGCCGAGGATGCGAGCTTCCGCGACGCTTTCATGGCCGCGAAACGGCGCAACAAGGTGCATCTGGCGGATTGGGTGCGTGACACCCAAGGGATCACCCTCGACCCCGATGCGATCTTCGACATTCAGGTGAAACGCATCCACGAATACAAACGACAGCTTCTGAACATCCTGCAGACCATCGCCGAATGGCACGCGATCCGCGAGAACCCGCAGGCCGAGTTCCAGCCGCGCGTGAAGATCTTCGGCGGCAAGGCGGCGCCGGGCTATCACACGGCCAAGCAGATCATCCGGCTGATCAATGACGTGGCCGAGGTGGTCAATAACGACCCCTACGTCGATGGACGTCTCAAGATCGTCTATCCGCCGAATTACAACGTCTCCATGGCCGAGCGGCTGATCCCGGCGGCGGACCTGTCAGAGCAAATTTCCACCGCCGGCAAGGAAGCCTCCGGCACTGGCAACATGAAGTTCGCGCTGAACGGGGCGCTGACCATCGGCACGCTCGATGGCGCGAATGTGGAAATTCGTGAACAGGTGGGCGCGGAGAACTTCTTCCTCTTCGGCATGACCGCCGACGAGGTGATGGAGCGCCGCCGCGATCCCGAACATGCGCGCCACGCCATCCTCGCAAGCCAGCCTTTGCAGGACGTGCTGCAGATGATCGCCGAGGGACGGTTTTCTCCTGAGGAACCAGAACGCTATCACGATCTTGTTCATAATATGTGGCATAGCGATTATTTCCTCGTCGCTTCC
The DNA here is from genome assembly GCF_002020115.1 of Thioclava sp. DLFJ5-1. Classification (NCBI taxonomy): domain Bacteria; kingdom Pseudomonadati; phylum Pseudomonadota; class Alphaproteobacteria; order Rhodobacterales; family Paracoccaceae; genus Thioclava; species Thioclava sp. DLFJ5-1. The sequence continues at coordinate 428,002 of NZ_MPZU01000002.1, read as the reverse complement.
GATTTCGAGGCCTACGCGGCGGCCCAGAAAGAGGTGGACACGGCCTTCGCCGATCGCGCAGGCTGGGCGAAGATGGCTGTTTTGAACACCGCGCGGATGGGGTTCTTCTCCTCCGACCGGGCGATCAAAGGCTACATGGACGAGATCTGGACCACTCAATCGGCCCTGTGAACCAAGGAGCGCTATGACACTTTCCCGCGACGAGGCCGAAGCGCTTATCCACGCGCAACATCCCGATCCGTTTTCCGTGCTGGGTCTGCATGACGGGGAAATCGTGGCGCTTGTGCCCGGCGCAGAAGAGGTCTGGGCGCTTGGCAAGACAGAGGTCGCGCTGGAGCCCGTCGTGCCGGGGATCTTCATCGGCAAATGGGGCGAGGAAACCTACCGTCTGCGCGCGCGGCACGATCAGACGACATGGGATTTCGACGACCCTTACGGCTTCGCGCCGGTGTTGGGCGCGATCGACGAATATCTGATCGGGGAGGGGACGCATACGCGGCTCTGGGAGAAGCTCGGCGCCCATGTGATCACCCATCAGGACGTCGAAGGCGTGCATTTCGCGGTCTGGGCGCCCAATGCGCGCCGCGTCTCGGTCGTGGGCGATTTCAATTTCTGGGACGGCCGCCGTCACCAGATGCGCCGGATCGGCGCGTCCGGCGTGTGGGAGATTTTCGTTCCCGGCATCCATGCAGGCGCGCTCTACAAATACGAGCTGCTCGACGCGGAGGGCACGGTGCTGCCGCTGAAGGCCGATCCGGTCGGTTTCGGCGCAGAGCACCCGCCCGCGCAGGCCTCGGTCGTGCGCAAGCTCGGGCGGCATCGCTTTGGCGACAGTGCGTGGTGTCAGACGCGCGCCGAGGCGCAGGAACGCCACGCGCCGATCTCGGTCTACGAGGTGCATCTGGGCTCCTGGATGCGGATCTGGGACGAGGGGGGCAGACCGCTTTCTTACCACGAACTGGCCGAGAAACTGGTCGATTACGTCTGCGACATGGGCTTCACCCATATCGAGCTGCTTCCCATTACCGAGCATCCGTTCGACGGCTCCTGGGGCTATCAGCCGATCGGGCTTTATGCGCCGACGATCCGCCACGGCCGCCCCGAGGAATTCGCGGAATTCGTGGATGCGGCGCACCGGCGGGGCCTCGGTGTGATCCTCGACTGGGTGCCGGGGCATTTCCCGACCGACGATCACGGACTGAGACATTTCGACGGCACGGCGCTTTATGAGCATGCCGACCCGAAAGAGGGTTTCCATCAGGACTGGAACACGCTGATCTACAATTACGGGCGACGGGAAGTGTCCAACTACCTGCTGGCCAATGCGCTGTTCTGGCTGGAGGAATATCACCTCGACGGGCTGCGCGTGGATGCGGTAGCCTCGATGCTCTACCGCGACTATTCGCGGGCCGCGGGCGAATGGGTGCCCAACAAATATGGCGGGCGCGAGAACCTTGAGGCGATCGAGTTTCTGCAGAACATGAACGCGGCCTCCTATGGCGGCGCGGAAGGCATCATGACGGTGGCGGAGGAAAGCACCGCCTATCCCGGTGTCACGCGCCCCGTGCATGAGGACGGGTTGGGCTTCGGCTACAAGTGGAACATGGGCTGGATGAACGACTCCTTGCGCTATTTCGCGCGCGATCCGCTCTATCGCAAGTTCCACCATAACGAGCTAACCTTCGCGAGCTCATACATTTACAGCGAGAATTTCATCCTGCCGATCAGCCATGACGAGGTCGTGCACGGCAAGGGCTCGATGCTGGGCAAGATGCCCGGCAACGACCCCGAGAAATATGCCAATCTGCGCGCCTTCTACGCGTTCCAATGGGCGCATCCGGGCAAGAAACTTCTCTTCATGGGGCAGGAATTCGGCCAGTGGTCGGAATGGAGCCACGAGCGCGAGCTGGACTGGTATCTGCTCGACGATCCGCGGCATGACGGGCTGCGCGCGCTGGTGCGCGACCTCAACCGGCTCTATCGCGAGACGCCCGCGCTGCATTGGGGCGATTGCGAGCCGGACGGGTTCGAATGGATCGCCGCCGACGACTCCGAGGCCTCGGTCTTCATCTTCGAGCGCCGCGCGCCCGGGTCCGATCCGGTCGTGGTGGTCGCGAACCTGACCCCGGTCGAGCACAGCTACCGCATCGGCCTGCCGCTGGACGGCGAATGGTGCGAGATACTCAACACGGATTCCGGTTTCTACGGCGGCGAGAACCGCGGCAATCTCGGTGCGATCCGCGCCGAAGATCACGCGCAGGGCCGCTGCGCCCATAGCGCGGAGGTGTATTTGCCGCCGCTCTCGGTCGTGATGTTCACGCCCGCATAAGCGATGCCCAGAGGAGGGGGAGGAATATGAAACCACAGCCCAACACGCGCCTGAGCGCGCAGGCCATGGCCTTCGTTCTGGCGGGCGGCCGGGGGAGCCGCCTCAAGGAACTGACCGACCGGCGCGCGAAACCCGCCGTCTATTTCGGCGGCAAGACCCGGATCATCGATTTCGCCCTGTCGAACGCGCTCAATTCCGGCATCCGCAAGATGGCGATCGCCACACAATACAAGGCCCATTCGCTGATCCGCCACATCCAGCGCGGCTGGGATTTCTTCCGCGCGGAACGGAACGAATATCTCGACATCCTGCCCGCGAGCCAACGCGTGGCCGATAGCCGCTGGTATGCAGGCACCGCCGACGCGGTGGCGCAGAACATTGATATCATTGAAGATTACGGCGTCAAATACGTCATCATCCTTGCTGGCGACCACATCTACAAGATGGATTACGAGGTGATGCTGCGCCAGCATGTCGACACCAAGGCCGATGTCACGATCGGCTGTCTGACCGTGCCGCGGATGGAGGCGACCGCCTTTGGCGTGATGGCGATCGACAAGACCGGACAGATCACCGATTTCCTCGAAAAGCCCGCCGATCCGCCCGGGATGCCCGGCGATCCCGAGCACGCGCTGGCCTCGATGGGGATCTATGTCTTCGACTGGCAATTCCTGCGCGAGCTTCTGATCCGGGACATGGAAGACCCGAATTCGAGCCATGATTTCGGCCATGACCTGATCCCGCAGATCGTCAAACACGGCAAGGCGATGGCGCATAAGTTCTCGGATAGCTGCGTGACGACGGGGCTCGAGACCGAACCTTACTGGCGCGATGTGGGCACGGTGGATGCCTTCTGGCAGGCCAATATCGACCTGACCGATTTCACACCAAAGCTGGACCTCTACGACACCGAATGGCCGATCTGGACCTATGCCGAGATCGTGCCGCCCGCGAAATTCATCCATGACGAGGATGGCAGACGCGGCTCGGCAATCTCCTCGCTGGTCTCGGGCGACTGCATCGTCTCGGGCGCGGAGGTGCGCAATTCGCTGCTCTATACCGGCGTGCGCGCGCATAGTTTCGCGAGCCTGGAGGAGGCCGTGGTGCTGCCTTACGTCGATATCGGACGCCATGCGCGGCTGAGCCAATGCGTAATCGACCGCGGCGTGCATATTCCCGAAGGGCTCGTTGTGGGCGAAGACCCGGAGGAGGACGAGAAGTGGTTCCGCCGGTCTGAAGGCGGCGTCGTGCTGATCACGCAGACGATGCTCGACAAACGCGCGGCGGCATTGGACTAACGGGGGCAGAGAGCGGGGCGCTGCCCCGCGCCCCGGGATATTTGGAAAGAGCGAAGATATGAAACGCGTGCTCTCGGTTGCGTCAGAAGCGGTTCCGCTGATCAAGACGGGCGGTCTGGCCGATGTGGCAGGCGCCTTGCCCGCCGCCCTCAAAGGGCAGGGCTGGGAGATGCGGGTGATGATCCCGGCCTATCGCGGGATTCTGAAAAAGCTGAAATCTCCGAAACCGGTATGGGAAAGCGAGAGCCTCTATGGCGGCCCGGCGCGGCTGGTGCTGGGCAAGGCGGGCGGCATGGAGGTGCTGGCGCTGCAGGCCGACCACCTGTTCGACCGAGACGGGGGCCCATATTCGCAAGACGGGCGCGACTATCCCGACAATGCGGAACGCTTCGCAGCCTTCAGTTTCGTCGCCGCCGAGATCGCGCGCGAGGGTGCAGGCAAATGGCAGCCCGATCTGGTGCATTGCCACGATTGGCAGACCGGGCTCGTGCCGTGGTATCTGCGCGGCACCGGCATTCCGACGGTGATGACCATCCACAATATCGCATTTCAGGGCCGGTTCGGCCGCGACAAGCTGGCGGCGCTTGGACTGCAGACCTGGGATTTCACCCGCGAGGGTGTGGAATTCTGGGGCGACATCTCAACGCTGAAAGCCGGGCTGGTCGCGGCGAGCGCGATCACCACGGTCAGTCCGCGCTATGCAGACGAGTTGATGCGCGGCGAGTTCGGCATGGGGCTGGAAGGTGTCATTCAGGCGCGCGCGGGCGATCTGCACGGTATTCTCAACGGGATCGATCTGGATGTCTGGAACCCCGAGACCGATCCGGAAGTAGCCTCTTTCTCCACGGCCAAATTTGGCGGAAAATCGAAGAACCGCAAAGCCTTGGAGGCCGAGTTTGATCTCGATGTGCCGGGACCGCTTGCGATCCTGATCTCGCGCCTGACGCCGCAGAAGGGGATCGATTTGCTCGCTCCGGCGCTTGGGCCCTATCTCGAGTCGGGCGGCGGTCTTGCGGTGCTGGGATCGGGCGACGGCTGGGCGGAAGACGCGATGCGCGACCTTGCCGCGCGCCACCCCGGCCGGGTCGGCGTGAAGATCGGCTATGACGAGGCGCTGAGCCACCGGATGTATGCAGGCGGCGACGCGGTGCTGGTGCCGTCGCGCTTCGAGCCCTGCGGACTGACCCAGCTCTACGGGCTGCGCTATGGCTGCCTGCCGGTGGTCTCCGCCGTGGGCGGCCTCGCCGATACGGTGGTGGGCGCGACGCCCGCGACCGAGGCCGCAGGCGCATCGACCGGGATCGTCTTCCATCCCGTCGACGATCTCGCGTTGCGGCAGGCGCTGATGAAGCTGATCGCGCTCTATGCCGATCGCAAGGGCTGGGCCGCGATGCAGCGCCGGGCGATGAAGACCGATTGGGGCTGGGACGGATCGGCCGCACGCTACGCCGCGCTTTACGACGCGCTTCTCGCGCGATGAAGATAAGCCCCGGCAAACCGGACCCGCTGGGCGCCACGCCCTGCGAGGGCGGCGTGAACTTCGCGCTGGCCTCGGCCCATGCCGAGCGGGTGGAGCTGTGCCTGTTCACCAAGTCTGGCGAGCAGCGGATCGACCTGCCGGGGCGCACCGGGCCGACATGGCACGGCTTTGTCGCAGGGCTCAAGCCGGGCGCGCGTTATGGCTACCGGGTGCATGGGCCCTGGGCACCCGAAGCGGGGCATCGGTTCAACCCGGCGAAGCTTCTGATCGACCCCTATGCGCGCGAGATCGAATCGCAGATCAGCTGGCAAGCCCCTATGCAATATGGGAAATCCAAGCCCGACCGGCGCAATAGTGCAAGCGTCACGCCGAAATCCGTCGTGGCCGAGATCGCGCGGCCCGAATGGGATCGCCCGCAACATAGCTGGTCCGAGACGGTGATCTACGAGGCCCATCCCAAGGGGCTCACGATGACCCATCCGGACGTGCCCGAAGCCTTGCGCGGCACCTGGGCGGGGCTCGCCTCCGATCCGATCCTGTCGCATCTCACCGATCTCGGGATCACCGCAATCGAACTGCTGCCGAGCTGCGCCTATCTCGACGATCGCTTCCTCGTCGAGAAGGGGCTGAGCAACTACTGGGGCTATCAGCCCATCGCCAATTTCGCGCCTGAACCGCGTTATTCCGGTGCCGATCCGCGCGGCGAATTTCGCGAGATGGTGCGGAGGTTCCACAAGGCCGGGATCGAGGTGATCCTCGACGTCGTCTACAACCACACGGGCGAGGGCAACTCGATCGGGCCGATGCTCAGCCTGCGCGGGATCGACAATGCGAACTATTACCGCCTGACGCCCGAGGGCGCCTATATCGACGAGACCGGGACCGGCAATACGCTGGACCTGTCGAACCCGCTCTGTCTGCGGCTCGTGATGGATTGCCTGCGCCATTGGGTCGAGGAGATGGGCGTCGATGGCTTCCGCTTCGATCTGGCCGCGACACTGGCGCGCGGCACCTCGGGGGCCGTCGAGGCGCATGCGCAGTTCCTCGCCGCGCTCGAGCAGGATCCGGTGCTGCGGACCGTGAAGTTGATCGCCGAGCCTTGGGATATCGGGCCGGGCGGCTACTATCTCGGCGGCTTCCCGCATCCGTTCACTGAATGGAACGACCGTTTCCGCGACGATGCGCGGCGGTTCTGGCGCGGCGACCGGGGCATGGCGGGCGATCTGGCGCGGCGCGTGGCAGGCTCGGCGGAAATCTTCGACCAGAAGGGGCGGCCCGCGACGGCTTCGGTGAATTTCATCACCGCCCATGACGGCTTCACGCTGCAAGACCTTGTTTCCTATGGTGAAAAACAGAACCTCGCGAATGGCGAGGAAAACCGCGACGGCCACGACGCGAATTTCTCGGAGGCGCTGGAGAGCGTCGAGGCGCAGGCCCTGCGCAAACGCGCGCTGCTTGCGACGCTGATGATGAGCCAGGGCGTGCCAATGCTGCTGGCGGGCGACGAGATCGGCAATTCGCAGGGCGGCAACAACAACGCCTATGCGCAGGATAACGAGATCGGCTGGGTCGATTGGAGCGCGCCCGACGATACTTTAAAAACCTTCGTCAAGCATCTGATAAAGACACGAAAAGATCACCGCGTCCTGAGACAAAACCGCTATCTGCATTCGCTGATCCGCAATCAGGACGGGATGCGCGACCTGATCTGGCGGCTTGCCTCTGGCGAGGAACCCGAGCCGCATGATTGGAACGACCCCGAGCTGCGCTGCATCGGCGTCGAAATCCGCGGCGCTGCCGAAGGTCCGGCCGGCGAGGCAGGCAGCGAAGCCGTCTATGTGATCCTCAACGCAGGGCCCGAACGGCACATCACGTTGCCGCCCGGAAGATGGACTCGCACGCTCGATTCTGCCTCACCCGGAGGGGACGCGGAACAAATCGACGGCCCCGAGGCTTGCCTTGCCGCACAATCCGTTCAAGTCTTTACCCGCGCCACAGTGCAGGAGAAATCATGACCCGCCACGCGACCCAGCCCATCGACGGCCAGAAACCCGGCACCTCGGGGCTGCGCAAGAAAACCCGCGTTTTCATGCAGCCGAGCTACCTCGAGAATTTCGTGCAATCGACCTTCGACGCGATCGGCGGCCTGCGCGGCAAGACCTTGGTTCTTGGCGGTGACGGGCGTTATTTCGGACGGGAAGCGGCAAGCACGATCCTGAAAATGGCGGCCGCCAACGGGGCTGCGCGGGTGATCGTGGGGCAGGGTGCGTGGCTCTCCACGCCCGCCGCGTCGAACCTGATCCGGCAGCGCCAGGCGGATGGGGGGATCATCCTCTCGGCCAGCCACAATCCGGGCGGCCCGGAGGAAGATTTCGGCGTCAAATACAACTCCGCGAATGGCGGGCCTGCGCCGGAGTCGATCACCTCGGCGATCCACAAGCGCACGCAGGAGCTCAGCGAATATCATCTGCTGGATGCAGCAGATCCCGATCTGGACAGCCTCGGCGAGACGCCGCTCGGAGAGATGACCGTCGAAGTCGTCGACCCGGTTACCGCCTATGCCGACCTGATGGAAACGATATTTGATTTCAACACGTTGCGGGACGTCTTTAAAGCGGGCTTCCGGATGCGGATGGACTCGATGTGCGCCATCACCGGACCTTACGCGGTTGAGATCTTCGAGAACCGCCTTGGCGCACCCGCAGGGACCGTCACGCATGGCACGCCGCTGCCGGATTTCGGCGGCATGCATCCCGATCCGAACCCGACCTGGGCGCATGAGCTGATGGACGAGATGATGGGCGAAAATGCCCCGGATTTCGGCGCGGCCTCGGATGGCGATGGCGACCGGAACATGATCCTGGGCGCGGGCACCTATGTCTCGCCGTCGGACAGCCTCGCTGTGCTGGCCGCAAATGCGCATCTCGTGCCGGGCTACAAGGACGGGTTGAAGGGCGTCGCGCGCTCGATGCCGACCTCTGCGGCGGCGGATCGGGTGGCCGAGGCGCTTGGCCTCGATTGCTACGAGACGCCGACGGGCTGGAAGTTCTTCGGCAATCTGATGGATGCGGGGCGCGTGTCGCTCTGTGGCGAGGAAAGTTTCGGCACGGGCTCCGACCATGTGCGCGAGAAGGACGGGCTCTGGGCAGTGCTGATGTGGCTCAACATCCTAGCCGTGCGCAAGATGTCGGTGGCCGAGATCATGGCCGATCATTTCGCGCGCTACGGCCGCAATTACTATTCGCGCCACGATTACGAGGCGCTGCCGACCGAGCAGGCAGAGGCGATGCTGGACGATCTGCGCAGCCGCCTTGGAGAGCTGAAAGGGACGCAGGTCGAAGGGCTTGTCGTCGAAAGCTCAGACGAGTTTTCCTATACCGACCCGGTCGATGGCTCCATCGCGGAAGGTCAGGGCTTCCGTATTCTGTTCGAAGGCGGCTCGCGCGTCGTGCTGCGGCTGTCGGGCACGGGCACCGAGGGGGCGACGCTGCGCGTGTATCTCGAGCGCTATGCGCCGGGACCGGATGGGCTAGACCATGATCCGCAAGAGGCGCTTTCGCCGATCATCCGGGCGACAGAGGCGCTGGTGGACATCCGTGAACGCACGGGGCGCGTGAAGCCCGACGTCATCACCTGATCCCGTCAGGCGGTAAATCCAGCCGAAAACAAAGTCGGGGGGCTGAAATCGCCCCCCGTTTTTATACCAGCGTTATACCGATAATCGGTATTATGTAAATTATTAGTGCGATTTGGCGTCCATTATGGGGTCAAAACCGTGCTCCCGACCGTTTTCCGGCCCTCCAGAGCCTCATGGGCAGCGGCGACATCCTCCAAAGAAAACGTCTGTGGCACGTCGATCTTGATCTCGCCTTTCCCAATCATCTCAAAGAGTTCTGCGGCGGAGTTGCGCAACCAGCCCGGTTGATCCGTGTGCTGGAACAAGGTCGGACGCGTCAGGAACAGCGAGTTGCGTGCCAGATCACCGATCTTGAACTGATCCGCCGGTCCGGAGCTCTGTCCGAAGCACACCAGCGTGCCGAACCGCTTGAGCACATCGAGCGACGTCATCACCGTATCCGCGCCGACCGAGTCATAGACCGCTGCGACGCCCGCGCCATCGGTGAGCCGTTTGACCTCCGCGCCGAAATCCTCGGACCGGTAATCGATCACCGCGTCATAGCCGTGCTCGAGCGCACGCGCGCATTTCTCTGGCCCGCCAGCCGTGCCGATCGCGCGCACGCCTTTGGCCTTCAGCCATTGCCCCGCAATCGAGCCGACGCCACCGGCAGCCGCATGGAAAAGCACGGTGTCACCGGACTTTACGGGATATGAGTGATGGATCAGGTAATGCACGGTCAGACCTTTGAGCATCACCGCCGCCGCGACCGCATCGGAAATATCGTCAGGGATCGGCACAACGTTTTTCGCGGCCATCACCCGGTGGCTCGCATAAGCGCCGTTGGGCTGCGTGTAGGCCACGCGTTGGCCGACCTTCAGATCGACGCCATCGCCAACCGCCTCGATGACGCCAGCCGCTTCACCGCCGGTGATCAGATCACTCTCCACGGGCCACGGATAGAGCCCGGTGCGGAAGTAAACATCGATGAAATTCAATCCGATAGCGGTATGTCTTAAAGTGACTTCGCCGGGGCCCGGCTTGGGGACCTCGATCTCGATCTTGTGGAACTGGTCGCGCCCGCCGGGGCGCGAGATTGCCATCGCATAAGCCATGTTATCCTCCCTGTTGCCGCGCAAAGGTACTGCGCGCGGCCCCGGCGTCAATCCGGGATCGGATGCGGCAGGAAGGCTCCGTTCATTTCGACGATCTCATCCCAGACGCGCAGCGCCAGTTCGCGCGGGCGTTCGCTCTCGCGGCGCACGAGGAACCAGTGGCGCATCAGCGGCAATCCCGGCGCCGGGATCAGCGCCAGGCGCCCGGTCTCCAGCTCGTCCGTCACGGTGTGGAGGCTGAGAAACGCGATGCCGAGACCCGCCATCACCGCCTGCTTGATCGTCTCGTTGCTGTCCATCTCCAGCGTGTCGTAGAGCCGCCCGTCGCCGACCCGGTCGAGCCAGCGCGACATCAGGATTCGCGTACCCGATCCTTCCTCGCGCGAGATGAAAGTCTCGCCGAAAAGCTGCTCCAGATCGTCGGCCTTGGAAATCAGCGGATGGTCCGGCGGTGCAACCAGCGCATGCGGATGCTGGCCGATCGGCTCGGCCACAACGGGCGGATGGCGCGGCGGACGGCCCATCACGGCGATGTCGAAACTGCCGCGCTCGATCCCTTCGATGATGGCCGAACGGTTGCCCACGCGCAGTGCGACCTCAATCTCGGGATGGGCGTCTTGCAGCATCTTCACCAGCCGCGGCGCGAAATATTTGCCGGTCGAGACGACGCCGAGCGTGATCCGACCCACCTGCCCGCGCGCGATGGCGCTCAAGGTCGCCTCAGCCTGCGACAAGTTGTCCTCGATCCGCAGCGCGGTTTCGCGCAGCGCCTTGCCGGCCTCGGTCAGTTCTGATCCCGCACCGTCGACGGCGCGCTGGATCAATTTCATCCCGACCGCATCTTCCAAACCCCGAATTTGCGTATGAATTGCGGGCGTTGTGAGGTTCAGGCTTTCCCCGGCTGCGGTCAGAGACCCACCCCGCGCCACCGCATCAAGCGCGCGCAATTGCTTCAGCGTTACAGCGTTCATCCGCATGTAGTTTCAATTTCCCTTAACGCATATTCCCTTTATTTAAATTTCATAAAAATTCGATCCGGGCAATGGTCTGGCTCACAAGAACATCGACTTTGGAGGAGAAGAAGATGTCCGTGAGTTTCGACGGCCTCGGTATTTCTGCCGATCTTGCCGACACCATGACCCGCCTGACCAGCGTCGGCGCCCAGCTTGCCCGCATGATTGCGCGCAACGGGCTTGAGGGAAATCTGGCGGAAGCCGCAGGCACCAACGCCGGTGGCGACGGTCAGAAGGCGCTCGACGTGATCGCGGATGAGGCCTTCATGGATGCGCTGCGCGGTGGTGAGGTGCGCCATTACGCCTCGGAAGAACAAGACGAGGTGGTCGATTTCGGGACCGGTACGCTCGCGCTTGCCATCGATCCGCTCGACGGGTCCTCGAATATCGACGTGAATGTCTCGATCGGCACGATCTTCTCGATTTTCGAGGCCGCCGAGGACATGGATGCCAGCTTCCTGCGCCCGGCCAATGAGCAGATCGCAGGCGGCTACATCATCTTCGGGCCGCAGACCGCGCTGGTCGTGACCTTCGGCAAGGGTGTGCAGCAATGGGTTCTCGAGCCCGGCAGCGACATCTGGCGCCGCGTGGCGGACCCGAAGCCCCTGCCCTCCGAGACCTCGGAATACGCGATCAACGCGTCGAACTATCGCCACTGGCCGCAGCCGATCCGCGCCTTCATCGACGATCTCGTCGCCGGCGCCGAAGGCCCGCGCGGGCGCAATTTCAACATGCGCTGGATCGCCTCTCTGGTGGCCGAAACCCATCGCATCATCTCGCGCGGCGGCGTCTTCCTCTATCCGGGCGACGACCGCGACGGCTACGAGCGCGGACGTCTGCGCCACGTCTACGAATGCGCACCGATCGCGATGCTGATCGAGCAGCTCGGCGGCGAGGCCACCGACGGCGCCGATCCCATCATGTCTGCGACGCCCGACCGGCTGCATGCCCGCACGCCCTTCGTCTTCGGCTCGGCCAGCAAGGTCGCCCGCGTCGCCGCCTATCACGACTTGCCGCAGGATGAAGCCCACGCGCTCTTCAACACCCGCGGCCTCTTCCGGAGCTAATCCATGTCCAAGAAACACCCCATCATTTCCGTCGTCGGTTCCTCCGGTGCAGGCACCTCGACGGTGAAATCGACCTTCGATCAGATCTTCCGTCGCGAAGGAATTTCCGCGGTCTCGATCGAGGGGGACGCCTTCCACCGCTACAACCGCGCCGACATGAAGGAAGAGCTGCAAAAGCGGTATGACGCGGGCGATCAGGGCTTTTCCCACTTCTCCTATGAAGCCAATGAACTCAAGGAGTTGGAGCGCGTCTTTCGCGAATATGGCGAGACCGGCAAGGGCAAGACCCGCCATTACGTCCATGACGACGCCGAGGCCGAGAAATGGGGCACGCCGCCCGGCCACTTCACCGAGTGGAGCGATTTCGAGGACGAGTCCGACCTGCTTTTCTACGAAGGCCTGCACGGCTGCGTGGTCAATGACGAGGTGAACCTCTCGGCGCTGGCGGATCTGAAGATCGGCGTGGTTCCGGTGATCAACCTCGAATGGATTCAGAAAATCCATCGCGACCGCGCCTCGCGGGGCTACACGACGGAAGCGGTCACCGACGTGATCCTGCGCCGCATGCATTCCTACGTGAACTGCATCACGCCGCAATTCACCGAGACGGATATCAACTTCCAGCGCGTGCCGGTCGTCGACACCTCGAACCCGTTCGTGGCGCGCTGGATCCCGACGGCGGATGAAAGCCTCGTGGTGATCCGCTTCAAGAACCCGCGCGGCATCGATTTCCCCTATCTCACCTCGATGATCAACGGCTCCTGGATGAGCCGCGCGAACTCGATCGTCATTCCCGGCAACCGTCAGGATCTGGCCATGCAGCTGATCCTCACCCCCCTCATCGAGCGCATCGTGCGTGAATCGAAGCGGGCTTGAGAAGGATGAACAAGGTGATGAAAGACATTCAAATCACTCAAGAAACGCGCATGGCGAATGCAATCCGTGCGCTTACGATGGATGCGGTGCAAAAGGCCAATTCGGGCCATCCCGGGATGCCGATGGGCATGGCGGATGTGGCGACCGTTCTGTTCAACCGCTTCATGAATATCGATCCCACCGCGCCGAAATGGCCCGACCGCGATCGCTTTGTTCTGTCGGCGGGCCATGGCTCGATGCTGATCTACGCGATCAACCATCTGCTGGGCTATGAAGACATGGGCATGGACCAGATCAAGGCGTTCCGCCAGCTGGGTTCGCGCACCGCTGGTCACCCTGAATACGGTCATGCCGAGGGGATCGAAGTGACCACCGGGCCGCTCGGTCAGGGCATCGCCACCGCCGTGGGCATGGCGATTGCCGAGAAGATGAAGAACGCGCGCTATGGCGCTGATCTGGTGGATCATTTCACCTATGTCATCGCGGGCGACGGCTGCCTGATGGAAGGGATCAGCCACGAGGCGATCGACCTCGCGGGGCATCTCGAACTCGGCAAGCTGATCGTGATGTGGGACGACAATTCGATCACCATCGACGGCGACACGGATCTGTCCACCTCGATGGATCAGAAGGCGCGTTTCGCCGCCGCCGGCTGGCACGTTCTCGAATGCGACGGCCATACGCCGACCGAGATCGCCGATGCGATCGAGGCCGCGCGTCAGGATCCGCGCCCCTCGATGATTGCCTGCCGCACCATCATCGGCTTCGGCGCGCCGAACAAGCAAGGCGGTCACGATGTCCACGGCGCACCGCTCGGCGACGAGGAAATCGCCGCCGCGCGCAAGCAGCTGCATTGGGATCACCCGCCCTTCGAAATCCCTGCGGCGATTTACGACGAATGGGGCCGGATCGCGTCGCGAGGCGCGCGTGCGCGGGCGGAGTGGGAACAGCGGTTGAACACCGCAACCGCCCGCGCCGAATTCATCGCTGCCGAAGAGGCCGACACCAGCCCTCTGACCGCCGCGATCGCCGCCTACAAGCGCAAGCTGTCGGAAGACAAGCCCAAGGTCGCGACCCGCAAGGCAAGCCAGATGGCGCTGGAAGTGGTCAACGCCACCCTGCCCTTCACCGTTGGCGGCTCGGCCGATCTGACCGGCTCGAACCTGACGAAATCCTCGGGCATGAAATCGATCACGCCCACGGATTTCACCGGCGACTACATCCATTACGGCATTCGCGAGCACGGCATGGCCGCCGCGATGAACGGGATCGTGCTGCATGGCGGGCTGCGCCCCTATGGCGGCACCTTCATGGCCTTCGCCGATTACTGCCGCCCCGCTATTCGTTTGTCGGCGCTGATGGGCGTGCCGACCTGCTATGTCATGACCCATGACTCGATCGGCCTCGGCGAGGACGGTCCCACCCATCAGCCGGTAGAGCATTTGGCCTCGCTCCGAGCCATTCCAAACTTGCTCATCCTCCGGCCGGCTGATGCGGTGGAGACCGCCGAGGCCTGGGAAATAGCCATGACTTCGACGGCCACGCCGACGATGATCGTGGCCTCGCGTCAGGGTCTGCCGACGGTTCGCACCGAACACACGGACGAGAACCTCACCGCCCGCGGCGCCTATCTGCTGCGTGCACCGGAAGCCCGCGACGTGACGCTGATCGCCACCGGGTCCGAAGTCGAGATCGCGATGGCGGCAGCCGACCAGCTGGCCGAGCAAGGGATCAAGGCGGCGGTCGTCTCCGCACCGTGTTTCGAACTCTTCGAGAAACAGGACGCGGCGTATCGCACCGAGGTTCTGGGCGACGCCCCGCGCGTCGGCTGCGAAGCGGCGATCCGTCAGGGCTGGGATCTCTTCCTGCGCCCCGAGGACCGCTTCGTGGGCATGACCGGTTTCGGGGCCTCGGCCCCTGCCCCGGCGCTCTACAAACACTTCAACATCACGTCCGAAGCGATTGTTTCGGATGCAAAAGAACTGATCTGAGGGACTAACGAGAATGACGGTTAAAGTTGCCATCAACGGGTTTGGACGTATCGGACGCAACGTGCTGCGCGGGATCATTGAATCGGGTCGCACCGATATCGAAGTGATCGCGATCAACGATCTGGGCCCGGTCGAAACCAACGCCCATCTGCTGCAATTCGACAGCGTCCACGGCCGCTTCCCGCAGGAGGTCACCACCGGCGAGGACTGGATCGACGCAGGCCGCGGCAAGATCAAGGTCACCGCGATCCGCGATCCCAAGGACCTGCCCTGGGGCGACGTGGACATCGCGATGGAATGCACGGGCATCTTCACCGCGCGGGAGAAAGCAGCCTTCCACCTCGAGAACGGCTCGAAGCGCGTGCTGGTTTCCGCCCCGGCGGCCGGTGCCGACAAGACCATCGTCTTCGGCGTCAATGACGGTGCGCTGACCAAGGACGATCTGGTCGTCTCGAACGCGTCCTGCACCACGAACTGCCTCTCGCCGGTCGCCAAGGCGCTCAATGACGCGATCGGGATCTCGAAAGGCTTCATGACGACGATCCACAGCTATACCGGCGACCAGCCGACGCTCGATACGATGCATTCCGACATGTATCGCGCCCGCGCCGCCGCGCTGTCGATGATCCCGACCTCGACCGGCGCTGCGAAAGCCGTGGGCCTCGTGCTGCCGGAACTCAATGGCAAGCTCGACGGCGTCGCGATCCGCGTGCCGACGCCGAATGTCTCGGTCGTCGATCTGGTCTTCGAGGCCGCGAAAGATACCACGGTGGAAGAGGTCAACGCCGCTATCCGCGCGGCGGCCGACGGCCCGATGAAAGGCATCCTCGGCTACACCGACAAACCCAATGTTTCCAGTGACTTCAACCACGACCCTCATTCATCGGTCTTCCACATGGACCAGACCAAGGTGATGGACGGCCGGATGGTGCGCATCCTCAGCTGGTACGACAACGAATGGGGCTTCTCCAACCGCATGGCCGACACCGCCGTCGCGATGGGAAAGCTCCTCTAACCGCGGTTCGAACCGTTTGGCCCACAACGTAAGGAACACCTGATATGGCATTGATTACGCTTAGACAATTGCTCGATCACGCCGCGGAGTACGGCTACGGCGTGCCGGCGTTCAACATCAACAACATGGAACAGGGTATCGCCATCATGAAGGCGGCGGCGAAATGCGACGCCCCCGTCATCATGCAAGCCTCGCGCGGTGCGCGCAGCTATGCCGGCGACATCATGCTGCGCCACATGATCCAGGCGCTGTCGGAGATGTATCCCGATATCCCGCTGTGCATGCATCAGGACCACGGCAATAACGAGGCCACCTGCCTTACCGCGATCCGCCATGGTTTCACCTCGGTGATGATGGATGGCTCGCTGAAGGAAGACATGAAGACCCCCGCCGATTGGGACTACAATGTCGCAATCACCAAGCGCGTGGCCGACATGGCCCATTGGGTCGGCGCTTCGGTCGAGGGCGAACTTGGCGTGCTCGGCAATCTCGAGACCGGCGAAGCGGCTGAGGAAGACGGCTCGGGCGCGGTTGGCAAGCTCAGCCATGACCAGCTGCTGACCGATCCCGACGAGGCGCTCGATTTCGTCAAGCTGACCAAGGTGGACGCGCTGGCGATCGCCTGCGGCACCAGCCACGGCGCCTACAAGTTCTCGCGCAAGCCTACGGGCGACATCCTCGCGATCAGCCAGATCGAGAAGATCCACGCGAAGATCCCGAATGTTCACCTCGTGATGCACGGCTCGTCCAGCGTGCCGCAATATCTGCAGGACCTGATCAACGAGTCCGGCGGCGAGATGCCCCAGACCTACGGCGTTCCGGTCGAAGAGATCGAGCGCGGCATCAAGTCGGGCGTGCGCAAGGTGAATATCGACACCGACAACCGCATGGCGCTGACGGCTCAGTTCCGCAAGGTCGCGCAGGACAAGCCGACCGAGTTCGACCCGCGCAAATTCATGATCCCCGCGATGGAAGAGATGGAAAAGCTCTGCCTCGACCGCTTCCAGCGTTTCGGCACCGCCGGGAATGCCAGCAAGATCAAGGTGATCGACCTCGACGACATGGCCAAGCGCTATGCCGACGGATCGCTCGACCCGGTGATTTCGGCTGCAAAAGCCGCCTGACACACCCGCGATCCCGGCAGTCGAGCGCCCGGGGCCGCAGATATCGGATTTAGGGAGACAAGGAGACCCCGATGAACCAGCATGCAAATCCCGGTAAATACAGCGCCGGCGTCAAAGAGTACCGTGAAACCTACTGGGAACCGAACTACACGCCGAAGGACAGCGACGTGCTCGCCGTCTTCAAGATCACGCCGCAGGCCGGTGTCCCGCGTGAGGAAGCCGCAGCCGCCGTCGCTGCGGAATCCTCGACCGGCACCTGGACCACGGTCTGGACCGACCTTCTGACCGATCTCGACTATTACAAGGGTCGCGCCTATGCGATCGAGGACGTGCCGGGCGACGACGAGAGCTACTACGCGTTCATCGCCTACCCGATGGGCCTGTTCGAGGAAGGCTCGGTCGTCAACGTCTTCACCTCGCTCGTGGGCAACGTGTTCGGCTTCAAGGCCGTCCGTGCGCTGCGTCTGGAAGACGTGCGCTTCCCGCTGTGGTTCGTGACCACCTGCGATGGCCCGCCCCACGGCATTCAGGTCGAGCGCGACAAGCTCGACAAATACGGTCGCCCCTTCCTCGGCTGCACGATCAAGCCGAAGCTGGGTCTCTCGGCGAAAAACTACGGCCGGGCGGTCTACGAGGCGCTGCGGGGCGGCCTCGACTTCACCAAGGATGACGAGAACATCAACTCGCAGCCCTTCATGCGCTGGCGCGACCGTTTCGAGTTCTGTCAGGAAGCGATCGAGAAAGCCGAGCGCGAGACCGGCGAGCGCAAGGGCCACTACCTGAACGTCACCGCGCCGAACATCGAAGAGATGTATAAGCGCGCCGAGTTCGCCAAGGAGATCGGCTCGCCGATCATCATGTCGGACTACCTGACGATGGGCTGGGCCGCGCAGGCCTCGCTGAGCCGCTGGTGCCGCGATAACGGCATGCTGCTGCACGTCCACCGCGCGATGCATGGCGTGATCGACCGCCACCCCAAGCACGGCATCAACTTCCGCGTTCTCGCGAAGATGCTGCGCCTTCTGGGCGGCGACCACCTGCACTCGGGCACCGTCGTCGGCAAGCTCGAAGGCGACCGCGAAGCGACGCTGGGCTGGATCGACCTGATGCGCGACAAATACGTCAAGGAAGACCGTTCGCGCGGCATCTTCTTCGATCAGGACTGGGGCCAGATGCCGGGCGTGCTCCCGGTGGCTTCGGGCGGCATCCACGTCTGGCACATGCCCGCGCTGGTCAACATCTTCGGCGATGACAGCTGCCTTCAGTTCGGCGGCGGCACGCTGGGCCACCCCTGGGGCAACGCAGCCGGCGCAGCGGCCAACCGCGTCGCGGTCGAGGCCTGCGTCAAGGCACGCAACGAGGGCCGCGATCTCGAGAAGGAGTCGAAAGACATCATGACCTCGGCCGCCAAGCACTCGCCCGAACTCAAGATCGCCATGGAGACGTGGAAAGAGATCAAGTTCGAGTTCGACACCGTGGACAAGCTGGACGTGGCGCACCGCTAAGGTGCGCCCCTCCCACCAACGCCTGAGAAAGGACTGACACCATGAGTGAAATGCAAGATTACGGCTCGCGTATCTCGGACCCGAACAGCCGCAAGATGGGCACCTTCTCCTATCTGCCCCAGCTCAACGACGACGAGCTGCGCAAGCAGGTGGAATACATCGTCTCGAAGGGCTGGAACCCGGCCATCGAGCATACCGAGCCCGAGAATATGCGGTCGAACTTCTGGTATATGTGGAAGCTGCCGATGTTCGGGGAAACCGATGTCGATGCGATCTTCCGCGAGATCGAGATGTGCAAGAAGGCGAACCCGGGCAACCATGTCCGCCTCGTGGGCTACGACAACTTCAAGCAGACGCAGGGCACCTCGATGGTCGTGCACCGCGCCGACATGTCGGCCTCTGCCTGATCTGAGACCGGGGCGGGCTGCCGATCGCGGCGGCCCGCCCTGCCCCATTTTTCCGGATTTTCCAGCGCGACGGAGAGCCACCCATGAGCGATATCGACCCAGACCAGTTCCGTGTGAAGACCGAGCCCTATTACCGGCCCGTCGGCAACGAGATCGAGCAATATGCCGCCGCCTATGACGTGCGCATGCCGGTGATGCTCAAGGGCCCCACGGGCTGCGGCAAGTCGCGTTTCGTCGAATATATGGCGTGGAAATTGCAGCGCCCGTTGATCACCGTCGCCTGTAACGAGGACATGACCGCCTCCGACCTGATCGGGCGGTTTCTGCTCGATATCAACGGCACGAAATGGCAGGACGGCCCGCTGACGGTCGCCGCCCGGATCGGCGCGATCTGTTACCTCGACGAGGTGGTCGAGGCCCGTCAGGACACCACCGTCGTGATCCACCCGCTGACCGACCACCGTCGCCAGCTCCCGCTGGAGAAGAAGGGCGAACTGGTCGACGCGCATCCCGATTTCCAGGTCGTGATCTCGTATAACCCCGGCTACCAGTCGATGATGAAAGACCTCAAGCAATCGACCAAGCAGCGCTTCGGCGCGATGAGCTTCGATTACCCGCAGGCCGCGACCGAGGCCGAGATCGTCAGCCACGAGGCCGGGATCGACCTGAAGACTGCCGAACGGCTCGTGCAGGTGGCCGAACGCTCGCGCAACCTCAAGGGCCACGGGCTCGATGAGGGCATGTCGACGCGCCTTCTGGTCTACGCGGGCCAGCTGATCTCGCAAAACATCCCCGCGCCCGCCGCTTGCCAGATGGCGCTGGTGGAGCCGCTGACCGACGACGCGGATATGCGTGACACGTTGCAGGCGGCCGTCCAGACCTTCTTCCCCGAGATCACCGACAGCTCGAAGGTGGCGTAAGGAGCGCGTCCGATGAAGGTCGATCTCGACGATTACGCCGCCGATCTGATCAAATCCGCGCCGGAGCTGGAGGAGACCCTCGACGGGCTCTTCCACGAGGCGGCGCGGATGATGTCGCCCGCCGGTCTGAAGGATTACATGGACGGCGCGAAGGCGATGACCTCGCTCGGCAAGGGGCCGCGCCTGCTGATCTCCTATCTCGACGAGATGCCGCAGGTCGCCAAGGAGTGCGGCGAAGACGTGATCCGCGACGTGGTGGGTGCGGTGCTGAAGCTGGCCTCGATGGTCTCGGGCGAGATTCTAGTGCTGATGCTCGACACGCTGCCCGGCGCCGCCAACCGTTTCGGCGATCCGGAGCTGCTGCGCGGCTATCTCGCGCTGCTGCATCGTTTGGCGGCCCGCGCGCCGCGCGGTCTGCGCCCGATGTTCGGTGTGCTCGAGGAACTCCTGAGCAAACTCACCCTCTCGGGTCTGCGCCGCTGGGTGGATTTCGGCGCCGAGGCCTATCGCCGCGACCTGCCGAAACAGGCGGATTACTTCGGTCTGGTAAGTGAAGACAGCCGTGCGGTGCTCAAACAGGAACGCCGCGGCACGCTCTTCATCGACAGCCAGCGCCGCTTGAACTTCTACCTCCGCGCCTTCTGGGCCCGCGACTTCTTCCTGCGCCCCTCTGCCGCCGACTTCGAAGGGTTCCGCCCCTTCATCGAGGACGGCGCGCTGCATCTGCCCGATGCCGTGGACGGGATCAACGGTGCCTCCGGCCTCGATCTCTACCGCGCGATGTGCGCCCATATGGCGGCCCATATCGTCTATTCCGATCATGGGCTGGGGCAGGAAGCGCTCAACCCCGCGCAGATATTCCTGATCGGCATGATCGAGGATGCCCGCGTCGAATATTGCGCGACGCAGGCCTTTCCGGGGCTGCGCGCGATGTTCGACCGGCTGATGCCGGACACACCGCAAGGGCAATACGAGCACGAGACGATGTATCTGCTGGAGAAGGTGGCGCGCGCGCTGAACACGACCGGCACCCGCACCGGCGATCTGGAGATCGACAATCTCGTCGAGACCTTCCACGGCGAGATCGCGGCCAATGCGCGCGAGACGATGTTCTCCTGGTCGCTGGGGGTCGAGCTGTTCAACCTACTCGCGCAGCGCCGCGCGGTGCCGTCCCTGCGCATTCTCGAATCTCTGAAAATTCCGTATCGCGACGACAACCGCTTCATCTGGTCGCTCTCGGATTACGACTGGTCGAACCAGAACGCCTACCAGCCCGCCCAAGGACAAGTGCGCAAGCGCGTGGGCCTGATGGAATTCGTCAACGAGGTCGATGTCGAGACCGCGGGCGACGATGCGCAGGAGGTCTGGGTGCTGTCGTCAGAGCTGTTCCCCTACGAGGATGAGGGCGTCAGCTATAACGAGATGGAGGGCAAGGCCCCGATCTCCGATCCGTTTCATTACGGCGAATGGGATTACAAGGTGCAGCTGATGCGCCCGTCGTGGTCGACCGTCTATGAACACCGTCCGCCGATGGGCGACCCGGACGAGATCGACACGATCCTGACCGCGCATCGCGGCATTCGGCATCGCATCAAGCAGATCGTAGACCGGCTGCGCCCGCAGGGCATCTCGCGCCAGCGGCGGCTGGAGGATGGCGACGAGCTGGATATCAACGCCGCCGTCGATGCGATGGTGATGCAGCGCATCGGGATGCAGCCCGACATGCGGATCACCATGCGCAACGTCATCAACCGGCGCGATCTGGCGGTCTGTATCCTTCTGGACCTGTCGGAAAGCACGAACGAGACCGTGCGCGGCTCGGACAAGACCGTGCTGGAGCTGACGCGCGAAGCCTCGGCGCTCGTGGCCTCGGCGATCTCGGGCATTGGCGACCCGTTCGCGATCCACGGCTTTTCCTCGGATGGTCGCCACGACGTGCAATATCAGCGCTTCAAGGATTTCGAGCAGAAGCTCGATACCGAGGCGAAGGGGCGCCTGGCGGGCATGAAAGGCGGGCTCTCGACCCGGATGGGGGCTGCGATGCGCCATGCCGCCCATCACCTGAGCCTGCGCCCCGAGGCGCATAAGCTCTTGCTGATCGTCACCGATGGCGAACCGGCCGATATCGACGAGCGCGACCCGCAATATCTGCGCATGGATGCCAAGAAGGCGGTTGCGGAACTCCAGCAGATCGGCATTAACAGCTATTGTCTGACGCTGGACCCCGAGGCCGACGCCTATGTGTCGCGCATCTTCGGGGCCAACAACTTCACCGTGATCGATCAGGTCGAGCGCCTGCCCGAGAAACTGCCGACCCTGTTCGCGCAACTGACAAAATGATCCCCGGAGGACCCCATGAGCTTTGACCGTTCCATCAAGATCGCGCCCTCGATCCTGTCGGCCGATTTCGCCAATTTCGGCGCCGAGATCCGCGCCATCGAAGATCAGGGGGCCGATTGGGTCCATGTCGACGTGATGGACGGGCATTTCGTGCCGAACCTCACCTTCGGCCCGCCCGCGGTGAAAGCCTTCCGCCCGCATGTGAAGACCTTCATGGACGTCCACCTGATGATCGCGCCGGTCGACCCCTACATCGAGGCCTATGCCGAGGCTGGCGCCGACATGATCGTGGCGCATTGGGAGGCTGGTCCGCACCCGCATCGCACGCTGCAGGCGATCAAGGCGCAGGGCGTGAAATGCGGCATCTCGCTGAACCCCGGCACGCCCGCGAACGTGATCTCGGAACTGCTCGACCTCGTCGATATGGTTCTGGTGATGAGCGTGAACCCCGGCTTCGGCGGTCAGAAATTCATCCCCTCCAGCATCAACAAGGTGCGCCAAGTGCGCGAAATGATTGGCGATCGGGACATCCACATTCAGGTGGATGGCGGTGTCGATCCAACCACCGTCGGCCCGCTGGTCGAAGCCGGCGCGGATTGCTTCGTCGCGGGCTCGGCCGTCTTCAAGGGCGGTTCGGTCGACAAACCCGAGGTCTATGGCGCGAATATGCGCGCGATCCGCGAAGCGGCTCAGGGGGCCCTCAAAGCGGCGCAATGACGAGCGGAACGACGCAGGGCGGCGCGGTCGCAAAACCGTGATCTGACCGCTTGCCCTGCCGCCGCCTCTCGTTCATATTCGTGGAATTGAATACCAGTAAGGGAGGACTGGCATGACTTTCACGCGACGCACCATTCTGCGCGGAGGGCTGGCGATGGGCGCCATGACCGCCCTTCCCCGGCTCAGCTTCGCCGCCCAGACCCTCGAAATGGGGTCGGCCCGGCTCGACACGCTGTCCGATGGCAATCTCGTCCTGCCGCTCAGCTTCGTGAGCGACAATCCCGACGCCAAGCCGATCCTCGAGAGCTACGGCATCACCGGCGACTCGGTCGAGCCGCCCTGCAATGTCACGCTCTATCGCGACGGGACCAACACGGTGCTGTTCGACGTGGGCTCGGGCAATGATTTCATGCCCTCGGCGGGCAAGCTGATGGAAGCGATGGATGCGCTCGAAGTCGCGCCCGATGACGTGACCCATGTCGTCTTCACCCACGGCCACCCGGATCACCTCTGGGGCGTGCTCGACGATTTCGACGAGCCGTTCTTCGCCAACGCCCAGCACATGATGGGCAAGGACGAGTTCGAATATTGGCTGAATCCCGAGACGCTCGACACGATCGACGACGGTCGCAAGACCTTCGCGGCAGGCGCGCTGCGGCGCCTCGAAATCCTTGAAGATCAGATCGCAACCTTCGGAGATGGCGAGGAAATCCTGCCCGGCATCATGGCGCAGATGACCCCCGGCCACACGCCCGGTCACATGTCCTTCCACGTCAAGAACGGCAACACGCAGGCCTTCATCATCGGCGATGCGATCGTGAACCACTACCTCGCCTTCGCGGCGCCGGGCATGGAGGCGGGCTCGGATCAGAACCCGGAGCTGGGTGCAACGACGCGCGTGGCGCTGCTCGATCAGCTTGCGACCGACAACCTTCCGATCATCGGCTATCACCTGCCCGAAGGTGGTCTGGGCCGGGTCGAGCGCGACGGCGACGCCTATCGCTACGTGCCGGAGGTCTGAGGGTGAAAAAACTTCTTTTGACCAGCGTCTTGGCGGGGCTTCTTCATGTAAGCCCCGCGCTCGCCTCCGAGGACGTGCCGGACATGTATCCCGGCTCGGTTCTCTATTCGAAGCCTTATGAGGTGATCCCCGGCGTCTGGACCTCGATCGGCGCGACCGCACCGCCGACCTATGAGAATGCGGGCCATAACAACAATCTCAGCTTCATCGTCACCGGCGATGGCGTTGTCGTTGTGAATTCCGGAGCGTCCTATCAACTCGCCAAGGCACTGCATGACGAGATCAAGGCGGTGACCGATCAGCCGGTGAAGCTGGTGATCAACGAGAACGGTCAGGGCCATGCGATGCTCGGCAACAATTACTGGATCGAACAGGGCGTGCCCGTGCTCGCCCATGTCGATGCGGCGGCCGAGTTCGAGCATGACGCAGGTGGCGCTTTCGAGGCGCTGAAAAATTACGGCAAGGAGACTGCCGAAGGCACCGATCCGAAACTGCCCACCGAGACCTTCGAGGACAAACGCGTCATCGAGATGGGCGACATGACCATCGAAGTGATGCATCTCGGCTCCGCGCATAGCCCCGGCGATACGCAGGTCTGGCTGCCCGAGCAGAAGTTCATGATCGCGGGCGATATCGCTTTCTCCGAACGGATGCCGCCGATCTTCTCGGGCACCTGCACGAGCTGCTGGATCGAGACCTTCGAGACCAAATTCGCACCGCTGGAGCCCGCCTTCATCATCCCCGGCCACGGCCATCCGACCAATCTCGACAAGGTCACGCGCGGCACGACCGGCTACCTGAAATATCTGCGCGGCAAGATCGGTGAGCATATCGACAATGGTGGCGATCTGACCGAGGCCTACTACGTGGATCAGAGCCCCTACAAAAACCTCGACACGTTCGAGGAACTGGCGACGAAGAACGCGGGCGTCGTCTACGAGGAAATGGAATTCGAATAGGAGGTCTCATGGCCGTCACACCCCCCGTCTGCGATTTCGGCTGGAAGGCTCCGGGCTTCACCCTGCCCGGCACCGATGGCAAGCAATACAGCTTCGATGGCATCCGTGGCCCCAAGGGCACGCTCGTGATGTTCATCTGCAACCATTGCCCCTATGTCCAGTCGATCCTCGACCGCATCCTGCGCGATGCAGCCGAGTTGCAGAAGGCGGGGATCGGGGTCGTGGCGATCTCGGCTAATGATGTCGACGACTACCCCGAGGACAGCTTCGAGAACATGGCCAAACTGGCCGCGGAGAAGGGCTTCCCCTTTCCCTATCTCTATGACGAAAGCCAGGAGGTCGCGAAGGCCTATGGTGCCGCCTGCACCCCCGATTTCTTCGGCTTCAACGCCGAGGACGGACTGCAATATCGCGGGCGTCTCGATGCCTCGACCAAGCAGGCCGCTGCGGCAGATGCCAAACGCGAGCTGTACGAGGGCATGATGATGGTCGTGGAAACCGGTGAAGGCCCGCGCGACCAGATCCCGTCGATGGGCTGCTCGATCAAGTGGAAAGCCGCATGAGCGACGCCCCTTCCGTCATCTTCGATCTCGACGGGACGCTGATCGATTCCGTGCCCGCGATCCATGCCGTCTCGAATGCCGTGCTGACCGAAATGGGCTTCGAGCCGCTCTCGCTGCCGATGATCCGCAGCTTCGTTGGCAAGGGCGTGCCCAACCTCGTGCGCCAGCTCCTCATCACTTCGGGCGAAGACCCGGACGGGCCGCTTTTCGCCCGCGTGGAGCACGCTCTGATCGCGCGCTACGAGACGGACGTCGAGGGCAACGTGCCCTATCCGAACGTGATCGCCGCGCTCGACACGCTCAAGGAGATGGGCTGCCGGATGGCAGTGTGCACCAACAAGCCCTTCGCACCCGCCGAGGCCGCTTTGCGCCATGTCGGCCTCTGGGAGTATTTCGAGCTGACTCTGGGCGGGGATTCCATGCCCACCCGCAAGCCCGAGCCGCAGATGCTGCACCATTGCCATCAGGCACTCGGCGGCGGCGCGATGATCTATGTCGGCGATAGCGAGGTCGATGCGGAAACAGCCGTTAACGCGCAGGCCCCCTTCGCCATCTATTCCGAGGGCTATCGCAAGACGCCGCTGACCGAAGTGCCCCATGACGTGGCCTTCTCGGACTGGGCGATGCTGCCCGGTCTGGTGGAGGGCTGGAAGTGGTGAGCGCGCTGATCTTCGACGTCGACGGCACGCTGGCCGAGACCGAAGAAGCGCATCGCCGCGCCTTCAACGAGACTTTCGCGGCGCGCGGCGTCGACTGGAACTGGTCGCAGGAGACCTATCGCGAACTGCTGAAGACCACCGGCGGCAAGGAGCGCATGTCGCGCCACCGCGAGGTCATGGGTTTCGGCCCCTCTGACGACGAAATCGCCGATCTGCACAAGATCAAGACCCGGCGTTATGTCGAGATCATCACCGACGGCGAGGTGCCGCTGCGCCCCGGCGTGGCCCGGCTGATCGCCAATGCGCGCGACGCGGGATTGAAGCTTGCCATCGCCACGACCACGAACCGGCCCAATGTCGATGCGCTGATCCGCGCGACGCTGGGCGCCGATCCCGATCACCTGTTCGACGCGATCGCAGCCGGAGACGAGGTGGAGACCAAGAAGCCCGCGCCCGACGTGTTCGAGCTGGCGCTGAACCGGTTGCATCTGTCGCCCGAGGCCTGCATCGCTTTTGAGGATAGCGAAATGGGTCTACAATCGGCGCAAGGGGCTGGGCTGCGCGTGCTGATAACCCCTTCGGCCTATACCGACGGGGGCGATTTTTCGACCGCGGAGTGGGTTCTTCCCGACCTCTCGCATCGCTTACCGCCCGAGATCACGGAAGGGCTGGGACAGAGTGCCGCAATTTCATAAGATTATCCCCGGCACTATCTGCTGGGCAGGTTAACGGAGGCCGCCATGATCAAACCTGACGTCAAAGCGTTTTTCGACACCGCGACTTTCACCGTCTCTTACGTGGTGAAAGATCCGGGCAGCAAATCCTGCGCCGTCGTCGATAGCGTGCTCGATTTCGACTATTCCTCGGGTCGCACGGATACCAAATCCGCCGACGAGGTCATCGCCTATGTGCAGGAAAACGGTCTTGAGGTGGAATGGATCCTCGAGAGCCACGTCCATGCCGACCACCTCTCCGCCGCGCCCTATATTCAGGAACGCGTCGGCGGCAAGATCGGTATCGGCGACCGCATTCAGGTCGTGCAGGACACGTTCGGCAAGATCTTCAACGAAGGCACCGAATTCCAGCGCGACGGCTCGCAGTTCGACAAGCTCTTCAAGGAAGGCGACACGTTCACCGTGGGCGCGCTCGAGGGCCGCGTTCTGCACACGCCGGGCCACACGCCCGCTTGCCTCACCTACGTGATCGGCGATGCGGCCTTCGTGGGCGATACGCTCTTCATGCCCGATTTCGGCACCGCGCGCTGCGACTTCCCCGGGGGCTCGGCGGAAACGCTCTATTCCTCGATCCAGAAGATCCTCACCCTGCCCGACGAGACCCGCATCTTCGTGGGCCACGACTACAAGGCTCCGGGCCGCGACGAATATGCGTGGGAAACCAGCGTGGCCGAGGAAAAGGCCCGCAACATCCATATCGGCGGCGGCAAGTCCGAGGCCGAATTCGTCAAGATGCGCACCGAGCGCGACGCGACGCTCGCGATGCCGAAGCTGATCATCCCCTCGCTGCAGGTGAACATGCGCGCGGGCCAGATGCCGCCCGCCGATGACGAGGGCAAGACGTACCTCAAAGTGCCGGTCAACGGGCTCTGAGACCATAAGCGAGCGGGCGGGCATGATCCCGCCCGTCTCCATCTAAAGGCAGGATAACAGGACAGATTATGGAACTGCGCAAACTTACCGACGAGTTTTCCGTCGCCCCGCAGATCGAACCCGAGGACGTGCCGAAGCTCGCCGAAATGGGCTTTCGCACGCTGATCATCAACCGCCCCGACGAAGAGATCGAGGACGCGGATCAGCGCTCGGACGCAATCTCGGCGCTGTGCCAGTCGCATGGCCTCACCCCCTATTA
Source organism: Thioclava sp. DLFJ5-1 (assembly GCF_002020115.1). Lineage (NCBI taxonomy): Bacteria > Pseudomonadati > Pseudomonadota > Alphaproteobacteria > Rhodobacterales > Paracoccaceae > Thioclava > Thioclava sp. DLFJ5-1. Next base: position 400,121 of record NZ_MPZU01000002.1, on the reverse strand, counting down.
CCTTCCCTATTATCCCGGCGAACTGAGCCTGGAACTGGTCGACGATTTCGCGACGATCATGGATGCCGCGGAGAAGCCCGCCTTGGGCTATTGCCGGTCGGGCACCCGCTCGTCGCATCTGTGGGGGGTGAGCCAAGCGGGGGAAATGGAGATCGACAAGATCGTCGCCACGGCGGCCGAAGCGGGCTATGACCATTCCTCGCTGGTGCCGGTGATGCAGTATTACGCCAGCCGCCGCGATCAGGCCTGATCCGCGCCTTATCCGAAGACCGAGATGCTCAAACGCTACCTGCCGATCCTCAGCTGGGGGCGCGACTACGATCGCCCAACCTTCGAGGCCGACCTGATCGCGGCTGTGATTGTGACGATCATGCTGATCCCGCAATCGCTGGCCTATTCGCTGCTGGCTGGCATGCCGCCGGAATACGGGCTTTACGCCTCGGTGCTGCCACTCTTGATCTACGCGGTCTTCGGCACCTCGCGGCCTCTCGCCGTGGGGCCTGTCGCAGTGATCTCGTTGATGACGGCGGCCGCGGTGGGCAAGGTTGCGGCGCAAGGCACGCCCGAATATATCGCCGCCGCCGTGGCGCTGGCTTTCCTGTCGGGCGTGATGCTGGTGATCATGGGCTTCCTGCGGATGGGCTTCATCACGGCCTTCCTCAGCCATCCGGTGCTCTCGGGCTTCACCTCCGCCGTCGGCATCCTGATCGCCGCGGGCCAGATGAAGCATTTCTTCGGCATCCAAGGTGAAAGCGGCGGCATCTTCGACATTCTCGGCGGGCTCTGGGCGCATCTCGACCAGACCAACGGCTACACGGTCGTCATCTCGATCCTGTCGCTGGTCTTCCTGTTCTGGGCGCGGCGCGGATTGAAACCGCGCCTGCTGAAAGCGGGTCTGCCCGAGCGGCTCGCGGCGATCCTGACCCGCGCGGCCCCCGTCTATGCCGTGGCCGCGACCATCCTGATCACCTGGCTCTTCGGTCTGGAGGGGCGCGGCGTCCGCGTGGTGGGCACCGTGCCGCTCGGTTTCCCGACGCCGAGCCTTCCCCCCGCAGATCTCGCACTCTGGAAAGAACTCTTCGTTCCGGCGCTGCTGATCGCGATCATCGGCTATGTCGAGACGATCTCCGTCGCCCAGACACTGGCCGCGAAGAAGCGCCAACGCATCGACCCCGATCAGGAATTCATCGCATTGGGCGGCGCCTCCATCGGCTCCGCGATCTCGGGGTCCTTCCCGATCACGGGCGGGTTTGCGCGCTCCGTCGTCAGTTTCGAGGCCGGAGCAACAACGCCCGCCGCCGGGGCCTTCACCGCGATCGGCGTGGCGCTCGCGACCTTCACCCTGACCCCTGCCCTCTATTACCTGCCGCAAGCGACGCTCGCCGCCACGATCTTCGTCTCGGTGCTGACGCTGGTCGATACCAAAGCGCTCAAGCGCACGTTCAAATACGCACCGCGCGAAGGCATCGGCATGGCGCTGACCGTGCTGGTCACGCTGATCTGGGGCGTCGAGGACGGCATCGCCTTCGGCGTCATCCTCTCGATCGCGCTGCGGCTGTGGGCCAGTTCGCGCCCGCATGTGGCAGAACTGGGTCAGGTTCCCGGCACCGAGCATTTCCGCAATGTCCAACGCCACCGCGTCAGCTGCGCGCCGGGCATCCTCAGCCTGCGCATCGACGAGAGCCTGTGGTTCCCGAATGCCCGCTTCGTCGAGGAGATGATCTACGACCGCATCGCGAGCGACGAGTCGATCAAGCATGTCGTGCTGAACTGCCCTGCGATCAACCATATCGACATGTCCGCGCTCGAGGCGCTGGAAGAGGTGAACGACCAGCTCAATGACGCCGGCGTGCGCCTGCACCTGTCCGAAGTGAAGGGTCCGGTGATGGACCGGCTCACGCGCTCGGACCTGATCACGCATCTGACCGGGCAGATCTACCTCACCCATTACGATGCGCTGGCGACCCTTGCCCCCGAGACCACCCAAGGTTGCGCGCACGAGAGCCGCATCGAGACCCATCGCTAAAGCGTTTCACCACCTAGATCGGCGCCCATGCGGGTTGCCATAACGCCCAGAAAATAGGACATTCGGATATATCTTCCGGAGCGGAGAATTCGCGCGCTGGAATAGTAGTAACGAGCTACGCGACCTACCTAATTGTGAGGTGAAACGCGATGTTATCCTTTTGCGAGGCAGTCTTACGCGCGAAATCGGTGCAGGAGATCTGGTCACGTCACTGCCAAGAAATGGAACGCTACGGGTTCCATCGTTTGATCTATGGCTTCACAAGTTTCCGAAAGGGCAACAATTTCGGCCACGAAGACGATTTGTTGATCCTATCGAACCACCCGAAGGAATATCTCGATATTTTTGTCGGGGAGGGAAAATACCGCAACGCCCCGATGGTTCAGTGGGCAGCGCAGAACGACGGACCCTGCTCGTGGCGCGTGGTGGCAGACCGTGCGATGCGGGGCGAGCTCACTCCGGGCGAAATCGAAGTCATCGAAATCAACCACCGCTTCGGAATCCGTACGGGCTACTCGATCGGCTTTTCCGATCCGCTCTCCTACGCGCGTGGTGCGATCGGCCTCGTGGGGCGGCCGGGGTTGAGCCAGGACGAGATCGACCGCATCTGGCGCGAGAACGAGCGCGAGTTGATGGTGATGAACAGCCTCGTGCATCTGCGCATCTCCACCATGCCCTATTCCACCGGACGCCGCCCGCTGACGGATCGGCAGCGCGAAGTGCTCGAATGGGTGGCCGAGGGCAAGACGACCGCCGATATCGCGATCATCATGGGGCTGACGCCATCCACGGTGGAGAAACACCTGAGGCTGGCGCGCGAAGCGCTCGATGTCGACACCACCGCGCAGGCGGTGATGAAAGCATCTGTGCAAAAGCAGATCTTCCTCAATGCCTCGCATGCGGCAGCCGCGCGTTAGGATCGCCGCGCAACACTCTGCTATAATACGAAAAACGCCGCCCCGATCAGGGCGGCGTTTCTAATTTCAAAGAAGAGGCGCGGGCTTAGTTGCCAGCTGCGGTTTTCGCCACTTCGGCAGCGAAATCTTCTTCTTTCTTCTCGATGCCTTCGCCGACTTCCATCCGGACGAAACCGGTGATTTCGACGCCAGCTTCTTTCGCAGCCTGACCGACGGTGAGGTCGGGATTGACGACGAATTGCTGGTTCAGCAGCGTGACTTCCGCGGTGAATTTCTTCATGCGGCCTTCGATCATCTTCTCGATCACCTGCTCGGGCTTGCCCGATTCACGTGCGATGTCGATCTGAACCTGCTTTTCCTTCTCGAGGACCGAGGGGTCGAGATCGGCTTCCGACAGCGCGGCCGGGTTGGTCGCGGCGATGTGCATCGCGATCTGCTTGCCGATGCCGTTGTCGTCGCCCTTCAGCGCGACGAGCACACCGATCTTGCCCATACCGTCGGCGGCGGCGTTGTGCACGTAATGCACCAGCGTGTCGCCTTCGAGGATGTGCATGCGGCGCAGGTTCATGTTCTCGCCGATACGCGCGATGGCGTCGGTGATCACGTCTTCGACCTTCTTGCCGTTGAGATGGGCGGTCTTGACGACCTCGACATCTTCACCGGTTTCCAGCGCGACTTCCGCGATGTCGGAGACGAGCTTCTGGAAATCGGCGTTCTTCGCGACGAAGTCGGTTTCCGAGTTCATCTCGATCGCGACGCCCTTGCCGTTATTCACGGCGACGGCGACGAGACCTTCAGCCGCGACGCGGCCGGATTTCTTCGCGGCTTTCGCGAGGCCCTTGGTGCGCAGCCAGTCAACGGCGGCGTCCATGTCGCCATCGGTCTCGGTCAGCGCTTTTTTCGCGTCCATCATGCCTGCGCCGGTTGCTTCGCGCAGTTCCTTCACCTGAGCGGCGGTAATCGCCATGGTCGGATCTCCTTCAAGAACTCTGCGAGGGCGGGATAGCCCGCCCTCATGTCATCTGGGTGACGGTCGTGGCTTACTGAGCCTCAGCTTCGGTCAGCGCCTCTTCGACCGGGGTCTCGGTCAGGGCACCGACGTCCACGCCTGCGGCGCCCATCTGGGCCGACATGCCGTCGAGAGCTGCGCGCGAAGCGAGGTCGCAATAGAGCGCGATGGCGCGCGCCGCGTCATCGTTGCCCGGGATCACGTAGTCCACGCCGTTCGGCGGGCAGTTGGTGTCGACCACGGCCACGACCGGAATGCCGAGCTTCTTGGCTTCCGCGATGGCGAGGTCTTCCTTGTTCACGTCGATCACGAACAGCAGGTCCGGCAGACCGCCCATTTCGCGGATACCACCGAGCGACGCCTGAAGCTTCGCCTGGTCACGCTCCATGCCGAGACGCTCTTTCTTGGTCAGGCCTTCAGCGCCTTCCGCGAGCTTCTCGTCGATCTCGTTGAGACGCTTGATCGACTGGGAGACGGTCTTCCAGTTGGTCAGCGTGCCGCCGAGCCAGCGGTGGTTCATGTAATACTGTGCGCATTTCTCAGCGGCTTCAGCGATCGGGCGAGCAGCCTGACGCTTGGTGCCGACGAAGAGAACGCGGCCGTTTTTCGCAACGGTGTCGCGGATGACCTGCAGAGCCTGATCGAGCATCGGAACGGTCTGCGTCAGATCGATGATGTGGATGCCGTTACGCTCGCCATAGATGTACTGACCCATACGGGGGTTCCAACGCTGCGTCTGGTGGCCAAAGTGAACGCCAGCTTCCAAGAGCTGACGCAGGGAGAATTCAGGAAGCGCCATGTCCAATTCCTTTTCCGGTTTGCGCCTGAGCGGAGGGTCTCAGGGCTGATGCCCCAACCGGTGGACCTTTGAGGATGTCTCCCTCATTGGCCCGCCTCCGCCTGTGAAGTGCGCGCGATATAGACCCATCGCGCAGGCTTGGCAACCCCTACCGGTCACGGGCGTCCCCGGGAAAACCAAGGCGCGCGCGCCTGCTTCGGCTTGGTGAAAATATCCCGGGGGTGAGGCGGGCTCAGCGGCCTTCCTGTGGAAGGACGCCCGCCGAACGCCCGAAGCGTAAGCGGAGGGCCGGCGAAGTCAGCGAAGAGGGGCAGCGCCCCTGCCCCGGTCGACCCAGCCTACAGCGCCCGGAACCGGTTGCGCTGGCTGCCGGTCCATTCGACCTCGAAGTTCCAGCCCTCTTCGGTCTGGGTCTCGCCGCGGATCACGTTCTGTTCGTGCAGCCAGGCGCGCTTGCGCCCATCCGCGAAGCGGAGCGTGATTTCCTCGTGGTAGCGCTCTTCGGAAAGCTTCTCGTCGATCGCCGTCAGAAGGGCGTCGAGTCCGTCCCCGGTCAGCGCCGAGATCGCCTGCAGATCGGGCTCGCGGGCTTCCTGCACCATCAGCGCGCGGCGCTGATCGGGCGGGACGGCGTCCATCTTGTTCCAGACCTCGATCAGCGGCACTTCCTTGGCGACGCCCAGCTTGGCGAGAATGTCGTTCACATCCTCCGCCTGTTCTTCGGTCTCGGGATGCGAGATGTCGCGGACATGCAAGATCAGATCGGCTTCCAGCACCTCTTCCAGCGTCGCACGGAAGGCCGCGACAAGCTGCGTCGGCAGGTCCGAGATGAAGCCCACCGTGTCGGACAGGATCACCTTGCGCCCGGTGGGCAGCTCCAACCCGCGCATCGTCGGGTCGAGCGTGGCGAACAGCATATCCTTCGCCAGCACTTCCGCCCCGGTCACGCGATTGAACAGCGTGGATTTCCCGGCATTGGTGTAGCCCACCAGCGCCACGATCGGGAACGGCACCTTGCGGCGCGCGGCGCGATGCAGCTCGCGGGTCTTCACGACCTTCGCAAGCTGGCGGCGCAGGCGCACGATCTGCTCGTCGATGGCGCGGCGGTCGGCCTCGATCTGGGTCTCGCCGGGGCCGCCGACGAAACCGAGCCCGCCGCGCTGACGCTCGAGGTGGGTCCAGGCGCGCACCAGCCGCGTGCGCTGATAGCTCAGTGCGGCCAGCTCCACCTGCAACACACCTTCACGGGTGCGCGCACGGTCGGCGAAGATTTCAAGGATCAACCCGGTCCGGTCGAGGAGCTTCACCCCCCATTCCTTCTCGAGGTTACGCTGCTGCACCGGCGTCACCGGTCCGTCGATGAAGACGAGGTCGATCTCGTTCGCTTCCAGCCGCGCCTTGATCTCGGCGAGCTTGCCCTGACCGAACAGCTTGCCCGGCTCGGGCTTGCGCAGCTTCACGATCTCCTCGCCGATGACCTGCAGATGCGGCAGGGCCGCGGCCAGCGAGACCGCTTCGGACAGCGCGAATTGGGGCAAGTGCCGTTGGCCCTCTCGCGACGGGATGTCGGGATGGATCACGTAGGCCCGGGTATCGGGCGTCTCGGTAGAGGTCGTTTCGCTCAAGATATGTATCGCTAAAGCCGCGTGTCGCGACGCTTAGTCGTCGCCTTCGTAAAGCGAAATAGGCTGTCCCGGCATGATCGTCGAGATCGCATGCTTGTAGACAAGCTGAGATTGCCCATCGCGGCGCAGAAGCACGCAGAAGTTGTCAAACCAGGTGATGACACCCTGCAGCTTCACCCCGTTGATCAAAAATATCGTGACCGGAACCTTCGTTTTGCGAACGTGATTGAGGAATGCGTCCTGCAGGTTCTGTCTATCGCCAGCCATATTGTTCTTGCCCTTGTTCGTGTCTCGCGTCCGGGCGCCTGCGTCAAAGACACCCATTTGATTCAAGTATGCAGTGCAGAGCGGGAGATTCCAGCCCAAAAAACAGTTTGTTAGGCCCTGAGCCAGAATTTGCGTATCAAATCCGGGATTCAGGAGCGCCAGAACTCGGGGTTGAAGAGCGCGATGATGGCCAGCGTCTCGAGCCGCCCAAGCACCATGGCGAAGGCGAATATAGCCTTGATGGGCTCGCTCAGATGGGCCCAGCTCAGCGGCACATCCGCCGCAATCCCCGCCAGCGGACCGGTATTCGACAGCGCCGCGATCGTCAGAATCGTCGCCGGTTCGAAAGACAGGCCGAACAGCGAGACTGCCATCATCACCCCGCCGATCGAGATCGCGAACAGCATGAACACGATCCAGCTGATATAGGCGCCCTCCCGGCGCAACCGGCGCGCCATCATGCCGCCGCCCGCGATGGAGTTCGGGTAGATCAGCTTGTCGAGTTCGCGCTCGCCGTGGCGCAGCAGGGCATAAACCCGCAGCAGCCGCACCCCGCCCGCCGTCGTCGCGACCCCGCCGCCGATGATCGCAAGCCCCGCGAGGATCAGGCCCGGCGTGCCCAGTCCCGACCAGTCGCGCGCGTCATGCCACGCCGACGATTCGAAGCCGGTCGTGGTCAGGAAGGACAGCGAGGTGAACAGCGAGCCCCAGATCGATTTGAAGATCGCGCCGAAATCGCCCGGCGTGCGCACTTCCAGCGCCGCGATCCAGTGACGGATGAAGAGAAACAGCGGCACGAGGATCACCAGCGCTGCAGCCAGACGCAGTTCGGGATCGTCGATCAGCTTCGGCGAGGCGCGCAGCTCGCCCCCGCCCGGCCAGAGCCTGCGCGACAGCGCCGGAAGAAAGAACACGAAGATCACCATCTCGCCCGCCATGCCGGAGCGCGCATTGGCCATCCCGCCCACCGGCGAGATCCCCGAGGTCGACAGCGTCGACATCGCATGGATCAGCGCCGTCAGCGACCGATCCCCCGCCATCAGCAGGCAGACCCACAACAGGACCGTCAGCCCGGTATAGATCGGCGCGAGCGACACCGCGTAATGGGCAATGCGCTCGGACATCTCCGCCCCGCCATCGGCCGCCGGGGCCGCGGCGGCCGGAGCGCCCGAGGGACCGCCCGAGAAGAACACCTCGAACCCGCCCAGCCGCATCGGCGCGAGAACCGCGATCGCCATCACGAGGATGAAGAACCCACCCATCCAAGCGACCAGCCCGCGCCACAGATGGACCGACCCGACCAGCCGGGTGGGCTCGTAGAGCGTGCCGCCGGTGGTCGTGAAGGCCGAAACCATCTCCCACCAGCTGTTGAAGAACGAGGTGTCGCGCACCGCGACATAGAACGGCACCGCCAGCATCAGCGGCAGCACGGTGAAGGCGGCGAGCATGATCAAAAGGCTCGCCCGCCCTGCCCGCGCAGGTCGCGGGTTCGATCCGTTGGCCAAGCCGATCAGCGCGGTCGCGAAGAGAAACAGCGTGGCCGAATAGAAGAACGACCGCGCCGTATGGTGATGATGGGTCAGAAGCGCATGGATCGCTGGCACATACATCGCCAGCGCCGAAACTCCCATCAGGAGGATCGGCAGCGGCAAGGCCTTGATCATGCGTTCCATGCGGAGCGGCCCTTAGAAGAAGTCGATGGAGACCTGCAACAGGCGCTCCACTTCGGGCACATCGGAGGTCAGCGCGAAAAGGACCACGATATCGCCTTCTTCGATGCGGGTATTGCCGGTGGGTTTGACGATCTTGTCGCCCTTGCGGATCGCGCCGATCAGCACGCCTTCGGGGAAATCGACGTCGCGCACCGCCTTGCCCGACATCGGCGAGGTGCCCATCACCTGCGCCTCGATCGCCTCGCCCTCGGCATCCCCGATCGAGTAGATCGCGCGCACCCGGCCATGCCGGATATGGCGCAGGATCGAGGACACGGTCGTCGCGCGCGGGTTGATATAGGCGTCGATATCGAGCGCACTCAGCAAGGGCGCCAGCGTGGGATCGTTGATCAGACAGATCGCCATCCGGCAACCCGCCTGCTTGGCGCGCACCGAGACGAGGATGTTGGTCTTGTCGTCATCGGTGATTGCCAGAACCGCATCGGCGGTGGCGATATTCGCCTCCTCCAGCAATTCCGAGCTCATCCCGTCGCCATTGAGCACGATGGTCCGGTCCAGTGCATCGGCGGCCTTCTCGGCCTGCGCGCGCGAGCGTTCGATGATCTTGGCGCGCACCCGCTCGGTCCGCGCTTCGAGCGCCTTGGCCACGCTGAGACCCACATTCCCGCCGCCGATGATGACGATGCGTTCCTGCTTCTGGGTCGACTTGCCGAAGATATCGAGCGTCCGGTTCACGTCCTCTACATGGGCGAAGACATAGATCTGATCGCCCGCAAACAGCTGATCGCCCGGCTCGGGCGCGAACAGCCGCCCCTCGCGGCGAATGCCCACCACGACCGCGCGCAGCGTCGAAAACAAATCGGTGAGCTGGCGCAGCGGCGTGTCGAGCACCGGACAATCCGCATCCAGCTCGATCCCCAGCAGCTGCAGCTGCTCGTCGAGGAAGCTCTCCGTGTCGAAGGTCGAGGGTGCCGCCAAGCGGCGCAGCGCGGCCTCGGCCACCTCGCGCTCGGGCGAGATGATCACGTCGATCGGCAGGTGATCGCGCCGGTAGAGATCGGAATATTGCGGCTGCAGATAGCTTTGCGCCCGAATGCGGGCGATCTTGCGCGTGATCCCGAAGACCGACATCGCGACCTGACAGGTCACCATATTGACCTCGTCCGAATGGGTCGCGGCGATCATCAGATCGCAGTCGCGCGCCCCGGCCTGCTCGAGAATATCCGGATGCGAGGCGAAGCCCACCACGCCCTGAACGTCGAGCGTATCGGCCGCGCGCCGCACCAGTTCCGGATTGGAATCGACCACCGTGACGTCGTTGCGTTCGCCCGCCAGATGGCGCGCGATCTGCCAACCGACCTGACCCGCACCGCAGATGATGACCTTCATGGCAAATGCCTCCGCGCCTCACTTGGCCCCTATCTAGGCCGCGTTGCCGGGGGTGGTCAAATGGCAAACGTGCAAGGCGCACGTCGCGGCGAAAACCTAAGCCCCTTCCTCTTGGGTAAAATATCCCGGGGGGCTCCCGAAGGGAGCGGGGGCAGCGCCCCCTCTTTCTTTATTTATTGTCGCCCTCCGGCAACGGGGGCACCGCCCCATGCCCGCTTCACCGGAACAGCACCAGCGCCCCGGGCGACCATGCGACGCGGGTGCGGGTGCCGACCTCCAGCACGGGGCGCCCGAAGACATTGCGCATCGAGATGCGGACCGGCTTTTCGGTCCCGTCGAGACGCACGTCGTAATAGGTCATGTCGCCGTAATAGACGACTTCGTCGATCGTACCGGGCGCCTCGCGGTCCGAGGCCTGTTGACCTTCGTAAAGAAGGGTTAGGGTTTCCGGACGGAACCCCACCGCCGCGCCATCGCCCGCGGGCGCGCTCGAAATCTGGCTCGGCGCGACTTCGAGCCGACCGAGTCCTGCGACCTCGGCCGTCACCCCATCGCCCGGCCCGTCTGTCACGGAGGCGGGCAGGAAATTCATCACCCCGATGAAATCGGCCACGCGGCGCGAATTCGGTCGGCCATAGAGCACTTCCGGATCGGCGAGCTGGGCGATCTCGCCTTCGAACATCACCGCGATCCGGTCCGACATGACCAGCGCCTCTTCCTGATCGTGGGTCACGAGAACGAAGGTGATGCCGACCTCACGCTGCAGCTTGATCAGCTCGACCTGCATCTGCTCGCGGATCTTGCGGTCGAGCGCGGAGAGCGGCTCATCGAGCAACAAAACCTTAGGCTTAAGGATCAGCGCACGGGCTAGCGCCACACGCTGCCGCTGCCCGCCCGAGAGCGCATGGGCCGCGCGGGCGCCGTAGCCCGAAAGCCCGACCATCTCGAGCGATTCCTCGACCAGCTTGGCTTTCTCCGATTTCGAGCGCGGATCGCGGCGCAGGCCGAAACCCACATTCTCGGCCACGCTCAGATGCGGGAAGATCGCGTAGGACTGGAACACCATGTTCGTGGGCCGCTTGTTCGGCGGCACGCCCACCATCGTCTTGCCGTCGATCAGCACCGCGCCTGAGGAAATCTCCTCGAACCCCGCGATGGTGCGCAGAAGCGTAGTCTTGCCACAGCCCGACGGACCGAGCAGCGAGAAGAACTCGCCCGCGCGGATCTCGGCGGTGATGCCGCGCAGCGCGTGATAATCGCCGTAATATTTGTGAACGTCCTGAAAGGCGATCATCGGTTTATCGGTCACAGGAAACCTCCGGTATCCTTGGCGCCGGTCCGTTTGACCCCGCGCCGGCGGAAGAATTCGGCCACGCTCAGAAGCAGGATCGAGGCCGCGACGAGGCAGGTGCCAAGCGCCATGATGACCGGGATCGCCGAGGGGAAACGCAGCTGGGAAAAGATGTAGGTGGGCAGCGTGGGCTGATTGCCCGCGAGGAAGAAGGCCACGATGAACTCGTCGAGCGAGATCGTGAAAGAGATCAGGAAGGCCGAGATGATGCCGGGCATCACCAGCGGCAGAACGATCAGCCGGAAGGTCGACATCCGCGTCTCGCCCAGATCGACCGCCGCCTCTTCGAGCGACTGATCCAGCGTCGCAAAAGCCGTTTGCAGCACCGCGATCGCATAGGGCAGCGAGATGATCACATGGCCCAAAATCACCGTCGCGATCGACAGGTTCACCTTCAGCACTTCGAGCATCACCAAGAGCAGCGACATCCCCATCAGGATATCGGGCAGCACCATCGGCAGCAGGATCAACCCCATGATCCCGCCCTTGCCCTTGAAGCGGTAGCGCGTCGAGGCGCGGGCGGCGAAAATCGCAAGGATCGTGGCGCCGGCGGACGAAGTCAGTGCGATGATCAGCGAATTCGACAGCGCGTGGCGTAGAGTGTCATTCTCGGCCATCTTCGCGAACCAGTCGGTCGTGAAGCCTTTCAGCGGAAAGGCGATGATCGTGCCGTCATTGAAGGCGAATAGCGGCAGCAGGAAAATCGGCGCATAGAGAAAGATCAGGTAAGCGATCGCGTAGATCTTGAGGGACGGGATTTTCATGCGCGGCTCACTTTCCAACCTTGAGGAAGCGGCGGTTGAGCCACAGGTACACCAGCGACAGCGCGGCGACCACCAGAAGCGAGCTGACCGCGATCGCCGAACCCATGGGCCGGTTGTCCAGCGGCAGCATCTGCGCCTGAATGAGGTTCGCGACCATCGGCATCTTGCCGCCCCCGATCAGCTCGGGCGTGACGTAATCGCCGACCGTCGGGATGAAGACGATCAGGGTCGCGGCCACCACGCCCGGCATCGCCAAGGGCAGCGTCACACGCAGGAAGGTGCGCCAGCGGCTCTCGCCCAGATCCTGCCCCGCCTCCAGCAGCGAGCGGTCGATCTTCTCGAGGCTCACGAAGATCGGCAGGATCGCAAACGGCGCATAGGCATGGGCCAGCGTCAACGCGATCGCCCCCACCGAATTGAGCATCTGCAGCGGGTCCGCGATCAGCCCGTTCGGCCCGATGATCCCGATACTTTCCAGCGCCGAGTTGATCACGCCGTTATAGCCAAGGATCACCTTCCACAGGAACACGCGGATCAGATAGGAGGTCCAGAAGGGAATCGTGATCAGGAAGATCCACCGCGCCTTCTGGTTCGGTGCGAGACCGAAGCTCAGATAATAGGCAATCGGGAAGGCCAGCGCGACCGTGATCAGTGTCACCAGCCCCGCCACGAAAAGCGAACGGACCAGAATCACGCGAAAGATCGGATCGGTCCATGTGGCGATGTAATTCTGCAGGGTGAATTCATGCACCACCGTCAGATAGCCGTCCTGGAAGAAGGAATAGGCAAGGATCGTGATCAGAGGCGCAGCCAGCAAAAGAACGGCATAGAGGAAGGGCGGCGAGATCAACGCATAGCCCTGCGCGGACTCGCTGCGCAGCCAGCTCTCCCCTTTACCCGCCATCCAACTCTCCCGATTTGCACCCGTCTCGGGCGTCGTTGGATGTCACGAAAGCACAAGGGCGCGGGCGTGAAAAGAGGGCAACCGCCCCTACTCGCGTAAGGGCAAGGCAGGTGCCGTAAATTTGTGCAGCGTGCCGCGGCGGCGCTGCGTCAGGCTTCGGCCCTCAGACCGGCAGATCGTCGGGCATCCGCTCCAGCAGCCCCGTCAGCGTGCGCAAAGCCGTGCGGAAGCGCTCCTCCGGCACCGAGCCCGCCATCGCGATGCGCACCGCGTTGGGCGCCTGCCCATCCTGCACGACATATTCGTCGGCCGAGCGCAGCAGCACGCCTTCCATCTCGGCCATGCGCGCGAAGGTGGAGCCGCGCCAGCCCATCGGGAGTTTCAGCCAGAGGAAGCTCAGCCCCGGCAGCCAGTTGAAATCCTGGCCCGCCAGCGATTGCACCGTCATCTGCAACCGCCGCCCCATCTCCTCCTGCGCGGCGTAACGCAGGCGCATGGCCTCTCCACTCTCGAACAGCAGCGCGACCATGTCGGTGATCGGACGCGCGAGACCGAAGAAGCTGTGCTGGGCGGCTAGCCGTCCCACCTCGCCCATGCCCCCGGGCGCGGCCACAATGCCGAAACGCATGCCCGCCGAGATCGTCTTCGACAGCGAGGTGACATGCCAGCTGCGCTCCGGTGCGATGACGCGGAAGCTCGGCAGACCCGTGACCGGCGCGGTGTAGCAATCGTCCTCGATGATCTGCAGATCGTGGCGGCGCGCGACCTCGGCCAGCGCTTCGCGGCGCGCCGCGTCCATCCGCCCCGCCGTGGGGTTCTGCGCATCGGGCGTGATGCAGACGATCTGGCCGCCATGTTTGCGACAGGCCGCGTCGAGCGCATCGGGGATCATCCCCTGCGCGTCGATCGCGACCGGATGCACCTCGGCGCGGTTGAGCCGCGCCGCGTGCCGGAAGCCGGGATAGGCCAGCTCCTCGATATAGACGCCGGGACGGTCGCCGCGCAGGCAGGTCTGCATCACGAGGTTGATCCCGTTCTGCCCGCCATGGGTCAGCACGAGATCGTCGGCATTGAGCTCCGACGCGAGCGAGCAATCCTTCGGGAACCAATCCATCACCGCCTCGCGGCAATAGGCGTCGCGGCGAAGGCCGGGATATTGCAGATAGGTCTTGCCGATGTCGCGGGCGGCTTCGGTCATCGCCCATTGTAACGCTTTTGTCTGGCCGACATCGGGCAATTGTGGCGATCTGAGATTGACCAGATCGTCCGGGGTGGCGTCGATATCCTCTCCGGTGTGGCGATAGAGCGGCTCTCGAGGACCGAGTCGCTGCGTTTGTGTCGATACAAAGGTGCCACGCCCCACCTTGGCCTCCAGCAACCCCTCCTGCGTGGCGATCTGATACCCCCGCGCGACGGTGCCGGGCGTGACCCCCAAAGACCATGCCAAGTCTCTGACTGTAGGCAGTTTTGTGCCCGGCTTGAGATCGCCACGGCGGATGCCTTCGCGCAGCGCGCGGACCAGCGCGAGATATTTCGGGCCGGAGATATGGGCGAGTTCGGGAGACCAGCTTGTATCAGTCACAATATTTCTCTGGTTGCCTAAAAGGAGTCATTGTATCCCTTCTATAGCAACAAATACCACATTGTATCAATACAGAAAGGCATCGCAATGTTTACCCTGTCGCGGACCCGTCCCGTTCCCGCCCGTCATGGCCGTCTGAGCCTGATCGCGCGCGTTGCGCGCGTCCTCGAAGCGCGCCGTTCGCGGGTGGCGCTGGGGAAACTCGATGACCATCTGCTCGAAGATATCGGAATCAGCCGGGAGATTGCCCGGCAAGAAGAGCGCCGCTTCCTGTGACGCGAACGATCCGGGCATTCCCCTGACCGGAATCGTCTTTTGGCCGGGCCTCAGCGCCCGGCTCTTTTTTTTGCCGTTTAGTGGAAGCTCACTCGCTGGACTGCATCTCGGCCGGTGCGGCTCCCGCATCGCGCCGTGACAGGTCGGGGCGCAGCGACAGGAGCTCCGCCCGCTGCGCCGCATCGAAGCCTGCCAGCATGGCGGTCTCGGGTCGGAAACTCTCGACCCACACCCCTTCACAAAGCAGCATCTCCGGCGCGTCGAGCAGCAGTTGCAGATAGCGCACGCCGCCCTCCGCGTGATCGACCGCGACCCCGTCCAACCCGACAAGCTCTTGTGCCGTCATGACATTTCCGCGCAGCGGCGCAAGCAACCGGTGATTGGGCGAGACGCGCAGATCCTGCGCCGGATGCCCCTCGCCAAGCGCGCCCGCACGGATGCACACCGGGCGCAGCAGCGGATTGAGCGCGAGATCGGTCTCGGTGAAGACGCGCGATCCGATCCAGCGCAGCTGCTGAACGCCGGACTCCCGGGTCACGAGCCGGGCGCCGGGGCGCAAATCGCCCGCCGCGACGGCGCCAGCCTCGGTCGCCACGCGCGTCTCGGGCGTCACGCAGGGAATGGCCGCACGAAACGCCGCGATCGAGCCGGAAAACACCGCCTCGCCCGCCGCGTCATAGCCGCTGATATGGCCGTCGGTCTCGTCATGGCTGTCGAATTCGAGACGCAGCGCCTCGGTGCGCGCCATCGCGGTGCAGCGCAGGCCCTGAGCCGGCGATTGCGCCAAAATCTCCGCGATATCCGTTGCGCGCATGCTCCGCGTCATCCGATCCTCCTGCCTCCCAACAGTCGAGATCCAGAATGCCACGATAGCGACAAAACTCTAAGGCGAAAACGTGTTTTACCACTTCTACGTGTGGAGTAGCGGAAACGAAGTGTTCAAGTCGCGGAAACAACACAAAAAACGCCGCGCCCGGGGAACCCCCAGACGCGGTCGCTATTTTCGCTCTGGCGAAGCCCCGGCGAGGCGCGCGACCTAGCTCATCAGCAGCACGCTCGCTTCGTGCTTCTTCAGCGTCTTGCGCGCCGCATGATAGGCATCGCGGCCCTTCGCGGTCTGCAGGTCGGGGAAGATCTCGAAGATTTCCTGCCGCTGCGAATTGCCCATGCCGCCCAGAGTCTGATCGCCGGGCTGGAAGCTTTCGGTCCAGGAACCGTTGGCGAGCAGCACTTCGTGGCGGTCGAACATGAAGTGCAGGTAGCTGGTGCCCAGCGTCTCCACCGTGTCGACGCCCTGATTGGCGACGAGATGCTTGGCCGCGACGAGAACCTCATGCTCTTCGAAATAGAGCGCGGTCTTGTCATTGGCGACGAGCATCCGGTGGTTCGGCGAGACCATCATGTCGCGCTCGGGCAGATCGTTGCCCAGCGAGCCCTTGCGGATCAGCACTGGCTTGAGATGCGGCGCGTGCTGCAGGCGCTCGCGGCTCATCTCGGCGCGGCCCGCCCAGCGAACGACCTGAATGCCGTTATCGCGGGTCAGAACCTTGTCGCCTTCGCGCAGCGTCTCGGCCGGAACTTCGCCACGCGGCGTCGCGATCAGCGTGCCCGGCGTGAAGCAGGGAATGACATCCTCCATGTTGGAGAATTCGAGCGTGCCGGTGACATTGCCGCTGCCATCGAGGAAGTCGACCGTCCCGGCATAGGTGCTGACACCCGAGACCGGGTCGTAATCGGTGACCGTCGAGTGGACACGCAGCGGGCCCGCGCCCTGCAGGTCGAGCGTGTCGTAATCGTCGCCGCCCTCGCCACCGTCGAGCGTGTCGCCGATGCCGTCCTCGGACGAGCCGACGATGAACAGGTCGCGATCGTCGCCGCCATAGACAGTGTCGGCATCCGCGCCGCCATCGAGCGTATCGTTGCCTTCGCCACCGTCGAGATGGTCGGCCCCCGCGCCACCTTCCAGCGTATCCTCGCCCTGCTGACCGTAGAGCACGTCATCGCCCAGACCGCCCATGATGCTGTCATCGCCGGGCTCGCCCGGGTCGTCTTCCACCGGGCAGGTGTCGTAGGTCATGTCGGTGATCGAGATCGCCTGATCCGTATCGCCACCGTTCGAGTAGGCGATGGTAAGCTTCGCGGTCGGATCGTTGATCGTGACCTTGACCGAGCCGATCTTGTCGTCTTGATCGAGATGGCCGGTGTCCTGATCGCCGCCGGTGATCGTGTAAGTGCCGTCCCCATTGTCGGTGACGGTCTGGTTGCCCTCGGGATCGATCGTGATGTCGACCGGGTTGCCATCGGCGTCGACCGCGGAAAGCGTCACGATATCAACGTGATCGTCATAGCTGTCGGAGCGGTCGAGATCGTTGATCCGGAAGCTCAGCCCCTGAACTTCGCCGGTGTAATCGCTGTTGTCCGACGAGAAGGTCAGAACGGTCGTCGAAGTCGGCGAGACGCCATCCCCGCAATCGCCGCCCGCACCATAGAGTTGCAGCGCCGAGCAGCTGTCGAAGTTCTCGCCCGCTTCGGTATATTGCGCGGCGGTGGTCAGAGTCGCCTTCGCACCGTAATCCTGCGACTGGAAGTCGAAATGGACTTTGGTCTCGCCCAGATCGACGGTCTGGTCCTTCACCTCGCCGCAATCGGTCTGGAAATGGCTCCAGTCCACGGTCTCCGAGACCGGATCGCAGGCCGGACCACCCGCGGGATCGTTGTCGCCATAGATCGTGTCGTTGCCAGCATCGCCTTCGAGCGTGTCGTTTCCGCCCTCGCCAAAGATCAGGTCGTTGCCATTGCCGCCCTCGACGGAGTCGTCGCCCTGACCGGCATAGACCGTGTCATTGCCGTCGCCCGCGATGATGTAGTCGTCATTCGGCGCGGCCCCCGGCAGGATCGCGTCGTTATTGTCGACCATGTCGCCTTCGGGATCGCCGGTATATTCGTCATCGATCAGATCGCCGCCGGAGGTGCCTTCGACGATGCCGTCGGGCGCGCTCACGTCGATCGTGACGGTCGCGGTATCGTAGCCGCCCTGCCCGTCATAAATCTGGTAGGTGAAGCTGTCGGTGCCGGAATAGTTGGGATCGGGCGTGTAGGTGATCGTGCCATCGGCATTCACCGTGACCGAGCCATGCGCCGGATCGCTCGCCCAGGTCACCTTGAGCGGATCGCTGTCGGGATCGCTGTCATTCGAGAGCACGGCAATCGTCTGCGCGGTGTTGTACTTCACGTTCGCGCTGTCGTTGACAGCGTTCGGATCGGAGTTCTTGTCGCAATCATCGTCGTCGTGATGATAGTAATAATAAGTCATCCCCAACTCTCCTTTACCGTCCGCTTGGCTCCGTGGCCCCGCGCCGTGTCTTCCCTTTGGCGCAAAGCGGCAGCGCCATGACGTGGCCGGACCCGAAGTCCGAACGTGAATGTCGAGAAGAATTGGCCAGCGTCAGCGCGCGCGGGCGCTGCCAGCAAAGTCGCCGCAGATCGCTCCGCGTCTCCTTTGCCCTAAAGGTCGAGGCCGTTATGGATCGGTCCCCTTGGCAGCGCCGGGCGAGCTCTCTTTCGACAACTCTTCTCTTCGGCCACCCCCATGGCCAAAAGCCCCCCAGCAGGGCTTGGCCTCAATTTGCCCTTCTGATCGCCACAAAGAAAAGGGGAATTTGCCGCTTTCTTGCCTCATTTCGGGGGATTGCTTGAAAAACGAGCACCAATAATCCGAATCGCGAAGTACCTGTTTTCAAACGACGTTTCTATTTTGCAAAAGATCGACCTATCTTTTTGTCGGAAAACTTGCCAAAGTTTTGCCACATTTAAACTAAGGGTTGTGTGGCGATTGTATGGCCTGTCTTAAAAGGCGAAAAACTGTCTTCAATTTAGCGACAATACCTTGATCGATTTGTTTCCCGGAGCGGCCTAAATCGCGACCATATTTCTGCCGCGAATATGTCCCAATTGTCCTCATTTGCGCGGCAATCCGGCATCCGATGCCCGTTTGTTCTGAGAACGAAACGAGATTTCTCCGAATCATCTTTTGATAACCACGTTTCACGATGCCGGGTTCTGCCCCAATTTCGCCCGATTTGGACAGAGCCCCCCGGGCACGGAAAACACCCGCGCAGGACATGCGCAAAACGCGCCGGTCGGATCACCGTCGGCGCATGGATCTGTCATTTTCGGAAGGTCTGGTGCCCGAGGTCGGATTCGAACCGACACGCATTGCTGCGGCGGATTTTGAATCCGCTGCGTCTACCATTCCGCCACTCGGGCCCAGTTCGAGTCCTCTAGCGCGCAGCCGCGCCCGAGGCAAGTACGCTTAGAGGTTACGCGTTGAAAACGTGTCGCATTGCTTGAGATCTCCGCTCTGATAGCCCCGCTCGAACCAGCGCTGCCGCTGGGCGGAACTGCCATGGGTGAAGCTGTCGGGCATCGGCACCCTGCCCGCCTCGCGCTGCAGCGTATCGTCGCCGATCTGCGCGGCGGCGTTCATCGCCTCCGAGATGTCGCCCGGCTCGATCGCGCCAATCTGATCCTCGGCGCGGCGCGCCCAGATCCCCGAGAAGCAATCGGCCTGCAACTCGATCCGAACCGAGAGCGCGTTGGACTGAGCCTCGGAGCTTTGCGCGCGCACTTCATTAACCTTACTGAGAATCCCCAGCTCATCCTGCACATGATGGGCCACCTCATGCGCGACCACATAAGCGGCGGCGAAATCGCCCCGCGCACCGAGCTGCTGGCTCAGCGTGTCGAAAAACGCCGTGTCGAGATAGACCTTCTGATCGCCCGGACAGTAGAACGGCCCCGTCGCACCGCTCGCATTGCCGCAGGGCGATTGCGTGATGCCACTATAGAGTACCAGCACCGCCGGATCGTATTGCCGCCCCAGCTCGGATTGGAACACGTCCTGCCAGACCTCTTCGGTATCGGCCAGCGTCACCGAAACGAAATCGCCCATCGCCTTCTCGCGATCGCTCAGCTCACCCGATTGCGTGACCACCTGCCCCGAGCCGCCCGACCCGCCGTCAAGCAGCGGCGTCAGATCGATCCCGAGGAAATAGGCCACCACGACGATCGCGACGACGCCCAGGCCACCGCCACCCAGACGGATCGCGCCGCCCCCTGCCCTGCGCTGGCCGCGCCGGTCTTCGATATTGCGGCTGCCGCGCCGCCCTCGCCATTGCATTCGCGAATGCCTCCCTCGCTTTTACGTGAAGTCTAGCGTGAGGCCGGGAAAAGCAAAGGTGCAACGCGCGTGACTTGACCTCGCGGCCCGCGCAGGAGATGAAGCGAACCGAGCAGCAAGGAAAAGGATGCCGCCATGATCCGCCGCATCTACGACTGGACGATGGCCCGCGCGAGCCACCCGCATGCGATGTGGTATCTCGCCGCTGTCGCCTTCATCGAAGCCTCGGTCTTCCCGATCCCGCCCGACGTGCTGATGATCCCGATGATCCTCGCGCGGCCCTGGGCGGCATGGCGCATCGCACTGGTGGCGACCCTGTCGTCGGTCGCGGGCGGCTGTCTGGGCTATCTGATCGGCTACGGTTTCATGGATGCGATCGGCAAGCCGGTGCTGGATTTCTACGGCAAGGCCGACGATTTCAACTCGCTCGCGGCCCGGTTCAACGAGATCGGCGGATGGGCCGTGCTGATCGCGGGCGTCACGCCCTTCCCCTATAAGGTGATCACGATCTTCGCCGGCGCCACGAACCTGAGCCCGGTGCTCTTCCTCGGCGTCTCCTTTGTCGCCCGGGCGCTGCGCTTCTTCGTTGTGGCGGGGCTCTTGTGGAAATTCGGCGAACCGATCAAGACCTTCATCGAGCGCTGGCTCGGCCCGCTCTTCACCATCTTCGTCATCCTGCTGATCGGCGGGTTCTATCTTCTGAAATATCTCTGAGGCCCCCGATGCAAGATCGCATGCAAAACCTGACCTCCTTCCGCAGCCTCGTAGGCCTTGCCGCCGCGGGTTCCGCCTTCGTACTGGCCGGGGCCTTCGTCTTTCAGGCGTTCGGCTACGCGCCCTGCCATCTGTGCCTGCTGCAACGCTGGCCGCATCTGGCCGCCGCGATCATCGGGATCGTGATCCTCACCTTCCGCCTGCCCGGCTGGACTGCCCTTCTCGGGATGCTGGCCGCGCTGACCACCTCGGTCATCGGCTTCTATCACTCGGGCGTGGAGCGGAAGATTTTCGAAGGGCCCACCGATTGCACCTCGAGCGCCGTGGACACGACCGTCTCCGCCGCCGATCTGCTCAAGCAAATCAACGACGCCCCGCTGGTGCGCTGCGACGAGATTCCGTGGGACATCTTCGGCATCACCATGGCGAACCTCAACGCGGTCGGCTCGCTCGTGCTGGCAGGCATCTGGCTCTGGGCTTTCCTGAAATCGCGCCGCGCCTGAGCGGGGGCAAAGCCCCTTGCTCCGCCCGGGAAACCGCGCCAAGAACCGCGCATGAGCGAATCCAGACCTGATATTCTGTGCATCGGTTCGGTCCTGTGGGACATCATCGGCCGCGCCTCCGTGCACATGCATGAAGGCTCCGATGTGCCGGGGCGGATCGAACGGCTGCCCGGTGGGGTCGCGATGAATATCGCGATGACGTTGCGCCGCTATGGGCTGAAGCCTGCGGTACTGACCGCGCTGGGGCGCGACAGTCAGGGCAACGACCTGATCCAATCCGCCGAGGTGCTGGGCGTCGATTGCAGCTATCTCTACCGCTCCGACGATCTGCCGACCGACCGCTATATGGCGATCGAGGGCGCGAACGGGCTGATTGCGGCCATCGCGGATGCGCATTCGCTGGAAGCTGCGGGCGAGAAGATCCTCGCGCCGCTCGCCGATGGGCGGCTCGGAACGGAAAACGAGCCGTGGATCGGCGCCATCGCGCTCGACGGCAATCTCACCGAGGCGCTTCTGAGCCAGATCGCGCATTCGCCGCTTTTCGCCAAGGCCGATCTGCGCGTGGCCCCCGCCAGCCCCGGCAAGGCGGAACGGCTGACGCCGCTGCTGACCCATCCGGCGGCGACGCTTTACGTCAATCTCGAAGAGGCGGGCATCCTGTGTCAGGGCAGTTTCGACAGCGCTGAACATGCCGCCGAGACCCTGCTGGAACGCGGGGCGCAGCGCGTGCTGGTGACCGACGGCGGCAAGGCGGCCGCCGACGGCAGCGCTGCGGCAGGCAATGTCATCGCTTCGGCCCCGCCCCCTGTCCTCGTGACCCGCGTGACCGGCGCGGGCGATACTTTCATGGCCGCGCATCTCGTGGCCGAACAGCGCGGCGCGGATCGCATGGAGGCGCTCGAGAGCGCCCTGACCGCCGCCGCGCGCTATGTTTCCGGAGAACTCGCCACATGACCGCTCCCCTCACCTTCGCCGCCGAAGTCGCTGACGCAAAAGCCGAAAACCGTCCCATCGTCGCGCTGGAATCGACGATCATCACCCACGGGATGCCCTATCCGCAGAACCTCGAGACCGCGCAGGCGGTCGAGGCCGAGATCCGCAAGGCGGGCGCGGTGCCGGCCACGATCGCGGTGATGGGCGGCAAGATCCATATCGGGCTGGAGCCGGAAGAACTGGAAACGCTGGCTCAAACCAAAGTCGCGATGAAGGTCAGTCGCGCCGATCTGGCCGTCTGCCTCGCGAAAGGCGCAACCGGGGCCACCACCGTTGCAGCCACCATGATCTGCGCGCACCTCGCGGGCATCGACGTCTTCGCCACCGGCGGGATCGGCGGCGTGCATCGCGGCGCGGAAGACAGCTTCGACATCTCCACCGACCTTCTGGAACTGGCGCAGACCCCGGTCAGCGTGGTCGCGGCGGGCGCCAAGGCGATCCTCGACCTGCCGAAGACGCTCGAAGTGCTGGAGACCCATGGTGTGCCGGTCATCGCTTATGGACAGGACGCCTTCCCCGCCTTCTGGTCGCGCAATTCCGGCCTGCCCGCGCCGCTGCGCGCAGACAGCGCAGCCGAGATCGCGAAGTCACAGCTCGCACGCACAGCCCTCGGTCTGCCGGGCGGTCAGCTGATCGCGAACCCGATCCCCGAAGCGGCCGAGATCGCACGTGAGGAAATCGTGCCGGTCATCGAACAGGCGCTGCAAGAGGCCGAGGCGCAGGGCATCGCCGCCAAGGCGGTCACGCCCTTCCTGCTGTCGCGCATTTTCGAGCTGACCGAAGGCCGCTCGCTCGAGGCCAATATCGCCCTCGTTCTGAACAACGCCCGTCTGGCTGCCGCAATCGCAGGCGAAATCATCACAGCGCGGGCCGCCTGATACGCGGCCCATTGCCCATCGTGGCGGCGCTGCCTAGATAGCAGGCAACGCATCGCCACGAGAGGGCGCATCCAGATCATGACCAAAGACGACCCCCATCCGCGCCGCCGCTCGCGCTTTGCCGCGCTGCGCGCCTCTTTCTTCACCGGGTTGATCGTCGTCGCGCCGATCGGTCTGACGATCTGGCTCATGTGGACGATGGCCGGCTGGGTCGATGGCTGGGTGCTGCCGCTTGTCCCGCCAGAGCTACGCCCCGAACGCTATATCGGCATCAATGTGCGCGGGCTCGGCGTCATCATCTTCCTTGTCTTCACGGTCATCGTCGGCTGGCTCGCCAAGGGCTTCTTCGGGCGCACGATGCTGCGCTTCGGCGAGAGCATCGTCGACCGCCTGCCCTTCGTGCGCACGGTCTATAGCGGACTCAAGCAGATCGCGGAAACGGTGCTGAGCCAGTCCGAAGGCAAGTTCGACCGCGCCTGCATGATCGAATACCCGCGCGAGGGCCTGAAGGCGGTCGCCTTCGTCTCCTCCACCGCGAAGGGCGAAATCGCGGCCAAGGCCGAAGACGACGACCCGCTGATCTCGGTCTTCCTGCCGACGACGCCGAACCCGACCTCGGGCTTCCTGCTGTTTGTCCCGCAATCGCAGGTGACCTATCTCGACATGTCGGTCGAGGATGCGGCGAAGCTGATCATCTCCGCCGGTCTGGTTTACCCGCAGCCGAAAGAAGCGAAACCCGCGAAGAAAACCAAGGTGAAACTTCAGTCGAACAAGGCCTGAAGATCGGTCGACGCCTCTTTGCCGATCTTGTCGGCATGGGCGTCGAGCCAGCGATCCGCCGCCGCCCGGCCCGCCAGTTTCAGCTTCGCGAGCATCCCCCACTCGGGCAGGATCTTCGATTTCGCGCTCAGCTCGCCCATGACGTCGTCATCGGCGATCATATGGATCAGCACATCCTTCATCGCCCCTTCAGGGAGCCGGTCCTCGCGGATCAGACGATGCACGAAATTGATCGCTCGCAATTCGCGCAGCAGCGAGGAGTTGAAGCTGATCTCGTTGACCCGCTCGTCTATCTGCGCGGGCGTTTTCGGAATCTCGTCGCGCCAGAGCGGGTTGATCGAAATCACCACCACGTCGCGCGGATAGGCCGGTTCGAACAGCGGAAACAGCGGCGGATTGCCGGTATAGCCGCCATCCCAATAGGCCTCGGTGCGGCCAGTTTTCGGGTCCTCGATCTCGACCGCCTGGAAAATCTCAGGCAGGCAGGCCGAAGCGAGGATCGCATCCGCCGTGATCTCGTCGCCGGTGAAGACCCGGATCTTGCCGGTGCGCACATTGGTGGCCGAGACATGCAGCCGCGGCCCCTCCTCCGCGCAGACATCGCGATAGCGAAACCGCTCCACCACCGAGGCCAGCGGATTGACGTAGAACGGCCCCGCGTCATAGGGCGAGAAGACCCGCGACATGCCGTCGATGAAGGCCGCCGGCGTGAAGGCGTCGAACCAGCGCGTCAACGCCTCGGTGCCGGGCAGTTGCGCAGGCATCAGCCGCTCGAGCCGCAGATCGACGCTTTCGGCGACTTGGCTCCAAAGCTCATCCAGAGACGCACGCGCCCCTTGACGACCGCCCCGCGCATAGCCCGCCTTGAACGCGGCCCCGTTCAGCGCCCCCGCCGAGGTGCCCGAGATCGCCGCGTAGTCCAGCCAGTCTTCATCCAGAAAACGGTCGAGAACGCCCCAGGTGAACGCGCCATGCGCGCCGCCACCTTGCAATGCGAGGTTAATGCTCTTGCGGTTCATCGGCTCGGCCCTTTCGCTGCCTGCCTCCCTGCCGCAGAGCTATGCTGCATCGCAGCAAAAGCAAGTCCCCTCGCCGAGCGGCGCCCTTAGCCTAGCAGATCGTGGCACAATTCGAGCGCGGAAATCAGCGCATCGGCCTCTTCGCGGGTGTTGTACATCCCGAAAGACGCGCGCGCCGTCGCCGTGACCCCAAGCCATTCCATCAGCGGACCGGTGCAATGCTGCCCCGCGCGCACCGCGACACCCCGCTTGTCGAGGATGGTCGAGATGTCATGCGGATGGGCGGGACCATTCAGCGTGAGCGAGAAGATCGCGCCCTTATCCCCCGCAGTGCCCTGCTGATTGAGCCAGTTCAGCCCGCTCAGTTTCTCGGCGGTGTAGTCGCGCAGATCGCGCTCATGCTCGGCGATATTCTCCATCCCGATCCCCATCAGGTAATCGAGCGCGACACCCATGCCGATCTGCTGCACGATGCCGGGCGTACCCGCCTCGAACTTCATCGGCGGCGTGTTGTAGATCACCGTGTTGCGGGTGACGGTGTCGATCATGTCGCCCCCGCCAAGGAAGGGACGCATCTCCAGCATCCGGTCGCGACGGATGAAGAGTGCCCCGGAACCGCTTGGCCCATATAGCTTATGTCCGGTGATGACGTAGAAATCGCAGCCCAGATCGTCGACATCGACGGGGCCATGCACCGCCGCCTGCGAGCCGTCAACCAGTGTCGCGATCCCGCGCGTCCGTGCAGCCTGCGCGATCGGTTTCACATCGACCCGCGTGCCCAGCACGTTCGACATATGGGTGATCGCGATCAGCTTAGTGCGCGGCGTGATCGCCTCCAGCACCTTCTCGGGCGGCAGCGAGCCGTCGGCCTCGGGCTCCACCCAGACCAGCTTCACGCCCTGCCGTTCGCGCAGGAAATGCCACGGCACGATATTGGCGTGGTGCTCCATCACCGACAGGATGATCTCGTCGCCCGGCTCGAGGTTCGGCGCACCCCAGGCGTAACTGACGAGGTTGATCCCCTCGGTCGAGCCGGTGGTGAACACGATCTGCTCTTCGTCGGCGACATGCAGGAAGCGCGCGACGATCCCGCGCACGCTCTCGTATTTCTCGGTCGCGATATTGGACAGCGTATGGAGCCCGCGATGCACGTTGGAATAGTCGTGCTCATACATCCGGGTCATCGCATCGATCACAACGCGCGGCTTCTGCGCCGAGGCCCCGTTATCGAGGTAAACCAAGGGCTTGCCGTTCACTTCTCGCGTCAGGATCGGGAAATCCGCGCGGATTTTTTCGATATCATACATGGAGCACCTCAGAGTGACGCGGGGTCTGCGGGCATTTGCACGAGGCCGGTCGACACCAGCACGATCCCCGCGATCATCGCCGAGCCCAGAAAGGTCAGGATAACCCCGAAGCCGGTCGCCACGGGGTTTTCGAACCCGTGCAGAACCATCGTGAACTGCACCAGCAAGTAGAACATCAGCGCCACCAGCAGCACCGACATCAGCGTGGCCGAGATCGGGAAGAAGACCATCAGCACGACCTGGATCATCTGACCGATCATCAGAACGAATTCGATCCAGGTCAGAAGCAGCAGCGCATCCGGGAATTTCCCATGCCCGCCAAAGCGTTGGCCGACGAAAGACATGGCGAAAGCGCCATAGACCAGAAGCGCGCCCTGCAGCCCCGCCACGGTGAGCGGCGGCGTCACCGTGCCGATATCCACCTTGGTGATGAAGGAGAACACCAGCTGCGCGAGCGTGCCGAGGATCGCGGTCATCACGACCACCAGCACCATCGCCATGAACCGCGCATTGGCGTTCAGATTCAGCCCGATCAAATCGCGCGCAACCGATTTCGGATCGGTGAAGCTACGGATAAGCCATTCTTTAAGATCAGGCTGCATCAGTTTGTTTTTCCTTCGAATTCTACCACGCGCAACGCTGCGCCCCATAGCAAGACGAAGGCTACCGTCACAAGCGCGGAGACCAGCGAAAGTTCCGCCCCGCGCCCGATGAACCCCGCCACGAGCCCTTGCAGCAGCATCAGCGGCGAGACCGCCAGAAGCGACCAGAACAGCGCGACGCGCGCACCATACCAGCTTCCCTGCCCGCCGAGGAGCCTGAGCACAAGGTGGCTCAGTGCCGCAATCGCGTAGAAGACGGGCACGGTCGCGAGCAGCGCCAGCACCGTGCCCATCATCAGCCCGACCATCGGCTGGTCGGGCATCTCATGGGCAATCCGCGACAGCCGGGGCCACTGCGCGATGAAGATCACGGTCAGCGCCGCAAGCAGGAAGACCAGCGCGCGCGGCTCGGAGGCCGGGCGCGCGAGATGCTCGCGCATCACCACGCGCGGACGCCGATAGCTGCGCCGGATATCGTCTGTCGCGGACATCGCAGCGCCTCAGCCGCGATGGCGTGCAAGCCACCCTTCCAACCGGGTCAGGATCGCATCGCGGAACCGCTCTTCCTCAATCTCTTCAATGGCATCGGCGACGAAGCTCAGAACCAGCAGCGCAGTGGCTTCCTCTTCCGGCACGCCGCGCGAACGCAGGTAGAAGAGCGCGGTCTCATCGATCGCGCCGGTGGTCGAGCCATGCGAGCACTGCACGTCATCGGCGTAGATCTCGAGCTCCGGCTTGGCGAGGAACTGGCTGTTCTCGTCGAGCAACAGCGACTGGCTGATCTGGTAGCCATCGGTCTTCTGCGCGCCCGGCTTCACGAGAATCTTGCCCTGGAAGATGCCCTCGGCGCCGTTCTTCAGCACTTTCTTGAAGACCTGACGGCTCTCGCCGCGCTCGGCCCCGTGGGTGATGAAGACGGTGTCGTCGTGGTGGAACTTGCCGGTTTTGCCATCGCCAAGAGCCGCACCCGCAACGTGGGCATTCGCGTCGTCGCCCACGATGTCGATCACGCATTCATTGCGCGTCAGCACCCCGTTCGAGGTCAGCGTGAAGCTCTTGAACAGACCTTCTTCCGCGACGCGGGTGAAGATCGAGGTCACGGCACGGCGCTCGTGATCGCGGCCCTGCACGCGGATGTGGTGGAAACGCGCGCCCTTGGCGACGTCCACTTCCATCAGCTTGTTGAAGCGCGCGCCCGCCGGGCCGTTCTCCAGGACCGTGATTTCCGCGCCCTCTTCGAGCTTCACGAGGTGATGCAGGATCGGGTCGGAAGTCTCTGATTCATGGGTGTAAATCAGGCTCACGGGTTTCTCGGCGGCGCCGGTCACGCGGATCAGAACGCCATCGGTCGCCGACGCCGTGTTGAGCGCTGCGAAGGGACGTTTCACCGGATCCTGACCGTTGGCCTCCAGCGTGCCGTAAAGGCTGCTGGCCCAGTTCACGTCGGGCGCATCGGCCAGACGCAGGATCTCGACGCCGGACATCGCCAGATCGTCGGAAGCCTCGGGATCGAACACGCCGTCGCGGAACACAATCTTGAGCCGGTCGATCTCGCCGAAAATCTCCGGCTCGTCGTCGCCGAACGGCGCCGCGGGCACCGGATCGGGCGCGATGAAATCGGTCGGGTTGGTCCAGCGCCAGTATTCGTCACGACGGCCCGGCAGGCCCATCGCGTTCAGACGGTCCAGCGCGGCGCGGCGTTGGGGCCCGAACCCGTCGGGCAGAGAAACGCGCGCCAGCCGCGTCTCGGCGGGGGTCATTTTCTCGACTGCCGACATTACGCCATCACCTCCGAAATCCCGTGTTTCGCGAGCAGGTCGGCATAGCCGTTCTTCTCGACTTCAAGGGCCAGTTCCGGCCCGCCGGTCTCGATGATGCGGCCATCCGCCATGATGTGGACGACATCGGGTTTGATGTGGTCGAGCAGGCGCTGGTAGTGGGTGATCACGAGGAAGGAGCGGCCCTCGTCGCGCAGCGCGTTCACACCTTCGGCCACCAGACGCATCGCGTCGACGTCGAGGCCGGAATCGGTCTCGTCGAGGATGCACATCTTCGGCTCGAGGATCGCCATCTGCAGGATTTCGTTACGCTTTTTCTCACCGCCCGAGAAGCCGACATTGACCGGACGCTTCAGCATGTCCGCGTCGATCTTGAGCGATTTCGCCTTGCCGCGCACCAGTTTCAGGAAGTCGCCAGCGGAGATTTCCTCCTCGCCGCGCGCCTTGCGCTGTGCGTTGAGCGCGGTGCGCAGGAAGGTCATGTTGCCGACGCCGGGGATTTCCACCGGGTATTGGAACGCGAGGAACAGGCCTGCCGCCGCGCGCTCTTCGGGTTCGGCCTCCAGCAGGTCGGTGTCGTTGAGATGCGCTTCGCCTTCGGTGACCTCGTAGCCATCGCGGCCCGAGAGCACATAGGACAGCGTGGACTTACCCGAGCCGTTCGGCCCCATGATCGCATGGACCTTCCCGGACTCGACGCTCAGGTTGACGCCCTTGAGGATCTGCTTGTCCTCTTCTTCCAGTTTGACGTGCAGGTTCTTGATATCAAGCATGGTTCTTCCTCAGGATACGGTTACAGCGGTGCCGGAGGCCGACACCATAAGCATGGATTGGCCGACGACCTCGTAGTCGAGATCGACGCCGACAACGGCATTCGCGCCCAGCTCGCGGGCGCGGTCTTCAAGCTCGCCGAGCGCCGTGGCGCGCGCGTCTTGCAATTTGGATTCGTACGCGCCGGAGCGGCCACCGATGATGTCGGTGACTTGCGCGAAGATATCGCGGACGACATTGGCGCCCATGATGGCTTCGCCCACGACGATGCCATGATAGGTCGCGATCGGGCGACCCTCGATACTGGGGGTGGTGGTGACGATCATGCGCGCCCTCCCGTTTGGCGACCCATGCGGGCCGCGGCGGGCGCGGGCGCGCGAAGGGTCAGAAGCGGATAGTGGTCTCGGCGTAGCGCAGGGTGCGCGGCTCGAATTGCGCGGTCTGCTGCTCCACCCAGTCGGGCGTGAAGGCGAGCGCCGCCATGTCCGGTTGCCAGAAGGCGATATTGTGCAGCCCCACGAAGGCCAGCGCGACGCCCAGCAGCTGCACCGCCATCAGTTTCACCGACGCCAGCCGCAGCATCATACCCAGCCCGAAGGCGGTCAGCACTGCCGCAACCACGAGGACCAGATCCGGGTTGGAGCCCACTTTTTCGGCCAGTTCCGGCGTCAGAAAGCGCATCTTGAGCGCGGTGACGACCATCATCCCGATCGCACCGACCATCAGCGCGGGCAGGACCTTGAACACGGCCAGCCGCGAGTGACGCGGCTTGGCGATGACCTGACGCAGCATCGCGGAATCGTTGGCCACCCAGGCTTCCTGATCCCCTATATGCAGCTGAATCCGGCCCTTCGCCGATTTCCGCGTTTTCTCGATCCGCGCGAGGCGATCGTTGAAGCTGGCGCTCGATACCGTCATGGCCCTCACCTATCCCTTTGGACAGGTTAAGACATGCATAAGGATTATGCCCGAAATGGGGCAGATCCTCGGCAATTTCGATATTTGCGCGCGTGAAGATCACCCGACGCTCCCCTCCAGCGAGATCGCCACAAGGCTTTGAGCTTCCATCGCGAATTCCATCGGCAGCGCCTGAAGGACTTCGCGGCAGAACCCGTTGACGACAAGCGCCACGGCCTCTTCCTCGTCCATCCCGCGGGCGCGGCAGTAGAACAGCTGATCGTCATCCACCTTCGAGGTGGTGGCCTCGTGCTCGACCCGGCTCGAGTTGTTCTTCACCTCGATATAGGGAACCGTGTGCGCGCCGCATTTGTCGCCGATCAGCAGCGAGTCACATTGCGTGTAGTTGCGCGAGTCGGTCGCTTTCGGGTGCATCGAGACGAGACCGCGATAGGTGTTCTGCGCCTGACCGGCCGAAATGCCCTTGGACACGATCCGCGAGCGGGTGTCCTTGCCCAGATGGATCATCTTGGTGCCGGTATCGGCCTGCTGCCAGTTATTCGCGATGGCGATCGAGTAGAACTCGCCCTGGCTCTCGTTGCCGCGCAGGATGCAGGACGGGTATTTCCACGTGATCGCGGAGCCGGTCTCGACCTGCGTCCACATCACCTTGGCGCGGTCGCCGCGGCAATCGGCACGCTTGGTGACGAAGTTGTAGATGCCGCCCTTGCCGTCTTCATCGCCCGGGAACCAGTTCTGCACCGTGGAATATTTCACCTCGGCATCTTCCTCGACGATGATCTCGACCACGGCCGCGTGCAGCTGCGCGGTGTCGCGCTTGGGCGCGGTGCAGCCTTCGAGATAGGACACGTAAGAGCCCTTGTCGGCGATGATCAGGGTGCGTTCGAACTGGCCGGTATTCTCCGCGTTGATGCGGAAATAGGTCGACAGTTCCATCGGGCAGCGCACGCCCGGCGGCACATAGACGAAGGAGCCGTCCGAGAACACGGCCGAGTTCAGCGCTGCGTAGAAGTTATCCGCCTGCGGCACGACCGAGCCGAGATATTTCTTCACCAGCTCCGGGTGTTCCTGGATCGCTTCCGAGATCGAGCAGAAGATCACGCCCGCCTCGGCCAGCTTGTCCTTGAAGGTGGTGCCGACGGAGACGGAGTCGAACACTGCGTCGACCGCGATCTGGCGATCTTCGAGGTTGATGTCTTCCGCGCCTTCGACGCCCGCGAGGATCATCTGTTCCTTCAGCGGAATGCCGAGCTTCTCATAGGTGGCGAGCAGCTTGGGATCGACCTCGTCGAGCGACTTGGGCTTCTCGACCATGCTTTTCGGACGCGCGTAGTAATACTGGTCCTGAAAATCGATCACCGGAACCTTCAGCAGCGCCCAGTTCGGCTTGGGCATATCTTCCCAGCGCGAGAACGCCTGCAGACGCCATTCGGTCATCCACTCGGGCTCTTTGTTCTTGTCCGAGATGAGGCGGACGATATCCGTGTTCACGCCTTTGGGCGCGTATTCCATCTCGATATCGGTGTTCCAGCCGTATTTGTAGGTGCCCATATTCTGGACGGTTTCGACCGTCTCGCGATCGACGCCTTCACGTACTTCCACCTGATCAACGCCCGCCATATCCGGCTCTCCCATCTCTTACCCGCGCCGTGCGCGGTGTTTCGCTTCGCATTTCAGCCAGTGTTCGGCGAAACGCATGACATCTTCTTCGCGGCTCTGCGGCCCCAGCGAGACCCGCAGAGCCGATCCCGCCTCGGTTTCCGAAAAGCCCATCGCGACCAGCGCAGCAGAGCTTTTGACCTTCCCGCTCGAACAGGCGGAGCCTGCGGAAACCGCGAACCCGCCCAGGTCCATCTGCATCACCTGCGTCTCGCCCTTCCAGCCGGGCGTGATGAAGCAGGAGGTGTTCGGAAGCCTGTGCGATTCATTCCCGACAAAAATAGTCTCGCTTGCCCGATCCGCAATGGCGTTTTCTAGAATGTTTCTAAGTTTTTCGATCTCGCGCCAGATTCCGCCCTCAAGATCACGCGAGGCCGCTTCGGCGGCCGCACCGAAGCCCGCGATGCCGATCAGGTTCTCCGTGCCGGCCCGCCGACCCATCTCCTGACCGCCGCCTTTGAGCTGCGCCGCGATATCCGTGCCGCGCTTCACGATCAGCGCGCCGACGCCTTTCGGCCCGCCCAGCTTATGCGCCGAGACGATGCCGCAGGTGGTGCCGAGCCAGTTGAACGCGAAGGGGATCTTGCCGAAGCCTTGGGTGAGATCGCTCAGATACAGCCCCTCGGGCAGATCCTGCACCACGCCGGTCTCGGAATTGGCCAGCTGCAGGGCCGAATTTGCCGGATCGATGACGGTGATCCGCCCTGCCCGATCGACGGGAAGATCCTCGACGCACCAGCTGCGGATCGCATCATGCTCGACGCCCGCGCAATGCACCTCGCGCCCCGCCAGCGCCAGCGCCGCCGCCTCGGTCGCGCCGGAGGTGAAGATCACATCCTGCCCCTCGGCCCCCAAAGCCGCGGCAACCTGAGAGCGCGCGCGCTCCATCAGCGCTTTCGCCGCGCGGCCCTCGGAATGCACCGATGACGGGTTGCCCACCACATCCATCGCTTCGATCATCGCCTGACGGGCCTCTGCCCTCAGCGGCGTTGTCGCGTTCCAATCGAGATAGCTGCGCGCCATGATACGCTCCGCTTAGTTGGGTGTCGGATAGCTGCGGCGGGGATAGGGCAGCCGCGCCCCAGAAGAAAGGGCGTGCCTTCGACTTGGCAAAAATATCCCCCGCGGAGCGTCCGCGAGAAGCCATCACGCCCCGGCGGTCGGAGTTACTCGTCGACGACCGAAAACAGGCTCGGCACGGCCGGACAGGGTTTCATGCGGTTCTTCACCACATCATCCAGCGTCGTCTGGTGCAGGAAGACGAAGACCTGCGCCGACAGGCTCTCCCACAACCGGTTCGCCATCGACTGCGCCCGCGAGCCCGAGATCGCCCCTGACGCGCCAGCGCCGACATGCATCGCCGAGACGGTCTCGTCCACGGCCTCGAAAATCTCCGAGATGCGGATCTCCGACGGGCAGCGCGCCAGCCGGTAGCCGCCGCCCGGGCCGCGCACCGAATTCACCAGCCCCGCCCGACGCAGCCGCACGAAAAGCTGCTCCAGATAGGGCAGCGAGATATCCTGACGCTCCGACAGCGCCGCCAGAGAGGTCCGGCTGCCTTCGCCCGCCAGCGCCAGATCGACCAGCGCGACCATCGCGTAACGGCCTTTCGTCGACAGTTTCATGCACCCTCCTCGGCCCGAGACCCATCCGAACCCGTATTTAGCCGAAAATCGGCCCGAAAACACCGCCCGCGCAGGAGTGAATCATTGCTAAAGCATTGACGCAAGCGCGAGGGCCGATTACCTCCACCAATGCCCGATCTCCCGGCATGGCGCCGGGGGAGGCTTTCTCCTAGGCCAGCCGCGCCGACCCGTCAAGAAAGGCAGGAGCGCAGGCGCCCAAGGAACCCAGAGCTGGCGCAATAAAAACGAGAGACGATGCCCGAAGTCATTTTTCCCGGTCCCGAAGGTCGCCTCGAGGGGCGCTACCACCCGCAGCCCGCACCCGACGCGCCGATCGCGATCATTCTGCACCCCGACCCGCAATTCGGCGGCACGATGAACAACCGCGTCGTCTACAACCTGCATTACGCCTTCTTCAAAATGGGCTTCACCGTTCTGCGCTTCAACTTCCGGGGCGTGGGCCGCAGCCAAGGCGAATACGATCAAGGCGTGGGCGAATTGTCCGATGCCGCCTCGGCGCTGGACTACCTGCAGACGATGAACCCCAACTCGAAACATTGCTGGGTCGCGGGCCATTCCTTCGGTGCGTGGATCGGCATGCAACTTCTGATGCGCCGTCCCGAGATTACCGGCTTCATCTCGGTTGCCCCGCCCGGCCCCTCGTCGCCCGGCCCCGGCAATTACGACTATTCCTTCCTCGCGCCCTGCCCGTCCTCGGGCCTGATCATCAACGGCACGAACGACCGGATCGCGCAGCCCAAGGAAACCGAGCAACTGGTCTCCAAGCTGCAGGAGCAGAAGGGCATCACGATCACCCATGAGGTCATCGAAGGCGCGGATCACTTCTTCAAGAACGAAGAAGCCCATATGCAGCCGATGATCGACACGGTTCAGACCTATGTCCGCCGCCGCCTGACGGAGGGCACGCGCTAATGGCGCTGATCGACGAACTTGCTGAAAAACTCGCCACCGACACGATGGAGGCGATGCGCAAATATGACGACGAACGCCTCTTCATGGAGGTGAGCAACTATATCGGCACGTCGTCGCCCTCGCTGCAGGAGGCCTATATCACGGCCTGTCGCCTGCATATGGCCGAGCAACGTGGCCGCGAATTCTTCGAGCGCAAGCTGGTGGAACTGGAAAAGCGGGCGCAGGCAGCGGCGAAGACACCGGAATCCGGGACCGGGTCATGAGCCCGGGGGCCGCGCGCGTCGTTTTCGCAGCAGCCCTCTCCCTCGCCCTGTCGCTGATCATCGCGACAGCCTTTCATGCAAGCCACATGATTTGCGACGGAGAGTGGAGCGGCGCGTCCTCGCGCGGCGAAGCGCTGATCCGGGGCTTGGGCGAACTGCTCGCGAACCCGATGCATATGATCATCGTGGTCGTCCCGCTCTGGCTGGGCTGGACCGGGCTTTTGCTCGCGGCCGCGAACCGCGCGATCCCGCCGGTTCTGGGGATGGGCATCGTCGTCTTCTCGATCCTCGCCACGGTCCTGTTCTACGCCTTCGCGGCACCGAACCTCGACTGTTCCGGCTATACCGACCGCGCGTTGAGCTGGCGCGCCGGCGGTCTCTTCGCCTTCGTGGCGCTACTTCTGCTACTGCCCCGGCTCTGGAGACGCACATGACCCGGCTCGACCAGCAATTCGCCTTCCTCGCCGAGGCCGAGAAACTGAAATCGGTAACCCGCGCGACGCCGATCCATGACGCCTCGCGCCCCGAAAACTCGGGCGAGCATAGCTGGTCGCTCGCGCTCTATGCGCTGACGCTGGCCGAACAGGCGCCCGAAGGCGTCTCGATCGACCGGGTGATCCGCATGCTTTTGCTGCACGATCTGGTCGAGATCGACGTGGGCGATGTGCCGATCCACAGCCAAGGCGGCACGGCACATGGCGCGGAAGACATCCAGAAAGCCGAAGCCGCCGCCGCGGAGCGTATCTTCGGGCTGTTGCCCGAGGATCAGGCGGCAGGGATGCTGGCGCTCTGGCTCGAATTCGAGGCCAACGAGACCCCCGACGCGATCTTCGCCAAATCGCTCGACCGGGTGCAGCCGGTGCTGCTCAACCACCAGTCGGGCGGCGGGTCCTGGATCGAGTATGACGTGAGCTTCCCGCAACTCGAAGAGCGCATCGGCACCAAGATCGCCCGTGGCGCGCCTGCGGTGTGGGACTGGGTGCGCGCCAAGGTCGAAGGCTGGTTCGCGGCGCGCAGCTGAAGACCGCGCCCGGCCCTCACCCCCTATTCCACCGCGTTCCTTCGGGATTTCGCGGAACCTCCGTATACAATCGCATACCGTCTAGCCAAGCGCATCTGAATCGGGTAAGAGGCAGCAAACCGAGGCTTCAACCGAAGAGGGCTGTGCCATGAGCGACAAGAACACTCCTGACATCATTTACACCAAGGTCGACGAGGCCCCGGAACTGGCGAGCGCATCGCTGCTTCCGATCGTGCGCAAATTCGCGCAAGCGGCCGGGATTTCGGTGGGCACCAAGGATATCTCGCTCGCGGGCCGTATCCTCGCCACCTTCCCCGAAGCGCTCACCGAAGAGCAGCGCCAGTCGGACGATCTGGCATGGCTCGGCGATTACGTAAAGACGCCGCAGGCCAACGTCATCAAGCTGCCGAACATCTCGGCCTCGGTGCCGCAGCTGGTCGCCGCCGTGCGCGAGCTGCAGGGTCAGGGTTACGCCCTGCCCGACTACCCGGAAGAGCCGAAGACGGACGCGGAAAAAGCCGTCCGCGCGAAATACGACTCGATCAAGGGCTCCGCCGTGAACCCGGTGCTGCGCGAGGGCAACTCCGACCGCCGCGCCGCCGCCGCCGTGAAGAAATTCGCGCAGAACAACCCGCACCGCATGGGCGAGTGGACCGCCGACAGCAAGACCCGCGTGGCCACCATGTCGGAGGGCGATTTCTTCTCGAACGAACTCTCGGCGACCCTGCCGAAGGCATCCACCGCGAAGATCGTTCTGGAAGGTGCCGATGGCGAGACCGTTCTGAAGGACGGCGTGAGCTATCCCGAAGGCACCGTGGTCGACGCGACCTACATGTCCGCTGACAAGCTCGACGCGTTCCTCGCCGAGGAAATCAAGAAGACCAAGGACGAAGGCGTCCTGTTCTCGCTGCATATGAAAGCGACGATGATGAAGGTCTCCGACCCGATCATCTTCGGTCATGCGGTGAAGGAATGGCTCAAGCCGGTCTTCGAGAAATACGGTGACAAGATGAAATCGCTCGGCGTCGATCCGGCCTCGGGCATGGGCGACCTGCTGGAGCGCGTGAAAGGCGAGCCGGAGATCCTCGCCGCGATCGAGGAAGTCCGCGACCAGCGTCCGCCGATGTATATGGTGAACTCGGACAAGGGCATCACCAACCTGCACGTGCCCTCCGACGTCATCATCGACGCCTCGATGCCCGCGCTGATCCGCGCCGGCGGCAAAGGCTGGGGCCCGGACAACAAGGAACACGACTGCGTCTGCGTGATCCCGGACAGCTCCTATGCGCCGGTCTATGATGCGACGATCGAGTATTTCAAAGCCAACGGCAAACTGAACCCCGCCACCGCGGGCACCGTTCAGAACATCGGCCTGATGGCGCAGAAAGCCGAAGAATACGGCTCGCACCCGACCACCTTCGAGATCCCGGCCGACGGCACCGTAAAGATGGTTCTGGACGACGGCACGGTTCTGCATTCGCATGACGTGAAGAAGGGCGACATCTGGCGTTCGGCTTCGGCCCGCAAGGCGCCGATCGAAGACTGGGTGAACCTCGCCATCGACCGTCAGAAAGCAACCGGCTACCGCGCGATCTTCTGGCTCGACGAGACCCGCGCCCACGATGCGGAACTGATCTCCTTCGTGAAGCCGATCCTTGAGGCCAAAGGCGTGGCCGACAAGTTCGAGATCATGGCCCCGCGTGAGGCGACGATTGCCTCGCTCGAGACCATCACCAAGGGCGAGAACACGATCGCGATCACCGGCAACGTGCTGCGCGACTACCTGACCGACCTGTTCCCGATCCTCGAGCTGGCCACCTCGGCCAAGATGCTCTCGATCGTGAAGCTGATGCAGGGCGGCGGTCTGTTCGAGACTGGCGCGGGCGGCTCGGCGCCGAAACACGTCCAGCAGCTGGTGGAAGAAAACCACCTGCGTTGGGACTCGCTGGGCGAATTCTGCGCATTGGGCGAGAGCTTCAAGTTCTTCGCCGACCAGACCGACAACGCCAAGGCGCGCGTGCTGGGCGAAACCGTGGAGACCGCGACGCAGGGCATCCTCGACAACGATCGCTCGCCCTCGCGCAAGGTCGGCGAGCCCGACAACCGCGCCAGCCACTACTGGTTCGCCCGTTACTGGGCCGACGCGCTGGCGGCGCAATCGAGCGATGCCGAGCTGGCCGCCGAATTCGCCCCGATCGCCAAGGCGCTGGCCGACGGCGAAGCGAAGATCGTGGCCGAACTGGCAGAGGTTCAGGGCAAGCCCGCCGATATCGGCGGCTACTACCACGCCGATCCGAAAAAGCTCTCGGCGGTGATGCGCCCGAGCGAAACGCTCAACGCCATCATCGGCTGAGAGCACTGAGACTGAAGGGGCGGCGCGGGCCGCCCCTTTCGATTCCCGGCCTCCCCGGAACACAAACCCGTGAATTTTGGAAGGAACGCGCATGACCAAGATCAAGGTAGACAACCCCGTCGTCGAACTCGACGGCGACGAGATGACCCGCATCATCTGGGACTTCATCAAGCAGAAGCTGATCCTGCCCTATCTCGATATCGACCTGAAATATTACGACCTCGGCATCGAGAGCCGCGACGCGACCGACGACCAGATCACCGTCGATGCGGCCGAGGCGATCAAGCAATACGGCGTCGGCGTCAAATGCGCGACGATCACCCCCGACGAGGCGCGGATGGAGGAATTCAACCTCAAGCGCATGTATCGCTCGCCCAACGGCACGATCCGCAACATCCTCGGCGGCGTCATCTTCCGCGAGCCGATCATCTGCAAGAACGTCCCGCGCCTCGTTCCGGGCTGGACCAAGCCGATCGTCGTCGGCCGTCACGCCTATGGCGACCAGTACAAGGCCACCGATTTCCGCTTCCCCGGTAAGGGCACGATCACGCTGAAATTCGTGGGCGACGATGGCGAAGTCATCGAGAAGGAAGTGTTCCAGGCGCCTGACGCGGGCGTCGTGATGGGCATGTACAACCTCGACAAGTCGATCATCGACTTCGCGCGGGCCTCGCTGAACTACGGTCTCCTGAAGGGCTGGCCGGTGTATCTCTCGACCAAGAACACGATCCTCAAGGCCTATGACGGCCGCTTCAAGGATCTGTTCCAGCAGGTCTTCGAGGAAGAATTCGCCGAGAAGTTCAAGGAAGCGGGCATCTGGTACGAGCACCGCCTGATTGACGACATGGTGGCGTCGTCGCTGAAATGGTCGGGCGGCTATGTCTGGGCCTGCAAGAACTACGATGGCGACGTGCAGTCCGATACGGTCGCGCAGGGCTTCGGCTCGCTGGGCCTGATGACCTCGATCCTGATGACGCCCGATGGCAAGACGGTGGAAGCTGAGGCCGCCCACGGCACGGTGACGCGTCACTATCGCCAGCACCAGCAGGGCAAGGAGACCTCGACGAACTCCATCGCCTCGATCTTCGCCTGGACCGGTGGCCTGAAGCACCGCGCCAAGCTTGACGACAACGCGCAGCTTCAGACTTTCGCGGAGACGCTCGAGAAGGTCTGCGTGCAGGCGGTCGAGGACGGTCACATGACCAAGGACCTCGCGCTGCTCGTCGGCCCC
The DNA here is from genome assembly GCF_002020115.1 of Thioclava sp. DLFJ5-1. NCBI lineage: Bacteria > Pseudomonadati > Pseudomonadota > Alphaproteobacteria > Rhodobacterales > Paracoccaceae > Thioclava > Thioclava sp. DLFJ5-1. The sequence continues at coordinate 361,012 of NZ_MPZU01000002.1, read as the reverse complement.
GATCAGAAATGGCTGACCACGATGGGCTTCCTCGAGAAGATCGACGAATACCTGAACAAGTCGCTGTCGCTGTAAAGCGCGCGAAACGGGTTGAGGAAGGCGGGGGTATCCCCGCCTTTTTCGTTTCTGGCGCGGGGCGACCAGCCCCGGGCCGCGCCCGACCTCCCCCCGGGAGGGCGCATTGGCGATGTCTCCGCAAGCAGGCATGTCATTCGGGTTTGCACAATAAAGCGACAAACCACGAACGAGGCACAGCGCCCACCCGAGGTCGGGCGCGTCCCTCATGTCCTTGTCGGGCCGGGCGCATCACACGCCCGGCCCTTTCGCTTACCGCATCATGCTCCACGGCTCTGGCGGAGGCTCGGCGGGCCCGAGCCCGATATCTCTACGCAAATGGTCGCTGAGCTGCCCCGCATCGAGCGGGCGCGGTTTGCCACCACGCGCGATCAGCGCAAACAGCGCCGCGCGGAGAACTTTGCCTGCGCCGAACTTGGCGATGGCGGCTTCGATGGTGAATGCGTCGCTCGGACGCTCGAGAGTCTGGATCATGTCATGTCCCGGCGCGGGACCATCCCCGCAACCGGCCTTTCGTCTACTGATGTGAAAGAAGACCCGACGGGGACCGCGAGAACGCGGCCAGGATGCGTCACAACAGGATCGGGACGCGGAAATCGGGTCAGTTTGCGGGAGTAGGGCCTAGGCCCCGGGGCGTATCGGGAAGGTCAGTCCTGGCGTCGTGCGACGCGAGTGGTGCCCGAAAAACCGATACGGGTTTCGCACTGCGATGCGAGGGCTTGGCGATATGACATCATGGCGGCCCTCCTCTTGTCTTGGGCATTGCGAATGGCGCTAATTGGCCCGATCCCGAAAGCGGCGGCAACTCACGCGACTGTGATCCGCAGGTATTGGAGCACCTCTGTTGCCGATGCGCCTCAGTTCTTGCGCTTGTCGTTGCCGCGTGGCATCTGAGCGCCATGAGCGACACCCGTATGCAAGACCCGCACCGCCACACTCTGCCCGAGGACACCCAAGGGCTTCTCACCGGCACCTTGCTGGTGGCGCTGTCGGTGTCGCTGCTGCATGGCGCGGGGCTGTTCACCGGTCAGATCGCGGGCCTGTCGCTGGTGCTGTCTTACGTCACCGGATGGAGCTTCGGCGCGATCTTCTTCACGCTCAACCTGCCCTTCTACTGGCTGGCTTTCCGCCGGATGGGCGCGCGGTTCACGGTGAAGACGGTGCTTTCGGTTGCGCTTCTGTCCGGATTTACCGAAGTTTTTCCGCATCTTCTGAGCTTCGCCATCCTCCACCCCGGCGCGGCCGCCGTGCTGGCGGGCGTGACCGCAGGCGCGGGCCTTCTGGCCCTGTTCCGCCACGGGGCGAGCCTTGGCGGCGTGGGGATCGTGGCGCTTTACCTGCAGGACAAGACTGGCTTCAAAGCGGGCCGCACGCAGATCCTGTTCGATTGCGGCGTGTTCCTCTTCGCGCTCTTCGTGCTGCCGCTCGACAAGGTGCTGTGGTCGCTGCTGGGCGCGATGGTTCTCAACGTGATCATCCTGATCAACCACCGCCGCGACCGCTATATCGCCACCTGATCCGGGCGTGATCTGCGGGCAACGGGTCCACGCACCCTGCCCCGACCCTTTCGCGCGATGCAAAGCCGACCTGCGCCCAGCGATTTGGTAGGTCAGCTATTATGCCCTATTATTAGGTCATGACCACTGACGCACATATCACCGCCGACCAGATCGCAGCCAAAGAGGCAACCCGTCCGCATTACTCGAAGCTCGAGGATCTGCAGGGCCTCGTCGTGGCCGCGGCCCAAGCCGCGCTGGGAATCCACCTGCTGCGCGCCGCGGGCCTCGTGACCGGGGGCACCGCGGGCGCCGCGCTGATCCTGTCCTATATCACCGGGTTCAGCTTCGGGGTCGTGTTCTTCGTGATCAACATCCCCTTCTACGCCTTCGCCTATTACGCGCGCGGTGCAGGCTTTGCGCTGAAAAGCCTCGTGACCGTGACACTCGTGTCGCTGATGGCCGAGGCGCTCAAACCCGTGCTGCATGTCGCGGAAATTCACCCCGCCGTGGCCGCCGTGCTGTTCGGCATCTCGGCGGGCGTCGGCCTGCTCGGCCTCTTCCGCCACAAGGGCTCGCTCGGCGGCGTCTCCATCGTCGCCGTGATCTTGCAGGACAAGTTCGGCTTCCGCGCCGGCTGGACGCAGCTGATCCATGACCTGTGCCTGTTTGTCATCGCGAGCTTCATCCTCGCGCCGCCGCTGGTGCTCTACTCGCTTCTGGGCGCGCTGGTGCTGAACTTCATCGTCGCGATTAACCATCGTCGCGACTGGTATATCGCCGAGTGATCCGGCAAACTGCCGGGCATGTTCAACACCTACCTCTTCCTGCTCATCGCGGTCGCCTTCGAGACCTTCGGCTCGGCCTGTCTGCAGGCGAGCCAGCAATTCACCAAGGTTTGGCCGACGGTGGGCGTCGCGGTGGGCTTCATCGGCGGGCTCTATTTCTTCACGCTGGTGCTGAAAGTGCTGCCGCTCGGGATCACCTATGCGCTGTGGTCCGGGATCGGCATGGTGCTGATCGCGGGCGTGGGCTGGCTGATGTTCAATCAGCGGCTGGATTTGCCCGCCCTGATCGGGATCGCGCTGATTCTGACGGGGATCATCGTGATCAACCTGTTCTCGAAATCGCATTTCCACTGACGTGATGCCGCATCGCGGCGCGATTGCCGCGCTGGGGGCTAGCCGAGAGGCGATCTTTCCTTTATGGGCGGGGCAACTCAAGAACAGGACGACCTCCCATGGACCTTCGCAACATTGCGATCATCGCTCACGTGGACCACGGCAAGACGACGCTCGTGGACCAGCTTCTGCGCCAATCGGGCGCTTTCCGTGAAAACCAAGCCGTCGCCGAACGCGCGATGGACAGCAACGACATCGAACGCGAACGCGGCATCACCATTCTCGCCAAGGCCACCTCGGTCGAGTGGAAAGGCACCCGCATCAACATCGTCGACACCCCCGGCCACGCCGATTTCGGCGGCGAGGTGGAGCGTATCCTGTCAATGGTGGATGGTGTTGTGCTGCTGGTGGACGCGGCCGAAGGCCCGATGCCGCAGACCAAATTCGTGACCTCGAAGGCGCTCGCGCTCGGCCTCAAGCCGATCGTCGTGCTCAACAAGGTCGACAAGCCCGCCGCCGAGCCCGATCGCGCGCTCGACGAGGTGTTCGACCTCTTCGCGAACCTCGACGCCGATGAAGAGCAGCTTGACTTCCCGCATCTCTACGCTTCCGGCATCGGCGGCTGGTGCGACGAAGAGCTGGACGGCCCGCGCGAGAACCTCGACGCGCTGTTCGATCTGATCCTGAAGCATGTCGAGCCGCCGAAGCAGGAATTCCGCGCCGACGAGCCCTTCCAGATGCTGGCCACCACGCTCTCGGCCGACCCGTTCATCGGGCGCATCCTTACGGGCCGCATCGAGGCGGGCACGCTGAAAGTCGGCGATCAGCTCAAGGCGCTGTCGCGCAAGGGCGACCGCATCGAAGCCTTCCGCTGCACCAAGATCCTCGCGTTCCGTGGCCTGTCGCAGCAGCCGATCGACGAAGCCGTCGCAGGCGACATCGTCACCGTCGCGGGCATGACCAAGGCGACCGTGGCCGACACGCTCTGTGCGCCCGAAGTCGACACCCCGATCGACGCGCAGCCGATCGACCCGCCGACGATCTCGGTGACCTTCGGCATCAACGACTCGCCGCTCGCCGGTAAGGATGGCTCGAAGGTCCAGTCGCGCATCATTCGCGACCGCCTGATGAAAGAGGCCGAAACCAACGTCGCGATCCGCGTCGAGGACACCCCCGGCGGCGACGCCTTCGTGGTCTCGGGCCGTGGCGAACTTCAGATGGGCGTTCTGATCGAGAACATGCGCCGCGAAGGGTTCGAACTGTCGATCTCGCGTCCCAAGGTGATCTTCCGCGAGGAAGACGGCCAGCGCATGGAGCCGATCGAGGAAGTCATCATCGACGTGGATGAGGAATATTCCGGCGTCGTGATCGAGAAGCTGACCGGCTACCGCAAGGGCGAGCTGGCCGAGATGCGCCCCGCTGAGGGTGGCAAGACCCGCATCGTGGCCCATGTCCCCTCGCGCGGCATGATCGGCTATCAGGGCGAGTTCCTGACCGACACGCGCGGCTCGGGCGTGCTCAACCGCCTGTTCCACGGCTGGACACCTTACAAGGGCCCGATCGACGGCCGCCGTCAGGGCGTGCTGATCTCGATGGAGAATGGCGTATCGGTCGCCTACGCGCTGTGGAACCTCGAAGAACGCGGCAAGCTGTTCATCGGCGCGCAGGAGCAGGTCTACACCGGCATGATCATCGGCGAGCATTCGCGCGAGAACGATCTCGAAGTGAACCCGCTCAAAGGCAAGAAGCTGACCAACGTCCGCGCCTCGGGCACGGATGAAGCGGTTCGCCTGACCCCGCCGACGCGGATGTCGCTCGAGGAAGCCATCGCCTATATCAACGATGACGAACTCGTCGAGGTCACGCCGAAATCGATCCGCCTGCGCAAACTGCACCTCGATCCGCACGAGCGTAAGCGCGCCGCGCGCGAAGCGTGATCGGTTGCGGCCCGCGCCGCACCGGAACACCGCAAGCTGACGTCACGAAGAAGGCCCCGCGCACCCGCCGGGGCCTTCTCCATGATTGCACCCGCCGCTTGCGGCCTTTATAAGGTTCCACAACAATATCTAGAATATCGAGGCGCGCGTGACCGACACTCCTGAACCGCCGGAAACCGAAGAAGAAGGCCCCGGGCGGCCCGCTTATCTCGGCCCCACTGTGTCCATCGCGGACGAGATGAAAACCGCCTATCTCGATTACGCGATGAGCGTGATCGTGAGCCGCGCGATCCCCGATCTGCGCGATGGTCTGAAGCCCGTTCACCGGCGCATTCTCTTCGCGATGCACGAGACCGGGAACACGTTCGACAAGCCCTATCGCAAATCGGCACGTCCGGTCGGCGACGTGATGGGTCAGTATCACCCGCATGGCGACGCCGCGATCTACGACGCGTTGGTGCGGATGGCGCAGCCCTTCTCGATGTCGCTGCCGCTGCTCGACGGTCAGGGCAACTTCGGCTCGATGGATGGCGATAACGCCGCAGCGATGCGCTACACCGAAGTGCGCATGGCGAAACCGGCCAATTACATTCTCGCCGATATCGAGAAAGACACGGTCGATTTCCAGGACAACTACGACGGCAAGCAGGAAGAACCGACGGTTCTGCCCGCACGCTTCCCGAACATGCTGGTCAACGGCGCGGGCGGCATCGCGGTCGGCATGGCGACCAACATCCCGCCGCATAACCTCGGCGAGGTCTGCGACGCGACGCTGGCGCTGATCGACAACCCCGACATGTCGGACGAGGCGATCATGGAGATCGTCCCCGCCCCCGACTTCCCCACCGGCGGCCTGATCATGGGCCGTGGTGGCGCACGCAAGGCCTACCTCGAAGGGCGCGGCTCGGTCATCATCCGGGCGAAGACCCGCGTGGAAGAGATCCGCAAAGACCGCTTCGCGATCGTGCTGGACGAGATTCCCTATCAGGTGAACAAGGCGGCGATGATCGAGAAGATCGCCGATCTGGTGCGCGAGAAGAAGCTCGAAGGCATCTCGAACATCGCCGACGAATCCGACCGCGTCGGCGTGCGCGTCGTGATCGAGCTGAAGCGCGACGCGACCCCGGATGTGGTGCTCAACCAGCTTTTCCGCTTCACGCAGATGCAGACCTCCTTCGGCTGCAACATGCTGGCGCTGAACGGCGGCCGCCCCGAGCAGCTCACGCTGCGCCAATTCCTCAGCTATTTCATTAGCTTCCGCGAGGAAGTTGTCGCGCGCCGCACCGCGTTCGAACTGCGTAAGGCACGCGAGCGGAGCCACGTTCTGTGCGGTCTGGCCGTGGCAGTGTCCAACGTGGACGAGGTCGTGGCCACCATCCGCTCCTCGGCCGATGCGGCAGAGGCCCGCGCCCGCCTGATGGAGCGCCGCTGGCCCGCGCATGACATCGTCGAATATCTCAAGCTGATCGACGATCCGCTGCATCCGGTCAACGACGACGGCACCTACAACCTGTCCGAGACGCAGGCACGCGCGATCCTCGATCTGCGCCTGCAGCGTCTGACCCAGATCGGGGTGAAGGAAGTCACGGACGAACTCGCCCAACTGGCCGAGAAGATCCGCGAATACCTCGCCATCCTCGCCTCGCGCGAGCGGATCATGGCGATCATCGCCGACGAGCTGCGCGAAGTGCGCGAGCTGTTTGCCGTGCCGCGCCGCACCGAGATCATCGACTGGGCCGGCGACATGGCCGACGAAGACCTGATCGAGCGCGAAGACATGGTCGTGACCGTCACGCAGGGCGGCTACATCAAGCGCACGCCGCTCGCCGATTTCCGCTCGCAGAAGCGCGGCGGCAAGGGCCTTTCCGGCGGCGCGCTGAAGGATGACGACACAGTCACCACGCTGTTCGTCGCCAACACCCATACGCAGCTTCTGTTCTTCACGACCGGCGGTATGGTCTACAAGATGAAGTGCTGGCAGCTGCCGCTCGGCTCGCGCCAGTCCAAGGGCAAGGCGATCGTCAACATCCTGCCGATCCCCACCGGCGTCTCGATCGCGGCGATCACGCCGGTCGATCGCGACGAGGCGGAATGGGACGACCTGCAGATGGTCTTCGCGACCTCCAAGGGCACCGTGCGCCGCAACCGCCTGTCGGATTTCACCAACGTCATGCGCAACGGCAAGATCGCGATGAAATTCGAGGACGAGAACGAAGGGATGCGCCTGATCAACGCGCGCATCTGCTCCGAGGACGATGACGTGATGCTGGTCACCGCCAGCGGGCGCGCGATCCGCTTCCCCGTGCCGGAAGTGCGCGTGTTCAACTCGCGCAACTCGGTGGGTGTGCGCGGCATCAAGCTCAAGGGCGATGACGAGGTCGTCTCGATGTCGATCATCCGCCACTTCGAGGCCAGTTCGGAAGAGCGCGCGGCCTATCTCAAGCAACGTCGCCTGATGGCGGGCGTGACCGAGGACGAGGTCGAGCCCGACGAGGACGAGGAAGCCGTGGCCGAGGGTCAGCTGAGCACCGAGCGCTATGCCGAAATGTCCGCCGCCGAGGATCTGATCCTGACGATCACGTCGAAAGGCTCGGGCAAGATCTCGTCGAGCCATGACTACCCGACCCGCGGTCGCGGCGGTCAGGGCGTGACCGCGATCGACAAGGCGATGCGGGGCGGCCCGCTTGTGGCCTCCTTCCCGGTCGAGATGAGCGATCAGATCATGCTGGCCACCTCGACGGGTCAGTCGATCCGCTGCCCGGTGGAAGACATCTCCTTCCGCTCACGCTCCGCCGGTGGCGTGCGTGTGTTCAACACCGCCAAGGGCGAAGTCGTGGTCTCGGTCGCGCGGATCGCCGATCAGGGCGATGACGACGATCTGGATCCGGAGGCCGAAGGGTCGACCGATGCGCCCGACGCGCCCGACACGTCGGGTGACGGCGGCACGCCGGATAGCGAAAGCTGAACCGCCGAGGCTGTTCCCAATTCGGAACGGCTTCGCAAAAAGCAATGAAATCGAGCCCCCGCTCCGCAAGGACGGGGGCTTTTTCTTGTTACAGCACGGGTTCGACGTCTGGAACTTCGGCGGGCGCGTGGCGCCCTACAAAGGCTGGAACAAGAAGCTGTTCCGCTACCGACCCAGCTTCTGATTACAGACGGGATCCGATGTTGCGGCCCGGCCACGCGCCGGGCGGTTTCCATTTTTTCTTTCCTCCAATGCCCCTTCTGCGCGGAACCACCCCTGAAGCCACCCGTTGCGGTTGCACTATTAGAAACAGGGAGAGTTTCATGAAAGCCTTTGCAGACAGGCTCGGTCTGAGAACCGACCCGACCATTTTCTTCGTATCGGCAGGCTTCACGATCCTCTTCGTGCTCGCACTTGTCATCTTTCCCGGCCCGATTGGCGATGCGTTCGCCACGGGCCGTTCTTGGATCGTCGCCAATCTCGGCTGGTTCTTCATTCTCGGCGTCAATGTCTGGCTGGGCTTCCTGATCTGGGCCGCGATCTCGCGCCACGGCCATATCCGGCTCGGGCCCAAGGACAGCCGCCCGGAATACGGCAATCTGTCATGGTTCACGATGCTGTTCGCGGGCGGCATCGGCACGGTGCTGATGTTCTGGGGCGTGGCCGAGCCGATCAGCCATTTCTCCAAGCCGCCGCTGCCGGGCGTCGCGCCCTATTCCGACGAGGCCGCGAAAGACGCGATCTCCATCGCGGTCTATCACCTCGGCCTGCATACCTGGACGATCTTCACGCTGCCCGGTCTGGGGTTCGCCTATTTCATCAACCGCTACGACCTGCCGGTGCGGGTGTCGTCGGTGTTCTATCCGCTGCTGAAAGAGGGCATCAACGGGCCGATCGGCAAGGCGATCGACATCGCCTCGATCCTCGGCACGCTGTTCGGCGTCGCCGTCTCGCTCGGTCTCGGCTCTAGCCAGATCGCCGCCGGTCTGGATGCGCTTCTGGGCACGGGTGACGGCACGTTCGTCAAGATCGCGATCCTGACGGTGCTGACCGCCGTTGCGATCACCTCGATCGTGGCGGGGCTCGACAAGGGCGTGAAGCTGCTGTCGAACATCAATATCGGCATGGCCGTGGGCTTGATGGTCTTCGTGCTGATCTTCGGCTCGACCCTGTTCCTGCTGCGCGGGATCGTGCAGACCGTCGGCCTCTATCTCACCAACCTGCCGCATCTGGCCTTCTGGAACGACATGCTGGCCAACGAGAACCCCGACACGCCCGGCTGGGGCTGGCAGGGCTCGTGGACGGTATTTTACTGGGCCTGGACGGTGACTTGGTCACCCTTCATCGGCCTGTTCGTGGCCCGCATCTCGCGCGGTCGCACGGTGCGCGAATTCGTCTTTGGCGTGCTGCTGGCACCCTCGCTCTTCACGCTGATCTGGTTCGCGATCTTCGGCTGGCAGGCGATGGAGTTCGACGGCATCGGCCAAGCCGCACGCGATGCGATGGGCGATCAGGCGGGGCAATTGTCGCAAGCCGTCTCGGATAGCGTGCCGCTCGCGATGTTCGCCTTCTTCGAGCATTTCCCCTTCGTCCATATCGTCCAGGGCATCGCGGTGATCGTGGTGGCGATCTTCTTCGCAACCTCGTCGGACTCGGCGTCCCTGGTGGTCGACATGCTCTGCACCGGCACGCCAACCCCCGGCCCAGTCCATCAGCGCGTCTTCTGGGGCGCGGCCGAGGGGCTGGTCGCGGCGATGCTGATCGTACTGGCGGGCGATGCGGGGCTGACCGCGCTGCAACAGGTCATCACGGTCGTAGGCCTGCCGATCTTCATCCTCGTGTCGATGATGATCCCCTCGATCATAAAGGGCTTCGCGCTGGAGGATATCGACCACGTCTCGATCGGCAAGCGGCCCAAGCTGGACGATTTCTAATCGCGCGATCCCAAGGTCGGACCCTATCGAACGGCCCGGAGTGGAAACGCTCCGGGCCGTTAACCCATTAGAAAGTTTAACCCTTCCTTAAGACCCGCCCGCCTGCCACAAGAGATCAAAGCCGCAGCGGAGCATGGGTCCGAAGCGCAGCCGGCGAAGTTCGGCCTTGTTCAGTTACCGCGTCACGAGGTCCGATCATGCGCCACGCTTCTGTCTTTGCCCTGCGGGGCGTCGTTTTCTGTCTCGCCGCAGCCGTCAGCGCTGGCCCCGCGCTCGCCCAAAGCGCGCTCGGTTTCACCGGGGCCGAGCTGACGATCGAGGACACCAGCGGCGACTTCGGAGCCGCCCGCGCCGATCTGAGCGCCGATTTCGCCCTGACCCCAGCGCATGGGCTGCAACTCGACCTCGGCGCAAACGATGCCGGGCCGCGCTGGCGCGGCGATCTGGCGGCGCATCTCTACATGGCGCCCACGGAGCGCGCGAAATACGGGCTCTTCGCCGCCGTCTCCGATACCAGCCACGCCAGCCAGACGGCCTATGCGGCGGGCGCGGAAGCGATGTGGGCTGTCGGCGCAAGAGGCAGCGTCTCGGCGCGCGGCGGGCTCGGCACCATCAAACCCGGCAGCAACGATTACGTCTTCGCAGGCCTCGCCGGCCTGTGGGACGTCAGCCCGCGCACGACGCTGACCGCAGACCTTTCCGTCGTGGACATCTCCGAATTGGCCTTCAGCTCCCGCGAGACCACCGCCGCACTCGGCATAGGCCACCGGCTGGGCGACGGCCCCGCGACGCTCTTCACCCGGATCGAGCGCGCCCATTTCACCGGCCGCCCCGACAGCCGCGACGAGACCCGTCTCGCCCTCGGCCTCACATTGCGCTTCGGCTCGCGCGGCCACGGCGTGCGCAACAAGAGCTTCGCGCCGATCCGCCCGCTCGACGGCCTCTTCGCGCGCGGCACCTTCGCCCTGGACTGAGCATCTGCGATCGGCCTTCCCTTTTGCCGCTTTGACCACTACATGAGCGGCCATGACAGAAGAACTCCATATCGTCGGCGGTGGCATGGCGGGCTCGGAAGCGGCCTGGCAAGCGGCGAATGCCGGCATCCGCGTGGTGCTGCACGAAATGCGGCCCAAGGTCGAAACCTTTGCGCACCAGACCGGCAACTATGCCGAGATGGTCTGCTCGAATTCGTTCCGCTCGGACGATCACGAGCGCAATGCCGTGGGCCAGCTCCATTGGGAAATGGGCGCTGCGAACGGGTTGATCATGGACACGGCGCGCAAGCATCGTCTGCCCGCAGGCGGTGCGCTGGCCGTGGACCGCGAGGCGTTTTCGCAATCCGTGACCGAGGCGCTGCGCGCCCATGAAAATATTTCCTTTACCGAGGAAGAGGTTACCGAGCTTCCTTCAAGTGGCAAATGGATCTTCGCGACCGGCCCGCTGACCTCGGAATCCTTGGGTAAAGCGATCCTGCAAGCCACCGGCAAAGAGCGTCTGGCCTTCTTCGACGCCATTGCACCCATCGTCTATGCCGACACGATCGACATGTCCGTCGCGTGGCGTCAGTCGCGCTACGACAAGGGCGAGACCGAGGAAGAGCGCACGGCCTATATCAACTGCCCGATGACGAAGGACGAATACGAAGCCTTCATCGACGCGTTGCTCGAGGCCGACAAGACCGAGTTCCACGAGGGCGAAACCGCGGGCTATTTCGACGGCTGCCTGCCGATCGAGGTGATGGCCGAACGCGGCCGCGAGACCCTGCGCCACGGGCCGATGAAGCCGGTCGGTCTGACCAATGAACACGATCCGCAAACCAAGGCCTGGGCGGTGGTGCAGCTGCGCCGCGACAATGCGCTCGGCACGCTCTACAATATCGTGGGCTTCCAAACGAAGATGAAGTATGGCGCGCAAGCCGCTGTTTTCCGGATGATTCCGGGGCTTCAGGATGCCAAGTTCGCGCGGCTGGGGGGCATCCACCGCAACACCTTCATCAACTCGCCGACGCTGCTCGATGCGCAGATGCGTCTGAAATCGCACCCGAACCTGCGCTTCGCCGGTCAGATCACCGGCGTCGAAGGCTATGTAGAGAGCGCCGCGATGGGGCTTCTGGCCGGTCGTATGGCTGCTGCCGAACTTCAAGGCCGCGAACTGCCGCCGCCGGGACCCGAAACCGCGATGGGGGCGTTGATCACCCACATCACCGGCGGGGCCGAGGCGAAGACGTTCCAACCGATGAACGTCAATTTCGGGCTCTTCCCGCCGATCGACGCCAAGGGCGGGCGGCGTGGCCGCAAAGACCGCTACAAGGCCTATACCGATCGCGCCAAGACGGTCTTCGGCGACTGGCTGGCGCAGCAAGGAGAGACTGTATGAATTACGTACTGGCCCTGTTTCTGCCGCCGCTTTCTATCGTGCTGATCGGACGCATCTTCCTTGCGATCCTCGTCTTCGTGATCTGGATTCCGGCGATCATCTTCTCGGGCGGGCTGACGCATCCGATGTTCATCGCACTCGCCTGGATCCTGATCTATCAGGCGCATGCGGATCGCCGCGCGGGCGGCTGATTTGGCGGGGTGCGCGCGTCGATGATCACACGCTTCGCCCCCTCGCCGACGGGCCCGCTGCATCTGGGCCACGCCTATAGTGCGATCTTCGCGCATGACATGGCGCGCAAGGCCGGCGGCCAGTTCCTGCTGCGGATCGAAGACATCGACCAAAGCCGCGCGCGACCGCACTGGGAAGAGCAAATCTATGACGATCTGCGCTGGCTTGGGCTGACCTGGGACGGGCCGATTCTGCGCCAGTCTGACCGCTTGAACATCTACCGCGAAACCCTTGAAACGCTTTGGGAAAGCGACCTTCTCTTTGCCTGCACCTGCACGCGGCGCGATATCGAGGCGGCGGCCTCCGCACCGCAGGAAGGCGTGCAATACGGGCCCGACGGGCTGATCTATCCCGGCACCTGCCGCGAACGCGGCGCGCGCCGCCCCGGGGCTCCGCTGCCGGACAGCGCGCTACGCCTGAACATGACCCGCGCCGCCCGCGATATCCGTTTCGAGGAAATCTGCGCGCTGCACAAAGGTACGCATGAGGTCTCCCGCGCCGATTTGATCGACAAGGTGGGCGATGTCGTGCTCGCGCGGCGCGAGATGGGCACCTCCTACCACCTCGCCGTGGTGCTCGACGATGCTGCGGAAGGCATCACCCATGTCACGCGCGGCGCGGACCTGTTCGACGCCACGCAGATCCATGTGCTGCTTCAAGCCCTACTTGAACTTCCGAAGCCAACCTATTGCCATCACGACCTAATTCGCGACGAGAATGGTAAACGCCTCGCCAAGCGCGACGACGCCCGCGCCATCGCGAAGTACCGCGAGGACGGGGCCACCCCGGACGACATTCGCCGCATGGTCGGGCTGCCCGCTTCCTCTTGACGGAAATATCCTCCCCGAAGGGCCGCTCTCAATCTTCCATCGGCGTGAGGATCTCGACCTCTTCGCCATCGCGGATCGCGGTATAGAAGCACGAGCGCCGATTGGTGTGGCAGGCCGGGCCTTCCTGCTCGACCAGCACCAAAAGTGCGTCGCGGTCGCAATCGACCCGCATCTCGCGCAGGCGCTGCACATGGCCCGAGGTCTCGCCCTTCACCCAGAACGATTTCCGCGAGCGCGACCAATAGGTTACGCGTCCTGTTTCAAGTGTCTTCGCGACGCTTTCCGCGTTCATCCATGCCATCATCAGGATATCGCCCGAGAGCGCATCCTGCGCGATGGCGGGGATCAAACCGTTGGCGTCATAGGTCAAGCTGGCGGGATCGAATGGCATCGGCTCTTTCCTTCCTGTGGCTCAGGTCCTATCTACGCCGGACGGGCCGAAGGGGAAAGAGATGAGCGACACCGATCTGATCAAGCTCTATTCGCAGCGTATTCTGGCGCTCGCCGCCGATATGCCGGGCACCGATCCGCTCCCCGCGCCTGATGTGACCGTGCGCAAGCGCGCGCCGCTGTGCGGCTCCACGGTCGAGGTCTCGCTGACCTGCGCGGACGGCCGCGTGACCGGCTATAGCCAGAACGTGCATGCCTGCGCGCTGGGTCAGGCTTCGGCTGCGATCTTCGGGGCGCAGGCCGTGGGCCGCACGCGTGACGAGGTCGCAAAGCTGCGCGATCAGCTCGCCGAGATGCTCAAGGGTGGCCCCGTCCCCGATGCGCCTTTCGGCGAGTACGAGGTGCTGCAAGCCGCGCGCGACTATCCCAACCGGCATGGCTCGATCCTGCTCGCCCCCGAGGCGACGCTCGAAGCGCTCGAGCAGTGCTGAGCCGCTAACCTCTCTCCCTCGCGATAAAAAAAGCCGCCACTCGAAAGAGCGGCGGCTGAAGTTGCGCTTTACGGACAGGCGGGCCTGGGGGACAGGCGAAGCCGCAGGTTTGGGACAGGTGCGGCAGCCAAAAAGCGCGAGGCAGTAACGATGAGACAGGTCGGGCTTAGAGGAGCCCCGGCAGCCAAAGCGCCATGATGAAGCTTGCGCAAAGCGCGATGCCCCCCACGGTGTCGGCCAGCAGTGTGCTGTGATTGCGGTCGAGAAGTTCCTTGATTTCCTTGGCCATCTGGCACCTCCATTCCCTATGTTGCCTCTTTGTTCTCACAATTGACGTCGCGTGTAAAGAACTTTTTAGGAACATTTGAGAACACTGGGGGAGAACGTGGGTCGAACGGGGCTCAGCCGATGCCGATCAGACGGATCGCGCGGTCCTGTTCCATCAGCCACAGCAGCACCCGCGCCGCCTGTCCGCGCGGGCCACTTAACTCGGGATCGTCGGACAGGAGCTTGCGCGCATCCGACTGCGCCACCGCCATCAGTCCGGCCTGCCGTTCGAGGTCAGCCACGCGAAAGCGCGGCAGGCCCGATTGCGCCGTGCCGATCACATCGCCCGCCCCGCGCATGGCGAGGTCTTCTTCGGCGATGCGGAACCCGTCCTCGCTTTCGCGCAGGATCGACAGGCGGCGTTCGGCCGTCTCGCTCAAGGGCGTCTGGTAGATCATCAGGCAGGTCGAGGCCGCAGCCCCGCGCCCGACCCGCCCGCGCAGCTGATGGAGCTGCGCAAGACCGAAGCTCTCGGCCCGCTCGATCACCATGATCGACGCGTTGGGCACGTTCACGCCCACCTCGATCACCGTCGTCGCGACCAGAACGCGGGTCTGCCCCTTCACGAAGGCCGCCATCGCGGCGTCTTTTTCGGCCGACGGCATCTGGCCGTGAACCAGCCCCACGATATCGTCGCCAAGCGCCGCGCGCAACGCCAGAAAACGGTCGGTCGCAGAGCTCAGATCGACGCGCTCGCTCTCTTCGACCAGCGGGCAGACCCAATAGGCCTGCCGCCCCTCGGCCACCGCCTTGCGCAGATGTTCGACCACCTCGCCCATCCGCTCCATCGCGACGAGCGCGGTCTTCACCGGCGTCCGGCCCGGCGGCTTCTCGTCGAGAAGGCTCACATCCATGTCGCCATATTGCGCCAGCGCGAGCGAGCGCGGGATCGGCGTCGCGGTCATCACCAGCACGTCGACCGCCTGCCCCTTGGCGCCCAGCTCCATCCGCTGCGCGACGCCGAAGCGATGCTGTTCGTCGATCACGGAAAGCCGCAAATCCTGAAATTCCACGTCTTTCTGAAAAACCGCATGGGTGCCGACGAGGATGCCGATCGCGCCCGAGGCCAGATCGGCGAGCTTGCGCGCCCGTTCCGCCCCTTTGTCGCGCCCGGTCAGAATCTCCAGCCGGACGCCCGCCGCCTCGGCCAGCGGCGCCAGACCTTCGAGATGCTGGCGCGCGAGGATCTCCGTGGGCGCCATCATCACGCCCTGCCCGCCAGCCTCAACCGCCGTCAACAGCGCCATGAAGGCGACCAGCGTCTTGCCCGCGCCGACATCGCCCTGCAGCAGCCGGTTCATCCGCCGCTCGGAGCCCAGATCGCCCGCGATCTCTGCAATCGCGCGGGTCTGTGCCCCGGTCGGCTTGTAAGGCAGGCTGGCCAGCACCTGCGCCGAAAGCTTGCCTGTGCCACGCGTCACCCGGCCCTTCTTGCGCCGCGACTGGCGCCGCGCGAGCGCGAGCGTCATCTGGTGGGCGAAAAGCTCGTCATAGGCGAGACGCGCGCGCGCCGGCGCGGTGGCCGAAAGATCGTCAATCTTTTCAGGGTGATGCGCCGTTTTCACCGCATCCTGCCAGTCGGGCCAGCCCTCGCGCCGCTTGAGCGCATCGTCGATCCATTCCGGCAGATCGGGCGCGCGCGCCAGGGCCCCCTCCGCCGCCTTCGCCATCAGCTTTTGCGTGACGCCCGCGGTGAGCGGATAGACCGGCTCGAACCGGGGCATCTCGTCCGCGTTTTCGGACGGCAGGATGTAATCGGGATGCACGATCTGCGCCTGCCCGTCATAAATCTCGAGCTTGCCCGAAATGATCCGCCGCGCCCCGTTGGGCATCTGTTTCGCGAGCCAATCGCCGCGCGCCCGGAAGAAGACCAGCGTGATATCGCCCTGCGCGTCATGGCACAAAACCCGATCCGGCGCGCCTTGTTTGCGCGCGGGACTATGGGCGCCGATGGTCACCTCGACGGTGACGGTTGTCCCCGCGGGCACGCCTTGCACGGTCGCGACGGGGCGGCGGTCGACCACCGAATAGGGCAAGGTGAACAGCACATCGCGCGGGCGGGTGATCCCCAACCCTTCGAAATGTTTGGCCGTTTTCGGGCCGACGCCCGCAAGGCTGTCGAGCTCGGCAAAAAGCTCGAAAAGCTCTGCGGGCCGCGTGCTCATGCGCCCCCCGCGAGCGCGATCCATTCATCCTCGTCGATGACGCGGATGTTCAATTCGGCCGCTTTCTTTGCTTTCGAGCCCGCGCCGGGGCCTGCCACGAGCAGGTCGGTCTTCGCGCTGACCGAGCCCGAGACCTTGGCGCCAAGCGCCTCGGCCCGCGCCTTCGCCTCGGCCCGGGTCATCTTCTCCAGCGTGCCGGTGAAAACGACGGTGAGGCCGGAGACGGGGCTGTCGGATTTCGGCTTTTCGGCCTCCTCGACACTCAGATGCGCGGTGAGACGGTCGATCGAGGCGCGCTCGGCCTCCTGCTGGAAGGTCGTCACGACCGAGGTCGCGAGCGTCTCGCCCACCCCGTCGATCGAGATCAGATCGTCCCATTCCGGGCCCTGCCCGCAGTCTGCCTGCGTCATCGCGGCCTCGAACGCCTCCCAGGTTCCGTAATGCGTGGCGAGCATCCCCGCGCTGGTCTCGCCGACATGGCGAATGCCGAGCGCGAAGATCAGGCGTTGCAGCGGAATCCTGCGTTTCTCGGCGATGGCGGCAAAGAGATTGCGTGCAGATTTCTCTCCCCAGCCCTCGCGGTTCTTGAGCTGCTGGAGGCCCTGACCGTAGCGCTCTTCCAGCGTGAAGATGTCGGCGGGCTCCTTGATCCAGCCGTCCTCGTAGAATTGCTCGACCTGTTTCGCACCCAGACCTTCGATGTCGAAAGCCGCGCGGGAGACGAAATGTTTCAGTTTTTCCACAGCTTGCGCGGGGCAGATCAGACCGCCCGTGCAGCGGCGCACCGCGTCGCCTTCTTCGCGGATCGCCTCGGATCCGCAGCGCGGGCAATGGGTCGGAAAGTCGTAGGGCACCGCATCGTCGGGACGGCGCGCAAGGTCCACATCGGCGATCTTCGGGATCACGTCCCCCGCGCGATAGACCTGCACCCAGTCGCCGACGCGGATATCCTTGCCGCCGCGGATCTCGGCGCCCTTGGAATCGCGCCCGGCGATGTAATCCTCGTTATGCAGCGTCGCGTTCGAGACGACGACGCCGCCCACCGTCACCGGCGTCAGCCGCGCGACCGGCGAGAGCGCCCCGGTGCGACCGACCTGAATGTCGATCCCTTCGAGCTGCGTCCAGGCAAGCTCGGCAGGGAATTTATGCGCGATCGCCCAACGCGGCGTGGTCGAGCGGAAGCCCAGACGCCGCTGCAGCGCGAGGTCGTTCACCTTGTAGACGACGCCGTCGATATCGTAGCCGAGCGTGGCGCGCTTGGCCTCGATCTCGCGGTATTGGCTAAGCATATCGGCCGGACCATCACAGAGTTCCGTCAGCGGATTGGTCTGGAAGCCGAGCGATTGCAGCCGCGCGATGGCGTCTATCTGGGTGTCGGCCAGCGGCGCGGACAGCTCGCCCCAGGCATAGGCGAAGAATTTCAGCGGGCGCGACGCGGTGACTTTCGGGTCGAGCTGGCGCAGCGAGCCGGCGGCGGCGTTGCGCGGATTGGCGAAACGCTTTTCGCCCGCGGCCTCGTTGCGGGTGTTGAGCGCCTCGAAATCGGCATGGCTCATATAGACCTCGCCGCGGACTTCCAGCACGTCGGGCGCGTCCGCGATCGACGTGGGAATATCGTCGATGGTGCGGGCATTTTCGGTGACGTTTTCGCCAACCGCGCCGTCGCCGCGCGTCGCGGCATGGATCAGCTTGCCGTGTTCGTAGCGGATCGACAGCGAGAGACCGTCGATCTTCGGCTCGGCTGTGTAGTTCAGCGGCGCGTCGGATTTCAGGCCGAGGAAGCTGCGGATGCTTTCGTCGAATTCGGTCACGTCCTCATCGGAGAACGCGTTGGCGAGGCTCATCATGCGGATCGCATGCGTGATCTTGCCGAAGCCTTCGGCCAACTGCCCGCCCACCTGTTCGCTGGGCGATTGCTCCGATTTCAGCGCGGGGAATTTCGCCTCGATCGCCGCGAGCCGCTGCTTGAGCGCGTCATACTCCGCATCCGAAATCTCGGGCGCGTCATGGGTGTGATAGGCAGTATTGGCCGCCGCGATCTTCGCGATCAGCTCGGGCAGCTCGGCGCGGGCCTCGGCCTCGCTCAGCGCGTCGATCTCGGTGCGGCTTGGCTCGGACATAAAAAGACCCCCTCGTGCTGACCTTGGTTTAGGCAAGCGCCGAGGGGGCGTAAAGAGCCGTGACGACGGAGATCATCGGCTTGAGGGAACTCAGGCACCCATAGCGATGCGACGTTCCAACTCGGACGGGTCGGGATCGCGCAGCACATAGCCGCGGCCCCAGACGGTTTCGATGTAATTTTCGCCCTCGGTGGCATCGGCGAGCTTCTTGCGCAGTTTGCAGATGAAGACGTCGATGATCTTCAATTCGGGTTCATCCATGCCGCCATAGAGGTGGTTGAGAAACATCTCCTTCGTCAGGGTCGTACCCTTCCGGAGGCTGAGCAGTTCGAGCATTTGGTATTCCTTGCCGGTCAGATGCACCGGCTTGCCGTCGACCTCGACCGTCTTCGCATCGAGATTGACCGAAATCTTGCCGGTGCGGATGATCGATTGGGCATGACCTTTGGACCGGCGGATGATCGCGTGAATGCGCGCCACCAGCTCCTCGCGATGAAACGGCTTCGTCATGTAGTCATCGGCGCCGAAGCCGAATCCCTTGATCTTGTTCTCGGTGTCGTCCGCGCCGGTGAGAATCAGGATCGGCGTGTCGATCCTGGCCAGACGCAATTGCCGTAGCACCTCGTGCCCGTTCATGTCGGGAAGATTGAGGTCGAGCAGGATCAGATCGTAATCGTAGAGCTTCGCGAGATCGATTCCCTCCTCCCCCAGATCGGTGCAGTAGACGTTGAGATTCGCGTGCGTCAGCATCAATTCGATACTGCGCGACGTCGTCGGGTCGTCTTCCACCAATAAAATCCGCATCCTGGGTTCTCCGCATTAATCCCTCGATCGGGGTCGAGACTTACACCAAATGGTTAACACCGGGTTACCTTGTCACGATTCCGTTACACCGCAATCTAAAGTTGCTTCAACTTCTGGATTGCGGTGACTTTAAGGCCTTGAATCCCGTGCCTTTCGACACCCTCGATCCAGAGATCCAATTCCTCGTCAGAGAGCGCGTAACGCTCCAGAACTTCGTCGCGGGCGATCAACCCGTGCGCGACCGCCTGCACGATCACCGCTTTCCGGCTCGCCACCCATCGTCGGGTTTTCGGAGAGGGCAGATCCGCGCGCGTCAGGATCGTGCCGTCGGCGAGGGTCACCGCGCGCGGACCATCGACTTTCTTGAGATACATGGGCTCACCCCTTCAAGCTCTTCACGCCGGCCACACTGGCGCGCGGGCCCTTAACACTGCGTGAAACGCGGGGTTGAGAGTGGGTCGCATTTTCCTATATTGCTGCACGTCTCGTTAAAGGACGCTTCATCATGCCCAAGGATCTGCCGCTCAATTCGCTCGGTTTCGCCAAACCGCCCGCGGACACCCGCGTCGTCGTCGCCATGTCGGGCGGCGTCGATAGCTCGGTCGTGGCCGCCAAGCTGGCCGAGGAAGGCTATGACGTGGTGGGCGTGACGCTGCAGCTTTACGACCATGGCGCGGCGCTGGCCAAGAAAGGCGCGTGCTGCGCCGGGCAGGACATCCACGATGCGCGCCGCGTGGCCGAGGAAATGGGCTTTCCGCATTACGTGCTCGATTACGAGAACACCTTCCGCGAGGCGGTGATCGACGAATTCGCCGACGCCTATCTTGGCGGCGCGACGCCGGTGCCCTGCATCCGCTGCAACGAGCGCGTGAAGTTCAAAGACCTGCTGGAGACGGCGAAGGACCTCGACGCCGATTGCATGGCGACGGGCCATTACATCCAGCGCAAGGACGGTGCGACCGGGCCCGAATTGCATTGCGCAGCCGATGCGAACCGCGATCAGAGCTACTTTCTGTTCTCGACCACGCCCGAGCAGCTCGATTACCTGCGTTTCCCGCTGGGCCACCTGCCCTCGAAGGATGCGACGCGGGAGCTGGCAGCGAAATACGGGCTGGCGGTGGCCGACAAGCCCGACAGTCAGGATATCTGCTTCGTGCCGAACGGGAATTACGCGAGCGTCATCGAGAAGCTGCGCCCCGGCGCGGCCGATCCCGGCGATATCGTGGATATGGAGGGCAATGTCCTCGGCCAGCATCGCGGGGTGATCCATTACACGATCGGTCAGCGGCGCGGGCTTGGCATCGGCGGCCTCGAAGACCCGCTCTATGTGGTAAAACTCGATCCGGACACGCGCCACGTGGTCGTCGGCCCGAAAGAGGCGCTCTCCACCCGCACCATCCCGGTGCGCGAGATCAACTGGCTGGGCGACGAGCCCTTCACCTCGCGCAGGGAATGGCATCTGAAGGTCAAGGTCCGCTCGACCCGCCCGCCGCGCGAAGCGATCATCCGCCCCATCTCGGAGACCGAGGCGGAAGTCGAACTGGTCGTGCCGGAGGAAGGCGTCAGCCCCGGACAGGCCTGCGTATTCTACGCGCCCGAAGACAGCCGCATCTTCGGCGGTGGCTGGATCTACAAGAAGTAAGCGCCGAACAGGCCCGCAAACAGCACTGCGCGCGGCGAGCTACTAAAGCTTGCCGCGCCAATCGCATCTTCGGATCACTCAGACCGGCACGTCTCCGAGGCTCACCCCGTGCTTGCCGACCCGAGTCGTCACTTTTTTCCGACCGCCTTGGCGAGCGCTTCGCCCTCTTCGGTGGCCGAGCGCACCGCGCGCTCCGCAATCCCCGTCATCGAGGTCGCGAGCTTCGTCATCTCGGCGGTGTAATCGCTGGCCGTGCGCTGCCAGAATTCGCCCCAGAGGCTCATCGCGCGCATCGGATCGGGCGTTTCCGCCAACTGGGTGACCATCTCCTGATCGCGCTCGAAGCGGGTCTTCAGAAACTCGAGCAACTCGATATTCTGCGCAATCATCGATTCCATCATCTTGAGCTGCGGTGCCATCACCGAGCTTACCGACCCCATATCCGGCACTGGCATACAGCCAGCCATGTTCATACCGGGTGCGGATTTCTTCTGTGCCATGTCAGCCTCCCTTGTGACTGGATGGCGAGAGCGTAGCATGGGTGCGGCGCAGAGCGTTTGATTTGGAACAATCGCAGCGCGAAAAGCTTGGCTCAGGGCAAATGCCGAAAATTTGGGCCGAGATCGCGCGCCCGCGTATGCATTTCAAGCGTTAGCGTAAGTGAAGGACCGATGGCCGAGCCGCTTCTGATCCCGCGCCCCGAGGGGCTCTACTGCCCTAGCGGCGATTTCTACATCGACCCGAGTCGCCCCGTGGCGCGCGCGCTGATCACGCATGGCCACGCCGATCACGCGCGCGCAGGCCACGGGCATGTGCTGGCCACGCGCCAGACGCTGGAGATCATGGCGATCCGCTATGGCGAGGATTTCGCCGGGCAGCGACAGGCCTATGAGGGACCGCTTTCGGTGGGTGGTGTGGATGTCAGCTTTCACCCGGCTGGCCATGTTCTCGGCTCAGCGCAGATCGCGATCACGCATCGCGGCCAGCGGATCGTGGCCTCGGGCGATTACGCCCGCGTCGCGAACCCTTCCTGCGCTCCTTTCGAGCCGGTGCCCTGCGACACGTTCATTACCGAGGCGACCTTCGCGCTGCCAGTGTTCAAACATCCCGACCCGGCCGACGAGATGGCCAAGCTGATGGCCTCGATGCGGGTCGCGCCGGAGCGGCCGCATCTGGTGGGCGCCTATGCGCTGGGCAAGGCACAGCGGGTGATCATGCTCGCGCGCGAGGCGGGCTATGACGCGCCGATCTACATCCACGGCGCGCTGCAAAAGCTTTGCGACTATCACATCGAGCAGGGCATCCCCTTGGGCGATCTGCGCCCCGCCACGATGGACAAGGCCGAGGCGCGGGACTTGCGCGAGGCGCTGGTGATCGCGCCGCCCTCGGCCTTTTCCTCGCCTTGGGTGCAGCGCTTTGCCGATCCGGTGATCTCCTTCGCCTCCGGTTGGATGCAGATCCGCGCTCGTGCCCGCCAGCGCGGCGTCGAGTTGCCACTGGTGATCTCGGACCATATCGACTGGGTCGACCTGACGCGCACCGTGCGCGAGGTCGATCCGTCCGAGCTATGGATCACACATGGCCGCGAGGAGGCGCTGATGCGCTGGGCCGAACTGGAGGGGCGCGTGGCCCGTCCGCTCCATCTCGTGGGCTACGAGGAGGAGCCGGAATGAAGGCTTTCGCGGTCCTTCTCGAACGGCTCGCCTTCACGCCGGGGCGCAATGCCAAGCTCGACGTTCTGGCCGACTACCTGCGCCACGCGCCCGACCCCGAGCGCGGCTATGCGCTGGCGGCGCTGACCGGAGAGCTGGAACTGGGCCGCGCGCAGCCTGCCGTGTTGCGCGCCATGGTGGGCGAGCGGGTCGATCCCGAGCTGTTCGCTCTCAGCTACGATTATGTCGGCGATCTGGCCGAGACGATCGCGCTGATCTGGCCGCAGCAGAACACGGCCCAGGACGTCGATCTGGTGGAAATCGTCGAGACCCTGCAGGACACGCCGAAAACCCGCGTGGGGCCGCTGATCGCGGGTTGGCTGGACCGGCTGGAACCCTCGGAACGCTATGCACTCTTGAAGCTCGCGACCGGGGGGCTGCGCGTGGGCGTCTCGGCGCGGCTCGCGCGGGTGGCGTTGGCCTCGGTCGGCTCGCCCGAGCTGGAGGAGATCGAGGAAATCTGGCACGGGCTTTCGCCGCCCTATCAGCCGCTTTTCGATTGGATCGAAGGCGGCGAGAAGCCAGAGCGCGCGGGCTTCGCGCCGTTCCGGCCGGTGATGCTCTCGACGCCGACCGATCTCGACGCGCTCACCGATCTGCCCCCGGGTGACTTCGCCGCCGAATGGAAATGGGACGGCATCCGGGTGCAGGCCGTGGCGGAGGGCGGCGAGCGGCGGCTCTATTCGCGCACCGGCGAGGATATCTCCGGCGCCTTCCCCGATGTCGTCGCGCATATGGGCTTCGAGGGCGCGCTGGATGGCGAGTTGATCGTGCGGCGCGGCGATCAGGTCGCACCCTTTGGCGATCTGCAAAAGCGGCTGGGGCGGAAGTCTCCGGGCAAGGCGATGCTGGCCTCGCATCCGGCAGCGCTGCGGCTCTACGATATCCTGATCGAGGGCGAGGAAGACCTGCGCGCCCTGCCCTTCAACACCCGCCGCACGCGGCTGGAGACCTTCGTCTCAGAGTTGAACCCGGAGCGCTTCGACGTCTCGGAGCTGCTGCCCTTCGAGACGTGGGACGACCTTGCCGCCCTTCGCGAAGAGCCGCCCGAAGTGGTGATCGAAGGCGTGATGCTCAAACGCCGCGACACCGCTTACCTCGCGGGCCGCCCCAAGGGGCCGTGGTTCAAGTGGAAACGCGACCCGCGCATCATCGACGCGGTGATCCTTTACGCCCAACGCGGGCATGGCAAACGCTCGGGTTTCTATTCCGATTTCACCTTCGGCGTCTGGGACGGCGAGCGGCTCGTGCCCGTGGGCAAAGCCTATTCCGGCTTCACCGACGAGGAGCTGCGCAAGCTCGACCGCTTCGTGCGCAATCACACGGTGGAGCGCTTCGGCCCGGTCCGGTCCCTGTCGCCCGATTTGGTGGTGGAGGTCGCCTTCGAGGGGCTCAACCGCTCCACCCGGCACAAATCCGGCGTCGCGATGCGCTTCCCGCGCATCTCGCGCATCCGCTGGGACAAGCCCGCAGGCGAGGCCGACCGGATCGAGACGCTGCACGCAATTCTCCCCGAGGTCGAGCAGCCCTAGCGGGTCAGCACATAAGATCCCGGCGCATCGCAGAGCGGGCGGTATTTGCGCCCCTTGCCCATGGGCGGCGGCGCGATCTCCTGCCCGTCGCCGGTCTTGCGCAGCCATTTCGCCCACGGCACCCACCACGATCCTTCGCGGGGCGCGCATTCCGCAGCCCAGTCCGACGCGGAAGGGTGCAGCATGCCGGGGCGATGCTCCATCAAACGGTAGCTCGCGCGCGGCGCGCCCGGCGGACGCACGATCCCGGTATTGTGCCCGCCCGAGACCAGCGCGAAGGTGACGGCGCCCGGCAGCGACCATGTCAGCTTGAAGACCGAATGCCAGGGCGCGATGTGATCGGTCTGGGTCGCGACGGCGAAGACCGGCGTCTCGATATCCTGCAGGAAGACCGGCGTGCCGCGCGTGTCCATCCGCCCCTCGGCCAGATCGTTGTCGAGGAACAGCCGGCGCAGATATTGCGAATGCATCTTGTAGGGCATCCGCGTCGCGTCGTGGCTCCACGAGGCCATCGCGCCATCCGTCTCGCGCTCGCCCATCAGATAGGTATGAACCGCCTGCGACCAGATCAGGTCCTTGGATTTGAGCATGGTGAAAGTGCCCGCCATCGCGGTCTTGTCGAGATAGCCCTCCTCCCACATCATGTCTTCGATCAGGCTGAGCTGGTCTTCATTGGTGAACAGGCTCAATTCTCCGGCCTCGGTGAAATCGACCTGCGCCGCCAGCATCGTCAGCGAGGCCAGCCGTTCATCGCCATCGCGCGCCATCGCCGCCGCCGCGACCGACAGAAGCGTGCCGCCGAGGCAATAGCCCAGCCCGTGAACCTTCTCCGCCCCGGTAATCTCGCAGACCGCATCGAGCGCCGTCATCACGCCCTCTTCGCGGTAATCGTCGAAGCCCAGATCGCGGTCGCCCTCGTCGGGGTTCTTCCACGAGATCGCGAAGACGGTGAAACCTTGCCCCACGAGCCAGCGGATCAGCGAATTCGTCTCCTCCAGATCGAGGATGTAATATTTCATGATCCATGCCGGCACGATCAGCAGCGGCACCGAATGGACCTTCGGCGTGCTGGGCTCGTATTGCAGCAACTCGATCAGATCGTTGCGCAGCACCACCTTGCCCGGCGTCAGCGCGACATCGGTTCCCGGGATCAACGTGGGCTCCGGCTTGGTGTCGCCGGTCATCACCTTGACCGCATCCTCGCCCCAATAGCGCGCCCCGCGCATCAGGTTCACGCCGCCCTCTTTCAACGTCTGGGCAAGGACCAGCGGATTGGTCGCGATGAAATTCGTGGGCGACGCCATGTCGAGCCATTGCCGCGCGTAGAACTGCATCATCTGCTCGTGGCGTGCCTCGACCCCGCGCACATCGGTCGTGGCGTTGTGCCACCATTGCTGGGCATGGAGGAAGCTTTGCGCATAGAGGGAATACGGGAACTTCTCCCAATCGGGCGCAGAGAACCGGCGGTCCTGCGGCAGCGGCTCGAGCGGCTGCGCGCCCTCGTCGTCGCTCCGGTGCGGTGCCATCTCGCGCATCAGGTGCATCCATTTGCGACCCGCTTTCCAGCCCAGCTCGGCCTGCTTACCGGGGCTGAGCGCAAGATGGGTCGCCCAATCGGAAAACGCGAGCCCGAGCGAAATCGGAGACAACCCGCCCTCGGCCCGGCCCATCAGCGCATGAGACAACCGATCGAGACGTTCGAACGAGGCCAGCGCCGCGCTGTGCTCCTCGGCCTGAGGCGTGTCGGCCTGTGCAGATTTGCCCGCAGCCTTCCCGGCGGCGTTGCCCGCGCCCTTGCGAGCGCCCTTGCGCGGCGGCGTCTTGTCCCCGGCCAGATCCTTCATCCCGCAGCCTCCTAGCGTTGCGATTCCGCGCAGAACTTACCGCAAAAACGATGACAACGGTTTGACCTGACGCAAGAGAACGCGCCTTCGCGACTCTTCACGCAAATAAGAGCCGATCTCACATGGGCGGGAGGCGCATGAAATATCGGAACTGAGGCATTGCTGCATCGGTTCACCCTGCACATCTCGAGACGCAAGGCATAGGCGAGATGGCAAACCGGGACACGCCACCCCCGGGGACCGCTGTCCACTGCCGATGCCCGACGACATACGGAAAGACCGGGTTTTCTCTCTCCACCCCTCCCCGCCCGGGTTTCCGACCGACCTGCTTCCGGGTTCTCCTGTCTCTCTTGCCCGGAAGCAGGCCCCTTCACTCCCAACTCCCCGCCCCTCTCGGGCGGGGCTTTTCTTTGCCCGCCTTACCTGCGCGATAGAGCACGCAAGCCTGCGCGCGGCCGCGGGGTGACTCCGTGCGCCCGCGTGCTAGCTATGCCCGGTCATGTTGAGCAGGCTTCGAGACAATATCATTCCGCTGACGGTGGCGCTGTCGCTCCTGATGGAGCTGATCGACGCGACCGTGCTGGCGACCGCGATCCCGGTGATCGCGCGGGACCTGTCGGTGCCCGTCCTTTCGCTCAAGATGGCGATGGCGACCTATCTGATCGCGCTCGCAGCTTTCGTACCGATCTCGGGCTGGATCGCGGACCGGATCGGGGCGCGGCGCACCTTTCTCGCGGCGATGGGCGTGTTTCTTGTGGCCTCGCTTCTCTGTGCCATCCAGACGAGCCTGACCGGGCTGGTGCTGGCCCGCGCGCTGCAGGGCATCGGGGCGGCGATGATGAGCCCCGTGGGCCGGCTGATCGTGCTGCGCCACACCTCCAAGGAGGAGATGACCCGCGCGATGGTCTATGTCACCCTGCCCGCGCTGATCGGCCCGGCGCTGGGCCCCTTCGTGGGCGCGACAGTGACGACCTTCCTCGGCTGGCGCTCGATCTTCCTGATGAACTTGCCGCTCGGCGCGCTGGCGATCTGGCTGACGCTGCGCCACATGCCCGCCGACGGCCCGCCCGAGCCGAAGCCGTTCGATTTCCCCGGCTTCCTGCTGTCTGCCGTGGGGCTTGCGGCCGTGATGACTGGCTTCTCCGCGCTGGGCGAGCATATCCTGCCATGGCAGGCCGCCGCGGGCCTCAGCGTCGCGGGTGTGGCGCTTCTGATCCTCTACTGGCTGCGGGCGCGCAACACGGAGGAACCGCTTCTCGATCTGCGGCTATTCCGGCACCGCACCTTCGATGTCTCGATCACCGGCGGGTTGATATTCCGACTGTCGAACGGGGCGATCTCGCTTCTGCTGCCGCTGTTCTTTCAGCTGGGGCTTGGCGCGTCCGTGATGGTCTCGGGCGCGCTGACGGGTCTGAACGCGGTGGGCGCGGTAAGCCTGCGGACCTTCGTGCCGCGCATCCTCGACCGGTTCGGCTTCAAATGGGTGATGATCTGGGCGGCGGTGATCCGCGGCGCGACGATCTTCGGCTTCCTCACCGTGACGAGCATCCATGACTGGCAGCTGATCCCGCTTCTGCTGATCGGCGGCGCCGCGCAATCGGTCGTCTTTACCGCGATCAACTCCATCGGGTTCGCCGATCTCGATACGCGCGAGATGAGCCCCGCCACCGCCTTCACCGCGATGAGCCGTCAGGTCTCACTTGCGCTCGGCATCGCGCTGGCGGGCGTGGTGCTGGAGCTGACCGCAGGGTCAGCGGCGACCACCACCGGGGCCGAGATGATCCCGATCCACGCCTTCCTCTGGGGCTTTGCGATTGCGGGCGCGACGGGGCCGCTCTCGGCGCTCTATTTCCTGCGCCTGCGCCGGGGCGATGCCGACGGGTTGCGCCGCAAACGCCGGACGGTGGAGCCCTACGGCTCATCGCGCGAACGTTTCCACGCCCCGCAGCCGAAAGACAGCCGCGAAGCCGCCGAGTGAGCCGGGAAACCGGAAAATCGGGGATGCGCAAGGCGTTGAGCCGGTGTAGCGTGGCGCCATGATCAAGCTCGACCCCCGCGATATCGAGATCTTGCGCGTGCTCGCGCGCGAGGGCCGCATCACCAAGGCGGCGCTGGCCGAGAAGATCAACCTCTCGCCCACGCCCGCCTGGGAGCGGCTGAAGAAGCTCGAGAAGGCCGGGCTGATCGCGGGCTATCGCGCGACGTTCAACCTCAAGAAGCTCGGGCCGCATGTGACGCTCTTCGTCGCAGCCGAACTGGCCGATCATACCGCCGCGACTTTCCAGACCTTCGAGCGTTCGCTCGACCAGCACCCCGAGGTCGTGGGCTGCTGGGCTCTGGGCGGCGGCTTCGACTACCTGATGCAGATCGTCACCCGCGACATCGACGCCTATCAGCGGCTGATCGACTCGATGCTGGACGCGCGGATCGGCATCGCGCGCTACTTCACCTATATCGTCACAAAAGAGGTGAAGAACGCCGCCATGCCGCCCTTCGATCTCTTCGCAGACCAAATGGACTGACGGACGGCGCTATTTCAGCCCAAATCCGGGGCCCGCGCAGGCCATACGGACTATTACCCTGCGAAATCTAGCGCAGAGTGATCTCAACCAAGGAGGTCTCTCATGCTCGATACCGCCATTTCCGCCCGCCCCGATATCGCCGACAAGCGCCTGCTGCGCAGCTTTTCCTATGTGAATGGCCGCTGGATCGCGGGCGAGACGGGCGAGGTGATCCCCGTCACCAACCCCGCCAATGCCGAACGTCTGGGCGATATCACCGCGCTCAACCGCAGCCAGTCGCGCGCGGCGGTCGATGCCGCCCAAGCCGCCTTTCTCGACTGGTCGATGACGCTGCCGCAGGAACGCTCCGCCATTCTGCGCCGCTGGTTCGACCTGATCATCGCGGCGAAGGACGATCTGGCGCGGATCATGGTGCTCGAACAGGGCAAACCGCTGAGCGAAGCTCTGGGCGAGATCGACTACGCGGCGAGCTTCATCGAATATTACGCCGAAGAGGCCAAGCGCCCGAATATCGAGGGCGTCACCTCGCATCTGCATGACGCAGAGGTGGAGCTGTGGCTCGAACCCGTGGGCGTCGTGGGCCTCGTCACGCCGTGGAACTTCCCCGCCGCGATGCTGACCCGCAAGGCCGCCGCCGCCATCGCGGCTGGCTGCACCGTGGTCGCGCACCCCTCGCATGAGACGCCCTATTCGGCGCTGGCGCTGGCGGAATTGGCCGAGCGCGCGGGTCTGCCCGCAGGCGTGTTCAACGTGCTGACCGGCCACGCCCCGGAAATCGTCGAGCCCTGGTGCGACGACACCCGCGTGCGCGCGCTCTCCTTCACCGGCTCCACCGAAGTGGGCCGCCTGCTCTATCGCCAATCGGCGGAAACCGTGAAGCGGCTGGTCCTCGAACTGGGCGGGCACGCGCCGGTCATCGTCTTCAAGGGCGCCGATCTGGATCAGGCCGTCGAAGAGGTCATCAAGGCGAAATTCGCGACCTCCGGGCAGGACTGCCTCGGCGCGAACCGGATCTATGTCGAGCGTCCTGTCTATGACGAATTCTGCCGCCGCTTCACCGAGGCCACGCAGGCGCTCAGCGTGGGCATCGGCATGGAGGACCCCGATATCGGCCCGCTGATGAACGAAAAGGCCGTGGCCAAACAGGAGGAGCACGTGGCCGACGCGCTCGCAAAAGGCGCGAAACTGGCCTGCGGCGGCAAGCGGCTCGATCGCGGCCCGCTGTTCTTCGCGCCGACCGTGCTGACCGACGTGCCCGATAATGCCAAGATCATGCACGAAGAGACTTTCGGCCCGGTCGCCCCGATCACCGTCTTCGACACGGAAGAAGAGGTCTTCGCCAAAGCCAACGCGACCGAATACGGCCTCGTCGCCTACGTCCACAGCCAGAACCCGAAACGCATCTACCGCGCCACCCGCGCGCTGCAATTCGGCATGGTCGCGGTCAACCGCACCAAGGTCACCGGCGCGCCGATCCCGTTCGGCGGCATGAAGCAATCCGGCCTCGGCCGCGAAGGCTCGCGTCGCGGAATGGAAGAGTTCATGGAAATCAAATACGTCTGTCGGGATTGGGGTTAACTCCCCCGCCCGCTCGGACGGCCCAAGACAAGAAGAAGGAGAGAAAATTGCTGACCAATGACCAACTCGACAAGTGGGATCGCGAAAGCTTCTTCCACCCCTCGACGCATCTCGCCCAGCACGCGCGCGGCGAGTCCCCCAACCGCATCGTCACCGGCGGCAAGGGCGTGTTCATCGAGGATCGCGACGGCAACAAACTGCTCGACGCCTTCGCAGGCCTTTACTGCGTAAACGTGGGCTACGGGCGCACCGAAATCTCCGAAGCCATCGCCGAGCAGGCGAAGGAACTGGCCTATTACCACGCCTATGTCGGCCACGGCACCGAGGCCTCGATCACGCTGGCGCATATGGTCCTCGACCGTGCGCCCGATCACATGTCGAAGGTCTATTTCGGCCTGTCGGGCTCGGACGCGAACGAGACCAACATCAAGCTGGTCTGGTATTACAACAACATCCTGAACCGCCCCGAGAAGAAGAAGATCATCTCGCGCTGGCGCGGCTATCACGGCTCGGGTCTGATGACCGGCTCGCTGACGGGTCTGGAACTGTTCCACAAGAAGTTCGACCTGCCGCTGAGCCAGGTGATCCACACCGAGGCGCCCTATTACTACCGCCGCCCCGATGAGGCGATGTCGGAAGAGGCCTTCACCGCCTATTGCGCATCCGAGCTGGAGCAGCTGATCGAACGCGAAGGCCCCGACACCATCGCCGCCTTCATCGGCGAGCCGGTTCTGGGCACCGGCGGCATCGTTCCGCCGCCGGCCGGTTACTGGGAAGCGATCCAGAAGGTTCTGAACAAATACGACATCCTGCTGATCGCCGATGAGGTCGTGACCGGCTTCGGGCGTCTGGGCTCGATGTTCGGCTCCGATCACTACGGCATGAAGCCCGACCTGATCACCATCGCGAAAGGCCTGACCTCGGCCTATGCGCCGCTCTCGGGCACGATTGTGAGCGACAAGATGTGGAAAGTGCTCGAGCAAGGCACCGACGAGAACGGCCCGATCGGCCACGGCTGGACCTATTCGGCGCACCCGATCGGGGCGGCGGCCGGTGTCGCGAACCTCGATCTGATCGACAAGCTGGGCCTCGTCGAGAATGCGGGCTCGGTCGGCAAATACCTCAACGACCAGATGCGCGCCGCCATCGGCGAGCACGCGAATGTCGGCGATATCCGCGGCGAAGGGATGCTCTGCGCGGTGGAATTCATGGCCGATCGCGACAACCGCAGCTTCTTCGACGCCTCCGACAAGATCGGCGCGAAGATCGCCGGCGCGATGGTCGAGCGTGGCGTGATCGGGCGCGCGATGCCGCAGGGCGACATCCTCGGCCTTGCCCCGCCGCTGTGCCTCACCGAGGCGGAGGCCGACAAGATCGTCGAAGTCACCGCCGATGCGGTGAAATCGGTTCTGGGCTAAGGCCCCTCGGCAGGGGTCGCCTTACGAGGCGAGCCCTGCCAGCCATTCTGCAATCGCCGCGCGGCTGTCTGGATCGGGTGAATGGTGACGCACCATGAAATCGTCGAACCAGTCGCGCCGCGCCTCGGGCGATTGCGCATCTGCGGCCCAGTCGATCTTTGCGACCATCCTGACCGCATCGCGATGACATCGCCCGCAGGATTGCGCGAAAAGCTGCGCGGGATCGGTCTCGGCCAAGGCGGCCCCGGCCCAGATTGTCAGAAAAACAGTCAAAAAGACGCGCATCACGCCCTCCCGAGAAACTCCAGAACCGAACGCGCCGCGCGCAGGCCGGGCGGCTCGCCGCCCTCGCCCAAACGGCGCATCACCTCTTCCATCGCGGCCATCTGCTCGTCGCGGGCCGCGTCTTCTTCCAGCAATTCCAGCATCTTCGCCGAAATGTCACGCGGCTTGCAATCGGGCCCGAGGAATTCCGGGATCACCCGCGTCTCGGAGACCAGATTGACCAGCGTCACCGTGTCGATCTTGAGCATCCGCGAGATCACGTGCCAGGTCAGGAAATTCGCGTCATAGGCGATCACCATCGGCACCCGGTTCGCCGCCAGTTCCAGACTGACCGTGCCCGAGGCCGCCAGCGCGATATCGGCAGCAGCAAAGGCCGCGCGCTTGTCATCGGCATTCTCGACCACGATCGGGGCGACCGGCCAGCGCGCCGTCATCTCGCGCACCATCGGCGCGACGCCCCGCACCGTCGGCAGCACCACCCGCAGCCCAGGCTCGCGGTCGCGCAGCTGCATCAGCGCCTCGTCGAAGCGCGCCCCAAGCCGCTTGACCTCGCCGCGCCGCGAGCCCGGCAGACACAGCGCGAGCGGTTGTTCCTCGCCGATCATATGGGTCTCGCGGAAGGCCGCCGCGTCGGCCCCCGTCGCGCGCGGCTCGGCCACGACGGGATGGCCCACGAAATCACAGCTCATCCCGGCGGCTTC
Source organism: Thioclava sp. DLFJ5-1 (assembly GCF_002020115.1). Taxonomy (NCBI): domain Bacteria; kingdom Pseudomonadati; phylum Pseudomonadota; class Alphaproteobacteria; order Rhodobacterales; family Paracoccaceae; genus Thioclava; species Thioclava sp. DLFJ5-1. The sequence goes on along the minus strand of NZ_MPZU01000002.1, from coordinate 328,516 downwards.
CATGTAGGGCGGCTCGAAAGGCAGCAGCGCAAGGACATGATCGACCACCTGCGCCATCTTCGCCGCGCGCCCCGGACGCCATGCCCAGACCGAGGGCGCGACATAGTGGATCACTTTGAGATCAGGGCATTTTTCTTTCACCAGCCGCGCCACGCGGAGGCAGAAATCGGGGCTGTCGATGGTGATCAGCGCTTCGGCACCGCTCTCGATCACATGATCCGCCGTCTCGGCGATGCGCCGTTTCAGATGGCGGTATTTCGGCAGGACCTCCATAAGCCCCATGACCGACAGTTCTTCCATCGGGAAAAGGCTGGTCAGCCCCTGTGCGCCCATTTCCTCGCCGCCGATGCCGGACCAGTCCACGCCCGGCGCAAGCCCGTTGATCCCCGCCATCAGGGCGCCGCCGAGCTTGTCGCCCGATGCCTCGCCCGCGATGACGTAGAGCCTCATGACGCTCGCGCCCAAAGAAAGAGGCCCGCTGCCTCGGCGGCCTCGATGACCGCGTCGCGGTCCAAGAGCATCACGCCGCCCGCCTCGAAAGCGATCCCTGAAAGGCCAGCGGCGGCGGCGTTCTTGACCGTCTCGACGCCGATGGCAGGCAGATCGGCACGACGGTCCTGATCGGGTTTCGGCGCCTTGTAGAAGACCCCTTTCACCGCTTTAAGATCGCCGCGCAAGCCTTTGTGGTGACGCACGAAATCCAGCATCGCATCGGTACCCGGCAGGGTCTCGACCGCAAGGCAAAGCCCGCGCCCGACCACTGCGCCCTGACCGATATCCGACGCCCCAAGCGCGGCCACGATTTCGGCCCCGCGCTCGGCATCCTCTTCGTCCACGACCGACGGTTTGCCGCACAGCACGCCTGCCTCGGGCAGCAGCGCGGGCGCGATCTCATGCGCGCCGACGACCTCCAGATCGAATTCCTCGAAGACCTCGATCACCGCACGCAGCGTCACATCGTCGCCCGCCTGCATCGCCATCGCGAGCCGCGGCACCAGCTGCGCCGAGCGGGGATCGAACTGCTCGGGATCGATCGCCGGACGCTGCATCGCGCCCGCGAACACCACCCGCTCGATCCCGCGATCGGCCAGTTCGTCGAGAAACGGCACCAGCCGCTCGATCCGGAAGCGCAGATGCTCGCCGTCCAGATCGCAAGGCGCGCCGATCATCTCGCAGACCAGAATATCCGGCGCAGCCTCGGTCAGGATCGCGGGCAAACGGCCAGCCCCGGCGATCAGCGCGGTATGCGTGCCCCCGCTCATTTGCCGGGCGTCAGGAAGCTGCGGTCGGACGGGCCGAGGATGAAATCGAGCACTTCGCGCGCCAATTCGCCCTCGACGCCCTCTTCCGAGAGGGTCCGGGCGCTTTCGCGGAAGCTGCCCTGGCCAAGCGCCTCGACGGTCTTGCGCAGCGCGGAGATTTCCTCGCGCGGCGTGCCACGGCGTTTCAGCCCCACGAGGTTCAACCCTTCGAGCCCCGCGCGCGGTCCCGCCACCAAGGCATGCGGGATCACATCCGCCGTCACCATCGAAAGCGCGCCGATGATCGCGCCGTGCCCGATGCGGACGAATTGGTGCACACCCGACAGGCCGCCGACGATGACGTCATCCTCGAGCTGACAATGCCCCGCGAGCGCCACGGAATTTACCAGAATCACACGGTCGCCGATCTTGCAGTCATGCCCGACATGGCAGGACGACATGAACAGTCCGTCATCGCCCACCTGAGTGAGTCCGCCGCCGCCATCCGTCCCGGTGTTCATCGTGACATATTCGCGGATGCGGTTGCGCTTGCCGATCTTGAGCCGCGTCTTCTCGCCCTTGAATTTGAGATCCTGCGGGATCTGGCCGAGCGAAGCGAAGGGAAAGATCTGCGTCTCCTCGCCAATCTCGGTCGCACCCTGCAGCACGACATGGCTTTGCAGCGACACCCCCCGGCCCAGCACTACCTCGGGACCGACCACGCAGAACGGGCCGATCCGGCAGTCCGGACCGATCACCGCGCCGGGTTCGATCACCGCGGACGCGTGGATCTGCGCGCTTGGGTCAATGCTCATGCATTCAGCCCTGAAGGTCCATCATGGCGGTGAACTCGGCTTCGGCCGCCAATTCACCATTCACCGTGCCCCGGCCTTCGAATTTCCAGATCTTGCCGCCGCCGCGCTTCACGGTGACATGCAGTTCGAGCACGTCGCCCGGCACCACCTTGCGGCGGAACTTGCACTTGTCGATGCCCATGAAATAGGTCAGCAGCGGCTTGTCGATCACGTCGAGCGAAATCCCCACCACCACGGCAGAGGTCTGCGCCATCGCCTCGACGATGGTGACACCGGGCATGATCGGCTCTTCCGGGAAGTGGCCCTGGAAATGCGGCTCGTTCGCGGTGACGTTCTTGATGCCGACCGCGCCCTTGTTCGGGACGATGTCGCGCACCTTGTCGATCAGCAGGAACGGATACCGATGCGGAATGATGCGCTTGATGAGCGACAGATCGGCTTCGGTATAGGGGGCGGGTTCGGTCATTAGCTGTCCTCGTTCTTGGGCGCACTGCGCCTGCGGCGGTATCAGTTTGCCGCATCACGCGATCGTCGCTTTTGGATTGTTGCTAGCAATCGCGGCCCCGCTTGGCAAGCAGCGCGCGTCTGCTATTGCGCCGTCGTGGCGTCGCTTTGCGTGCCCTGAGTGCCATTCACGACCGGCAGGCCAAGCGGCAGACCGGGCGCGTCGCGGGTCGCCCCGTCGAGCGTGGAATTGCCGCCCGATTTGCCTGCGGAGTTGGGGCTGCTGTCGACAAATACACCTGCCTCGCCGCTTTGATCCGCGCCTGCGCCGCTTGACGATTGGCCCGAAGCGGGCTGGTTCGAAGCAGGCTGGTCCGGCGTCGCGGGCGCACCTTGAGCCGCATCCGCCGAGCCCCCGTTCGACGTCGGCGGAACCAAGGGCGTCACGCGCCCGGCCCCGTCACCGATTTCCTTGTCGACCCGCGCGCCCAGTTCGGCCGTCACATCGGCCTGCGCGAGCCCGCGGATGATCGCGCGGGAATCGAGCACCACGACTGCGCCGCGCGCCTTCAGCACCTCGTCGAGCAGCGGCACCACGGTCTGCACGAAGGTCTGGTGTTCCTGATTCAACTGGCGCTGGATCGCATCGGCCTTGGCCTTCTGGGCCTTGCGAATATCGGTCGCCCGCGTGTCGAAGGCATCGGCGGCTTGCTGGAACTGATCCGAGGGCATCGTCAGCCTCTCCTCGGTGAGCTTGCGCTCTTCTGCCTCGAGCTGACTGGCGATCCGGTCGTTTTCCTTGCGCAGCGCGCTCGACGCGGACTCGATCTCGGATTGCACCCGCTTGCCCCACAGCGAGTTGTCGTAAAGCCGCTCCCAATCGAGGGTGAGGACCGCGCTCTGCTGGACGCGCGGCCCGGCTGCAGGCGCCTGCGTGTGGGGTGTCTGCACCGCCGATTGCGCGACAGCCGCGCCGGGCCCGAAGGCCAGCGCGGCTGCAATGAAGGAAGCGGTGACGCTGCTCAGACGCATCGCGCGCCCTTAGAACTGCGTGGAAAGCGACAGATCGAAGTTCTGGGTCTTGTCGTAGCTTTCTTTCTTGATCGCCCGCGAGAAGTTCAGACGCAGCGGACCGATCGCGGATTTCCAGAAGATCGAGACACCGACCGCCGAGCGGACATGCATCGAGTCGTCGACTTCGTTGCCGCCGGTCCCAGTCGTGTCGTCCAGACCCCAGACCGAGCCCACGTCCCAGAACACGCCGCCGGTGATGCCGTATTCCTCGGGCAGACCGATCGGGAATTCGGCTTCGACCTTGCCGACCCAGTAGTAGTTACCGCCAAGCGCGTCGGTATTCCCGGCATCCTGATCACGCGGACCGATGCCATAGCTCTCGAAGCCGCGGATCTGGCTGCCCGAGAAGCGTTGCAGGATCGTCGAGCCGCCCGTGGCGTCGATCGCGCCACCTTCGAGCGAGGCGCGCAGCGTCGCTTCCTCGTTGAAGATCTTACGCTCGCCGACGATCTTCGCGGTGGTCTGGCCGCCTTTCACGTCACCGCCAAGGCCCCAGAACTGCTGATCGACGTTGAAACGCCAGGTGAAGCGCGGGTCGATCTGTTCGCGCGACGTATCGTAGCTATAGCGCAGACCCGGGCCGCTGTAACGCTGCGTGCCCTTGTCGGCTTCTTCGTTCAGCAGGATTGCCGAGGAGTCGCTCGGCACGTTGTTCAACGTGTCTTCGCCGATCTTGTAGCTCACCTGCAGACGGCCGCGCTCGGAGACCGGGAATTCCAGTGCCGGCTCGACGCTGATGCGGCGCGTGTCGTAAGCGGTGTTCGACGCCGAGCTCGAGGTCGCATAGGCGGCCGAGAACTTCAGCGCCACGTCACGTCCGAGGAACGCCGGCTCGATGAACCGGAAGCTGGAGCTGTTATTGTCCTTGGTCGTGCCGATCGACACGCCGAGATACTGCCCGCGACCGAGGAAGTTCTTCTCTTCCAACGAGGCGTTGAAACCGATCCCGTCCGAATTCGAATAGGAGGCGCCGAAGCCGAGCGAGCCGGTGGGCTGCTCTTCGACGTTCACGTCGACGACGACCTGATCGGAGCTCGAGCCCGGTTTCGTGTTCACGTCGACCGACTTGAAGTAGCCGGTGCCGCGGATGCGGTCGGCGGCGTTCGAGATCTCACGCGGGTTGTAGGGGTCGCCTTCAACCGTCCGGAACTCGCGCCGGACCACCCGGTCGAGCGTCGCGGTGTTGCCCTCGATGTCGATGCGCTGCACGAAGACGCGCGGACCACGGACCAGCACGAAATCGACATTGACCGACTGCGTACGCGGGTCTTGAGTGATGCGCGGCTCGACGCGGGCGAATTGGATGCCCTTCTTGATCGCAAGCTGCTCCATCCGGGTCACGGCAAGCTCGATCGCTTTCGGCGAGAAGGTCTGACCCTGGCGGATCTTGGTAAGCGGCGCGAAATCGTCAGGCGCGACGCCGTCGATCTCGGAAGTCGTGTTGATCGAGTTGAAGTGGTATTTCTGCCCTTCGATGATGTTGAAGGTCATGAAGAACGCATCGCGCTGGCGCGACATTTGCGAGGACACACCCGTGACCTGAACGTTCTTGTAGCCGCGCGCCTGATAGAAATCGATCAGCTTCTGACGGTCGACCGGGATCCGGTTCGCGTTGAAGGTGTCGTTCTTCACGAAGGTGCGGAAGATCCCCGCCTGCTTCGTTTCGAGCACCTGACGCAGACGACGGTCCGAATAGGAGCGGTTGCCGGTGAAGGTCACGCGCTCGATCGAGGTGACCTTGCCTTCCTTGATCTCGAAGGCGACGTCGACGCGGTTATTGTCGCGGCGAATGACCTTCGGCACCACGCGGGCGGCCATGCGGCCATCCTCGGAATAGGCGCGCGCCAGACGCTGGGCGTCGGCTTCGATCTGGGCGGGATTGTAGACGCGGTTCGGCTTCGCCTGAATGATCGTCGCGAGCTGCTCGTCCTTGATGATCTTGTTGCCTTCGAAATTGATCACGCTGATCGTCGGATATTCGGTCACGGCGATCTTGAGCGTGTTGCCCTGCGGCGTGATCGCCACATTCTCGAACAGGCCGGAATTCGTCAAACGCTGGTAAGCGGCATTGAGATCGGCGGCGGTGACGGCCTGATTACGGGCGATTCTGGCGAAGGACAGAATCGTCGCCGCGTCGACGCGCTCGTTACCGGTGATCACCACCTGGGAGAAACTGTATTGCTGCGCCTGAGCGATCACGGGAACCGCAAGGCAACTCATTGCAACTGCTGGAAATACTACGCTGGCCCGCAGTGCCTTTCGCGTCGCACAGAGTCTCAGCATAGTTTGCACGCTCATAGACATCGCCCTCTCCCGCCGGAAGTTCACTTTTTCCCTTTGATAAGGGTCGTACCGAAGGGCGTAAGCGATGTCAAAGCTGGGATGGGGGCTCAGACCCGAGATTTTGTGGAGCGCGATCATCTTGCCACGAAAGAAAGGGCCGCGAAGGCGGCCCCGGGATCGACGAAGAACGAGTTTTGCGGGCGTTTCGTGCCCTTTTCGGACCGGCTCAGATGCGCTGGAAGCTGGACGCGTCGCCGCCGAGAATGTCGATCAATTGAACACCGATCAGCGCCGCGCCGAACAGCGCGACCAGAACCGCTGCGATGAACAGCAGCCGGTCCCCGACGATTTCCACCAACGGGCGAAGTTCGCGATAGTGATGCGCGATGATCTCGGACATGAGCGGTCTCCTTCGCGCGATTTGCGCTAAGAGTTCCCTACCCTGTCTTCATGACCGCATTGCGAGGCAATTGTGGCGAAATCTGGGCCGTCACCGCCGTCACGGGCCCCGGCCATTCCCCGCTCAGCAGGTCAGGTCGTTCCAGAGCCCGAAGACCATCAGCGTCAGTACCAGCGCCAGCCCGATCGACATGAAGACATTCATCAGCTGATCGGAGGGCGGCTTGCCCGTGATCGCCTCGTAAAGGTGGAACATCAGATGCCCGCCATCGAGCACCGGGATCGGGAAGAGGTTCAGGAAGCCCACTGCCGTCGACAGAACTGCGATGAACCAGATGAAATCGAGCACACCCGATTTCGCAGCCGCCGCCGAGGTCTCGGCAATGCGCAGCGCGCCGGTCAGGTTACAGCTGGAAATCCGCTGCGCGATCATCGCCTGAATGCCCGAGACCGATTGCGTGATGATGCCCCAGGTCTGCCGCGCGCCGCCCACCAGCGCATCGACGGGACCGACCGATTGAGTCACCGGCTCGAACATGAACGAGCCCGTAGCCCCGATCAGGAAGCGCGTCTCGAACTGCCCGTCGCCCACCGGCAGATCGGTGCGGCGCGGCGCCAGCGTCACGGAGAAGGTCTTGCCCGCATCACCCTCGGGCCGCCAGATATCGAGCGAGACCGCCTTGCCCTCGCCCGCCTTCACCGCGTCCTGCAGATCGACGAAGCGATAGACCGGCTTGCCATCGATCGCGGTGATCACGTCGCCCGCGCGCAGCCCGGCATCATAGGCGGCAGAGCCCGGCTGAACGCCCGCAAACCGCGCCGGGAAAAGCTGCGGCCCCGTCGCGTCGGTTTTGCTGCCGTCGCGGGTCACGGTGTAATCGAGCGTCGGCCCTGCGGGCAGTTGATCGACCACATCGGACAGCGCCTGATAATCCGGCGTAGGCTTGCCCGCCACCGCGTCGATCACGTCGCCCTGCTGCAGATCGCCCGACCCGCCGGGCAGCGCCACGACGGTCTGGATCGCGGGCGTCTCGGTGGCCTGCCCCGTCCAGAGGCTCAGCCCCGCGATCACGCAGATCGACAGGATGAAGTTGAAGACCGGCCCGGCCGCCACGGTCGCAGCCCGTGCCCAAAGCGGCGCGCCGTGCATCGTGTGGCGGCGTTCCTCGGGGCTCAGATGGGCCATTTCCTCCGAGTCGACCCCGGCAGAGGCCGCATTCGCATCGCCCAGAAACTTGACGTAGCCGCCAAGCGGCACGGCGGCGATCTGCCAGCGCGTGCCATGCTTGTCGACGCGGCTGATCAGCTTCGGCCCGAAGCCGAGCGAGAAGACCTCCGCCTTGATCCCGGAAATCCGCCCGATGATGTAATGGCCATATTCATGCACCGCGACGATGATCGAGAGCGCGACGACGAAGGCCACCACGGTATAGAGCAGATTGCCGAATTGGGGCAGCAGGTCCAAAACTCAGATCCTTCCGTGTTCACAAATCGCCATCGCGCGCGCCCGCGCTTCGGCGTCGCAGCTCAGAACCATATCGAGGTCTTTTGCGGCGATTCCAAGACCCTGGTCCCGCGACATCTCGCCCAGAGCCTTCTTGACCAGCGTGGCCATGTCGAGAAATCCGATCCGGCCCGCGATGAAAAGATCGAGCGCGACTTCCTTGGCGGCGTTGAACACGGTGCCCGCCAGACCGCCGGTTTCCATCACCTCGCGCGCCAGCCGCAGGGCGGGGAACCGCTCCAGATCCGGGGTGCGGAAATCGAGCTGTCCGATCTTCGCCAAATCGAGCTTCTCCACCGGCAGCGGTTTGCGCGCGGGCCAGTTCAGCGCATAGCCGATCGCGTGGCGCATGTCGGGCACGCCCATATGCGCCATCAGCCCGCCATCGTGGAACCCGACCAGCGAATGGACGATGCTCTGCGGATGGACGAGGACTTCGATCTGCTCCGGCGCGAAGCCGAAGAACTCTTTCGCCTCAATGACTTCCAAGGCTTTGTTAAACATCGACGCCGAGTCGATCGTGATCCGCTGACCCATGTCCCAGTTCGGATGTGCCGAGGCCTCGGCCACGGTGGCATGGGCGAGTTTCTCCATCGGCCAGTCGCGGAACGCACCGCCCGAGGCGGTGATGATCACCCGCTCGACCGCGGCGATATCCTCGCCGACGAGCCCCTGGAAAATCGCGGAATGCTCACTGTCGACCGGCAGGATCGTGGCGCCATGTGCGCGCGCCTCGGCCATCAGCAAGGGGCCCGCGGTCACCAGAGATTCCTTGTTGGCCAGCGCCAGTGTCGCGCCTTGCGAGAGCGCCGCGAAACCCGGGGCGAGCCCCGCCGCGCCGACGATACCCGACAGAACCCAATCCGCCGGGCGATACGCCGCCTCGATCAGCGCCTGCGACCCGGCGGCCACCTCGATCCCGGTCCCGGCCAGCGCATCGCGTAGCGCGGGCAGACACTCGTCGAAGGCCGTCACGGCCAGATCGGCCTTCAGCGCCACGGCCTGCTCGGCCAGCCGTGCGACATTGCGGCCTGCGCTGAGCGCGACCACGTCGTAGGCCTCCGCCCCGCCCTGCGCCATCAGCAGATCAAAGCAGCTTTCGCCGATCGAGCCGGTCGCCCCGAAGACCGAAACCTTCCGCATCGTTCAGCCTTCCGTCAGCGGCAGGGTCATCACCTGCGAGATCAGCATCAGGAACACGACCGCGCCGGTCAGCGCGTCGAAGCGGTCCAGCACGCCGCCATGGCCCGGGATCAGCGAGGAGCTGTCCTTCACGCCGGTCGCGCGCTTGATCGCGCTTTCGGCGATGTCGCCCAGCTGGCCTGCAAAGGCCAGAAGCGGCGAGATCCAGATCATCGCGAGCCCGCCGCCCATCTGGGCGAAGAGAAAGCCCACCAGCGCCGCACCGACCCAGCCGCCGACCGTGCCCGACCATGTTTTCTTTGGGCTGACCTTGGGCCAGAATTTCGGCCCGCCCACCGTGCGGCCCACGAAATATCCCATGATATCAGAGACAACGACCACCGCGACGATCCATGTGATCGCGCCAAGTCCCGCCCCTTCGCGCAGCGCGACAAGCCCATAGCCCGTCAGCATGATCGCCAGCGCATAGCCCGCGCCAAGCCAGCGCCGCCCGGTGCAGATCACCGCCGCCATGATCGGAACGATCAGCAGATAAAGCAGGCCATAAGGCTCATGGATGGCGAGGACGAACGTCAGTGCAGCCGCCGCCACCAGCCCCAGACCGACCGCCTTGCCGGGGCGTTCGGGGCGCAGCATCGCGGTGAGCTCCCAGATCATCAGACCCGTCACAAGCACCGAGAGCGCCGCGAAGACGGGTCCGCCCCACCAGATCGCGGCGAGCCCGATCGCGACCATCGCAAGCCCGGAGGCAAGCCGCGGGACGAGATCGCCCCATTTGCCGGTCCGCGGCGTCTCCGTCACGAGGCGACCCCGCCGAAGCGCCGCTCGCGCCCGGCAAACCGATCGAGAATATCGGACAGCTCGTCCGGCGTGAAATCGGGCCAGAGCGTCGGCGTGAATTCATATTCCGAATAGGCCGCCTGCCACGGCAGGAAGTTCGAGGTCCGCGTCTCGCCGGAGCTGCGGATCACCAGATCGGGGTCGGGCATGCCGGCGCTGTCGAGCCGCGACGAGATCATCGCCTCGTCCACCTCGTCGGCCGTGATCTTGCCCTCGGCGACGTCGCGCGCAATCGACTGCGCTGCGCGTTTCAGCTCGTCGCGCCCGCCGTAATTGATCGCAACCGCCAGCGTCAGCTTGGAATTGCCCTTGGTGCGGGTCTCGATCGCGTCCATCGTCTCGCGCAGCAGCGGGTCGAGCGGCGTGCGGTCGCCGATAAAGCGCAGCTCGACGCCCTGACGCGACAGCTCCGCCGCCTCGCGTTTGATCATCAGCCGGAACATCTTCATCAACCCGAGAACTTCCTGCGTCGAGCGCTTCCAGTTCTCCGTCGAGAAGGCGTAGATCGTCATGTAGCGGATGCCGAGATCGGGCGCGGCCTGCACGACCTTCTTGATCTGCTCGGCCCCCTTGCGGTGACCGGCCAGACGCGGCCAGCCCCGCTGGGTGGCCCACCGGCCGTTGCCATCCATGATGATCGCGACATGCAGCGGCGCCGGGGCGCCCCCCTCATGCCCCTGCGGGGTCTGGGCGATGTCGGGAATGCTAGGGGCCATCGGCGATGTGATCCTTTTCGCTCAAGACGCAGGGGGACTGAGGCAAAAGCCTCAGACCTGCATGATCTCGGCTTGCTTGTCTTCGAGCGCCTTGTCGACCTTGGCGATATGCGCGTCGGTCATGTCCTGAACCTCGCTCTCCCAGATCTTCACGTCGTCTTCGGACATGCCGTCGGCCTTGGCCTTCTTGATCTGGTCCATGCCGTCGCGGCGCACGTTGCGGATCGCGACGCGGGCGTGCTCGGCATATTGAGCGGCGACCTTGGTCAGCTCGCGGCGGCGTTCCTCGTTCAGCTCCGGGATCGGCAGCATGATGATCGTGCCGTTGGTCTGCGGGTTGATGCCCAGACCGGATTCGCGGATCGCTTTCTCGACCTTGCCGACCATCGACTTGTCCCAGACGTTGATCGTGACCATCCGCGGCTCGGGCACGTTCACGGTGCCGACCTGGTTGATCGGGGTCATCTGGCCATAGGCTTCGACCTGAACCGGCTCCACCATCGAGGCCGAGGCGCGGCCCGTGCGCAGCGACGCGAATTCATGCTTGAGCGCGCTCATCGCGCCATCCATGCGGCGTGCAAGGTCATCGGTGTCGATCTCGAAATCGTCGGACATTGGGTATTTCCCCGTTCTTGTTGAGCCTCGGGCCGAGCTTTAGCGCAGCTCGCAGGCGAAAACTAGCATTTGTGACCGTCGCGCGGCGCTCAGCCCTGCACTTTGGTGTAGGTGCCCTCGCCTGCCAGAATGCCGCGGAAGCCACCCGGCTCGTCAAGCGAGAACACGATGATCGGCTTGTTATTGTCGCGTGCGAGCGCGATCGCCGAGGCATCCATCACACCGAGGTTCTTTTGCAGAACTTCGTCGTAGCTGACGGTATCGTACCGCTTGGCGTCATCGAATTTCTGCGGGTCCTTGTCATAGACGCCGTCGACTTTGGTGCCCTTGAAGATCGCCTCGCAGGACATCTCGTTGGCGCGCAGCGTGGCGGCCGTGTCGGTCGTGAAATAGGGGTTGCCGGTGCCGGCGGCGAAAATGCAGACCCGCTTCTTCTCGAGGTGGCGCACCGCGCGGCGGCGGATATAGGGCTCGCAGACCTGATCCATCGGAATAGCCGAGATCACGCGGGTGAAAACGCCGAGGCCTTCCAGCGCGGATTGCATCGCCAGTGCGTTCATCACCGTCGCGAGCATCCCCATGTAGTCGGCCGTCGTGCGCTCCATCCCCTGAGCCGAGCCCGCAAGCCCGCGGAAGATGTTGCCGCCGCCGATTACCATGCAGATCTCGACGCCCAGATCGCGCACCGATTTAACTTCATGCGCTATACGCGAGACGGTCGGCGGATGCAGGCCGTAGCCCTGATCGCCCATCAGCGCCTCACCCGAGATCTTCAGTAGCACGCGATTGTATTTGGCCGCGGGATGCGTCTCGGTGCTCATCTGATCCTCCGATGGGCTGTTGTCATTGGCGCGCAAAATGATCCAAATAGAGCCGGGGTTCAACCTCTTGCGAAAGCGTAGAGCCCCGAGCCCGCCAGAAAGCCTGCAAGAGCCGCCGATGCCGCCTGCCCTGCCCGAAATATCGCCGCGAACGCCCGTGCTGATCGCGGGAGCGACGGCGTGCGGAAAATCGGCGCTGGCGCTGTCGATCGCCGAAGCCGAGGGCGGCGTGGTGATCAATGCCGACGCACTGCAGGTCTGGTCGTGCTGGAGGGTGCTGAGCGCGCGCCCCTCGCCCGAGGAAGAGGCCCGCGCGCCGCATGCGCTCTACGGTCATCTCGATCCCGGCGCCGACTATTCCGTCGGCCATTGGCTGCGCGACGTCACCCCGTATCTGGAGGCCTTTCACGCAGGCGGGGCGCGCCCGATCATCGTGGGCGGCACCGGGCTCTATTTCACCGCCCTGACGCAAGGCCTGGCAGAAATCCCTGAAACGCCGCCGGAAATCCGCGCCAAGGCCGACGAGCGGCGGCTCTCGGAGGGTCATGCCGGGATGCTGGACGAGCTCGACGATGCGACCCGCGCGAAGATCGACGCGCAGAACCCGATGCGCGTCCAGCGCGCCTGGGAGGTGCTGCGTGCCACCGGTGAGGGGCTCGCCACGTGGCAGGCCCGCACCCCGCCGCCCCTCCTGCCGCTCGACGCCGTGGCGCCGCTTCACCTCGATCCGGATCGCGACTGGCTGGCAGAGCGCATCGACCGCCGCTTCGATCTGATGCTCGAACAGGGTGCGCTCGACGAGGTCCGCGCGGTGGAGCCGATCTGGGATCCGAACGCGCTCTGGGCGAAGGCGATCGGGGCGCCGGAACTGATCGCGCATCTGCATGGCGAGCTCGATCTGAGCGAGGCGCGAGAGCGCGCACAGGCGGCAAGTCGCCAATATGCCAAGCGCCAGCGCACTTGGTTTCGTGGCCGCATGAAGGCGTGGCACAAGATCACGTAGACTGTGACCCTGCGGCAACTGGGTGCCCGGGATTCTGTGGAAAATTCCTTGGTTCACGCGAGAGTTGCGGGCTATCCTCCCGCCGAAATCGCGTAGGATCAAAGCATCGTGAAGCTCTTTTCGACACCGCCCCTTTCGCAGCTCTCGCAGGCCAAAACCGTGAAGCCCGGCGCAAGCGGCTCACCCGGCCCGGCGCCGACCGCGAGCGACCTGCCGAGCCCCCCGAGTGAGCCGCGGCTGGTGCAGATCGCGCATCTGGCAAAGGGCGGGCGCTGGCGGGTGGAGGCGATGCGCGCCCATTCCGAACCCTGCCTGCTGTGGTTCTCGCGCGGACAAGGCCGGATCACACTGGGCGGTGTGACCCGCGGCTACGGCCCCAATAACGCGATCTTCATTCCGCCGGGCGTGATGCACGGCTTCGAGATTTCCAACCAGACTCACGGTCAGGCGCTGTTCTTCGGCCGCGACACCGACATCACTCTGCCGCCCGCCGCCCATCACCTGCGGATCCGCGAAGCGATCGCGCAGGGCGAGATCGGCTCGATCTTGGAGGCGATCCAGCGCGAGAGCGAGAGCACGCGCCCTGCCGCCGACCGCGCGCTGCGCAGTCATCTGGGCCTGCTGAGCGTCTGGCTCGAGCGGCAGATCGCGAGCAATGCAAACGAGGCGATCCGCCCGAGCGCTGCGCGCCGTCTGGTCACGCGCTACGCCGTTCTGGTCGAGCGCGAGTATCGCGCGGGAACGCCGGTCGCGGATATCGCGCGCGAGTTGGGCGTCACGCCCACGCATCTGTCGCGCGCCTGCCGCGATGCCTGCGGGAAATCCGCATTGGAACTGATGCAGGAGCGACGGCTTTACGAGGCGCGCCGCCTGCTGCGCGACACGCCCGTCCCGATCAAGGATATCGCGCAGCTCTTGGGCTATCGCAGCCCGGGCTATTTCTCCCGCGCCTTCCAAGCGGGCACCGGCAGCACGCCTAACGCCTTCCGCCGCGCGAGCTGACCCGTGCCGGGACAGGCCGCCTGCCCGATCTTCCCCGACCCAGAGACATGAAAAAGGGCCGCGCCTTTGCAGACGCGGCCCGGGGTTTGGGGAGGTAAACCCTATCAGAAGAACCCGAGCTTGTTCGGATTGTAGCTGACCAGCATGTTCTTGGTCTGCTGGTAGTGATCGAGCATCATCTTGTGGGTCTCGCGCCCGATGCCCGACTGCTTGTACCCGCCGAAGGCCGCGTGGGCCGGATAGGCGTGGTAGTTGTTGACCCAGACACGACCGGCCTCGATGCCGCGCCCGAAGCGATAGGCACGCGAGCCGTCACGGGTCCAGACACCGGCGCCAAGACCGTACATCGTGTCATTCGCGATCTCGAGCGCCTCGGCCTCGTCCTTGAAGGTCGTGACCGACACCACCGGGCCGAAGATTTCCTCCTGGAAGACCCGCATCTTGTTGTGGCCCTTCAGGATCGTCGGCTGGATGTAGAAGCCGTTCGCCAGATCGCCGTTGAAGCGCGCGGCGTCACCGCCGGTCAGCACCTCGGCCCCCTCTTCGCGACCGATGCTCAGATAGGACATGATCTTGTCATGCTGCTCCTGGCTGGCCTGCGCACCGACCATCGTCTCCATCGCGCGGGGGTCGCCCTGCTTGATGGCTTCGACGCGGGCGATGCAGCGCTCCATGAACTTCTCGTAGATGTCTTCCTGAATGAGCGCGCGGCTCGGGCAGGTGCAAACCTCGCCCTGATTGAAGGCAAACAGCACGAAGCCTTCGACCGCCTTGTCGAGGAAGGCGTCATCCTCAGCCATCACGTCCGAGAAGAAGATGTTGGGCGATTTGCCACCCAGTTCCAGCGTGACCGGGATCAGGTTCTCGGTCGCGGCCTGCATGATCTTGCGGCCCGTCGCTGTGGAGCCGGTGAAGGCGATCTTGGCGATACGCGAGGAGCTCGCGAGCGCCGCGCCGACTTCCGCGCCATAGCCGTTGACGATGTTCAGGACACCATCGGGCAGCAGGTCGGCGATGACTTCCATCACGACGAGGATCGCCGCCGGGGTCTGCTCGGCCGGTTTCAGCACAATGCAGTTGCCCGCCGCCAGAGCCGGCGCCAGTTTCCATGCCGCCATCAGCACCGAGAAGTTCCACGGGATGATCTGACCCACGACGCCCAGCGGCTCGTGGAAGTGATAGGCGACGGTGTCGTTGTCGATCTCCGACATCGTGCCTTCCTGGCTGCGCAGAACGCCCGCGAAATAGCGGAAATGGTCGACGGCGAGCGGAATGTCGGCCGCCGTGGTCTCACGGATCGGCTTGCCGTTGTCCCAGGTCTCGGCGGCGGCGATCAGGTCGAGATTTTCCTCGATCCGGTCGGCGATCTTGAGAAGCACGTTCGAGCGCTCGGCAGCCGAAGTCTTGCCCCAGGCGTCTTTCGCGGCATGGGCAGCATCGAGCGCGGCTTCGATATCCTCCGCCGACGAATGGGCGACTTCGCAAACCTTGCCGCCGGTGATCGGGGTGATGTTGTCGAAATATTTGCCGTTTTTCGGGGGCACGAATTTGCCGCCGATGAAGTTGTCATAACGGTCGCGGAACGGCGAAACCGAAACGCCCTTGAATTCAGGTGCCATATCGTTGGCCATTGGTCTTCCTCCCAGATTGAACGCAACCGACAGGGCTGCGCGCCATGGAGATCAGACTGCCCAACCGCGCGCCCTGCGCATAGCCGCTCTGCGCTGGTGGAATGCATCATCTGTCTCGCGGCTGAGACAGGTGCAGCCGCAGCATTGAGGATTTGCAGGGGCGCTGAGACTATCGAAGACAGCGTGTGTCGCGCTCGCGTCAGTAAGCGAAGTCCTTAGACACGTGGATTTCACGACGGCAAGTCGTTCGGGGACATCCCGCCCGGATCAGAAACGCGCCGTCCATCCCAGCGAAACCCCCATCGCCGAACTCTGCCCCGGCTCGTAGACGAGCCCGGCACCGAGTCGCCCGATCCCGGCCTTGCGCGAATAGCCGATCTGCAGGTCGGTCTGGGGGGCCGCGCTTTCGATATTCACCGAGGCTGTTGTCATCACGACCTTTTCGGACCGCGTATTTCCGACGGCTGCGCCGACAGCGGTCGGAACGCTCATCGTCAATTTCCCCGAGGCGAGCGCGATCGGCGTCGAAACCCCGACAGTGATGCGGTCGTCCCCGGTCAGAAAACCGGTCTTGCTCAGGCCTACGGCATAGGCGTTCGACCTCAGCCCGCTGCCGGATTGGAGCAAACCGTTCCCGGAGAAGCTGGAGCTGCCATTGGCGGCCGTAAGCTCGAGAGTTGCCCCGTCTCCGAGAGCGACATTCATCCCAAGCTGTACGAAATGGGTATTGCTCGAAAGCCCGCCGCCAAACGCGCCCCCCACCGAGGTGCCCAGGAAACCGCCGTCTTCGTGCAGATTGCCGACGGTCATCGAAAGCGTGCTGGCCCCGAACCGGGCATTGAGCGAACCGGCGATATATTGCGAGCTAACATCGCCCGCGCCGCCGCCTGCCTGCGAAATCGAGGCCGATACGCCATCGCCGAGACCGATTTCGTAGTGAAGCGCGGAGTCGGTGTCGAAAGATTTCAGATAGGGCGCGGCCATCGCGGCACTGTCGACCCATTTCGTTCCGGCAATCGCGGAGCTATCGCCATGCGACAGCGACAGGGTACCGGTGCCTGCGCTGAAATTGACCGGAGCGGTCGCCCCCATCGCGAAAGTCTCGGTGGAGGCCTGCGCGGCGCGGGCATCGGCATAGTCGGCCACGAAGCTGCTCGCCGCCACGTGATAGCCGCGATCATAGGCATCCGTGACGATCATCCGCTGATTGGAGAGTGTCGCGCGCAGCGCGCCTGCGACACCGCGGGTTGCGCTGATCGTGCTCTGGGTTGCCGGCACGGACGGGCCGTCGAGCGAGCTCGTCGTCTCGACTTTCAGCGTTCCGGCCGGTGCCTGAGCCTGCCGGAGATTGAGCTCGCCCCAGCCATAGATCGGGTCGATCCCCACCGCACCGAGATCGGTCGCGCTGTTTTCGAGGATCTGCACGATTTGCTGACCGGTGAGCTCGGGGAACTCGCTCTTGAGCACCGCGACCGCGCCGGTGACATAGGGCGTCGCCATCGAGGTCCCGCTCATATAGGCGTAATCGCTCCCGAGATCGCTCGGGTAGGTCGAGAGGATATCCACGCCCGGCGCGGCGAGACAGTAATTCATCGCCTCGCCACAGCGGTTGGAAAAACTGGCGATCTGGTGGTTGCTGTCCACGGCCACGACACCAAGGATCGAGCCTTCCATTTCCGGAAAATACTCCGGCAGGCCCGCCATCAGGCTCGGATTGGCTCCACCGTCATTGCCCGCGGCGAACACGCTGACCATGCCCGCCTTTGCCGCCGCGTCGAGCGAGTCGATGGTGGCCGACCCAAGCTGTTGGCGGATCTGGTCGGCGCTCGAAAACTGGTCGATCGTGAGTGTCTTGTTATTGCCGTCGACATAGGCCCAGCTGTTGTTCATCGAGACCGCACCGGCATTGACCGAGCGCGTGACCGCATCGGCGTAGCTGCCCGCAGGCACCGAGCCTCCGACGCCTTGCAGGATCATCAGCTTGGACCCCCAGGCGATCCCCTCGATCCCCTGCCCGTTCTGCACACCGGCAACGATCCCGGCCACATGCGTGCCGTGCCCGTCGGTGTCGGTGACGTCAGAGGTGTTGTCGAAATAGCTGTAGGAGAGCGCGCCATCGATGTTGCCAGCGAGATCGGGATGGGTCACATCCGCGCCGGAATCGTAGATCGACACGAGCGTTCCCAGCCCATAGGCCCCCTCGGCGTAGCGATAGGCTGCCTCGGTCTGCGCAAGGCCGCCGCTTGCATAATACTCGTCAGTCTCAAAACTGCTGACGCTGCCGCCAGTGCCGGTATACGGCGCGTTGCCCGAGGGTGGCGGCTGGGTGTTGCTCGAGGAGCCGGATGAGCTCGAGGACCCGCCTCCTCCTCCCCCCGCAGCGGCGGCCAGCCCCACCACACCAAGGCCAAGGAGCAAGAGCATGCTGTTGGAGCCGGTCACCGATGTCGTGCTGGCCGCGGCAGTGTCCGCAGTATTTCCCGAAGTGGTATCAGGCGAACCGGGCGCGGCGGCGGGAGCCTGCGCGAGACCGTAGGAGACCGTCGTGCGACCCGCGAGCGCGATCCGTTGAGTGAGATCCTGTGCATGCACCTGTGTGACGGCAAGCGAGGTCAAAGCCGTCGCCGCCAGAATACGTCCCATCGTCATCAAAATCCCTTTCGCGGAAAAATGCCTGCTTCGCGGAGGTCCGGTCTTCTTTTTGTCTGGATAGCCTCAGCGATACTGTGCTTCTCCCCTTGCTTCAACGACACTTGAGTTAAGCATCGGTTAAACGCGCTGGCATGTGTCGATAGCGACGCAGGGCGCCCTCGGAAAATTCATCAGGGCGCACTTGGAAACGCAGGAGACACGGTGCGAAATCTCAATGTTTCTTGGCCCTACTTCACGAAGTCGCAGATGGTGGGAGGTCGGATGCGCTGCGCCTCGCAAGCATGCCGGTCGCTTCGGATACACGAACAATTGAAACGTCATCGCTCGCTCGGTCGGGTTGCATCGGCCCCTTTCGGCACAATCTGCAGCGTAGCGGGTCGCGTACCGCGGCGCGCGACGTTGAGCGAACAGCACGCATCTATGACAGAACAGGCGGCCAAACGCCCCGCGTCTGACCTACGTCGATGCGCGCTCAACCAAGCTCCATCGTTGCGATGGCCTGCAAGGATGCCGTCGTCTTCGGAGCGGTGCCGCGATACATGCGCGCCGTCTCGAAAGCCGGGGTGAAGCCACAGTCCGACAGACGGGCCCTGAGCATCGCGTTGCTCTCAGGCAGATCGATTGAGACGGGCGCAGTCGGAAAGCGGTGCGCCGCGGCGCGTGCCAGCCGCATTGCATCGTCACTCCGCACGGCAATGATCGGCCCGATCTTGAGCCCCTCGCGACATTGCCGCACGGTCGCGAAGCCTGTGCCATCGCTGAGCCAGACCGTCTGGCGAGATGGGCCGGGGGCGAGCCAGCAGCTCAGGAAAGCGTCTCGCCGCACGCCAGATGCCTGCGCATCAAGCGCAATGAGGTGCTCCAGGTCAGAGGGCTCGGCCAGCACGACGCCTGTGTCGTCTTCGCGCGAAAGCATGCCCGTGAGCCGCAAGCTCGCGCCCTGACGTCGGAACCCGGAACGCGCGTAATTGTCCTGCTGCGCGGCCACGCCATCGAGGCCGACGCTGCGATCTCCCGCATGGCGCAGCGCATGTTGCCACAGGGCGAACCCGATGCCCTGCCCCCGGACTTCGGGCTTGCAGATGTAGAGCCCCAGAAACGCATTCTTCGCATCATGATTGACCACAGAGATCGCAGCCACCGGCGCGCCATCCGCCTCCGCGACGAAGAACCCTTGGGGATCGGCTGCGTAGAACGCCTCGGCATCCGCGAGACCGGGGTTCCATCCCTCGGCGGCGGCCCAGTCGAGAACCGTCTTCAGCTCTGAGAGATCGGCATTGCGCAGGATCATGCCCCCAAGGCCTCGCGCAAGCTGGCAGGGGCGGACGTGCGGTTTCGCAAGTCGAGAGAGCTGAGGAGGTCGAGAAGGTGATTTTTCATCAGCTCCTCCGCCAAGTCGGCATCGCGTTCCGCAAAGGCGCGCATCAAGGCATGGTGCGCATGGCTTTCGCAAAGCGCCCCGCGCCGGTGCCAATAGAGCGCGATGATCAAAGAAGACCGCGCGACCAGCTGGGTGATGAATTCGGTGATCGTAGCCTGATCGGCAATCCGTGCGATCTCGAGGTGGAACTGCCCCGAGAGAAAGAGCGCCCGGCCCGCCTCGCCCTCGTCGATCGCCGCGTGCTCTTCGTCGATATGACGCTGGAGGGCCGCGAGGTCGTCCTCGGTGATCCGCTCCGCCGCTGAGCGCGCGGTGCGCGGCTCGAGCAGAGCGCGCGCCTCGAAAACCTCGCGCGCCTCTCGCACGGTGGGCTGCGCGACATAGGCCCCGCGGTTGCGCTTCAGCTCCACCAGCCGGTCATGGGCCAGCCGCTGCAGCGCGGCGCGGATGATGGTCCGCGAGACACCATAGATCTCCCCCAGCTCCTCTTCCGACAGCTTGGTGCCCGGCATCAGACGATGCTCGTGGATCGCGAGCGCCAGATCATTGGCGATCGTGTCGGGCATCGGGGCAGCGGGGAGCGGGTCGTTCATCTTGAGGTCCTTTCGCTCACACGATGCCTCGGGCGATCCGCGGAGGACAAGCTGGATCGCTTCGATTCGGATTGTATACAATGTTGTGTCGCAAATTTGCGCATGCAGAAAATTTTTCTGCTCAAATTCGAGGCAAGATCGGATTCACGACGCCGTGAGTTCGGAAAATGATGGCGAGCTGTCCGCTTCGCACCGAAGGCTGAACCCAGATCGAAGGGAAGCGATGCGATGCGAACGGCACATGATCTCGAACTGGTGAATCTGACGAAGCGGTACGGCGACACGGTCGCGGTGGACGCGATCAACCATGTCTTCGCGCCGGGCAGCTATGTCTGCCTGCTCGGCCCCTCGGGCTGCGGCAAGAGCTCGACGCTACGGATGATCGCGGGCCATGAAAGCGTGAGCGAAGGCGCGATCCGCCTGAACGGCGTTGATGTCTCCGCCCTGCCCCCGGCCAAGCGCGGCACGGCGATGATGTTCCAGAACTACGCGCTCTTTCCGCACCTTTCGGTCAAGGACAATGTCGCTTTCTCGCTGCGGATGAAGGGCGTCGACAAGACCGCGCGCCATGCCAAGGCGATGGAGCTTCTCGAACTCGTCGATATGGCGCATCTCTCCGAGCGTCTTCCCACGCAGCTCTCCGGTGGGCAGCAGCAACGCGTCGCGCTGGCGCGCGCGCTGGTCACCGAACCGGAAGTGCTGCTGCTCGACGAACCCCTTTCCGCACTCGACCCCTTCCTGAGGGTGCGGATGCCTGCCGAGCTCAAGCGGCTGCAGCGTGAGCTCGGCATCACTTTCCTTCATGTCACCCACGGGCAGGACGAGGCGCTCGCGCTCGCCGACGAGGTCGTGGTCATGAACAACGCCGTCATCGAACAGGCCGGACCGGCCCGCGAGGTGTTCAACACGCCCCGGACCGAATTCGTGGCGCGCTTCATGGGCGGTCACAACGTGGTCACGCTCGACGGAAAACTCCATGCGATCCGTTCGGATGCGGTGCGACTTGGCCCCGAGGGGATGCCCGCGACGGTCAGTGCGATCGAATATCAGGGCGACCGCGTCGCGGTGACGGCCCAGGCCGAGGGTCAGGAGCCGATCATCGCGCTGATGAGCGACGAGGCCTTCTACTCCGACAACATAAACCCGGGCGAGCAAGTGCGCCTTGCTTGGGATGAGGGGCGGCTGCACCGCCTCCGTGCCTGAAATCGACACTCCAACAGAGGGATACGTGACAATGTCGAAAACCGGTTATACCCGCCGCTCGATTCTGAAAACCGGAGCGGCCGCGCTTGGCGCCTCCGCCCTGCCCGCGCCGATGATCTGGGCGCAGGAAATCAAAAACATCACGCTGCGCCAGTTCGGCACGGGCGTGTCGAACCTCAATGACGTGGCCAACAAGGTGAAGGAAGACCTTGGCTTCACGCTCGAGATGACCGCGCTCGATTCCGACGCGGTGACCCAGCGCGCGGCTACCCAGCCCGACAGCTTCGACATCGCCGATATCGAATACTGGATCTGCAAGAAGGTCTGGCCGACCGGCAACCTGCAGGCGATGGATACCTCAAAGATCAAGAATTACGACAAGATCGTCGGCATCTTCAAATCCGGCAAGCTGACGCCCGAGAGCGAGATCGCCCAAGGCACCGCGCCCTCGACCGTGGGCTTCGTCGAGGGCCCCGGCGGCACCACCTTCGCCGAGAGTGAAACCGGCTGGATGACGCTGATCCCGACCATCTACAACGCCGACACGCTGGGCATCCGTCCCGACCTGATCGGCCGTCCCATTGAGAGCTGGACGGAACTCCTGAACCCCGAGTTCAAGGGCAAGGCCTCGATCCTCGACATCTCCTCGATCGGCATCATGGACATGGCCATGGTCTGCGAGGCGATGGGCGAGATCCAGTATGGCGACAAGGGCAACATGACCCGCGAAGAGATCGACAAGACCATGGCGATCTTCACCGAAGCGAAGAAGAACGGCCAGTTCCGCGCCTTCTGGAAGACCTTCGACGAGAGCGTGAACCTGATGGCCTCGGGCGAGGTGGTGATCCAGTCGATGTGGTCGCCCGCGATCACCGCGGTGAAATCGCGCGGCATCGATTGCGTCTACCAGCCTCTGAAAGAGGGCTATCGCAGCTGGGGCGGCGGTCTCGGCCTGTCCAAGTCGCTCTCGGGCATGGAGCTGGATGCGGCCTATGAATACATCAACTGGTATCTCTCGGGCTGGGTCGGCGGCTACCTGATGCGTCAGGGCTATTACTCGGCCGTGCCGGAAACCTCGAAGGACTTCATGTCCGACAACGAGTGGGGCTACTGGTTCGAAGGCAAGCCCGCGACGGATGTCATCACCAGCCCGACCGGCGACAAGCTGGCCGAAGCCGGCGAGACCCGCGACGGCGGCTCCTTCTACGACCGAATGGGCCATGTCGCGTGCTGGAACGCCGTGATGGACGAGAACCAGTACATGGTTCGCAAGTGGAACGAGTTCATCGCCTCGTGATGACCGTGGTGGGGGGCTATCCGCCCCCCACACCCCCCCGAGGATATTTGAGCCAAGTCGAAGGGCAGGATCGCGATGAAAGTGACCCGCGAGACGGTGACGGGATGGTTGCAGGCAGCGCCCCTGACGGTGGTGCTGCTGGGCTTTCTGGTCGCGCCGATCATCACCATCGTGATCGTCAGCTTCTGGCAGGCGACCGAGTTCTCGATCATCCCCGCCTTCAGCTTTGAGAATTACGAGTTCCTGTTCGGCTCGCCGGTGACCTACAAGGTCTTCGCCGCGACCTTCAAATACGCCTTCCTGACATGGGCGATGACGCTCGCGATCGGCTTCACCGTCGCCTATTACCTCGCCTTTCACATCCGCAGCCAGACGATGCAGATCGCGCTGTTTTTGCTGTGCACGATCCCGTTCTGGACCTCGAATATCATTCGCATGATCTCGTGGATCCCGTTCCTCGGGCGCAACGGGATTGCGAACCAGACGCTGATCTCATGGGGCGTGATCGACCAGCCGTTGGAGTGGCTGCTCTATTCCGATTTCTCGGTGATCCTCGCCTTCGTGCATCTCTACACGCTGTTCATGGTCGTGCCGATCTTCAACACGATGATGCGGATCGACCGCAACCTGATCGAGGCGGCGCGCGACAACGGTGCGAGCGGGTTCCAGACGCTGGTTCATGTGATCATCCCGCTGACCAAACCCGGCATCATGATCGGCACGATCTTCGTGCTGACGCTGGTGATGGGCGACTTCATCACCGTGCGCTTCATGTCCGGCTCGCAGCGGGCCAATGTGGGGCGGCTGATCTCCAACGATATCGCGCTGCTGCAATACCCGTCCGCGGCTGCCACGGCGGTGGTGCTGCTG
Source organism: Thioclava sp. DLFJ5-1 (assembly GCF_002020115.1). Taxonomy (NCBI): domain Bacteria; kingdom Pseudomonadati; phylum Pseudomonadota; class Alphaproteobacteria; order Rhodobacterales; family Paracoccaceae; genus Thioclava; species Thioclava sp. DLFJ5-1. The sequence goes on along the minus strand of NZ_MPZU01000002.1, from coordinate 304,989 downwards.
TGTACCGTGCTGATCGTGATCGGGATCCTGCTGCGCTTCGTCAACATCCGCAAGGAGCTCTGAGCCATGGAGAAACGTCCGCGCAGCTTCTACGTTCTGACCGTCATCTTCGCGCTTTTCGTGCTGTTCCTTTACGGGCCGACGATCACCATCGGCATCCTGAGCTTTCAGGGGCCGGAAGGCGGGCTGACCTTCCCAATGCGGGGCGTGTCGCTCAACTGGTTCCACGAGCTGTTCCAGCAGCAAGCCGTGGGCGATATCTGGGGCGCGTTCCGGCGGTCCTTCATGCTCGGCCTGTTGGTCATGGTGACGACGGTCGTCGTCTCGGTCATGGCGGGCCTCGCGTTTCGCAAGAAATTCCCCGGCTCCGGCATCCTCTTCTACCTGACGATCGCCTCGCTGGTGATCCCCTCGATCCTGATTTCGCTGGGCGTGGGGCTGATCTTCAACCAGTTCGGGCTGAAGGTGCATTGGGCGACCTCGGGTTTCGGCTCGCAGCTGACATGGACGCTGCCCTTCGGCCTACTGATCATGTTCGCGGTCTTCAACCGGTTCGACAAAAGCTTCGAGGAGGCCGCGCGCGATCAGGGCGCAAGCGCATGGCAGACGGTCCGCTTCGTGGTGCTGCCGATCATCGCGCCGTCGCTAATCGGTGTGGCGCTGTTTGGCTTCACGCTGAGCTATGACGAATTCGCGCGCACGCTTCTGACGGCGGGCAGCTACAACACGCTGCCGCTCGAGATCTTCGGCATGACGACGAATGTGACGACGCCCGTGGTCTATGCCCTGGGCACGCTCACCACGGCGTTTTCGCTGCTGATCATCGGGGCGTTCCTGATCGCCGCCTGGGTCATGGCACGGCGGCGCGCCCGGCTTGGATCGGATGCCGGGAAAGGCGTTTGATCCCCGATGCGCATTCTCTACATCAACCCGAATTCGACGGCGTCGATGACCGATCAGATCGTGGGCATTGCGCGGGCCGCGCTGCCGGACGCCGAGATCGTCGGCTGGACGAATGCGGAGGGGCCACCGGCCATCGAGGGGCCCGAGGATGGCGCGCATGCCGTGATCGGGCTGAAGAAACTGCTGCCCGAGGCGAAGGGGATTGGCGCCGATCTGATCGTGATCGCCTGTTTCGACGATACCGGGCTCGAGGAGCTGCGCGCCGCCGCCCATTGCCCGGTGATCGGGATCGGTCAGGCCGCCTATGTGATCGGCGCGCTGGCGTTCGGGGCGTTCTCGGTGGTGACGACCTTGCCTGTGTCGGTGCCGGTCCTCGAGGAGAACATCGCGCAGTACGGGCTTGCGGGTGCGTGCATCGCGGTGCGCGCGAGTGGGATCCCGGTGCTGGCCGTCGAAGAGGGATCCGAGCCTGTCCGCGTGCGCCTCTCCGAAGAGATCGCCGCAGCCGGGAAGGAAGGCGCGCGCGCTGTTGCGATGGGATGCGCAGGCATGTCGCATCTGCGCGCCGATCTCTTCGAGAGAACCCGCGTTCCGCTGATCGACGGTGTCATCGCCTCGGCGCATCTGGCGCGGGCGATCCGGGCGACCCTGATTTGAGATCAGAGGCGACGTGGTCGCCATTTCATCAACGAACAACGAGACCCTGAAGGCCTAGGGCCGGGCTAGGTACCCTGCCCCGCGCACCCACGGCTCAGACCCCGAGATTGAGCGCCTTGGCCTTGCGGTAGAACGTCGCCCGGCCGATGCCGAGATCGCGCGCGGCCGCCGAGACATTGCCGCCGTTGCGGGCCAGCGCGCGGGCCATTTCGGAGCGTTGCGCCTCTTCGAGCCCGTTGCGGATGCCGTGTTCCAGCAGGTCCGACGCCGGAAGCTGGCCGATCTGCCCGGCCTCGATCCCGAGATGCCGCCGCGCGGCGCGAGTCGCGCCGACGACCAGATCGTCGCGGTCGAGCGCCAAGAGCATCACGCCCTGCGCCCCTGTCTCGCCCGAGCCGGTCGAGAGGATGCGCGCGCCGTCATAGGAGGCACGGAACAGGTCCGCCTCGATCCGGTGGGCTGCGTCCTGCACGGTCAGCGCGACGAGCCGCGCATAGCCCTCGGTCATGTCCGAGCGCGCCGAGCTGACATCGATCACCCCCGCAAGATCGCCCTGCGCGCCGAAGATGGGCGAGCCCATGCAGGTCAGCACGGTGTTGCGGGTGCGGAAATGCTGATCGCGCCAGACGGTGACGGGGCGCGCCTCGGCCACGCAGGTGCCGATGCCGTTCGTGCCCTCGACCCCTTCGGACCAGTCCGAGCCGGGCGCGAGGTTCGAGGAATGGAAGTCATCGACATCGGCGTCGCGCAAACGCTCGTCCAGCACCAACCCGCCCGCATCCGACAGAAGCACCGTGCAGCCCGCATCGCCTGCCGCGCGCGACAGCCGGTCGAGCACCGGCGAGGCGATCCGCATCATCAGACCCGCCCGCTCGCGCCTCTCGCGCATCTCGGCCTGGGTCAGACGCTCGTTGCGCCCGCCGGTTTCGGGGTCGATACGGTGATGGATCATCGAGCGGCGCCAGCTCGCAGCGAACCCCGCCCGCGTGGCGGATTTCGGCGAAGAGACGACCTCGCGCACGATATCGGCATGTTGGCGCGGAACGCCTGTATGCAGTGACGGCATGCGAAAGCCTCCCTCTCTTGCGCAGCCTATGAAAGCTCAAGCAGGTTAGGCCGATTCGGACCTTACACAACGTAAATTCCCGCTGAGCGGGCCGGAACCTGTCTCGGGGGTGAGACAGTCGCGGCTCAGTCCTCCTCGTGCCGCCGCCCGCGAAATCCCTGTGCGACCACGAATTTCTCCGAGCTGTCCGAGCGCGAGGCCGGCGGCTTCACATTCGCGACTTTGGTGAAGTTTTTCTTCAGGATCGTCATCAGCCCCTGCTCCGCGCCACCTGCGAGGACCTTGGCAACGAAAGTGCCGCCCTCTTCGAGCACGTCGAAGGCGAACTCCGCCGCCGCTTCGCACAGCGTGATGATGCGCAGGTGATCGGTGTTCTGGTGCCCCGAGGACGAGGCCGCCATATCCGACATCACCACATCCGCAGACCCGCCGAGCCATTCCTTGACCTTGTCGTCGGCGCCTTCCTCGAGGAAATCGAGCACGTGGATCTCGGCCCCCGGGATCGGATCGACCTCCTGCAGATCGACGCCCAGAACGGTGCCGACCTTCTTGCCCGATTTCTCGCCCAAGGCGTTCACGCGCTTGACCGCCACCTGACACCAGCCGCCGGGCGCGCAGCCCAGATCGACCACCCGCGCGCCGGGCACGAGGAAGCGATACTTGTCGTCCAGCTCGAGGATTTTGTAGGCCGCGCGTCCGCGATAGCCCTCTTTCTTGGCGCGCTGCACGTAAGGGTCGTTGAGCTGCCGCTCCAGCCAGAGGGTCGAGGACAGCCTGCGCCCCCTCGCCGTCTTCACGCGCACGCGCAGGTCGCGCTGCCCACGTCCGGAAGTGTTCTTGCCGCTGGGTGTCTTCGCCATCATTTCATCTCTTCTAACACGCCGTCACCGGCCATTTGCGCATAGAGGAGCCCCTCGCGCAGGCCACGGTCGGCAATGGACATCTGGTCGGTGGGCCAGACCCGCATCAGGGCCTGCAGGATTGCAGCCCCCGACATAATCAAAGTGTGCCGGTCGCGCCCGATCCGCGGATCCGAGCGCCGCCCGGCAGGCCCGAGTTGCAGGAAGGAGCGGATCACCGCGTCGATCTCGCCCGAGGTCATGGTCAGCCCGTCGACCCGGTTGCGGTCGTAGCGCTTCAGGTTGAGGTGGCAGGCCGCGACGGTCGTCACGGTGCCCGAGGTGCCGATGATCTGGAAGCCGTCCTGCGGGCTGCCCGCCGCATAGGGCGTAAAATCGGCAAGCTTTTCCTCGAAGAACCAGCTCATCAGCGCAAAACGCGCGGCGTCATCTTCGACATCGGCGAACTGATCCTTGAGCGTCGCGACCCCCAGCGGCACCGAAATCCAGTCGACCACCCGCGCCGCCGGGTCCGGCCCGTCGGGCTGGTTGAACCCCTGCGAGAGCCGCATGATCGCGCGGGCGCGGTCGCCAGGCGGCACGTCTTCGAGGTCGATCCAGACCAGCTCCGTCGAGCCGCCGCCGATATCGACCACCAGCACCTGCTCGGAATTGGGCGACACCAGCGAGGCGCAGGAAATCACGGCCAGCCGCGCCTCTTCCTCGGGCGGGATAATCTCCAGCGGCAGGCCGGTCTCGCGGCGCACGTAGCGGATGAAATCGCGCGCGTTCTTGGCGCGACGGCAGGCTTCGGTCGCCACCAGCCGCATCCGGGTGACCCCGTGCGTTTCGATCTTGCGGCGGCAGATTTGCAATGCCTGAACGGTGCGCGACATCGAGCTGCGCGACAACCGGCCATAGGTTTCAAGACCTTGGCCCAGCTGGACGGCTTTTGAGAAGCTATCCACGACCTGAAACTGAGAACCCCTTGGACGGGCAATCAGCATCCGGCAACTGTTGGTGCCAAGGTCGAGAGCGGCATAAAGCCCCTCGCCGGACTTGGCGGATTTGGTCGCGGGGGACTCGACCTGAGCCGGTTTCACCGCCCGCGCGGGCGATGCAGCTGTCGGGAGCGCGCCCGCCGACCGGGGACGCTTGGGCGCCATGATTACGCCCTCCGATTTGAAGTTGCTCTAAAGCTATCGGTTTGCGCCTCCCGGTTCAAGGGAGCGCGACGCGGAAGTGATAGAAGGTCAGACGTTTTCGCGGGCCGCAACCGGGTCGCCCCGGCGCGCCCTCAGACCGCGGGAAGGATCACCGTGAAGCAGCTGCCCTCGCCCTTCTTGCTGTCGACGCGGAAGCGCCCACGGTGGCGCGCCACGATATGCTTGACGATGGCGAGCCCCAGCCCGGTGCCGCCCTTCTCGCGCGAGCGGTGGGTGTCGACGCGGTAGAAGCGCTCGGTGATGCGCGGCAGATGCTGTTCGTCGATCCCCTCGCCGCGGTCGATCACATCGACGCGATAGGCTCTGCCGCGCAGCACCGGTTCATGCGCGATCGCCGAGACGCGCAGCCGCACCTCGCCGCCCTGCCCGCCATATTTGATCGCGTTCTCCACGAGGTTCGAGAAGACCTGCGTGAGCTGATCGGGATCGCCCTGCACCGGCAATGCCCCGGTCTCGCCCTCGGAGATCAGCTTCACCTGTGCCGCCTCGGCAACGGGTTCGAGCGTCTGCGTGACGCCCTTGAGCACCAGCGCCAGATCGACCTTGGTTGTCGGGCGCATCCGTTCCTCGCCCTCGACGCGGCTGAGCGAGAGAAGATCGCCCACCAGACGGTTCATCCGCGCGGCCTCGCGCTCCATGATCGACAGGAACCGATCGCGCGCCGCCGCATCGTCGCGCGCGCTCGAACGCAGCGTCTCGATGAAGCCCATCAGCGCGGTCAGCGGCGTGCGCAACTCATGGCTGACATTGGCCACGAAATCGCGCCGCATCGCTTCGGCGGTCTCCAGCGCGGTGATGTCCTCGAAACTCGCCAGAACCGAATTCGTGGAAAGCGGGCCTTCCGGCGCGGGCGGCAGCGGAGAGAAATGCACCAGCGTGATCGTCTCGGCCTGACCGGTGGGATGCAGCCGCAAGCGCACCGGGTCGGGCCGCGCGCCGCGAAGTGCCGCGCTCACCGCTGCGCCGAAACCGGGCTGGCGCAGCACCGTCACATAGGGCCGCCCGAGAAACTGCGTGCCGAAAAGCCGGTTGGCCGCGACATTGCCCTGCGCGATCCGCTCGTCGCGCCCGATCAGCAAAACCGCGCTCGGCAGCGCGTCGAGAACCTGTCCGATCGCCCCTTGGCTCATTGCCATGCCTCCCCGCCTGCCATCGCTGTCGCGGCAAGGGTTGAGCGATGCGGCGCGAGCTGTAAAGCCTTGCCATCCCCGAAAAACCGACCCCTGCTTCGGTTTTGCAACTCACGCTTCGCAGTCAACAATCAGTGCCTTGTGAAATAAGTGAAAAAACGCTAAACCTAGGCGTGTATTTCATGGGATCTTTCCGGATCCCGTCACTTACACCGCGGGGGCGATGAGGTTTGCACTATTACTATGTCAAGAACCCCCCGTTCCCGTCTCGCCTTACAAGCCGTTCTCTTTCAATGTGTGAAGGCGTCTGAGACCAGCAACCTGCTGCTGGTCGACCCCGCGCGTGAGCTGCCGTCTTCGCTCAAAGAGATCTCCGGCCAGGCGATTCAGGTGCTTCAATACGACCAGATCACCGCGCAAAAGATGGTGAAGCTGCGCCCCGAACTGGTGCTGGCCCCGCTTCTGTCGGAGAGGTTCGACATTCTAGACCTCGCGAAGCGGCTCGAGGAATTCGGGTTCACCGGCAAGCTGCGGGCCTATTCCCGCCCGCTGCCCAATATCGCCGCCATCCGACAGGAGGTGCGCGCTGCGCATCCCCAGCTCGACTTCGATATATTCACCCTGCCGGTAGGTGAGTTTCGCGACAATTAACCGATCGCTTTGAGCCCCTTCGAGAAGCGCGCAGCGTTTTCGCGGTAATGCGCGGCCGAGCCCAGCAGCGCCTGCAGCGCCTTCTCGTCGAGCTGGCGGACCACCTTGCCCGGCGCGCCCATCACGAGGCTGCCATCGGGGATTTCCTTGCCTTCGGTGATCAGCGCGCCCGCGCCGATCAGGCAACCCTTGCCGATCTTCGCGCCGTTGAGCACCGTCGCCCCCATCCCGATCAGCGAGCCGTCCCCGATCGTGCAGCCATGCAGCATCGCCTTGTGCCCGATCGTGCAATTCGCGCCGATGGTCAGCGGAAAGCCCATATCGGTATGGCAGACGACGTTTTCCTGCAGGTTCGAGCCCGCGCCCACGCGGATTTCCTCGTTATCGCCGCGCAGCGTGGCGCCGAACCAGACCGAGGCTTCGGCCTCAAGGACAACCTTGCCGATCAGATTGGCGTCCGGCGCGACCCATGCGTCTTCGGCGATTTCGGGGGCGATCCCGTCCAGTTCGTAAATCATCTCGTCTCGAACTCCCTGTTCAGTTTTCGCACGAATTCATTCAGCCCGGTCTGACGATCGCGGCGGCTGCGCTCGGCGGTCAGGATGGTGCGCAACTGCTCCTCCGCGCGGTCGAGATCGTCATTGACCAGAACATAGTCATATTCCGACCAATGGCTGATTTCGGCGAGCGATTTTTCCATCCGGCCGTTGATCACGGCATCGCTGTCCTGCGCGCGGCTGCGCAGACGCTCTTCCAGCGCCGCAATCGAGGGCGGCAGGATGAAGATCGAAACCACGTCCTTGCCCAGCGAGGAGTTGCGGATCTGCTGCCCGCCCTGCCAGTCGACGTCGAACAGCGTATCGCGCCCCTCGCCCATCGCGGCCTCCACCGGCCCTTTCGGCGTGCCGTAGAAATTGCCGAACACCTCGGCATGTTCCAGCATGTCGCCCTGATCGACCATCTTCTCGAACTCGGCGCGGGATTTGAAGAAATACTCCACCCCGTCGCTCTCACCCGGACGCGGATCGCGCGTCGTGGCCGAGACCGAGAAGCGCAGCGTGGGGTCCCAGGTCATCAGCCGTTTGGCAAGCGTGGATTTACCTGCGCCCGAGGGCGAAGACAGGATGATGAGAAGGCCGCGGCGGCTGGTATCGGGCATCGGTATTACTCTACGTTCTGGATCTGCTCGCGCAGCTGGTCGATCGCGTATTTCAACGCCAGACCGATCCGCGTCAACTCCGCATCGCCCGATTTCGAGCACAGCGTATTGGCCTCGCGGACGAATTCCTGCGCGAGAAATTCGAACTTGCGGCCCACGGGTCCGGTCTCGGCCAGAAGCGCACGGGCGGCCTCGACATGGACGCGGAGCCGCTCGATCTCTTCGGTGACATCGGCCTTGATCGCGATCAGGGCCAGCTCCTGTGCGACCCGGTCGGGATCGGCCTCGGTCGCCTCCATCACCCGCGCAAGCGCGGCCTTCAGCGTCTCTGCAGCCTTCGGGGCGCGCGCGGCGGCAGCCTCTGCGGCCTCGTCGGTCAGCGCGGCGATCTCGTCGATGCGCGCGGCCAGCAAAGCGCCGGTCCGGGCGCCTTCTTCGCGGCGCATCGCGACGAAACTCTCCAGCACAGGCTCGAAACTCTCCAGCAGCGCGGCCAGCAGCGCCGCGGGATCCTCGATCGTGCTGCCCGAGTGATCGACCACTCCGCGCATCGCCATCAGATCGCTCGGCTTGAGCGGCGCGAGCGCCACGCCCTTGCGCTCGGCGGCGCGCTCGACCTTGTCGACGGCGGCAAGGGCGGCATTCAGCACGTCGGGCTCGATCCGCATCGCGGCACTGCCTGCGGCCTGCGTGAGCTTGAGGTTCAGCGTGACATTGCCCCGCGCGACGCGTTCGCCCACCGCCTTGCGCAGCGCGGGCTCCAGCCCCTCGATATCGGGCAGCCGCAGCCGCAGGTCGAACCCTTTGCCATTGACCGAGCGCAGATCCCAGCTCCAGTCATGCCCCGCGCCACTCCCCTGTCCGGCGGCAAATCCGGTCATCGAGACAGTCGCGGCGGCGGCGGGCGCCCCCTCCGGGCGCAGATCTGGAGCGGGTTTAACCATTTAAGAGTTTCTTTCCCCATGTGACGAAAAAATGGCCTAACTTGGCCTTGGTAAGAGTTCAGTAACGATTTCGCCCTGACGGTCAACCGCAAGGCGGCATGTGCCGCCGGATCGCCGGGCGCGAGACAGCCACCCCGCGCAAGTGCCGCGCGGGACGACGCAAAGGTGATTGAAATGGATCGCGAGACCGACAGCAACGCCGCAGCCCCCGCCTCGGCCAAAGGTCGCCGGATCGGCAACGAGCTGCGCGCCTATTGGGAGGCGCTGCTGGCCGGCCGCCCAATGCCCGCGCGCGCCGATATCGATCCGCGCGGCATCGACCGCGCGCTGGAATTCGCCTTCATCCTCGAACGGGTCGCGCCGGGCATGGGGCGGTTTCGCCTCGCAGGGCAGCACATTTGCGACCTGATGGGGATGGAGGTACGCGGAATGCCCCTGACCTCGCTTTTCGCGCCCGAGGGCCGCAAGCAGATCGCCGATCTGACCGAGGCCGTCTTCGCGCGCCCCGCCATCGCCGAGGCGCAGCTGGTCTCGGAGGCCGGGATCGGCAAGCCGGGGCTGGCGGGCCATCTGGTGATGCTGCCGCTGACGGATGATTTCGGCGCGGTGACGCGGGTGCTGGGATGTTTCGTGGCAGAGCCGCTGCGCAATACCGGCGAGGCGGAAGACATTCACGATGCGGGCCGCGCCCCGCGCCGCTTCACGGTCACGGGCGCCCGGATCAAGCCACTGGAGATGCCGCCGCTGCGCGATCCCCAACCCGCCGGGCGCAACCCCCGCGCGTCACAGTCGTTCGAGCAGCCCTCGCCGATGCCTGCAACTTCAGGTTTCGCGGAGGGCCAGACGCCCTACACGCCACGCCCGAAAGCCCGTGCCGAGCATCTGGCAGAGATGACGCCGGACGAGCGCCGCGCGATGTTCCGAGTGGTGCGTCAGGAGGGCTGAGTCCCTTATTGGGTGAGCCCTGCCTCGCGACGCAAATAAAAAGGCCCGGACACGAAGGTCCGGGCCAATCAATCCGTTGAAACCTGCCGCAGCGCGGCGCGCGCTTATTGCGACGCCGCTTTCGCGAACTTGCGACGGTCTTGAAGTTCCTCGGCGACGAGGAAGGCCAGTTCCAGCGACTGGCTCGCATTCAGACGCGGGTCGCAGGCGGTGTGGTAGCGCGAGGACAGATCGCCATCGGTCACGGCGCGCACGCCGCCGGTGCATTCGGTCACGTCCTTGCCGGTCATCTCGAAATGCACGCCGCCCGGGATCGTGCCCTCGGCTTTGTGGATCGCGAAGAATTCCTTCACCTCGCGCAGCACGGACTCGAAGGGCCGGGTCTTGAAGCCCGAGGCCGATTTGATCGTGTTGCCGTGCATCGGATCGCAGGACCAGACGACATTCGCGCCCTCGGCCTCGACCGTGCGGATCAGGCGCGGCAGGTGATCGCCGACATTGCCCGCGCCGAAGCGCGCGATCAGGGTCAGACGACCCGCCTCGTTTTCCGGGTTCAGCTTCTCCATCAGCACCTTGAGGTCGTCCTCGGTGGTGGTGGGGCCGCATTTCAGGCCGATCGGGTTCTGCACGCCACGTGCGAATTCGACATGCGCGCCGTCGGGCTGACGGGTGCGGTCGCCGATCCAGAGCATGTGGCCGGTGCCCGCGATCGGCAGGCCGGAGGTGGAATCGATGCGGCAGAGCGCCTCTTCATATTCCAGCAGCAGCGCCTCGTGCGAGGTGTAGAAATCGACCGAAGCCAGCTCATGCGCGGTTTCCGAGGTCACGCCCGCGGCCCGCATGAAGTCCATCGCCTCCGAAATCTGATCGGCGACCTGACGGTATTTCTCGGCGTCGTCGGCATCGGTGAAGCCCGCGATCCAGCTTTGGACGCGGTGGATATCGGCGAAACCACCCGTCGAGAAGGCGCGCAGCAGGTTCAGCGAGGCCGCCGCCTGCGTGTAGGCCTGCAGCATCCGGTTCGGATCGGGCAGACGCGCCTCCGAGGTGAACTCGAAGCCATTGATGATGTCGCCGCGGTAGCTCGGAAGCTCGGTGCCGTCGATGGTCTCGGTCGGTGCCGAACGCGGCTTGGCGAACTGCCCCGCCATACGGCCGACCTTGATGACCGGAACCTTCGCGCCCCAGGTCAGCACGACCGCCATCTGCAGCATCACCTTGAAGGTGTCGCGAATGTTATCGGCCGAGAATTCCCCGAAGGACTCGGCGCAATCGCCGCCCTGAAGCAGGAATGCTTCGCCGCGCGCGGCTTTCGCCAGCTCCGACTTCAGCGTGCGTGCCTCGCCCGCGAAGACCAGCGGCGGCATCCGCGACAGCTGTGCCTCGACAGCGTTCAGCGCCCCCTGATCGGGATAGTCGGGCATCTGAACCCGCGGTTTCGCGCGCCAGTCCGATTTGCTCCAACCCTTGCCCATCTGATCCTCCAAAAGCGTGGTCGTTTCATTCGGCGCCGCTTATAGACGGCGCGGGTCAGGGAAACAAACCCGAAATTGCATTTCCGCACGCCTGCGAGCCCCTCCGTAAGTTCCCCCTCTTGCGGCGGGCGCCAATTTCCTGTTTCGGTGATTCACCACAGATGACGGATTGACGACATGCCTGATCCCCGCCCCACCCGTCGCCCAGCCCCTTCGCAGGGGATGATCCGGATCGCCCCGGACGCGCGCCAGCGCTCGGTCGTCTTCATGCTTCTCGACCGGTTCACGATGATGGCCTTCGCCAGCGCGATCGAGCCGCTGCGCCTCGCCAATCAGGTCTCGGGCCGCACGCTCTACACATGGAAACTGGCCTCGGAAACCGGCGAGGATGTCACCTGTTCGAACGGCACGACCTTCCGCACCGATATCGGGCTGGAGGAACTGGGCCGCGACACGATGGTGCTGGTCTGCGGCGGCATCGACGTGGCCGAGGCGGTCACCAAGCCGCTTTTGAACTGGCTGCGGCGCGAGGCACGGCGTGGCGCGACGATCGGGGGCCTGTGCACCGGGTCCTATGCGCTGGCCCGCGCAGGCCTGCTCGACGGCAAGCGCGCGACGATCCACTGGGAGAATGTCGACGCTTTCGCCGAGGATTTCCCCGATATCGAGCTGACCAAGGGTGTTTTCGTGATCGACGGCAACCGGGTGACGACGGCGGGCGGCACCGCCTCGATCGACCTGATGCTGCGGCTGATCGCCCGCGATCACGGCGAGGAACTGGCCAATACCGTCGCCGATCAGCTCATCCATTCCTCGATCCGCTCGGATCGCGACACGCAGCGGCTGTCGATTCCCACCCGGATCGGGGTGCGTCACCCCAAACTCGCGCAGGTCATCGGCCGGATGGAGCGCAATATCGAAGACCCGATCAGCCCCGCGACGCTCGCGACCGAAGTGGGCATGTCCGCGCGCCAGCTGGAGCGGCTGTTCCGTCGCTACCTCAACCGCTCGCCGAAGCGCTATTACATGGAATTGCGGCTGCAAAAGGCGCGTAACCTGTTGATGCAAACGGAAATGAGCGTGATCAACGTGGCCATGGCCTGCGGCTTTGCGAGCCCGTCGCATTTCTCGAAATGCTACCGCGCGCATTACCAGACCACACCTTACCGTGAACGCGGCGCGAGCGCTGCGGGCGAAAAGGAAAGCCTGGACTCCACCGTGGATTTAGGGCCGGAAGACTCGCTCGACTGAAAATTGCGCAATCACCCCCCGCGGCTTTCACGAATTTGCACATAACCCCAAATTGCCGTTACGTCGCATTGCGCGCACCTTGACCTTCGGGTCCGTTTTTCGCGTCATCGCGCCACTCGCGGTTCTTCACATTTGACAAACCGCGCACTAACCTCGCGCAAGAACGCGAGTTCCAACACGGGAGTGAACACATGAAAAAACTGCTTCTGGCTTCGGCTGCGATCGCGCTTGGCGCGACTGGCGCATATGCCGATGACGTGAAGATGGGCGTCCTGCTGGGCTTTACCGGCCCGCTTGAATCGCTCGCCCCGCCGATGGCGCAGGGTGCCGAGATGGCGATCAAGGAAGTCTCCGATTCCGGCAAGCTGCTGGGTGGCGACACCGTGACCGCAGTCCGCGGCGACTCGACCTGCGTCGACGCAGCAGCCGCCACCGCGGCAGGCGAAACGCTGGTCACTACCGACAAGGTCGCTGGCATCATGGGCGCAATGTGCTCGGGCGCGACCACCGCTGTCCTGCAAAACGTCGCAATGCCGAACGGCGTCGTGATGATCTCGCCCTCGGCAACCTCGCCGGCACTCTCGACGCTCGAGGATGATGGCCTGTTCTTCCGCACCGCTCCGTCGGATGCGCGTCAGGGCGAAGTCATGGCCGACGAGATCCTCGAGAAGGGCATCAAGAACGTCGCCGTGACCTACACCAACAACGACTACGGCAAGGGTCTCGCGGACAGCTTCGAGAAGGCCTACAAGGCCAAGGGCGGCAGCGTCACGATCTCGGCCGCGCACGAAGACGGCAAGGGCGACTACTCCGCTGAAGTCGCCTCGCTCGCTTCCGCAGGTGGCGACGCGCTCGTCATCGTCGGCTATATCGACCAGGGCGGCTCGGGCATCCTGCGCGGCGCACTCGACACCGGCGCCTTCGAGAAGTTCGTCTTCCCCGACGGCATGGTCAGCCAGACGCTCGAAGACAATTTCGGCTCGGAAATCAACGGCTCCTTCGGCCAGCTTCCCGACTCGGCAGGCGACGGCATGAAGACCTATCTCGGCATGGCCGAGAAAGCCGGCTTCGACGGCTCGTCGGCTTATTCGGGCGGCGCCTATGACGCAGCGGCTCTGATGCTGCTCGCGATGCAGGCGGCGGATTCCACCGACCCGAAAGTCTACAAGGACAAGGTCATGGAAGTCGCGAACGGCCCCGGCGAGAAGATCTATCCCGGCGAGCTGGGCAAGGCGCTCGACCTGATCAAGGAAGGCAAGCCGGTCGACTATGAAGGCGCGACCGCCGTCAACCTGATCGGCAATGGCGAAGCCGCGGGCACCTTCCGCGAAATCGCGATCAAGGACGACAAGATCGAGACGGTGAAATACCGCTAAGCGGTCATCAGAGCTGAAGCAGCCCGGAGCGATCCGGGCTGTTTTCAATTATAAAACAACAAGATGCGGCGTGAAGCTAACGCGCCTACAACTCAGGGGACCCTATGATCCGGGTTGAAAACTTAGTCAAATCCTTCGGCGGATTCCGCGCGGTCGATGGCGCGAGCCTCGAAATCGCGACCGGCTCGATCACCGGGCTGATCGGCCCGAACGGCGCCGGCAAATCCACGCTCTTCAACGTCATCGCAGGCGTGCACGAACCTACCGCGGGCCGTGTCACGATGGATGGCGAGGACATCACCGGGCTTGCGCCGCACGAGCTGTTCCACAAGGGGCTGCTGCGCACCTTCCAGATCGCGCATGAGTTTCCTTCGCTCACCGTGCGCGAGAACCTGATGATGGTGCCCACCGGACAGGCGGGCGAGACGCTCTGGAACACATGGTTCGGGCGAAAACACATCCGCGACGAGGAAGCGGCACTTCTGAAGAAGGCCGATGAAGTGCTTGATTTCCTGACGATTTCGCATCTCAAGGACGAGAAGGCGGGCAACCTCTCGGGCGGTCAGAAGAAGCTTCTGGAGCTGGGCCGCACGATGATGGTCGAAGCCAAGATCGTCTTCCTCGACGAGGTCGGCGCGGGCGTGAACCGGACGCTTCTGAACACGATCGGCGATGCCATCGTGCGCCTCAACAAGGAACGCGGCTACACCTTCTGCGTGATCGAACACGACATGGATTTCATCGGCCGCCTCTGCGACCCGGTCATCGTGATGGCCGAGGGCAAGGTGCTGGCCCAGGGGTCTGCCGATCACATCATGGAAAACGAGGCCGTCATCGAGGCCTATCTGGGCACCGGGCTGAAGAACAAGGTCAAGGCCGAGGAAACCGCCGAGACCGCCGCCCATGAAGACCACGGCGCGCAGCCCGGTCTGGGCGATGAAGCCGGCAAAGGGGGCGCCCAATGAGCTATCTCAACGCCTCCAACATGACCGGCGGCTACGGCAAGGCCGACATCCTGCACGACTGCACGCTGACCGTCGAAAAGGGCGAGATCGCCGTGATCGTCGGCCCCAACGGCGCGGGCAAATCCACCGCGATGAAGGCGGTCTTCGGCATGCTAGGCCTGCGCGAAGGCAAGGTCACGCTCGACGGGCAGGACATCACCGGCCTCTCGCCGCAGGACCGCGTTAAGAAAGGTATGGGCTTCGTTCCGCAGGTGAACAACGTCTTCCCGACCATGACGGTCGAGGAAAACCTCGAGATGGGCGCCTTCATCCGCGACGACGATTTCCGGGGCACGATGGATCAGGTCTTCGACCTGTTCCCGATCCTGAAGGAAAAGCGTCGCCAGAATGCGGGCGAGCTGTCGGGCGGGCAGCGTCAGCAGGTGGCCGTGGGCCGCGCGCTGATGACCCAGCCGAAGCTCCTGATGCTCGACGAGCCGACCGCGGGTGTCTCGCCCATCGTGATGGACGAGCTTTTCGATCGCATCATCGAGGTCGCCCGCAGCGGCATCTCGATCCTGATGGTCGAACAGAACGCCCGCCAAGCCCTTGAGATCGCGGATAAAGGCTATGTCCTCGTGCAAGGCGCGAACAAGTACACCGACACTGGCGAGGCCCTTCTGGCCGACCCGGAAGTCCGCCGCACCTTCCTGGGGGGCTGAGCAATGGAACTCATCAACGCGCTTGTCGCGGTCACCAATTACGTCATCATCCCCGCCACCGCCTATGGCGCGCAGCTTGCGCTCGGGGCGCTCGGGGTCACGCTGATCTACTCGATCCTGCGGTTCTCCAACTTCGCCCATGGCGACACGATGGCCTTCGGCACCGGGGTCGTGATCCTGATCACCTGGGGTTTCCAGGCGATGGGGATCAGCTTCGGCCCGCTGCCGACCGCCCTTCTCGCCCTGCCCTTCGGCATCGCGGTCACCGCGGCGCTGATGCTCGGGACCGACAAGGTCGTTTACCAATATTACCGAAAAGTCAGGGCTGCGCCCGTGGTCATGGTCATGGTCTCGGTCGGCGTGATGTTCGTGATGAACGCGCTCACCCGCTTCCTGATCGGCGTCGACCAGATCAATTTCGACGACGGCACCCGCTTCGTCATCAACGCCCGGCAATGGCGCGAGATGACGGGTCTGCACGAGCCGCTGACGCTGCGTTCGACCCAAGTCATCACCGTCGTCACCGCGATCATCACCGTGGCCGCCCTGTTCTGGTTCCTCGGCAAGACGCGCACCGGCAAATCCATGCGCGCGTTTTCCGATAACGAGGATCTGGCGCTGCTGTCGGGCATCGACCCGAACAAGGTCGTGGCCGTCACCTGGATCATCACCGGCGCGCTCGCGACCATCGCAGGCACGCTTTACGGGCTCGACAAGTCGTTCAAAGCCTTCACCTATTTCCAGCTTCTGCTACCGATCTTCGCCTCGGCCATCGTCGGCGGCATCGGCAACCCGGTGGGCGCGATCGCGGGCGGCTTCGTGATCTCCTTCTCGGAGGTGGGCCTCACCTACGCATGGAAGAAGGTCGCGACCTATCTGGTCCCGAGCTGGGAGCCGGACGGGCTCGTCCAGCTTCTCTCCACCGATTACAAATACGCAGTCAGCTTCACGATCCTGATCCTCGTCCTGATCTTCAAGCCGACCGGCCTCTTCAAGGGGAAAATCGTATGAGCAGCAATCGTCAGGCTGGCGAGACCAGCCGCATCCGTGCGCCCCTCTTCTTCGCCATCATGGCCGCGCTCATCCTGCTCGAGGGCTTCACCTCGGGCTGGAACTCGGCGCTCGGCATTCTCAACATGGGACTGCTGTCGGCGATCATGGCGCTCGGCGTGAACATGCAATGGGGCTATGCGGGCCTGTTCAACGCGGGCGCGATGGGCTTCCTCGCGCTTGGCGGCCTCGCCCCGGTGCTGATCTCCATGCCGCCCACCCCCGGCGCCTTCTCGGGCGGCGGTCCGGGCATCATGGCGGCCTTCTTCGTGGCCATCGTCGCGGTGTTCGCGGCGGTCTGGATCTGGCGCAACCTGCGCGGCAAGACGCGCGGTCTCGCCGTGACCGCGGTGCTGATCGTCGGCTTCTTCACCTATCGCTGGCTGTTCGATCCGGCGGTCGAGGTGATCGAGGCGATCAACCCCTCGGCACAGGGCAACCTCGGCGGGCTGGGCCTGCCGACGCTGATCTCTTGGCCGGTGGGTGCGGTTCTCGCCGCAGGCGCGGCCTGGCTGGTCGGCAAGACCGCCCTCGGCCTGCGCTCGGATTATCTCGCGATCGCCACGCTCGGCATCGCGGAGATCATCGTCGCGATCCTGAAGAACGAGCAATGGCTCGACCGGGGCGTCTTGAACGTCAACGGCATCCCGCGCCCCTGGCCGGTGCCCTACGAGATCGACCTGCAGAACTCGCCCGATTTCGTCGCGCAGATGCAAGCTTGGGGTCTCGACCCGCAGCTGGGCTCCACCATCGCGGTGAAGCTGGCCTTCCTCGTGCTGTTCGTGATCGTCATCCTCGCGCTGATCTGGCTGACCGAGATGTCGCTGAAATCGCCCTGGGGCCGGATGATGCGCGCGATCCGCGACAACGAGATTTCGGCTGCGGCAATGGGCAAGAACGTCACCCGCCGCCACCTGCAGATCTTCGTGCTGGGCTCGGCGGTGATCGGGCTTGCGGGCGCGATGATGATCTCGCTCGACGGGCAGATGACGCCGACTTCCTACAACCCGCTGCGCTACACGTTCCTGATCCTCGTGATGGTGATCGTGGGCGGCTCGGGCAACAACTGGGGCTCGATCCTGGGTGGCGTGCTGATCTGGTATGTCTGGGTCAAGGCAGGCGACTGGGGCCCGGATATCATGGGCGCGCTGGCCGCACCCTTCCCCGATGGCGGGCTCAAGGATCACCTGATCCAGTCGGCCCCGCATATGCGGATGCTGGTGATGGGGATCATCCTGCTGATGGTGCTGCGCTTCAGCCCGCGCGGCCTGCTGCCGGAGAAATAAAAACGAGGGGCTCTGCCCCTCGCCCGTTCCGGGCTCACCCCGGGATATTTCTTCCAAAACGAAGACAAGGCGCGCGCCCCGAAAGGAGGCGCGCGTTTTCCGTTACTCCTCGCCGCCGTCGAATTGGGCGACGCGGGCGCCCGCCTTGTTCGTGGTGACGACGCCGAGCGATTTGAGTTTGCGGTGCAGCGCCGAGCGTTCCATGCCGACGAAATTCGCAGTCCGCGAGATGTTGCCCCCGAAACGGTTGATCTGGGTGAGCAGGTATTCGCGCTCGAACAGCTCGCGCGCCTCGCGCAAAGGCAGCGTTGCGAGCGCGCCGCCCAAAACGATGCGGCCCTCATCCGCCGGGCCTTCCTGACCGGGCAGCTCGCGCGCCTCGATCGCGCCCGTGCCTTCGCCGAGGATCAGCACCCGCTCGATCACGTTGCGCAGCTGGCGAACGTTGCCGGGCCAATCCATCGTCTGCATCAGCGCCGCGGCCTCTTCCGAGATTTCACGCAGCGGCAGGCCCTGGGTCTCGTTGAACCCGCGCAGGAAATGGTCTGCCAGAAGCGGCACGTCCTCGCGCCGCTCCGAGAGCGGCGGCACCTCGATCGGCACGACGTTCAGCCGGTCGTAGAGCTCCTGCCGGAAAAGACCCTCGCGGATCTGCGTCATCAGATCGCGGGTCGTCGACGAGATCACCCGCAGATCGACGCGGACCTTGTCGGCCCCGCCCACGCGCAGGAATTGCTGCTCGGTCAGCACCCGCAGGATTTTCGACTGCGTGCCGAGCGGCATCTCGGCCACCTCGTCGAAATAGATCACGCCGCCATGCGCCTGTTCCAACAGGCCCTTCTCGACGCCGCGCTCTGGTGTTTCGCGCCCGAACAGCACCTCTTCCATCCGGTCGGGTTCGATCGAGGCGGAGTTCACGGTGATGAAGGGCCCCGCCGCGCGGGTCGAGAACTGGTGGATATAGCGCGCGGCCATCTCCTTGCCCGAGCCCGGCTCGCCCGTCAGCATCACCCGGCCATTGGACTTGGTGACCTTGTCGAGCTGATCCTTCAGCCGCCGGAACGCCGCCGAGTCGCCGATCATCTCGCCCGAGGACATGTCGCGGCGCTTCAGCGTCGAGTTCTCGCGCCGCAGCCGCGCGGTCTCCATCGCGCGCGAAATCACCACCATCAGCTGGTCGATGTTGAAGGGCTTCTCGATGAAGTCGTACGCGCCCTGCTTGATCGCCGCCACCGCGATCTCGATATTGCCGTGGCCCGAGATGATGATGACAGGCACGTCCGGGTTGTCGCGCTTGACCGTCTTGAGGATGTCGATCCCGTCCATCTTGCTGTCCTTCAGCCAGATATCGAGGATCATCAGCGCCGGTTCCTGGGCGTTGATCTCATCCATGCATTCGTTGGAATTCGCCGCGAGCCGTGTCTTGAAACCTTCGTCGCGCAGGATATCGGCGATCAGCTCGCGGATGTCTTTCTCGTCGTCGACGATCAGAATGTCGCTCATGTCACTTCCCCGGGGGCTTCGCCCCTCTCCTTGATGGCTCTGAGCGCTGCTCGGGCGCGTGGGAGCCTGATTTCGGCGAGCGCCCCGCGATGGGCACCCTCTGCAAAGGCGGGCGCGTCGCTCAGCGTCAGCGTTCCACCATGTTCCTCGATGATCTTCTTGACGATGGGAAGGCCCAGCCCGGTGCCTTTCTCGCGCGTCGTCACGTAAGGCTCGAACAGGCGCGAGCGGTCGGGCGGCAGGCCGATCCCGTTATCCGCGATATGGATCGTCACATGGTCGGGCGCGACCTGCATATCGAGGCGAACCTCGGGCGCGAAGCCCTCTTCCACGTCCCCTTTTTCCGTATAGGATTCAATCGCTTCGCCTGCGTTCTTCACAAGGTTCGTCACCGCTTGCGAAATCATCGTCGCGTCCAGCTCGACGATCACCGGCTCGGTCGGGACATCCGTCACCAGCTTCGCGCCATGCAGGCTGTCTTGCTGCAAGGTCGCGGCGTCGCGCACCAGTTGAGCCAGATCGTGATCCGCGCGGTCGGGTTCCGGCATCCGGGCGAAGCGCGAAAACTCGTCCACAATGCGCCGCAAGTCATTGGTTTGCCGCACAATCACGCCGGTGAGCTGATTGAGCGTCTCGAGATCTTCGCCCTCGGTCATCTTGCCGAATTTGCGCTTGATCCGCTCGGCCGAGAGCTGGATCGGCGTCAGCGGGTTCTTGATCTCATGCGCGATGCGCCGCGCCACGTCGCCCCATGCCGCCATCCGCTGCGCCGAGACCAGATCGGTCACATCCTCGAAGGCCACCACGTATCCCTCGGGCGTGCCCAGATCGTTGCGCCGCACCGCCATACGCACCAGCAGGCTTTCCAGCCGCCCACCGCGGGAGACCCGGATTTCCTCTTGCGCGACCTCGTTAAGGCCGTCCTGCAAGCGATTGTAAAGCCCGACGAATTCCGGAACGGCGGTCGAGAGATCGCGGGCATTGTCGCGCGCGCTATCGAGCGCCAGCAAGGTCATCGCCGCCCGGTTCACGAAATCTATCCGCCCGTCTGCATCCAGCCCGATCACCCCCGAGGTCACCGAGGACAGCACGGAATCGAACATCCGCCGACGTTCTTCGGTCTCGCGGTGGTTCTCGATCAGGGCCATGCGCTGACCCTTCAACTGCCCGGTCATCCGGTTGAACGCCTCGCCCAGGGTCGCGATCTCGTCGTCGCCCTCGGCCTCGATCACCCGCGCATCCAGATCGCCCGAGCCGACACGCTCTGCCGCGGCGGCAAGCCGCCCGATGGGGCGCGACAGGCGCTCTGCGAACCACAAGCCCATCCAGAGCGCGGCGAGGATCAGGATCAGCGCGAAGCCGAAATAGAGCAGCCCGAACTCAAAAATCACCCGGCCGCGTGCGCTTTCCAATTGCTGATAGAGCGTCACCGTCTCTCGCGTCTTATCGAGCAGCGCGAGGATCTGCCCGTCCACCTTGCGCGAGATATAGAGATAGCGGTCCACGAAAGCATCGAGCCGGATCAGTGCGCGCAGTTCCGAGTTCGGCCAATCCTCGATCAGCACCGTCTCGCCCTTCTGCGCTTCGACGATGTCGCGCGGGGAAGGTTCTTCGTAATCAAAGAGATAGGAGCGATCGCCCCGCGCGACGATCCGGCCCGTGCCGTCGATCACATAGGCCTCTTTCACGCCGCGCTGGATGCCCGCCTGCCCGGTGATCAGCAATTCGCGCAGCTCGCCATCGGACATGAAGGTCGAAGCCTGCCGCCGCAGATTGAGAAAATTCGCGAGCGCCCGGCTGTCCTGCACCAGATCGCGCTTATGCTCGGACTGATAGGCCTCGGCGGCCTGCAGTGACGTGCCCACGACCGAGCGCACACGATCCGAGAACCAGCCCTCGAGACCGATATTCACGGTGAGGAACGCGAAGACCGCGACAAGGATCGTCGGCACCAGCGCGATGCCCGCGAAAACGCCCGTCAGGCGCAGGGTCAGCCGCGACCCGGCGGAATGGGCACGCCTTGCGGCGATGATCTGCACCAGCCGCATCAGGATCAGACCGGCGAGCAGCAGGAAATAGACGAAATCGGCGAGCAGGATTAGGCGCAGCGCGGTGCTGTCCGCCCCCTGTCCCAAGGGCCCGAGAACTATGAAGGTCGCAATCGCGAGCGCCGGGCCCAGAACGACCAGACCGAAGGTGAACAGGTTGCGCACCCGCTTTTGGCGGCGAAAGCGCGCCAAACGGTCCCAGCCTGAGCGATATGCCGTGCTGCCCTGCACTAATGCCCCCTCATTCCAGACCGTGGCTCGCGAATCCGTGTGAACGGAAAAGCCACAGCCCCCTGTTGCGGGTTTACATCAGTTTGCGGCGGCGTGTCACCTGAATATCCAGATCGGTGATCTTTTTACGCAACGTATTGCGGTTGATGCCGAGCAAATCGGCACATCTGGCTTGGTTGCCACCGGTCGCGTCGAGCGCGATTTCGATCAGCGGCGCCTCCATTTCCTTCAGAATCCGGTCATAAAGGCCCGGAGGCGGCAGCGTGCCGCCGTGAAGGTCGAAATAGCGCCGCAGGTGGCGCGCGATGGAGGCCGAGAGCTTCTCGCCCTCGCCGCCCTGACGCAGCGGCTCGATCGCGGGCTGGTTGCCCAGAACGAATTCGGCCTCGGCGCGGGTGATTTCTTCCTCGGGCGAGGTCACCGCGAGACGGCGGATCGTGTTCTCTAGCTGGCGCACGTTGCCGGGCCAGGAATAGGCGCGCACGAGCTGCAGCGCCTCGGGCGTGAAGCGGCGCAGTCCCAGCCCGTCGCGTTCGGCGCGGGCGAGGAAATGCTCGGCCAGAAGCGGGATGTCCTCGACGCGCTCGCGCAGGCTCGGCACGTTCAGCGTCACGCCGCCCAAGCGGTAGAACAGGTCCTGACGGAACTTGCCCGCCTCCATCAGCCCCGCGAGGTCGATCTGCGTCGTCGCCATGATCCGCGGCGCAGGATCGGGCAGCGCGTCGAGCATCCGCACGATCCGCGCCTGCGTCTCGTCGTCGTAATCGCCAACCTCGTCGAAGACGAGCGAGCCGCCCTTGGCTTTCGCCACCAGCGCCGCCGGGCCGTCCGCCCCCTGCAGATCGCCCGCCTGCGCCACCACGAAGGGCAGCGTGCGGCGGTCGGAGAAGTCGTGAATCGCCTTCGCGATCAGGGACTTGCCCGTGCCGCTCTCACCCGCGATCAGCACCGCGAGATCGGCATTCATCACCCGTGCGACAAGCCGATAAAGCTCCTGCATCGCCGGCGTCCGCCCGACCAGAGGCAGATCGCCCGCGTCGCCGCCGCCTTCGATCTCGCGCGGAGCGGTCGGGCTGCGGCGCTTCTGCTCCAGCGCCTTTTGCGCGCGCTTCATCAGGTCCGGCAGATCGAACGGTTTGGGCAGATAGTCGTAAGCCTCGGCCTCGGCCGCCTGGATCGCGGTCATGATCGTGTTCTGCGCCGAGATCACGATGACCGGCAGGCCCGGGCGCTCCTCGGAGATCTTGGGCAACGCCTCGAGCCCGTTTCCGTCAGGCATGATCACATCCGAGATCACCAGATCGCCTTTGCCCTCTTCGACCCAACGCATCAGCGTCACCAGCGAGGCAGTGGCATGAACCTTACAGCCCGCCCGGGTCAGGGCCTGGGTCAGAACGGTGCGGATTGTACGATCGTCATCCGCGACAAGTACGGTGCCGTCCATGGATCAGGCCTCCTTTGGCGCAACGGGAAGTGAAATGCGAAACCGGGTCTTGCCCGGGACCGAGTCGAGCGTGACCCAGCCGTCGTGATCGTTGATGATCTTCGAGACAAGCGCGAGACCAAGCCCCGTGCCGTTCTCACGCCCCGAAACGAAGGGCTCGAAGATTTCGTTGGAGATTTCCGGCGGGATGCCGGGGCCGTCGTCGATGATCTCGATCTGCAGCGGCAGCGGCTGCCCCGATCCATCGGCGCGACGCAGACGCAGGCTGTGTTCGTAGAAGGTACGGATCTTGATTTCTCCATTCCCTTCCGAGGCTTCTGCGGCGTTCTTCAACAGGTTCAGGAAGACTTGAGTCAATTGATCCGCATCGCCCAGCGTCGGCGGCAGCGAGGGATCGTAATCCTCCTTGATCGTCATATGCGCACCGAAGCCGACGCCTGCGGATTTGCGCGCGCGGTCGAGCACGTCATGGATATTGACCGGCTTCTTCTCGGGCGCGCGGACATTGCCGAACTGCTCGACCTGTTCGAGCAGCTTCACGATACGGCGCGTCTCGTCGACGATTAGGTCTGTCAATTCAAGGTCTTCGCCGGACAAGTTCATGCTCAGAAGCTGGGCCGCCCCGGCGATCCCGGCGAGCGGGTTCTTGATCTCATGGGCCAGCATCTCCGCCATGCCGATGGCCGAGCGCGCAGCAGATTTCACGAGGCTCGCGCGGCCCAACCGATCAGCCAGCTCGCGCGGCTCGATCAGCAGCAACACGCGGTCGGGGTCTTCGCCGACAGGCGCGGCTTGCAGATTGCATTGCACCGGGGCTTTTTCGCCCGTCGTCAGCTCGACATCGTTAACGAAGAGCGAGGCGCGGTTCTTCCGGACCCGGTAGAAGATTTCCTCCAAAGGTGCGGAAATCGCGAGCCTTTCGCCGATCGCCTTACCCCTCAGCGCCTTGGCGGAAAGGTTAAGGAACAGCTCGGCGGCGGGGTTCACCTCGTCGACAAGATCATCGCCATCGATCAGCAACGCCGGGGTCGGCAGCGAGGTCCATATAATGCCGGGGGCCGGAAGGTTCATGCGGCGCACCTTTCCCCGAAAGCGCGCTCGATCAGCGCCAAGGTCGCCTCCGGCGTCTGGCTGACCATCATCTCGGCGCGCAGCGGCGCATTCGCCGCCTCGCAATACCAGCCCAGATGCTTACGCGCGAGACGCAGCCCGAGATCACGTCCGTAGAAACTCAAGATCGCCTCGTAATGCTCTGAAATGTAATCGCAAAGCGCATTTCCATAAGGAACCTGCGGCTTCGGCGATCCAAAGATTTCATGACCGATTTCAGCCAGCCGCCACGGCGCGCCCTGCGCCCCGCGACCGACCATCACACCCGCCGCGCCCGATTGCGAAAGGGCTGCGCGCGCGGAGCTCGCATCGACCACGTCGCCATTGGCGATCACCGGGATCGAGACCGCGTCGACCGTCTCGGCAATCGCTTCCCAATCGGCGCTGCCCTTGTAGAACTGCATCCGCGTGCGCCCATGCACGACGATCATCTTCACACCCGCGGCCTCGGCCCGGCGCGCGATCTCGGCCGCGTTATGCGTGTCGTCACACCAGCCCAGCCGCATCTTCAGCGTCACCGGCAGGTCGACCGCGCCCACCGTCGCCTCGATCAGCCGCAGCGCATGATCGGGATCGCGCATCAGCGCCGAGCCCGAAGCCCCGCCCGTCACCTTCTTGGCCGGGCAGCCCATATTGATGTCGATGATCCGCGCGCCCATGTCGGCGACCATCTTCGCGGCCTCCGCCATCGGTTCGGGCTCGCGCCCGGCCAGCTGCACCGAGGTCGGCAGCTCCAGCCCCATCTCGACCCGCGCTTTCGCGCGCACCGAGGGTTTCGCGGTCAGCATCTCTCCCGAGGCCACCATCTCGGACACGACGAGACCCGCGCCGAAACGCGCCACCATCCGCCGGAACGGAAGGTCGGTGATCCCGGCCATGGGCGCGAGAAAGACCGGTGGGGTCAGTGTGATGTCGTCGAGAACTAAAATCTGCGGCACGGAGGTGTCCTGTCACTCGTCTTCCTTCGAATTAGGCGTTTGACCAAAGAATCACAATTGCGTCCACCCCTTTTTAGGTGGGAAAATCAGCACTCGCCTAATTTTTAATCACTTAACTGTGGCCAGTTGTCACATCCCGCAGCGTATCGCGTCCGGCGGCACCGATTGCGCAGAGCCGCGTCTTCGCCTAAGCCCTTGGGCGATCAGGGAGCCGCCATGAGCAACGCCATCATCATCGTCGCCGCCGGGCGTGGCACCCGCGCTGGCGGAGAAACCCCGAAGCAATGGCAGAGCCTCGCGGGGCAGCCGGTGCTGGCCCATACCGTTGCCGCTTTCAAAGGCATCGGGCGGATCGTGGTCGTTCTGCATCCCGAAGACATGACGCGCGGCATCGCGCAGTTTCAGGGCGAGGTCGCGCTTTGTGCGGGCGGTGCGAGCCGCGATGCCTCGGTACGCAATGCGCTGGAAATGCTGGAGGGCTCGGGCGTCGAGAAGGTGCTGATCCATGACGGCGCGCGCCCGCTGGTGAGCCGCGCGGTGATAGAGGGCGTGCTCGAGGCGCTGGATAGCGCACAGGCGGCAGCGCCCGCCCTGCCCGTGTCGGACGCGCTCTGGACCGGCGAAAACGGCCAGGTTACCGGCACGCAGGATCGCCATGGTCTCTACCGCGCGCAGACCCCGCAGGGCTTCGATTTCGACGCGATCCTCAGCGCCCATCGCGCCCATCCGGGCGGGGCTGCCGATGACGTGGAAGTGGCCCGCGCGGCCGGTCTTTCGGTTGCGATCACGCGCGGCTCGGAAGACAATCTGAAGATCACCTACCCGGAGGATTTCGCCCGGGCCGAGAGACTGTTGGGAGACAAGATGGATATCCGTTTGGGCCATGGCTACGACGTGCACGCGTTCGAGCCGGGCGATCATGTGACGCTCTGCGGAATCGCGGTGCCGCATGACAAGAAGCTCAAGGGCCATTCCGACGCCGATGTGGGCATGCACGCGCTGACCGATGCGATCTATGGCGCGCTGGCCGAGGGCGATATCGGGCGGCATTTCCCGCCGTCGGACCCGCAGTGGAAGGGTGCCGCGTCGGAGATATTCCTCGACCACGCCGTAAAACTGGCCGAGACGCGGGGCTTTCGTCTGGGAAATGCCGATGTCACGCTGATCTGCGAGCGCCCCAAGATCGGCCCGCATGCCGCTGAAATGGCTCAGGCTCTGGCGCGCATCATCGGGATCGAGCCGGGCCGGATCTCGGTCAAGGCCACCACCTCCGAGCGTCTGGGCTTCACCGGGCGCGAGGAAGGCATCGCCGCCATCGCCACCGCAACATTGATCAAGGAGTAACCCCATGCTGCGCGCCATCAACACGGTCGGATTTGTCGGCTTGCTGAAACCCGCGCCGGGCACCTGGGGCTCGCTGGTCGCCGTTCTGGTCGGCTGGGCGATCGAGCATTACCTGGGCTTCATCCCGCTGGTGATCGCCACCATCGCGGTCACCGCGCTCGGCTTCTGGTCGGTGCGCGCGCAGCTGGGCGACAGCGCCGACGACCCTTCCGAGATCGTCATCGACGAGGTGGCGGGCCAATGGGTCGCGCTCCTCTTCCCGGCCTTCGGCTTCTGGCAGCGCGGTCTCTCCACGGGCGTCGATCTGCACATGGTCTGGCCCGGCCCGGTCGCGGCGTTCCTGCTGTTTCGGCTGTTCGACATCTGGAAGCCGTGGCTCGTGGGCCGCGCCGATCGCCGCCATGACGCGACGGGCGTGATGCTGGATGACATCTGGGCCGGGGTCTTCGCCGGGATCGTGTCGATCATCCTCGCAGGCCTCTACCACATCGTCTTTCTGGGCATGATGGGATGAGCCGCGCGTCGGACGTTCTCGACGCCTGCAAGGCGCGCGGCCTGATGGTCGCGACCGCCGAGAGCTGCACCGGAGGGATGGTCGCCGCAGCCCTTACCGATATTCCGGGATCGTCCGCGGTCGTGGAGCGCGGCTTTGTCACCTACACCAATGACGCCAAACGCGAGATGCTGGGCGTCAGCGCGGAAAGCCTCGACGCCCACGGCGCGGTCTCGGAGACTGTCGCGCGCGAGATGGCCGAGGGCGCGCTGAGCCACTCCCACTCCCAGATCGCGGTCGCGATCACCGGCATCGCGGGACCGGGCGGATCGGAATTCAAACCCGAGGGCCGCGTCTGTTTCGGCCTTGCCCGCGAGGGCGCCGAAACCCAAGTCGAGACGGTCGAATTCGGCGCGCTCGGCCGCGACAAGGTGCGCGAAGCGGCCCGCGATCACGCGCTCGCTCTGCTGCTTTCGGCGGTGCAAGCCTGACTCTATTCCGCCCACGGATCAGGCACACCCACCCCGTATTGCTTATTTTTAGTGCAGTTCCAAAAGTGACGCGCGAATAGGCGGGTTTTGCGCAAAATGTCTCTTTATTGCGCGCGGCGCTTATGGCCCCTGCCCTCCAGAGGGAACTTCGAGGAGGATTTGTCGAGATGGAAGCGGGGATGAACGCGGCCGATACCGCGTGGATCATGGTAGCGACGGCACTGGTTTTGCTGATGACGCTGCCGGGGCTGGCGCTGTTTTACGGCGGGCTCGTGCGGGCGCGCAACGTGCTGTCGATCTTCATGCAGTGTTTCTCGATCGCGGCGCTGATGAGCGTGCTGTGGCTGCTGTTCGGCTATTCGATCGCCTTCGGGGACGCCAATGGCTATTGGGGCGGCTTGGGTAAATTCGCGCTGCTGGGCATCACGCCGGACACGCTGTCGGGCTCCATCCCGGAAATCGTCTTCTTCGCCTTCCAGATGACCTTCGCGATCATCACGCCCGCGCTGATCGTCGGCGCCTTCGTAGAGCGGATCAACTACGGCTTCGTGATGGTCTTCACGGGGCTCTGGATGCTGCTGATCTACGCGCCCGTCGCGCATTGGATCTGGGGCGGTGGCATCATGTCCGATGGCGGTATCTGGGGTGCGGTCGGCACCAAGGATTTCGCGGGCGGCATCGTGGTGCACGAAACCGCGGGCCTTGCGGCCCTCGTGCTGGCGCTGATGATCGGCCCGCGGGTGAAGCGCACCACGCCGCCGCATAACCCCGGCATGGTCGCGATGGGCGCAGGGCTGCTCTGGGTCGGCTGGTTCGGCTTCAACGGCGGCTCTGAACTGGCCGCCGATGGCGTGGCCGGCATGGCGATCACCGTCACCCATATCTCCGCCGCGGCCGCCTCGCTGAGCTGGGCGCTGTGGGAGCGCATCAAGTTCGGCCGCGCCTCGATGGTGGGCCTCGTGACCGGCACGATCGCAGGCCTCGCCTCGATCACCCCGGCCTCGGGCTTCGTCGGTCCGATCGAAGCGCTGGTGATCGGCTTCGCCGCCGGGATCATCTGTCAGGAATTCGTCGTGCTGATCCGCGAGAGGCTGCATGTCGATGACAGCCTCGACGTCTTCGCGGTCCATGGCGTGGGCGGCATCTTCGGCACGATCATGATCGCGGTCTTCGGCCATGGCAGCTTTGTCGCCCAACTCGGCGCGCTGGCCGTCGTCGGGGTCTTCACCGTCGCGGGCAGCTGGGCGCTGGCGATGCTGGTGCGGCTGGTCTTCCCGCTGCGTGTCAGCGACGAGCACGAGACCAACGGGCTGGACCTGTCCACCCATGGCGAACGCGCCTATGACATGAACTCCTGATCGCAGGGGGTTGACCCGAAATGGAAAAGGCCGCCCCCGAAGGGCGGCCTTTTTCGTGGCACTTGAGCTGAGATGCCCTCAGCCCTTCGGCCCATACAACTCCTCGGCGCGTTTCTCGAAGGCGCGCACGATCCGCTGCATCGCCTCGTTGAAAACGACCCCGATCACGCCCTGCAGGATCGCGTTCTTGAACTCGAAATCGACATGGAAATCGACCTCGCAAGAGCCGTCGTCGCGATCGCTCATCCGCCAGTGGCTGTGCATGTATTTGAACGGCCCGTCGAGATATTCGGTCTCGATGTGATGTTCGTCGGGATGCAGCACCACGCGCGAGCCGAACTTCTCGCGGAACACTTTGAACGAGATCACCAGATCGGCCAGCATCAGGATAGAGCCGTCCGGGCGCTCCTCGCGCGAGCGCACGCGGGCTGCCGAATTCCACGGCAGGAATTTCGGATAGCTCCCCACATCGGCCACCAGATCGTAGATCTGTTGCGCGCTATAGGGCATGACCCGGTTCTCGTGATGCTTAGGCATGTCTCTCCCGTTTTCTTGCGCCTCTTGATGCGCTAAAGCTAAGCCCGAGTTCAAGCCCTACAACCCGTTTCGAGGCCCGACATCATGACGCAGCGCCCCTATGTGATCGACCAGATGATTTCGGCCAAGCAGATCGCCGCTCGAGTCGAGGAATTGGCCGCCGAGATCACCCGGACATTCAAGGGCACCGACAAGTTGGTCGTGGTGGGGCTCTTGCGCGGCTCCTTCGTGTTCATCGCCGATCTGGTGCGCGAGATCGACCTGCCGGTGGAGGTCGATTTCCTCGAAGCCTCCAGCTACGGCGACGCGATGACCAGCTCGCGCGAGGTGCGCATCCTCAAGGACCTGCGCGCAGGCATCGAAGGCCGCGACGTGCTGGTGGTCGAGGATATCGTCGATACCGGCTTCACCCTGCATCACGTGATGGGCATGCTGCGTGCGCGCAAACCGGGGCGCATCGAATGTTGCGCCCTGCTCGACAAACCCTCGCGGCGCGAGGTCGATGTGCGCGCGACCTGGACCGGCTTCGAGATCCCCGATGAATTCGTCGTGGGCTACGGCATCGACTTCGCACAGCGCAATCGCAATCTGCCCTTCATCGGCAAGGTGCGCTTCACCGAGGATGCTTCGTGAATTACACGTGGCTGCTGCGCATGGCGCGGTGGGCACGTCGCCCACCGTCGATGACGCAGGTGAAGATCGTCGCCGTCGTGGCGCTGGCCGTGATCGCGATCGTTATCATTGAAAAGCTGGGATACTGGCCGGATTGGGCGACGGTGAACCCGCGCGCCCTGCGCGCGCCCAGACCCTGAGCGCCCTCTTCCTCTTGGCGTAAATATCCCGGGGGGTGAGGCGGGAGAAGCGGCCTTCCAGTGGAAGGACGCCCCGCCGAACGCCCGACGCGCAAGCGGCGGGCCGTGACGAGCGGGGGCAAAGCCCCCGCCACGCTAGTTTTACAGCGACGAAATGCGCAGCAGACGCGCGATCTCGCCGACGATGCCGCGGCGGAACAGCAGCACGCAGGCGATGAACGTGCCGCCGATCACGACCTGCACCCACGAGCCGATGCCCGACAGGAAGTGCTGCAGCGTGACCACGATGAACGCGCCCACGACCGGGCCGAAGATCGTGCCCATGCCGCCCAAGAGCGTCATCAGGATCACCTCGCCCGACATCTGCCAATGCGCGTCCGTCAGCGAGGCGAACTGGAACACCAGCGCCTTGGTCGAGCCCGCAAGCCCTGCCAGACCCGCCGAGAGCACGAAGGCCAGCAGCTTGAACCGGTCCACGTTATAGCCCAGCGACAGCGCGCGCGGCTCGTTCTCGCGGATCGCCTGCAGCACCTGACCGAAGGGCGAATGCACGATGCGGTAGATCGCGAGGAAGCCGACGATGAAGACGGCCGCCACGAAGTAATACATCGTGATCGGATCCCTGAGGTTGAAGATGCCCAGCAGGTTGCCGCGCGGGATGCCTTGCAGGCCGTCCTCGCCCCCGGTGAAGGGCATTTGCAGCGCGAAGAAATACACGATCTGCGCGAGCGCCAGCGTGATCATCGCGAAGTAGATGCCCTGCCGGCGGATCGCGAGCGAGCCCACGACCCAGCCCATCGCAGCGGCTGCGAGCGTGCCTGCGATGATGCCGAGGATCGGCGGGAAGCCCCAGACCTTCAGCACATGGCCCGCCACATAGGCCGCGCCCCCGAAGAAGGCGGCATGGCCGAAGCTGAGAAGGCCGGTGAAGCCGATCAGCAGGTTGAAGGCCGCCGCGAACAGCGCAAAGCACAGCAGCTGCATCACGAAGACCGGGTAGAGGAAGAACGGGGCCACCGCGAGGAAGCCCAGCAGCACCACCCAGAACACCGCCTGCACCATGCGGCCGCGCTTATGGGTCTCGGGGCTGACGTCGTCCTGTTCGAATTCGCCGATTTCGCTCGTCGTACTTGTCGTATTGCTCATGTCTTCACCCTCACCCTTGACGTCCGAAGAGGCCCGACGGGCGCACAAGAAGCACGATCACCATCAGCAGGAAGATCACCGTGTTCGCAGCGGGCGCGTAGAAGACCTTAGTCACGCCCTCGATCAGCCCCAGAGAGAAGCCGGTAATCACCGCCCCCGCAATCGAGCCCATGCCGCCGATCACGACGACCGCGAAGATCACGATGATCAGGTTCGCGCCCATCAGCGGGCTGACCGAGTAGATCGGCGCCGCCAGCACGCCCGCGAGACCCGCGAGGCCCGTGCCGAAGCCGAAGGTCAGCATCACCATCAGCGGCACGTTGATCCCGAAGGCTTTCACCAGCTCGGGGTTCTCGGTGCCCGCGCGCAGCCGTGCGCCGATCCGGGTCCGCTCGATCACGAACCAGGTCACGAAACAGACCACGATCGAGAAGACGATCACGAAGAGGCGGTATTTCGGGAACATCATGAAGCCGAGATTGGTCACGCCCTTCATGCTCTCCGGCATCCCCGGATAGGGCGTGCCCGACGCGTTGAAGAAGTTGATGAACAGGCCCTGCAGCACCAGCGTGATCCCAAAGGTCAGCAGCAGCGAGTAGATCGGGTCGAGCTTGTAGAGCCTGCGCAGCAGGAAGCGCTCGATCAGCATCCCGAAACAGGCCACCAGGATCGGCGCGAGGATCAGCGCCGGCCAGAAGCCGATATGCAGATCCGCCATGCCGATCCACTGACCGACATAGGAATACATGATCAGCGCGAGGAACGCGCCCAGCATATAGAGCGCGCCATGCGCGAAGTTGACCACGTTCAAGAGGCCGAAGATAACCGCGAGCCCGAGGCTCAGCATCGCGTAGAACACGCCGTTGTTTAGGCCCAGCATCCCCTGGGCAAGAATAAGTCGGATCATCGGATCCATCGGGGTTGTCCTCCCTGTCGGGTCTCGGGCGCCTGAGCCCGGCCCGGTTTCTCGTTACACGCTCAGGTAATGGTTCAGCCGGTCCATCGAGGCTTCGACCTGATCGGCTTCGATCACGTCGATCACCTCGCCATGTTCGATGACGTAATGGCGGTCGGCGAGCGGGGCGGCAAAGCGGAAGTTCTGCTCCACCAGAACGATCGTATAGCCGCGCGATTTCAGGTCGCGGATCACGCGCCCCAGGGTTTTCACGATCACGGGCGCAAGACCTTCGGTGATCTCGTCAAGGAGCAGCAGTCGCGAGCCGGTGCGCAGGATGCGCGCGATGGCCAGCATCTGCTGTTCGCCGCCCGAAAGCCGCGTGCCCATCCGCTTGCGGACATTGGCGAGGTTCGGGAACATCTCGAAGAGTTCCTCCACCGACATGCCGCCCTCGCCCACGCTCGGCGGAAGCATCAGGTTTTCCTCGACATTAAGCGAGGCGAAGATGCCGCGCTCCTCGGGGCAATAGCCAATCCGCGCATCGGGCGAGATCTTGTGCGTGGGTTTCGTCAGGAACTCCTCGCCATTGATCTTGATCGAGCCTTCGCGGCGATCGACCATCCCCATGATCGAGCGCAGCGTGGTCGAACGACCCGCGCCGTTGCGGCCTAGAAGGGTGATCAGCTGCCCCTCGCCCAGTTCGAGATTGATCCCGTGCAGGACGTGGCTCTCGCCATACCATGCATGCAGGTTCTCGATCTTGAGCATCGGTTTGATCATCGTTTCGGTGCTCATGCGACCTCCTCCTGCTCATCGGCGGAGACGCCCATATAGGCCTCCATGACAGCCGGGTTCTTCGACACTTCGGAATAGGGCCCTTCGGCCAGAACTTCGCCGCGCGCCAGCACGGTGATCGTGTCGGCCAGTTCGGCCACGACGCCGAGGTTATGCTCCACCATGACGATGGTGCGCCCCTCGCGGACACGGCCGATCAGCTCGGTCACGGCGCCCACGTCCTCGGTGCCCATGCCCTGGGTCGGCTCGTCGAGCAGCATGAGTTCCGGCTCCAGCCCCAGCGTCGTCGCAATCTCCAGCGCGCGTTTGCGCCCGTAGGGCAGCTCCACCGCCTTGAGATGGGCGAACTCCTTCAGACCCACCTGATCGAGCGCCGCCACCGCTTTCGCGTCGAGATCGTGCAGCACCGATTTGGAGCGCCAGAACTGGTAGCTCACGCCCAGCGAGCGCTGCAGCGCGAGGCGCACGTTCTCCAGCGCCGTCAGGTGCGGGAACACGGCGGAAATCTGGAACGACCGCACGATGCCCATATTGGCGATCTCCGCGGGTTTGCGATTGGTGATATCGCGGTCGTTGAAGAGGATCTTGCCCGATGTGGGCGTGATGAATTTCGTCAGCAGGTTGAACATCGTCGTCTTACCCGCGCCGTTCGGGCCGATGATCGCGTGGATCGCGCCGCGCTTGATGCGCAGGTTCACGTCATTGACGGCCACGAAGCCGCCGAAACTCTTGGTCAGGTTCTTGGCCTCGAGAATGATATCGTCGCTCATGGTCTCGCTTTCGGACTGATACGCAGGCGCAGGGCGGTCGCAATGCCGCCCTGCGCCAAGGATTTGTTCAGATCACTTGTTGACCAGCTTGCAGCCGCCCGCTTCGAGCGAGGCATAGGCCTCGTTGCCCGGAATCGTGCGTGCCACGTCGGCCACATCCCACGGATCTTCGCCGCCGTCTTTCACCTTGAGCAGGTACATGTCGTGCTCAAGCAGGCCGTCGGAACGGATGGTGCCGCCCTTGGCGAAGAAGTCGTCGATCTTCATCTTGCCAAGCTGCTCACGCACCTTGTCGGCGTCGTCGGTGCCAGCCGCCTTGATCGCCTCGAGATAGGCCATGGTCAGCGAGTAGTCGGCTGCGTGCACGAAGGTCGGCGCTTCGCCGCCCGAGAACTTCTCGTACTCCGCTTTCCACTTCCGGCTCTCGTCATCCATGTTCCAGTACCAACCGCTGGTGAACTGGAGGCCCTTGGCGACGTCGGTGCCGAGCGACTTCACGTCCGAGATCAGCACGAGCATACCAGCGAGCTGCTGGCCGCCTGCGACGATGCCGAATTCATGCGCCTGCTTGATGGCGTTGACGGTGTCCTGACCCGCATTCGCGAGACCGATCACCTTCGCGCCCGAGCTTTGCGCCTGCAGCAGATAGGAGGAGAAGTCGGTGGTTGCGAGCGGCACGTCCGAGCTGCCCACGACCGAACCGCCCAGATCTTCCACGACCGAGGACGTGTTGTCCTGCAGCGCGTGACCGAAGGCGTAGTCGGCGGTGATGAAGTACCAGCTGTCGCCGCCATTCTTCACGACGGCCGTTGCGGTGCCGACCGGCAGCGCGTGGGTGTCGTAGCCGTAGTGGATACCGTATTTCGAGCAGTTCTCGCCGGTCAGGGCCGCGGTGGCAGCGCCGGTGGCGAAGGTGATGGTCTTCTTCTCGGAGGCGAGTTGCTGCACGGCAAGCGCCACGGCCGAGTTGGTCAGGTCGGCGATCATGTCGACATGTTCCTGGTCGATCCACTCGCGAGCGGTGGCCGAACCGACGTCTGCCTTGTTCTGGTGGTCGGCCGAGATCACTTCGATCGGCTTGCCGAGAACCTCGCCGCCGAAGTCGCGCACGGCCATCTTGACCGCGTCGACCGCGCCCTTACCCGAGAAACCGGTCGAATAGACGCCGGACATATCGCCCAGCACACCGATTTTCACGGAGCCGTTCGAGATCGCGTCCTGCGCCATCGCGCCGCCTGCGGCCAAGCTCAGCGCCGCGGCACTCACACCTGCGTAAATAGCTGATTTCATCAACATTCCTCCCGTTGGTTGATAGATTTGGCTCCCCGGCGCGCGGCGCCATGAGAGCACACCGACGGGACGCCTTTTCGGTCCCTGCCGGAATAAGATCTTGTGTTTCTCCTCGTGCGGCCGTCCCTGCTCCTCAACGCGGCCGCCAGTGAATTCAGCGTGGAAACGGGCGGACATTCAAGTGCTTGCGCCGCCGCGGTTCCCGATGACCCGATAAACTTCCTGTCAGTGCACGCACCTTAGGCAGAAACCGGCCATGTGCAAAAGGCTAGGTGGGAAAATGCACGCGACCATGCCACGTATTGCCAAACGCATGTGCGAAAATGCCCATATCTCCCGTTTTTCCGACGCGAGACCGCAAAAAGGACCGTCAATGAGCTTCGATTGGGACGATCTCCGATTCTTTCTCTCGGTGGCCCGGGCCGGTCGCCTGACCGTCGCAGCCCGTGCGATGGGCACCGATCATGCCACTGTATCACGTCGGGTCAAATCTCTGGAGACCCAGCTTGGCGCGCAATTGTTCGAGCGCAGCCCGCGCGGCTATGCACTCTCGGAACATGGCGAGCGGCTATTGGCGAAGGCCGAGCAGATCGAGAATGTCGCAGCCCGCGTGCAGGATGAACTCTCGGGCACGCTCTATGCGCTGTCCGGCACGGTGCGGATCGGCGCGCCCGATGCGTTCGGGGCGTTCTTCCTCGCGCCGCGTCTGGCGGAATTCATCAAGGCCAATCCCGAACTGGAGGCGCAGCTGGTCGCCACCCCGCGCCTGTTTTCGTTGTCGAAGCGCGAGGCGGATATCGCGATCACCCTGTCCCGGCCCGAAAAGGGGCGGCTCGTGTCACGCAAGCTCACCGAATACACGCTGCATTTCTACGCCTCCCCCGATTACCTCGCCCGCAACTCGGCGATCAACCGCAAGGAGGATCTGCTGAAGCACCCGCTGGTCGGCTATATCCCCGAGCTGATCTACACGCCGGAGCTGGATTACCTCTCGGTCACGCTGGGCGATCACACGCCGCGCCTGTCCTCGACCAACCTCTTCGCCCATAAGCATGTCGCCGAGGCCGGGCGCGGGATCGCGGTGCTGCCCGATTTCCTCGCCCGCCATTCGACGAAGCTGGTGCCGATCCTGCCAGACGAGATCGAGATCCGCCGCACCTTCTGGCTGGTGACCCATGAAGACCTGCACGAAATCGCCCGCGTCCGCGCCGCGATGCGCTTCATCGCCGAGGAGGTCTCCAAGAACCGCGCAGAGTTCCTGCCCCGGATTACCGCCACCAGCACCTGATCGCCCGACCGCAAGGCGACCGGGCGTCATGGCGCTGCCCTGACTGTGCGGGCGTTACTGTGCGGGCTTGCGCGCGAAATCGTCGATGGTGATCCCGCCATCGGCATTCTTGTCGAGCTGGGCAAACCACTTGGCCGTGCTGGTCTGGAACTCGGCCAGCGTCACCAGCTTGTCGCCATCGGCATCGGTCGCGGCCATCGTCATGCCATCGGCCATCTTCTGCATCTGCGCGCGCTGCTGGCCCTCGTAGCCCGCCACGTCATTGGCGCGCGCCTCGTCGAAGACAGCGTGTTCCTCGGCGTCGAGCTTGCCGTCTTCATTGGCATCGAAAGACGCGAAGACATCCGAGCGCATCTGCTCCAGCTCGGCCAGCGTCGCCGTGCCGTCGCCATCGAGATCCCAAGTGGACATGAACTGCTCGCCGGGGGTCTCGGCCTGAGCGGCGAAGGGGAGCGCGGTGAAAAGCGCCGCGATCAGAATGGAGGTCTTGGTCATCTCGGATCATCTCTCTGACTTGGCCGCACCGCACAGGGGCGGCCTGTTTTCGGGTTGCCCGGAGGATGTATGCAGCGCCGCGCGCTTCAGAATGTGCCAGATCGCCGCGCGGCGTTTGTGCCGCAGGCAGCTTGAGCGGGGCTCATGATCTTGGCGCGGATTATTCCGATGCACAGAGGTGGCCCAGCCCCCTGCCCGGCTGCTATCACCTGCCCCACAGTCACCGGCACGTCGCTCAGCCGCGACGGAATGTCGAAAATCCACCCTGTCCCGCGTCGGTTTCGGGCAATTCTGCGCATACGAGGAGAGATTCGCATGGCACAGATCACCTTGGTCTATTGGCGTGACATCCCGGCCCAGATCATTGCGGGCAAGGGACGGCGTGGCGTCAAGAAACCGCTGCCCGAACGGTTCGAGCAGGCGATCGACCGCGCGGCCATGAAGATCGGCGCACGCGACAGCGACGCCTATCTGGCCGAGTGGCGTAAGGTGGCTTCGGGTGAAGAGCCCGGCGACGATGCCGAGGCGGCCGAGGCCGTGCTGGCACGTATTCTCTCTGACTACGACGACGCGCGATTGCGTGCGTTGATTGCCAATGACGGCTGGAACACCCAGCCCGACGCGTAAGGGAGAATAGGCGCATGGCTCTTGTGAATTTCCGCCGCGAGGCCAAGACCCCGGCTCGTCCGCCGGTGAACGGCAAGATGGCGGCTCTGCTGGAGGGCGCCTCGGTCGAGGTGATGCCCCGCACCGCCGCCAAGGTGGAAAGCTTCGCGCCCTTGTTCGCGAAGGGCTCCCGCGTCTATATCGCTCATATCGACGGCACCCCGATCGAGGAGATGCTCGCCACCGCCAAGCGTCTGCGCGAAGAGGGTTTCGAGCCGATGCCGCACTTCCCCGCGCGCATCATCCGCGACGAGGCACAGCTCAACGACTGGGTCGCGCGCTATCGCGGCGAGGCAGGCGTCGAGCAGGCGCTGCTGCTGGGTGGCGGCGTGGCCGAGCCGAAGGGCGAGTTCCACTGCGCGATGCAGATGATCGAAACCGGCGCCTTCGACGGCTTCGCCCGTCTGCACGTCGCCGGCCACCCCGAGGGCAACCGCGACATCGACCCCACAGGCGGCGAGGCCGAGGTGATGGCCGCGCTCAAACTCAAGCAGGATTTCGCGAACCGCACCGATGCGGATATGGCGATCGCCACGCAATTCGCCTTCGAGGCCGGTCCGATCCGCGACTGGGCCAAGCGTCTGGAAGCCAACGGCATCGAAATGCCCGTCCATCTGGGCATCGCGGGCCCCGCGAAGCTGCAGACGCTTCTGAAATTCGCCATCGCCTGCGGCGTCGGCCCTTCGCTGAAAGTGCTGCAAAAGCGCGCCCGCGACGTGACCAAGCTGCTCATGCCCTTCGAGCCGACCGAATTGCTGGCCGATCTGGCCGCCGATTGCCCGTCGAATATCGAAGCCGTGCATTTCTTCCCGCTGGGCGGTATCACCGCGACAGCCAATTGGATCGCCGAACAGAGAGGCCATGAATGACCCGCACCGTCCTTGAGTCCAAAACCAAAACCGTCGTGATCGGCTTTGACGAGCCCTTCTGCGTCATCGGTGAGCGGATCAACCCGACCGGCCGCAAGAAGCTGGCCGCCGAGCTGGAGCAAGGCGATTTCTCGACCGTCGAGAAAGACGCGCTCGAGCAGGTCGCCTGCGGCGCCACGGTTCTGGACATCAACTCGGGCGCGGTGTTCTCGAACAAGATGGCCGAAGACCCGCGCTACGCGGATAACAACTTCGTCGAACCCTCGCTGATGCGCGACCTGATCAACTGCGTGCAGGGCGTGATCGACGTGCCGCTGTGCATCGACAGCTCGGTCCCGGCGGCTCTCGAAGCAGGTCTCGAAGCCGCCGAAGGCCGCCCGCTTCTGAACTCGGTCACCGGCGAGGAAGAGCGTCTGGAACTGGTTCTGCCGCTGGTGAAGAAATACAACGTGCCGGTCGTCGCGATCTCGAACGACGACACCGGGATTTCCGAAGACCCGGACGTGCGTTTCGCCGTGGCCAAGAAGATCGTCGAGCGCGCCGCCGATTTCGGCATCCCCGCGCATGACATCGTCGTCGATCCGCTGGTGATGCCGGTGGGCGCGATGGCCTCCGCGGGCCGTCAGGTCTTCACGCTGGTCAACCGTCTGCGCGACGAGCTGGGCGTGAACACCACCTGCGGCGCGTCGAACATCTCCTTCGGCCTGCCGAACCGCCACGGGATCAACGGGGCCTACCTGCCGATGGCGATCGGCGCGGGCATGACCTCGGCCATCATGAACCCGGTGCGCAATCAGGAGATGGAGGCGATCCGCGCCGCCAACCTGCTGATGAACCACGATCCGAACGGGATGGAATGGATCCGCCTGTCGAAGACGCTCGACGCGATGAAGGAGGGCGGCCTCAGCTTCGCCGAAGCCTCCGCCGCAGCAGCGACCTCCTCCGTTGGTGGGCGTCGCGGCGGGCGCCGTCGCCGCGCCTGATCCGACCCACGAAGACTGTCGAACGCCCGGGCTTGCTCCGGGCGTTTCGCATTTTGCGCATCGCGTTTCTTCCACGCCGGATTTGCGGCCCTTTCAGCGGCGATTGTTACGCAAACAGCCACAAAACGTCCGTAGATCCGCGACAATGGCGATGATCACGGCGCGATTCGCGGATCCGTGATCAATCCGAGCGCCCACGCACAGAAACCGTCTCACTCAGCGCTTTGCAGCCTTGGCTGTGCAGCAAACCGGCGGGATGTCGCCGCTTCAGGGCGCGCAGGGTCAAAATTCCAATTATAAGGCAAAGATTTACTGGTCGGGCTTAAACCCGTATGTGTACCTTTGCGGCAACGAACAGGGATCACACGCTGCCATGCGCTTAGCATTCAAACCGCTCAGCGCGGCCGCTCCGGAGCCAACGCGCGTCGGGACGGCACCGCGCTCAGGCCTGCTGAAAGGCGCGTCCGCCGGACGTGTTGCAGCACGGGCGGGCATGCTCGCCGCGCTGACGATCGCGGGCGCCCTCGCCGCCTGTTCGACCAACGGCCCCGAAGTGACGACGACCCGCGGCACGGCCCAGCTTCTCGACCTGTCCGCGCCCGATCTGGCGCCGGGGCTGAAGAACGCCCCCCCGACCGAGCGACTGCCCGATAACAGCCATCTGGGCGCCGACTTCATGGAACTCAGCTTCTTCCTCGAATCCGGTCGCGCCCTGCCGCGTTTCACCCGGTTCGAAGGCCCGGTCTCGATCACGCTCGCAGGCAACGCGCCGCCCGTGGCGCAGACCGAGCTTGGCCATCTGGTCCACCGGCTGCAGAGCGAGGCGGGGCTGAACGTCTCGACCGAGCCGGGCAATGCCAACACGATCTCGGTGCAATTCGTACCCAAACGGCAGATGCGCCAAGAGGTTCCAAATGTCGCCTGTTTCGTGGTGCCGAACGTCGAGAGCTGGACGGATTACCGCAATTCGCATGGCGACGAGGCCAGCGATTGGGCCAAGCTGACGCGGCGCCAATCCGCCACCGTGTTCATCCCCGCCGACTCCACCCCGCAGGAAATCCGCGACTGCCTGCATGAAGAGGTCAGCCAGGCGCTCGGGCCGGTGAACGATCTCTACCGCCTGCCCGACACGATCTGGAACGACGACAATTTCCACACCGTGCTGACCAAGTTCGACATGACGATCCTGCGCGCCTATTACGATCCGGCGCTGCATACCGGCATGAGTCCCGCCGAAGTGCGCGCGGCCCTGCCCGCGATCCTGTCGAAGATCCACCCGTCGGGCGGTTCGATGCGCACGCTGCCCGCCGATCCGACGCCGCGCGCCTATGTGAAAGCGATCACCACCGCGCTCGGCCACGGCGCGAGCGACAAGCGCCGCCGTGCCGCTGCCGAACGCGCCACCAAGATCGCCACCAGCCGGGGCTGGCATGACAGCCGCGCCGCCTTCGCGTGGTTCGCGGTCGGGCGGCTGACCATGAAGACCGACCCCGAGAAAGCGGTCGCGGCCTACAAGAAAGCGGGCCGGATCTATCGCGCGACGCCGGGCGCGGAAATTCAGGCCGCCCATATCGACATGCAGCTTGCGGCCTACGCGCTTGGCACGGGCCGCGCGCAGGAGGCAGTGTCGCTGGTGAACCGCGCGCTGGCCTCGGATGTGTCGAGCGAGAACGCCTCGCTGATGGCCACGCTCTACATGATCCGCGCCGAGGCCTATGGCCAATTGGGTGACGCGGCACAGGAACATCAGGCCCGTCTCGACATGCAGCAATGGGCGCGCTATGGCTTTGGCTCTGACGCGGCGGTGAAACGCCGCGCGGATGAGGTGGCGGCCCTCGCCAATGCGGGCGCTCACGTGAACTGACCGCAAAAGGCGGACCGGGCGCGCCCGGACCAAGACTGTAAGGGGGCGCAGCATGTATGTTCTGGCAGGTGTCGTGATCGGGCTGATCTGGGGCGACTGGAAGGCCCGCAAACGCGGCGGCAACAAGCTCGACCGGGCGCAATATGCCGCTGTCCATGCGATCGGGCTGGCGCTGGTGGGCCTCTTCGTCACCGTGATCATCAACCGCATCTGGGCATAATCGGAGGGCGGCGATGTTCCTGCCATTCTTCGATGCTCTGCGGCGCGGCGGTGTCCCCGTCTCCTTACGCGAATATCTGAGCTTCCTCGAAGGGCTGGCTGCGGGGCTTTGCACCTACGATATCGACGGGTTTTACTATTTCGCCCGCGCCGCGATGGTGAAGGACGAACGTTTCCTCGACCGGTTCGACCGGGCGTTTTCCGAGGCGTTCTCGGGGTTGGAGGCGATCACCCCGGACGATGTGCTCAACGCCGTCGATCTGCCCGAGGAATGGCTGCGCAAACAGCTGGAGAAACACCTCACCGAGGAAGAAAAAGCGCAGATCGAGGCGCTTGGCGGGTTCGACAACCTGATGGAGACGCTGAAAAAGCGGCTTGAGGAACAGAAGGGCCGCCATCAGGGCGGCAATAAATGGATCGGAACGGGAGGCACCTCGCCTTTCGGCGCTTACGGCTACAACCCCGAAGGCGTCCGCATCGGCCAGAAAGAGAGCCGCCACCAGCGCGCCGTAAAGGTTTGGGACAAGCGCGAGTTCCGCGATTTCGACGACACGGTGGAACTGGGCACCCGCAACATCAAAGTGGCGCTGAAGCGCCTGCGCCAATGGGCGCGGCACGGCGCGAATGAGGAACTGGACCTGCCCGGCACGATCCGCGCCTCTGCCGA
The DNA here is from genome assembly GCF_002020115.1 of Thioclava sp. DLFJ5-1. Classification (NCBI taxonomy): domain Bacteria; kingdom Pseudomonadati; phylum Pseudomonadota; class Alphaproteobacteria; order Rhodobacterales; family Paracoccaceae; genus Thioclava; species Thioclava sp. DLFJ5-1. The sequence continues at coordinate 263,106 of NZ_MPZU01000002.1, read as the reverse complement.
GGCGGGCTATATCGACGTCAAAACCCGGCCCGAGCGGCACAATGCGGTGAAGGTGGTTCTCTTCCTAGATGTCGGCGGCTCGATGGACGCCCATGTGCAGCTGGTGGAGGAGCTGTTCTCCGCGGCCAAGTCCGAGTTCAAGCATCTCGAGCACTGGTATTTCCACAACTGCCTCTACGAGGGCGTCTGGAAATCGAACAAGCGCCGCTGGAACGAGGCGACGCCGACCTGGGACGTGCTGCATCGCTATGGCCCCGATTACAAATGCATTTTCGTGGGCGACGCCTCGATGTCCCCCTATGAGATCACCCATCGCGGCGGCGCGAACGAGCATTGGAACGACGAGGCGGGCCATGTCTGGCTCACCCGTGCGCGCGAGCAATGGCCCGATCACACATGGCTCAACCCGATCCCGGAGCGCGGCTGGGGCTACACGCAGTCGATCCAGATCATTCGCGAGATCTTCGAGAACCGGATGCATCCGCTGACGCTTGAGGGGATCACCGCGGCCATGAAGGAACTCGGATGAACCGGCTGCGCTACCTCTGGGGGCATCACAAGATCGCCTCGCTGGGCTTCATCCTCGCGGTCGCGCTGTCGCTGTTCTTCGGCGCGAGGTTCGTCTCCCGCGCGATCTACTGGTCCGACCCCGCCCATCTGCATCAAAGCCCCGAGGAATGGATGACGCCGGGCTATATCGCGCGCAGCTGGCATCTGGAGATCGAGGAGGTCGACGCGATCCTCGGCATTGAGGATGGGCGTGCGCTGGTCGGCGCGGGCCGCCCGACCTTGGAACGTATCGCCAAGGCCAAGGGCGAGCCGCTGCAGGATCTGATCCGCAAACTCTCGCTCGGCCTGCCCAAGACCATCGCCGACAAAGAGGCGCAGCCAGAGCAATGAGCTTCTCCGACCTCTCAGATTGGCTGCTCGCACAGGTGCCGCTCTACGGGCCGTGGCTTCTGGGCCTCACGACCTTCCTCAGCTGCCTCGCGATCCCGGCCCCCTCCTCGCTGATGATGATTGCAAGCGGAGCCTTCGTGGCCTCGGGCGATCTGGACCTCGCGACCGTCGGCGGCGCAGCCTTCACCGGCGCGGTGATCGGCGATCAGGTGGGCTTCCAGCTGGGCCGCCGGGCCGAGCGCTTCCTGCCACACCCCGACACGAAACGCGGCGCACTGGTCGCGAAAGCGATGGCCGCCCTGCGCAAGCGCGGCGCGGTTACCGTCTTCTTCACCCGCTGGATGTTCTCCGCGCTCGGGCCTTGGGTGAACCTCGCAGCCGGAGCGTCCGGCTTCGCGCATCGGCGCTTCACCCTGGCCGATCTGGCGGGCGAAGCGGTCTGGGTCACCACCTATGTGGGCCTCGGCATCACCTTCGGAGCCAATCTGGACGCCGCCGCCGAGCTTGCGGGCAACGCGCTGGGGCTGCTGGGCGCGGGTGCTGCCGCCTTCGCCTTCGGCTGGTGGCTGTGGCACGCGGCCAAGCGCGCCCCGAAAGCCCCTCAATCCGACGCCTGATCACGACGCTTGATCACGGGCCCGCGAGCCGCCATATCCATCCCATGTTGTTCCGCCTTCTCCCGATCCTGCTGCTGGTCCTCTACGGCTTCGCCATGTGGCATTTCTCGACCTGGCAACTCAAACGCCAGCTGAACGGGAATTCGCGCCGGTTGCGCGACAGCAAGCTGGAGCCCTATCTCGACCGGCTCGCCGCCGCGCTCGAAGTCTCGGAGATCCCCGTCCATGTCTACCAGATCGAGCCGGTGAACGGCCTCGCCGCTCCCGATGGCCGCGTCTTCATCACCGAAGGCTTCATGCGCAAATATCGCAGCGGCGAAGTGTCCCCGGAGGAACTGACCTCGGTGATCGCGCATGAGTTGGGCCATGTCGCCTTGGGCCATTCGCGCCGCCGCATGATCGACTTTTCCGGCCAGAACGCCCTGCGCGCCGTGCTCATGACGGTGCTGGGCCGCTTCATCCCCTTCATCGGCCCGTGGATCGCAAATCTGATCACCGCAGCCCTCGCTGCGCGCCTTAGCCAACGCGACGAGTTCGAGGCCGATGAGTTTGCCTCCGCGCTGATGATCAAGGCGGGCTTCGGCACCGAGCCGCAGGTCACGCTGTTCCACAAGCTCGACGCGCTGACCAAGAACGCGGGCCAGACCACGCCCGCCTGGCTGCTCACCCACCCCAAGACCGAAAAGCGCATCGCCGCGATCGAGGCGAACCAGCTGCGCTGGTCGCGCGCAGAGCACTGATTTTCCTTACTTTCGCCGCGCAGGGCCGCTAATCTGCCCGCGAGGAAGGGCAGTGAATGACAAGCGGGTCTCTAGCGCGGGTGCACAGGCGCCGGGTGTTCTACATCCCCGGCTACGACCCGATTCATCCCCGCCGCTACCGCGAGCTCTACCGCAAGGAAGGCGCAGACCAAGCCCGCATCTCTGGCTACGAGATCGCACTGGCCCCGAAACGCGCAGGCGGCCCCTATGGCTGGCATGTCACCTCCACCCAGGACGGCGCGGAGGTCGAGGCCGATGTCGAAGTGCTGGTCTGGTCCGATATCGTGCGCTCATCGATGGGCAAGTCGATCCCCGCGACCTACGCGCAACTGATCCGCACCGCCTGGGCCTATATCGCCTCCGGCGCGCTGTTCCGGCTGATGCGGCTGCGCAAAGGCCCGGTGATCGCAGCGCTCTATCCGATCGTGGCGCTGATCGTGCAGGCGCTGATCGGGGGCGGCCTCGGTTGGGCAGCGGCCGCACTCGCATTGGCGCTCCTGCCCGGCTTCCCGCTCGACTGGCTCGCGGGCCTCATCCTCGGCGCCGCGATCCTCACGCTCACCCTACGCTGGTTCCGCGCCAAGGACGGGAAGCTCTTCGCCTATTACCTGATGCACGACTACGCATTCACCGCGCGCTGGGGCGGCGCGAACCCGCCAGAACTCGAAGCGCGCATGGCCGAATTCGCCGCCCGCATCGAAGAGGCGATGCGCGAGGACTGGGACGAGGTGCTGATCGTCGGCCATTCCTCGGGCGCCCACCTCGCCGTCTCGATCCTCGCCGACCTGATCCGCGAAAACCGCCTCGCCCCTTCCTCTTGGCAAAAATATCCCGGGGGGAGGCCGTCAGGCCGGGGGGCAGCGCCCCCGGCGCTCTCCTTCCTGTCGCTCGGTCAGGTCGTCCCGATGGTAAGCTACCTGCCCCGCGCGACCCGCCTGCGCGCCAATCTCGCCTACCTCGCCACGCGGTCCGAGCTGTTCTGGCTCGACGTGACTGCGCCGGGCGATGGCTGCGCCTTCGCGCTCTGCGATCCGGTCGCCGTGTCGGGCGTGGCACCGGACGACAAGATCCACCCGCTGGTGATCTCCGCCGCCTTCACCCAGACGCTCAGCCCCGAGCGTTGGCGCACCCTCCGCTGGCGCTTCTTCCGGCTGCATTTCCAATATCTCTGCGCCTTCGACCGGCCCGGGGATTACGACTATTTCCGCCTGACCGCCGGGCCGCTGACGCTGGCCGACCGCTTCCACGGCCGCGCCCCGTCGAAAAGCCGGATCACGACGCCCGCGAACCGCTTCACGAGCGTCACATGAACCAGCCGTCCCGCCTGCCCCCGAAACCGACCCCGCGCCCGGATCGCGTCTCGCTCTGGCGCTATTTCCGGCTGTTCAAATCCGACATCCTCTCGGCCCAGCCCGCGCGTCTCTACCGCGCTTGGATGGCCGAGTTCCGCACGCCGTTCTTCCGCTCCTATATGTGCAACGACCCCGATCTGGTCGATCTGGTGCTCAACAAACGCCCGATGGATTTCCCGAAATCCGACCGCGTGCGCGAGGGGCTGAAACCGCTTCTGCGCGAGAGTGTCTTCATCACCAATGGCGCGCAATGGCAGCGCCAGCGCCGGATCATCGACCCGGCCTTCGAGGGCGGCAAACTGCGCGAGACCTTCCCCGCGATGTGGGCGGCGGGTGAGGATTGCGTCGATCGGTTGAATATGAAGACCGACGCCGAACCGTTTGATATTGAAACGGAAACCTCTCACGTCGCCGCGGATATCATCTTCCGTACCCTGTTCTCGATCCCGATCGAGGATGCGACCGCCAGCGCCGTGTTCGCCGCTTTCAAGCGCCATCAACGTGCCTCTCCGGTGGTCAATCTCGGTGCGCTGCTGCCGCTGCCGCGGTGGTTTCCGCGGTTCCATGCGCGCGAGACGAAACGCACCGCGGCCCGTATCCGCGCGCTGATCGAGCGGCTGACGACAGAGCGCGCCGCCCGGATCGCCGCAGGCACCGCGCCCGACGATCTGGCGACCAAGATCATGACGACCGCCGATCCCGAAACCGGCGAGACCTTCGACACCGCCGAGATGGTCGATCAGGTCGCGATTTTCTTCCTCGCGGGCCACGAGACCTCCGCCTCGGCGCTGGCATGGGCGCTCTATCTGCTGGCGACGCATCCCGAATGGCAGGATCGGCTGGCCGAAGAAGCCGAGACCGCGCTGGCGGAAAGTCACGACTTTTCCGTGCTTTCCACGCTGAAGTTGAACCGCGCGACCTTCCGCGAAGCGATGCGGCTTTATCCGCCCGTGCCGATGTTCGTCCGCGAGGCGACCTGCCCGGAGCGTTTCCGCAACCGCGCGGTCAAACCGGGCAGCCAGGTCGTCATCTCACCGTGGCATCTGCATCGCCACGAGCGGCTCTGGGACAACCCCGACGGGTTCGACCCGAGCCGCTGGGAGACCGAGAACGGCAAGGCCTGTCAGCGCCGCGCCTATATCCCGTTCTCCTCGGGCGCGCGGGTCTGTCCCGGCGCAGGCTTCGCAATGGCGGAGGGGCCGCTTGTGCTGGCAATGCTGCTGCGGGCGTTTCGGTTCGAGGCGGTCGAAGGCCGCGAACCGGTCCCCGTCGCGCATCTGACGGTGCGCGGCAAGGACGGGATTTACCTCAGAGTTTCAGAGCGTTGAGGGGGCTCTGCCCCCGCTGGCCCTGCCAGCCCCCCGGGATATTTCGACCAAGCCGAACGGATCAGTCGCGCACGACCAGATCGGCGGCGCGGCTCTCGCGCGTGATGGTGCGGCCATTGGGCAGGTCGTTTTCTTCGACGCGGCGGCGCGTCTCGGCCAGATCGCAGCCCTGATCGCGCCAGCGTTGAGTGAGCCGCTCGCGCAGCACCTCTTCTGGCAGATCGATGCGGATCGTGAGATCGAAGAGCGGGTAGAGATCGCTCCAACCGGGCCGCGTCAGCAGCAGGTAATTGCCCTCGACGATAAGGTATTTCGCCGAGCCCGGCACGCTTGCGCCGCCCGGAACGGTCGCGTCCAGATCGCGGTCGAAGGTCGGCACGGGCTCGTCCTCACGGCTCGATTTCAGCCGTGCAAGAAGCTGAAAAAACCCTTCCGTATCAAAGGTTTCCGGCGCGCCCTTCACGTTACGCAAGCCGCGTTCGTCGAGCCAGTCATTGTCGCGGTGAAACCCGTCCATCGCGACGATAGCCGATTGCGTCCCGAGCGCCTCGGCCAGCTCATGCGCGAGATGCGACTTGCCCGCACCGGGGCCGCCGACCAGCCCGACCAGCAGCCGTTCGCCCGGAAGCTGGCGGATATGCGAGGCCAGATCGGCGCGCGGCACCTGCAGCTCGCTCTCCATGAAGGCCCCGTGATCGCCCATCGGGCCGTCGCTATCGCCGAGCCAATCCGGCATCACGACATCGCCTTGATGAACCGTCCCAGAGCTGCGGCAGGGTCGTCCTCGCGCCAGACCTCGTCGCCGAAGGCGAACCAGTCGGTGACGGGGGCGAATTTCGTCACGAGCTCTTCGGTGAGCGCACCTTCAGCCACCACCGGCACCTCGATCACTTCCGACCACCAGGCGAACAGCTCATGTTCGGCGGGTTCGGCGGTGCCGAGATTGGTCTCGCCGATCGGACCGAAGCAGACATAGTCGGCCCCAGCCTCGCCCGCGTTCATCCCCTCATGGCGGGAATTGCCGCAGTAGCTTCCGACGATCGCGTCGTCACCCAGCTCCTTGCGGCCATAGCGGATCTGCTTCGCGCCGTCGGTGAAATGCACCCCGTCGAGCCCGTGGCGTTCCACCAGAGCGACATGGGATTCGATCACCAGCGCCACGTCGCGGGTATGGGCCACTTCGCGCATCGCATCGGCGATCCGACCGATCTCGTATTCGTCGCGACTGGCCAGCGACAGGCGGATGCAGGCGATGTCATGCGCATCGAGCACCGAGGCCAGTTTCGGCGCGAATTCCTCGGCGTCGAAAGCGGGCGGCGTGATCAGGTAAATCTGCGGGCGGTCTTCGGCCATGGGCAGGCTCCTTTGCGGGTCTTGGCCGCCTATTAACGCAAGCGGCGCGGCCTTGCCAGTGCCAGCTTGCGCGACTAGGAGAGGCGCGAAAGGACCGCCCATGCCCAATACGCCCGAAATTCCCGATCCCGCCCAGCCCGCCTTCATCCTCGTGCGTCCGCAGATGGGCGAGAATATCGGAGCGGCGGCGCGCGCGATGCTGAACTTCTCGCTGCGCAAGATGCGGCTGGTGGAGCCGCGCGACGGCTGGCCCAATCCGAAAGCGGTGGCGATGGCCTCGGGCGCGGCCGGTCAAGTGCTCGACTTCGCGGGCGTCTATGACAGCGTGGCGGACGCGGTGGCCGACTGCGATTACGTCTTCGCGACCACCGCGCGGGGCCGCGAGCTGCCCAAACCGATCTACACGCCCGAGGCGGCGATGGAGGAGGCGCGCAAACGCATCGTCGCGGGCCAGAAGGTCGGCGTGCTTTTCGGGCCCGAGCGCACGGGGCTGGAGAATGACGACATCCTGCGCGCCAATGCGATCATCACCGTGCCGGTGAACCCGGAATTCTTCTCGCTCAACCTCGCGCAGGCGGTGCTGCTGTCGGCCTATGAATATTCGCGCCACACGCTCGAGTCGGTGCCGGTCGATCCCGGCCTTGCGGGCCATGATCCGGCGAGCGCGGTCGAGGTCGAGAAGCTGGGCGATCACTTCGAGCAGCGGCTCGAGGAGGCGGGCTTCTTCCACCCGCCTGCGAAAGCGCCGATGATGAAGCGCAACCTGCGCAACATGTGGACGCGCTTTGCGATGACCCGCTCGGAGGTGCAGACGCTGCACGGCGCTCTGCGACAAATTCTCCGCCCGCGCGACTGACGCTTGGTCAAAGACGCGGCTTGCGCCATCTTGGCAGCATGTGGCGCGTGATCCGGGTCTCAGTATTGGCACTTCTGGCGGGTGGGCTTTTGGGTCTGCTCGCGCTGTTGTGGTTCTACCCGGTGCTGGCGGCGGGGCTGTGCCCGCGCTGTTTCGGGATGGACCGGGCCGCGCCGGGCATTTTCGTCGAACATGAGATGAGCCGCACAGAGCGGCGCGATCTGGTCGAGACGGTCGATGCGGCGCGCGATACGGTCGGCCAATTCTACCCGACGCGCGAAGCCCATACCCGCATTCTCGCCTGCACGAGCGACGCCTGCGACCGCCGCCTCGGCGGACGGGGCGCTGCGGCGGTGACCTATTCGCTCGGGGCTTGGGCGGTGGTGCGCGTGGCCCCGCGCGGGCTGACCGAGACGATCCTCGCCCATGAGCTGACCCATACAGAGACCCATGCCCGGCTGGGCGTGCTGGGTCAGGTGCGCGGTCGGATGCCCGCGTGGTTCGACGAGGGGCTCTCGGTGCTGGTCTCGAACGATCCGCGCTATCTCGGGCCGGGCTCGGGTATCGAGCGCTGTCAGGCGCTGCCGCGCGCCGACCTGCCCAGCTCGCCTTTCGACTGGGCGCCGCAGGCCGGGCGCGACAACGGGCTTTATGCCGAGGCCGCCTGCGCCGTGCTGATCTGGGAGGCGCATCAGGGCGGGCCGGAGGCCATCCTTGCGCGGCTGGAAGACGGGCGCAGCTTTCCCTGAAACGCAGCCATGCGCGCGGCTTGCGCGGATTGCCCTTGACCTGAGGCCGTGTGCGCAGAAAAAGGGGCCATGGCACAGGCAAATCTTCATATCGACCTCGACGCAGTGGTCAGCAATTGGCGCGCTCTCGATGCGCAATCGGGCGCGGCGACGCGCACGGCGGCGGTGGTGAAAGCCGACAGCTACGGCTTGGGCGCAGGGCGCGTGGCCCCGGCTCTGTATCAGGCGGGTGCGCGGGACTTCTTCGTCGCGCTGGCCGAGGAAGGCGCGCGACTGCGCCCGCATCTGGGCGAGGACGCGCGAATCTTCATCCTCGGCGGTCACATGGCGGGCGATGCTGGCTTCCTGCGCGACGCGCGGCTGATCCCGATGCTCAACTCCGCCGAACAGGCCCAGCGGCATCTGCAGGCGATCCCCGAGAGCCCCGTGGGCGTGCAGCTCGACACCGGAATGAACCGGCTCGGGATGGAGGCAGCCGAGTGGCAGGCCACCGCGCCGCAGCTGATGGAGCGCGGGATCGAGCTGGTGATGAGCCACCTCGCCTGTTCCGACGAGCCCGAGCACGAGATGAACGCCAAGCAGCTGGCCGAGTTCAAACGGATGACCGACGGGATGGGGCTGAGCCGCTCGCTCTCGGCGACGGGCGGCATTCTGCTAGGCCCGGACTATCATTTCGACGTGACGCGGCCCGGCATTGGCCTCTACGGCGGGCGCCCCTTCGAGGAGGCGCGCCATGTCGCGACCCTGTCGCTGCCGGTGATCCAGACCCGCGTGGTCCAACCCGGCGAAACCGTGGGCTACGGCAACACCTGGACCGCCGAGCGCGAGACGAAGATCGCGACGCTCTCGGCGGGCTATGCTGACGGAATTCACCGCGTGCTGTCGAACATCACCGCGCTTTACGCGGGCGACACGGCATGTCCGCTGCGGGGCCGCGTCTCGATGGACCTGCTGACGGTGGATGTGACCGATCTCGATACGGTGCCCGACACGCTCGATCTGCTTAGCGCGCATCAGGGCGTCGATACGCTGGCCGATCTGGCGGGCACGATCGGCTATGAAATCCTGACCTCGCTCGGTCCCCGCTATGCCCGGAATTACGCGGAGCCCACCGCATGAATGCAGCGGCGCTCAGCCGACCGCTGGCCGCGCTGGGGCGGGCCACGCTCGCGCTGATGGCGGCGACGGGGCGGCTGTCGCTCTTTGTGGGCGAGACGCTGAGCCACCTGCTCCGCCCGCCCTTCTACCTGCGCGAATTCTGGCTTGCGTGCCTCAATATCGGCTGGCTGTCGCTGCCGGTCGTGGGGATGACCGCGCTGTTTACCGGCGCCGCGCTGGCGCTGCAGATCTACGCGGGCGGCGCGCGCTTCTCGGCCGAACAGGTCGTGCCCTCGATCACCGCAATCGGCATGGTGCGCGAGCTGGGCCCGGTTCTGGGCGGGTTGATGGTGGCGGCACGCGTCGCGTCGAGTATCGCCGCCGAGATCGGCACGATGAAAGTGACCGAGCAGATCGACGCGCTCACCACGCTCTCGACCAATCCGATGAAATATCTCACCGTGCCGCGCGTGCTGGCCGCGACGCTTTGCGTGCCGATGCTGGTCGGCGTGGGCGACGTGATCGGGATCATGGGCGGCTGGATGGTCGGCGTGAACCGCCTCGGCTTCAACTCGGCCACCTATCTCAAGAACACATGGGACTTCCTTGAATTCTGGGATGTGGGATCGGGCCTCGTGAAAGGGGCGGCCTTCGGTTTCATCGTGGCCACGATGGGCTGCTATCACGGGATGAATTCGGGCCGCGGCGCGCAGGGCGTGGGCCGGGCCACGAAATCGGCGGTGGTCGCCGCCTCGGTCGCGATCCTCGCCGCGAATTACGTGCTGACGGAGGCCTTCTTCTCGGCATGATCACCCTCGACGGCATAACGCGGAGTTTCGGATCGAAACACGTCCTGCGCGGCGTCGATCTGGTGGTGCCGACGGGGCAATCCACCGTCATCATCGGCGGCTCGGGCACCGGCAAATCGGTGCTGCTGAAATGCATCCTCGGGCTGATCGAGCCCGATGGCGGCAAGATCACCCTCGACGGGGTCGACGTGCATGAGGGCGAGCGCGACGCGTTCCTCGCCCGCTTCGGGATGCTGTTTCAGGGCGGCGCGCTGTTCGACAGTTTCTCGGTCTGGGAAAACGTGGCCTTCCGCCTGCTGCGCGGCGCGCTGAAACGACCCAAGGCGGAGGCGCGCGAGATCGCCATCGAGAAGCTGCGTCGCGTGGGGCTGTCGCCCGATGTGGCGGACCTGTATCCGGCGGAACTGTCGGGCGGGATGCAGAAACGCGTCGGCCTCGCCCGCGCCATCGCGGCAGAGCCCGAGATCATCTTCTTCGACGAGCCCACAACCGGGCTCGACCCGATCATGGCGGGCGTCATCAACGAGCTGATCCGCGAGATCGTCACCGAGATGGGCGCGACCGCGATGACCATCACCCATGACATGTCCTCGGTCCGCGCGATTGCCGACCGCGTTGCGATGCTTCATGCGGGCAAAATTCGCTGGGAAGGCCCGATCGCGGAAATGGACGAAACTTCCGACCCTTACGTCCAGCAGTTCATCCACGGGCGCGCCGAAGGGCCGATCGAAACGCTTCGTTAATACACAGGCTGCGGAACCAAGCGAATTTCCGCGCATTCTCCCCAAGTGCTTGATCCGCCAACGAGACTCAATCTCGGACCGGAACTGGCCGCTATCTTCAATATGGGAACCGGGGGGAGGTCACATCATGCAAACCGAACAGGTAGGAAGCCCCAATCTAGACCGTTTCAACGCGGCAATTGGCCAAACGCTCACCGTCACTGTCGCAATCACCGCACTCGCCGCCATCGGCGCGGTCGCAGCCGCCTCGCTCGGGTTGATGCCGTGGCTCAGCCTCGAGGCGCAATTCGGCGAAACCGCCCTGCCCGATTTCGGTGTCTGGCTGCAGGTGGGCGCGGCCTTGCTGGCGCTGATCCTGTTGCTCTATCTGCCCTCCTGCTCGCGCGTGTCCAAGCTCGAAGGCAGCCATCGCCGCTTTCATGTCGGCATGGATGACGTGGCCCGCGCCTATCGCAGCGCCCACGATTCCGATCGCGCGGGCGTCTTCGCGCTCTCGGGCGAATTCGACGCGGTGCGCGAGCGGATCACCCATCTGCGCCAGCATCCCGATCTGGGCGGGCTGGAGCCCGAACTTCTGGAACTGGCCGCGCAGATGAGTCTGCAATCGCGCGATCTCGCTGAGGTCTATTCCGCCGAGAAAGTCAAACGCGCCCGCGCCTTCCTCGAACAGCGCCAGCAAGAGGCCGAGACCCTGAGCGATCAGATTTCGGTCGCCCGCCGGACATGCTCGGAGCTGCGCGAATGGCTGACCGATGTGGAGACCGAAGAGCGCGAGGTCAGTGCCGAGTTCAGCCTGCTGGAGCGCGACCTGCGTGACATCCTGCCCCTGCTGGGCTACGAAATCGAAGACGGCCCGCAGCCCAATGTGGTGCCGATCGCGAAGAAAGAATCCAAGTCGTAACGGGGTCTGAGCGCCCCTAGGGGTGAGCGCCGGTCGATGCTGAAATTCGCCAATCTGGCGCTCTTGCTTCTCTTCCCCCTCGCCTGGGCCGCGCCGCTTCTGCGCGCGGGGCTCTTGCCCTTCTTCGGGCTGGAAGAGATCTCGGTGCTCAGCGGGTTGCAGACGTTGTGGCGGACGGATGTGTTCCTCGCCCTGCTCGTCAGCTTCCTCGCGCTCTTTGCCCCCTATCTGAAGGTGATCGGCGTCGCGCTGATCCAGTTCGATCTGGCCGCGCCGCGCCTGCTGCCCGCGCTCAATATCCTCGGCAAGCTGGCGATGGCCGACATCTTCCTGATCGCGATCTATATCGTGGTGGCGAAGGGCGTGGGCGTCGGGCGGCTCGAGACGGCCTGGGGGCTGTACCTGTTTACCGGATGCGTCGCGGCCTCTTTCGCGATCTCGCATCTGGAAATGAAAAAGGCGCCGCGAGGGTGATCCCCCGGGCGCCTTTCGCGTCCTTTCAGCCGATCAATGGACCGAGACCGGGTCCAGATCGTTCTGCCGGGCCAGCGAGAAGGCCAGCTTGCGGTCCTTCACCAGCGCGAGCCGTTCGCCATCGCTGTCATGCACCGCATAGAGGTGATCGACATCGTCCAGCTCGGCCCGGATTTCCTCGGGCAGATCGACGACCGCGACTTCGCGGACATAGACGATGGGATGCTCGGCATTATCGCCGAAATCATATTCCGTATTCATTGCGCGTTTCCTTTCCTGCCTGTTCATTTCCGCTCGATCGGGATGGTCTGCACGATCGTCTCGGGCGGGGCCCGGTTCAGATCGACATGCAGAAGACCGTTCTCGATCGTCGCGGCTGCGACCTCGACCCCTTCTGCGAGCACGAAGCTGCGCTGAAAGGCCCGTGCGGCGATCCCGCGATGAAGGAACAGGCGTTCGCTGTCCTCTTCGCTTTGACGGCCGCGGATCACGAGTGCCCGGTCTTCGAGCGTGATCGCGAGGTCTTCCTCGCGGAAGCCTGCCACTGCGAGCGTGATGCGGAATGCATCCTCGCCGCGTTGTTCGATGTTATACGGCGGATAGGCATCCGATCCCTTGGCGGTGCGTTCCACCAACCGTTCCAACTGGTCGAAGCCCAGCAGGTAGGGATGTGCGCCAAAACTCAGTTTCGTCATTCGGCAAGCCCTTGATCAAGCGACGTTGCAAGTTCGGGCCCCGATCTTCGGCAGCCCACTGATCAAATATGGGCGGCGTGGAAGCCCCCTGCAAGACCCCGCCGACCATTTACGCTGACGGCAAATTTTCTCCTAACCCGTTCGAAACCTGTTATATTGACCCTCCCACCTGACCGCCTTGGCCGAGTCGGGCGGATGATATTTTGCGCAACCAGAACCGGACGATACGGATATGAACGCCCATCTCGAGATGGATCATGAAGAAGTGCTGCGGGTAAAACTGGAAGTGCTGCGCCGCGAACACCGCGATCTGGACGAGGCGATCCTGGCGCTCACGCAGGCCGTGCATTCAGATCAGCTGCGCCTTGTGCGGCTGAAAAAGCAAAAGCTGGCCCTGAAAGACGAGATCGCGCGGATCGAAGACCAGCTCACCCCCGACATCATCGCCTGAACCTGACCTCTCGACCAATCCGATCGGCGCCTGCGCGCCTCCGGGGCTTGCCGCGACGGCACAGATTCCTATAGTGCGCGCTCCATCTGAAAAGGGGGCGTCATGAGCGTGAAAGTGGGAATCATCATGGGCAGCCAGTCCGACTGGTCCACGATGAAAGAGGCGGCGGAAATTCTCGACGAACTCGGTGTGGAATACGAGGCGAAGATCGTCTCGGCCCATCGCACTCCCGACAGGCTCTGGTCCTATGGCAAGACGGCCGTGGAGCGTGGGCTGCACGTCATCATCGCAGGCGCTGGCGGTGCGGCGCACCTGCCGGGCATGATGGCATCAAAAACCCGCGTGCCGGTGATCGGCGTGCCGGTGCAGACCCGGGCGCTCTCGGGCGTCGACAGCCTCTATTCCATCGTGCAGATGCCCAAGGGCTTCCCGGTCGCGACCATGGCGATCGGGGCTGCGGGCGCGGCCAATGCCGGCCTCATGGCGGCTGGCATCCTCGCGGTGTCGGATGAAGGTCTGGCGAAGCGGCTCGACGACTGGCGCGAGAAGCTCTCGGCCTCGATCAAGGAGGAGCCGGAAGATGAGTGAGCCCCTGCCCTATGGATCGGTGATCGGCATCCTCGGCGGCGGTCAGCTGGGCCGGATGCTCTCGGTCGCGGCCTCGCGTCTGGGCTACAAGACCCATATCTTCGAGCCGGGCGCGAACCCGCCCGCAGGCGACGTGGCCCATGCGGTGACGACCGCGCCCTACGAGGACGAGGCCGCGTTGCGCGCCTTCGCCGAGGCGGTGGACGTCATCACCTACGAATTCGAGAACGTGCCGACCTCGGCGCTCGATCTGCTGGAGAGCCTCAAACCGATCCGCCCGAGCCGCAAGGCGCTCGCGGTCAGTCAGGACCGTCTGGTCGAGAAAGCCTTCCTCAACGATCTGGGCCTCGCCACCGCGCCTTTCGCCGCCGTGGACGATCTCGAGGACCTGCAGGAAGCGATCGCCGAGATCGGCTGCCCCGCGATCCTGAAGACCCGTCGCTTCGGCTATGACGGCAAGGGTCAGGTTGTGATCAACGCGCCCGAAGAGGCCGCCGCCGCGCTGGAGGATATGAAGGGCGCGCCCGCGATCCTCGAAGGCTTCGTGGAGTTCTTCAAGGAGATCTCCGTGATCGGCGCGCGCGCCGAGGATGGCGCGATCTCCTGCTTCGATCCGGGCCAGAACAAGCATGAGGGCGGCATCCTGCGCACCACGCTGGTCCCCGCCGCGATCACCGACAACCAGCGCACCGATGCGGTTCTGCTGGCGGCCAAGATCCTGAACAAGCTCGATTATGTCGGCGTGATGGGGGTCGAGCTTTTCGTCACCCGCGACGCGCTGATCGTGAACGAGATCGCGCCCCGCGTGCATAATTCCGGCCACTGGACACAGGCGGGTTGCGCTGTCGACCAGTTCGAGCAGCATATCCGCGCCGTGACCGGCTGGCCGCTGGGCGACGGCTCGCGCCATTGCGATGTCGAGATGGAAAATCTGATCGGCGACGATATGGACCGGGTGCCGGGACTGGCGAAGCTCGCGCGGTATCAGGTGCATCTCTACGGCAAGGCCGAGGTGAAGCCGGGCCGCAAGATGGGCCATGTGAACCACATCCTGTAAGCGGAAAAGGCGCCCATCGCGGGCGCCTTTCTCTTATCTCTCGATCACTTCGCGGACCATGTGAAGCGCGTGCCCCACGGGTCGGCCACGCTGTCGCCATAGGCCTCGCGAAAGGCGGCGAGCGGTTCGGCGTCCGCCTTCAGTCCGACCTCGACCAGACCGGTCGCGGGCTGGTGACGCTCTTTGGCCCCGCGGCTGTTCCAGACATTGGTGGCGAGGTGGTGGTGATAGCCGCCCCAGCCGTGGAAATTCGCCCCCGGATAGCGCGCCATCACATCCGCGCCGAGCGTCTCGGCATAGAACGGCTCCGCCGGGTCGAGCGCGCCCACCTGAAGGTGAACGTGGCCGATCACCGTGCCTTTCGGCGCACCGCGCCACGGGCCACGGGCCTCTGCCATCACGTCGCGCAGGTCGATCGGATCGGTCACCATCGCGATCATCCCGTCCTTGCGCGGCCAGTCCTCGCGGGCGCGGTCGCGGTAGATCTCGATGCCGTTGCCCTCGGGGTCGTGCAGGTAGACCGCCTCGCTGACGAGGTGATCGGACGCCCCGTCGAGCCGGATGCCGGTCTCGGCGGCGTGGGTCAGCCAGGCGCCCAGATCGGCCCGCTCGGGCAGCAGGAAGGCGGTGTGAAACAGCCCCGCTTCCGACCGGCTCGATTTGCGCGCCGATGCGTCGGCCTTGAGGATCACGAGCACCTTGCCGTCGACGCCGTAGCGCGCCTCGGTTGCGTCGCCCGAGATCCGCTCCAGCCCGAGCACGCTCTCGTAGAACGCACCCACCGCCGGGAGGTCATGCACCACGAGGGTCACATGGCCGATTTCGACATTTGCATCACTGGTAGCCATCGTCTCCTCCTGTCACTTCAGTTTGGTCGGGCGCAGCGCATAGAGGCCGTCACCCAGAGCCGCGAGCGCGAATTGCACGATGGCCCACATCACCGGGTATTCCCAGCCGCCGCCCTGGTTCGAGAAGCCGAAGCCGTTGCCCCAGTGTGCCGTGAAGGCCGCGCCGAGCGGGATGAACCCGAGCCCGAAGGATACGATCCGCGCATAGATGCCGGTGATCAAGGCGATACCGCCGAGAATTTCCGCCGCCATCGTGAGGATGCCGAGCCAGCCGGGCAGGCCCAGCGATTCAAAGAAGCCCATCGTGCCGGCCGGGGTGAAGACGAACAGCTTCGTCAGCCCGTGGACGAGGAACAGAGCGCCGGTCAGAAGGCGCAGGACGAGGATGCCGTAAGGGGCGAGTTTGGTGTCGATCATGGTCTGTCTCCTGTAACCGCAAGCTCTGTGCGGTGTGTTCGCGTTACAGCGAGGAAATTAGCCATTCCGTTAGCGAATAAAATGGATATTATCAGGAATGACTTTTACCATTTTGTTCTGAATAGCGATGGACATCACCGAACAACTCCGCGCCTTCGTCGCGACCGCCCGCGCGGGCTCGTTCACTGCAGGGGCAGAGCAGCTGGGCATCTCCAACCGGCTCGCCTCGAAATACGTGGCCGAGCTGGAGGACCGCCTTGGCACGCGACTGTTGCAACGCACGACGCGGCGGATCGGACTGACGCCCGCGGGCGAGCGTCTGCTGGCCGAGGCGCCAAGCGTGCTCGACGGGCTCGACGATCTTCTGGGCGCGGTATCGGAGCAATCTCGCGGATTTTCGGGCGTGCTGCGGATCTCCGCGCCGGTCACTTTCGGCGAGGTCTATCTGGCGGAGATGCTCGCGCGCTTCGCAACCCCCCACCCCGATCTGGTGATCGACCTGACGCTCTCGGATGCCGCGACCGATCTGGCCGCCGAGGGGATCGACCTCGCCTTCCGGATCGGGCAGCTCCGCGATCAGGCGCTGCGGGCGCGCAAGCTGGGCGAGATCGGGATGCGGGTGGTCGCCTCTCCGGCCTATCTCGAACGCGTGGGCCGCCCGGGTCAAATCGCCGATCTGGCGGATCACCGCTGCATCCACGACACCAATCACAGTGCGATCCCGCATTGGCGCTATCGCGCGGGCGGAGAGATCGCCGCCCTGCCCGTTCCGGCGCAAATCCGCGTCAATAGCGGGCGCGCCGCCTGCGAACTGGCGCTGGCGGGGCATGGCATCACCTACGGGCCGGAATTCGTGCTGGAGCCGGAGATCGCGGCGGGGCGGCTGGTTTCACTGTTTCCGCCCGAGACGCTGCTGCGCATCCCGCTTCATGCGGTCTATCTCGACGGGCCGCGCCTGCCGCGCAAGCTGCGCGCGCTGATCGAGTTCGCCTATGAGGATACGCGCTCGCTCCGGGCCTGAGCGCTCAGCCCTTGGCCACCGCCGTCACGCCCTGCTTCGCCGTCGTGTCGCTGCGTTGCGCCGCGTCGGCACGCTGGTCCATCATGTCCTCGACGAAAAGACTCAGAAGCGCGCCGCGCCCGTTCACCCCCGCCTTGCGGTAGATCGCGGCGCTTTGCGCCTTGGCGGTGCCCTCGGAGGTCTCGCGGAGCGCCGCGATTTCCGCCGTGCTCAGCCCCTTGATCGCAAAAAGCGCGACCTCGCGTTCGGCCGCCGTGAGGCCCCAGTCCGAGAAACGCTCTTCCAGCAGGTCCTCAAAGGCCGAGGTCGCCCGGCGCAGACGCGCCTTCGCCCGTGCCCCCTCTCGCAGCGCACCTGCCAGGGCGAAGGCGCCGAGCGCGAGCCCCAGAATGAGGCCAAGCGCCGCCCCGAGTTCGAGGATTTCGCGGTTCTGCCAGCTGATCGGCGCGGGATAGAGGCCGAAGACCGACAGCAGGATATCGGAGATGAAGAACAGCGCGCAGACCGCCTGAAACAGCAAGATCGCCCCGACAAGCACCGCACGGCGCAGCCGCGACGTCATCGCGCCGCTCCCGCCGGTCGGTCCGAGGCGTCAATCATCGTCGCTTTCCCCGCCGCCATCGTCGCCGCCACCGCTGTCGCCGCCGCCGCCACCGCTACTGTCGCTATCGCTGCTGTCGTGGCTTCCGCCATCGTCGCTGCCCGATGCGCTACTGCTATCGTCCGAGGAGTCGTCGGAGGAGTCGCTATCGGAGGTCGTCGTTGTGCGGTCGGAGGTGGAGGTCGCGGTATAGCTCCCCGAGGCGCTGCCGCCCAGAGGGCTATTGTTTAGGATCGGCGTACGGCTGGAGCGCGACAGGTCGCGCAGAATCTCGCCGCTGCGCGGATCGAGGACGATTTCGCGCTCGACGCCTTTGCGGGTGCCGGTGATGCGCACGCGGCCCAGCAAGGTCCGGTGCACATCGATATTCTGGTAGCCGTAGGATTTGAGTTGCCGGGTGACCGCTTCGCTCGCGGTCTCGGCCCGCGCGAGCCCTGGCGCCACGGGCACGCTCAGCGCGCCGATCAACGCGGCTATCGCCAGATCTCTGCGCAGTCTCATCGGCAAAACTCCCTCCGCGCGCGAACGCGGCATTTCAGAGGATTATGCCCGGCGCACATGGCACCGGGCAAGTCCGTTCGGATCAGTCGTCGTCGCCACCGTCGTCGCCGCCGCTGTCATGCGACCCGCCGCCGTCGGAGCCACTGTCGTGCGAACCGCCATCGTCAGAGCCGCTCTCATGCGAGCCGCCGTCATCCGAGCTGTGATCGGAATCGGACGTGGTGTGGTCGTCGTCGTGGCTGTCATCCATGTGATCGTCGCTGCCCGAATGGTCGTCGCCGTGATCGTCCATATGGTCGTCGTCGCTGCCGTCGTAGAAATCTTCCGACTGCTGACGGACGCTGACGCCCTGCGTCATGTCATAGCCGGCGCGCGTCCGCGACATTTCCTGCTTCTGGATCTTGCCGGTGGCGCGGTCGTAGACCACTTCGATCTTGGTGCCGTTCGGGTTGTAACCCTCGGCCTTCACCTGGGTCGGGCCGACCTTGATCTCGACATTGGTGAAGCCATTGGCCTGCAGATCGGCAGCGATACCGTCCGTGGACACTTCAGCCTGTGCCATATGTGCCGAGACCGCGAGAGCCGCCAGCGCGGCGAGGGTGGATTTCATTTTCATCTTCTATCTCCTCCGGAACAATTGTCCGCCGCGGGCTGCGACGTCAGCGCAAAGGGTCGGCGGACAACGCCCGCCGGTCCATTGCCAATTGGGTTATGGAGGAGCAATAAACCTCAGGTTGTACGCCGTAAACCTGAGTTTATGCGTCCATGTCGAAGCCGAGATGCTTCGCGACCGCGAAAACGTCCTTATCACCGCGCCCGCACATGTTCATCACGATGATATGGTCCTTGGGCAGGTCAGGCGCAATCTTCATCACATGGGCCAGCGCGTGCGAGGGCTCGAGCGCGGGGATGATCCCTTCGAGACGGCAGGAGAACTGGAACGCCTCCAGCGCCTCCTTGTCGGTTATGTTCACATATTCCGCGCGGCCGGTGTCGTGCAGCCAGCTATGCTCCGGCCCGATGCCCGGATAGTCGAGCCCGGCCGAGATCGAATGCCCTTCGAGGATCTGCCCGTCCTCGTCCTGCAGCAGATAGGTCCGGTTACCATGCAGCACGCCCGGGCGCCCGCCGGTGAGCGAGGCGCAGTGCTCCATCTTCTCGTCGACGCTGTGACCGCCAGCCTCGACGCCGATGATGCGCACGGATTTGTCGTCGAGGAACGGATGGAACAGGCCCATCGCGTTAGAGCCGCCGCCAATCGCCGCGATCACGGTGTCGGGCAGACGGCCCTCGCCTTCCTGCTCTTCAAGCTGCCAGCGCACCTCCTTGCCGATGATCGACTGGAAGTCGCGGACCATGGCCGGATAGGGATGCGGCCCGGCGACCGTGCCGATGCAATAGAACGTGTCGCGCACATTGGTCACCCAGTCGCGCAGCGCATCGTTCATCGCATCCTTCAGCGTGCCGCGACCCGATTTCACCGGCACGACCTCGGCGCCCAGCAGGCGCATCCTGAAGACGTTCGGCGCCTGACGCTCGACATCCGTGGCGCCCATATAGACCACGCATTTGAGGCCGAATTTCGCGCAGACCGTCGCGGTGGCGACGCCATGCTGGCCCGCGCCGGTCTCGGCGATGATCCGGGTCTTGCCCATGCGCCGCGCCAGCAGGATCTGGCCCAGCACGTTGTTGATCTTATGCGCGCCGGTATGGTTCAGCTCGTCGCGCTTGAGATAGATCTTCGCGCCGCCCAGCTCTTCGGTGATGCGGGGCGCGAAATACAGAGGCGACGGACGGCCGACATAGTGCTTCCAGAGATCGTCCATCTCCGCCCAGAAATCGGGATCGGTCTTGGCCTTCTCGTATTCCTCTTCGAGCGCGAGGATCAGCGGCATCAGCGTCTCGGACACGAAGCGGCCGCCGAAAATGCCGAAGCGCCCGTTTTCATCGGGCACATTCATGAAGGAATTGATCAGATCGTCAGCCATGGCACACCTCGCGCTTGTCGTGAGGATCGGTCTAGCGTCAAAGCGGGGCGAGATAAATCCCCGCCCCTGCATCTGGCCAAAAATACTCGCGTCTGCGCGGGGTCAGGCGCCGCTCAGGCCGCGCCCTGACGGGCCGCCTGGATGAAAGCGCGAATTTTCTCGGGATCTTTGACGCCCGGTGCGCTCTCCACGCCCGAGGAGACATCGACCTGCCGCGCGCCGGTCAGCAGGATCGCCTCGGCCACGTTGTCCGGCGTCAGCCCCCCGGCCAGCATCCACGGCTTTTCCCACGTGCGCCCGGCGATCAGCCGCCAGTCGAAGGAAAGCCCGTTGCCGCCCGGAAGCTCCGCCTCTTTCGGCGGCTTGGCATCGAGCAGGATCTGGTCGGCCACCGCCTCATACTCCGCGATCTTCGGCAGATCGGCGGCATCGGCCACGCCCACGGCTTTCATCACCGGCAGGCCGAACTTGGTGCGGATCTCCGTCACGCGCTCAGGCGTCTCCGAACCGTGAAGCTGGATCATGTCGAGCGGCACGGCATCGAGGATCTCGGTGAGAAGCTCATCAGTGGGGTTCACCACCAGACCGACCTTGGCGATGCCGGGTTCGACATCCTGCGCCAAAGTACGCGCCTCGGCGATCTCCAGATGGCGCGGGGATTTGGGGAAGAAGACGAAGCCGACATAGCGCGCGCCCGCCTCGACGGCGGCGGCGATGTCCTCGGCCTTGCGCAGTCCGCAAATCTTGACGCGGGCGAGACCCTGCGCGTTGCGGTCTATGGCAACGGTGGGCATCTCAGCGCGAGGGCTGTTCGAGCAGCGCCAGCACGTCGTCCTTCGGGCCGGTCTTGTCGTGGCGCAGCGTCTGAACTTCAGCTTCGAGCTTGCGCGCCTTGCGGTCCGACTGGCGGGCATTGCGACGTAGGCGGGACTCGCGCGCCCATTCCCAGACGAAGCCGATCAGAAGGCCCAGCAGGACGCCCGCGAGGATCACGAGGAACAACGGCACCTGAACCGCCCAGTCCCAGCCAAGGAAGCTGCCCGCCTCGAGCGGCAGCACCCGCAGCGTGACGATTTGACGATTGGCCAGCGCCAGCCCGATCAGGACCACGGCGAGCAGACCGAGAAACAGCAGCCGAAGCGCTCGAATCATTAGCTCTTATTCCTCTTTCCCGTTCAGCCGGTCGCGCAGCAGCTTACCGGTCTTGAAGAAGGGTACGTGTTTTTCCTCGACCTCAACCGCCTCGCCGGTGCGCGGGTTCCGACCGGTGCGCGCATCGCGCTTCTTGACGGAGAAAGCCCCGAACCCACGAAGCTCGACGCGGTCGCCCGAGGCCAGCGCCTCGGTGATCTCGTCGAAGATCGTATTTACGATTTTTTCGACATCCCGCTGGTAGAGATGCGGATTCTCCTCGGCAATCTTCGTGATCAACTCAGAGCGGATCATCTTTCTATCTCCCCCCACGGGCTTGGCCGGATGTCCCCCCGGCTCTCACATGCGTCATTTCCCAATTATAGGACCAATCGGTGCAACGCGGAACAGCAAAGACCCGGAAAATCCACGTAAATTCGCGCCCCTAGCGGTCTGCCGCCGACGGAAGCGCCTTCGCAAACGCAGAAATTCGGCGCTTCGCCCGCCCACGCGTCACCCGTTGCGCGAATCGTCCTCGCAGATCGCCAAGGCTTTGCGGAACGAAAAAGGCCCCGCCAATCGGCGGGGCCTCTCGTTGAGCCAAGCGGCTCGATCTCTTACTGGTCGCCCTTGAGCGCGGCACCCAGGATGTCGCCCAGCGACGCACCCGAGTCCGACGAACCGTACTGTTCCACGGCTTCTTTCTCTTCAGCGATCTCACGCGCCTTGATCGACACACCCAGCTTGCGGGTCTTGGAGTCGACATTGGTCACGCGGACATCGACGTGATCGCCAACCTGGAAGCGCTCGGGGCGCTGGTCGGCACGATCGCGGGCGAGGTCCGAACGGCGGATGAACGACTTCATGCCGTTATATTCCACCTCGACGCCACCGTCTTCGATCGCGGTCACGGTCACGGTCACGATCGAACCACGCTTCACGCCGTCAACGGCATCGGAGAACGTGTCGGCGTCGAGCGCCTTGATCGAGAGCGAGATACGTTCCTTGTCGGTGTCCACTTCGGTGACAGCGGCCTTGACCATGTCGCCTTTGCGGTAGTCCTGGATCGCATCCTCGCCACGCTGTTCCCAGCTGAGGTCCGAAAGGTGCACCATGCCGTCGATGTCGTTCTCGAGGCCAACGAACAGACCGAATTCGGTGATGTTCTTGACTTCGCCTTCGATGACGGTGCCGACCGGGTGGGTCTCTGCGAAGACTTCCCACGGGTTGCGCATGGTCTGCTTGAGGCCAAGCGAGACGCGGCGCTTCGCGGTGTCGATCTCGAGGACCATGACGTCGACTTCCTGGCTCGTCGAAACGATCTTGCCGGGGTGGACGTTCTTCTTGGTCCAGGACATCTCGGACACGTGCACGAGACCTTCGACACCCGGCTCCAGCTCGACGAACGCGCCGTAGTCGGTGATGTTGGTCACGCGGCCGGTGTGGACCGAACCCAGAGCGTACTTCGATTCCACCGAGTCCCACGGATCCGACTGCAGCTGCTTCATGCCGAGCGAGATGCGGTGGGTTTCCTTGTTGATCTTGACGACCTGGACCTTGACGGTCTCGCCGATCGACAGGATTTCGGACGGGTGGTTCACGCGGCGCCATGCCATGTCGGTGACGTGCAGCAGACCGTCGACGCCGCCCAGATCAACGAACGCACCGTATTCGGTGATGTTCTTGACCACACCATCGACGACCTGACCTTCGGAGAGGTTCGCGATGACTTCGGCGCGCTGTTCGGCGCGGCTCTCTTCGAGGATCGCACGACGCGAGACAACGATGTTGCCACGACGACGGTCCATCTTGAGGATTTGGAACGGCTGCTTGAGACCCATGAGCGGGCCAGCGTCGCGCACCGGGCGCACGTCCACTTGCGAGCCGGGCAGGAACGCGACAGCGCCGCCCAGATCGACGGTGAAGCCGCCTTTGACGCGACCGAAGATTGCGCCTTCGACGCGCTCTTCTTTGGCGTAAGCTGCTTCGAGACGATCCCATGCCTCTTCGCGGCGGGCTTTCTCACGCGAGATAACGGCTTCGCCGCGAGCGTTCTCGACACGGTCGAGATACACTTCGACTTCGTCGCCGACTTCGATCTGCGGAGCCTCGCCGGGGTTGGCGAATTCTTTGAGTTCGACGCGGCCTTCCATTTTGTAGCCGACATCGATGATGGCCTGGCCCGCCTCGATGGCGATGACCTTGCCTTTAACAACCGAACCTTCGTTCGGGGTGTCGATTTCGAGGCTCTCGTTCAGAAGGGCTTCGAATTCGTCCATGGTTGCATTTTGCGACATGCGTTCAGATTTTCCTTTTCATCTTCGGTTTTCTGGCCTTGCGGTTGGCTCCGCCGGTCTTTCGTTGGAATGTCTGTGCTGCAATAGCATACGGGTCGGGTGAGTCCCAACCTGTCTCAGACCGCGCCCATATAGGCGCGATCGGCCAGTATCGCAAGCATTTATTGCGTCATAGGCAGGGCGCGAGCGCCTTTCGCTCAGCCTCGGCTCGCGGTGGCGAGAGCGGCTTTGACGTCGCCCAGCATCCAGGTCGAAAGGGGCTCTGCGCTGGCGGGATAGGTCGCGATCACCGATCCGTCGCGGCCCAGTAGCACCTTGTTGAAGTTCCAGCTCGGCTCGAACCCCTCCGTTTCGCGCATCCAGCGATAGAACGGATGCGCCTGCGGCCCCTTCACCTTGGCGAGCTGCGCCATCGGCAATTCGGCCCCGAAAGTCAGCGCGCAATAGCGCTTGGCCTCTTCCGCCGTGGAGAGTTCCTGCCGGAAATCGTTCGACGGCACGGTGAGGATCACCAGACCGTCGCGGCCATAGGTTTCGGACATTTCCTGCAGCTCGGTGAATTGCGGGGCGAAGCCGCATTTCGAGGCAGTATTGACCACAAGCACGACCTTGCCGCGGAAATCGGCAAGAGAGACCGTCTCGCCCTCCACCAGATCGAATGACAGATCCCCCGGCACCGGCATCGCGGACCGGGCTTTCACCGCGATCGGTTCGGGCGTCGCCGCCGGGCCGTCGGCGCGTGCCGGAGTCGTCGCAAAGGACACGCATGACAGCATGCAGGCCAAAATCAGGGACAAGCGCATCGGTCCACCCTCGAAATACATCCACCAATACCCAACGCGAGAGTCGGGGAAAAAGTTCACCACTTCGTGAAGATATATTTCACGCGTCCCTTTTCTTCAATCGCAAATGCGGTCGACGCGGCGGTATTTCGGCTCCGGGAACTCCGGTATTTCCATGGGATCACGGGGCTTTACGCCGGGGCGCACCGCCTCCGGCGCAGTGTTCACGCTGTCGAAATCGAGCGCGAGGCGCTGGCAAATTCCAAGGCTTTTCTGGCCGATATCGCCGAGATCGCGCAGATCGATCAGATGGCCGCCTTTCCGCGCATAGCCTGTGACCCCGAAATCGAGCGGCGGGTCGAGGCGTAGCCTTTCCGTCTCGGGGCCGAACAGCGCAGCACCGCCCTGCCAGTCCTCTGCGGGCCCAAGCGCCACCTGCACTTCGAACCGTCCCGGAGGCACCAGCAGGCGAAAGAATTCACCGCCCTGCGCATAGGCGCCCATCACGTCCTGCCCGGTCGTGACATCGCGCAGCACGATATAAAGGTCGCGGTCCGGGGCGGATTTGATCTGCAGCGGCATGGTGCGCGGCAGGTCGGTCTCGCTCCACAGCAGGCCCTGCGGACGCCCCTCGGCTGTGGCCTGCGTTGCAAGAACCAGCGAGAGGAGAACCCAGCGCAGCATCCCCGCCCCCTAGTCCAGATCGCCCGCGCGGCGGGCCTCGATCTGATCGGCAGCGCGGGCGACCGCCTCTTCGATGCTCAGCTCGGAGGTGTCGATCACCAGCGCATCCACCGCCGGGCGCAGCGGGCTGTCGGCGCGGCCCATGTCGCGGGCGTCGCGCTCGCGCACCTGCTCCAACACGTCGGCCTCGTCACCGCCCAGTTCCAGCCAGCGCCGATGCGCGCGCACCTCCGGCGAGGCGGTCACGAACAGCTTCACCTCCGCCTGCGGGCAGATCACCGTGCCGATGTCGCGCCCGTCGAGCACCGCGCCGCCCTCGCGCGCCGCGAAATCGCGCTGAAACGCCACCAGCGCCGCGCGCACCTCGGGGATCGCGGCCACGATCGAGGCCGCCTGCCCCGCTTCCATCGTGCGCAGGTCGTCGCGCTCCAGATCCTCGGGACAAAGCGCCTTGGCCGCATCGATGGGCTCCAGCCCCTCGGTCTCGGATTTCATGCCGACCGCGCGATAGAGCGCACCGGTATCGAGATGCGCCAGCCCGAACCGCTCGGCCACGGCCCGGCTGATCGTACCTTTGCCCGCAGCGGCGGGGCCATCGATGGCGACTGTGAATTTCATCGTTTCATCCGCAAATAAACTGCCCGCAGGATCAATAGCGCCAGGGCCGTCAGGCTCAAAGTGACTGCGACGCTCTTCAGAAGCGTCCATCTGCTCGCAAAGGCGATCATGTCATCCGTGACCGTGCCGGTCCGCAACAATGCGGCGACGGCATGATTTTCGAGATAGTCAAACACAGCACCAAGAGCAGCCACGATCGACAACACCACGGCAAGCCAGCCCTTTGCAAGGGTACGGAAGGCGACAATCAGCGTCACCGCCTCCAGGGCCGGAAAGACAAGATCGAGCCGCTGCTGAACCGAGAGGTAATACTGCCGCGCCGGAGCATCGAGCGCATCGAGGAGCGCACGGGCCTGCGCAGTACTATAGCCACCCGGACGCAAATCGAACGGCGCCAGACCGCCCGCCGCATCCCGAAGATGCGGCAAGGTAACGAGCGTCATCGCAAGATAGACCGCCCCCGTCAGGGCCGCGAGCAGGATAAAGGCGACCTGCGCCCGGCTCACCGGTCCGCCCGGACGATCTCCGCGCCAAGCCCGGCCATCAGGTCCTCGAAGATCGGGAAGGAGGTTGCAATGGGCGAGCCATCATCGACCGAGACCGGCTGTTGCGCGGCCATGCCCAGCACCATGAAGCTCATCGCGATCCGGTGGTCGAGATGGGTCACGGCGGTGCCGCCGCCCGGTACGCCCTCGGGGCCGCAGCCATGCACGATCAACGTGTCCTCGTCTTCCTCGATCTTGATGCCGTTGGCTTCCAGCCCGCGCGCCATCGCGTCGATCCGATCGCTTTCCTTCACGCGCAGCTCATGCACGCCGGGCATCCGGGTCACGCCTTCGGCATAAGCTGCCACGACCGAGAGGACGGGATATTCGTCGATCTGCGCCGAGGCGCGCTCGGCGGGCACATCGATCCCGTGCAGCTTGGAGTAGCGCACGCGCAGATCGGCCACCGGCTCGCCGCCCTCTTCGCGCTCGTTCTCGAAGGTCAGATCGGCGCCCATCTCGCGCAGCGTGATGAAGATCCCGTTGCGCGTCGGGTTCTGGCTGACGCCCGGCACGACGATCTCGGAGCCCGGCACGATCAGCGCCGCACAGACCGGGAAGGCGGCAGACGACGGATCGCGCGGCACGGCGACCTCCTGGGCCTTCAGCTCCGGCTGGCCCTGCAGCGTGATGACATGGCCCTGCTCGGTCACCTTGGTGGTGATCTCGGCGCCGAAGCCGCGCAGCATCCGCTCGGTATGATCGCGGGTCGGGGTCTTCTCGATCACGACGGTCTGACCCGGCGCGTTCAGCCCCGCCAGCAGCACCGCCGATTTCACCTGCGCCGAGGCCATCGGCGTCGCGTAGCGCACAGGCGCGGGGCTCGGCGCGCCGAGGATGGTCATCGGCAGACGCCCGCCATGACGCCCGAAGGCCTGCGCCCCGAATAGCCGGATCGGGTCGGTCACGCGGCCCATCGGGCGTTTGCGCAAAGAGCCGTCACCGGTGAAGGTCGCAACGATCGGCGAGGTCGCCATCGCGCCCATGATCAGGCGCACGCCGGTGCCGGAATTGCCGCAATCGATCACGTCCTCGGGCTCGGCAAAGCCGCCCACGCCCACGCCATGCACCGACCAGCTGCCGGGACCGTGCTGCGTCACCTCGGCCCCGAAGGCGCGCATCGCCTTGGCCGTGTCGAGCACGTCTTCGCCTTCGAGCAGGCCGGTGATCTTCGTCTCGCCCACCGAGAGCGCGCCAAGGATCAGCGCGCGGTGGCTGATCGACTTGTCGCCGGGAACCTCCGCCGTGCCCTTCAGGGGCCCGCAAGCGCGCGAGGTCATTTTGATCGGAGTGCCGTGGCCGGACATAGTGCCTCCCTTATTTCAACGCGCCCCTGTTAGCGCGATCTGGCGGGAGGCGGAAGGGCTCAGATCCGCCGATAGGTCAGGTAATGCGGCTTGCGGCCCTCACGCAGCGCTTTCTGCTCGTAGCGCGTCGAGAGCCAGTCCGCCCACGGCGTATCCCAATCGCCCGAAACGGGCTGCGGATCGTCGAAATCGAAGGCGGCGGGCACGTCGAACAGAGGCTCGAATCCGGCCTGCGGGACTTCCTCGACGGTCTGGCGGACGTAATCGGGGATGTCGGTCGCCACGCGGAATTCCGATCCCGGTTTGAGCGCGCGGTGCAGCGGCTCGAGATGCTCCTGCGTCACGAAGCGCCTGCGGTGGTGCTTCGATTTCGGCCACGGATCGGGATAAAGCAGAAACGCCTTCGAGATCGAGCCCGCGGGCAGCACGTCCATCAGGTCGCGCGCATCGCCGGGATGGACCGCGACGTTCGCGATCTTCTCGCGCCGCAGCTTGCCCAGAAGCATCGCGACGCCGTTCACGAAAGGCTCGCAGCCGATGAACTCCACCTCCGGATAGCTCTGCGCCATATGCGCCAGATGCTCGCCCCCGCCGAAGCCCACTTCGAGCCAGACCGGCTTGCCCTTGAACCGCGTCTCCATGTCGAGCGGTTCGCGGTCGGGGTTCTCCTCCCAACCGACGGGACCGGGCAAACGGCCCGGCAGGTCCTCGCGCAGATATTCCTTCTGCGCCTTGTTCAGCGTCTTGCCGTGGCGGCGACCATAGAAGTTGCGCCAGGGTTGTTCGGGGGTGTCATTCTCGCTCATGGGAGGGGCCTCTAGCCGCGTCGCTCGAAAGGTTCAAGCCTTCTGAATGAGGAACAGTCCGAGGCACATGAAACCGATCCCTGCCCCGCGCAGCAGGGTGATCGGTCGCACGAGTGCCCCGAAGAGCCCGAACTGGTCGATCGCGGCGGCCGAAATCATCTGGCCCAGCAGCACGAAGAACACCGCATTGCCGACCCCAAACCGCGGCGCGATGAAGGTGATCGAGAGCACGTAGAAGGCGATCAGCACGCCTGCGAGAAACAGGTATTTCGGCTGATCGGGGATACGCGCGAAGCCCGAGGGCCCTGTCGTGACCGCGACGGCCAGCACCGCGCCCAGAAGCGCCACGGAGAACAGCACCACCGCCGCCACCGCAGGCGAGCCGATGCGGCTGCCAAGCTGGGCGTTGAGCGCGGCGAGGACCGGAATGCCGATCCCGGCAGCAAGCATGATCGCGGCATAGCGCAGGGCGTCGGGCATGGTCTTTCTCCTCCGGTTTTCGGCGGAGAGTGGCGCGGAAGGGCTGGGGGTGCAAGGTGGATCGCAAAGCGCTAGTTCTGTTCGTTTTTGCGCATATTCTGTAATTTTATCGGTATTCCAAATTTTTCCGCACAATGTAGACCCTGTCGCCATCGCCTCCGGGCCCATCAGACGACGACACAAAGGATAGATTCCATGACGAAACTCACCGACCTCGCGGCCCCGCTCGGCCGCCTCCTCCTCGCCCAGATCTTCATCATCGCGGGCTTTCAAAAAATCACCGGCTATGCCGGGACCCAAGGCTACATGGAAGCGATGGGCGTGCCCGGCGCGCTTCTGCCGCTCGTGATCCTGACCGAACTGGGCGGCGGCATCGCATTGCTGCTTGGCTGGAAGACGCGGATCGTGGCTTTCCTGCTCGCGGGCTTCAGCCTCATCTCGGGCTTCCTGTTCCACTACGTCCCGAGCCTCGGCATGACCGGCATGGAAGCGCAGGGCCAGATGATCAACTTCATGAAGAACATCTCGATCGCGGGCGGCATGCTGATGATCGTGGCGCAGGGCGCGGGCAAATGGTCGCTCGATGCCCGCGAAAACACCCAGCACAGCGGCCGGGTCACCGCGTAAGCGACAACGCCCGAGGCGACCAGCCAAGGGCAGCGCCCCACCCTCCGAAAAACGGAAAAGGCCCCGCCGATACGGGGCCTTTTTCATTGCAAGATCAGCTCAGCAACGCCCGCGATAGGGCGGCACGCCCTGATCGGGGATCCACATATCCTCGGGCTTCGGCGCGCTCTGCCAGAAAACGTCGATCGGGATGCCGCCGCGCGGGTACCAATAGGCGCCGATGCGCAGCCATTCAGGCTCCAGAAGATCGCGCAGACGCTGGCCGATCATCACCGAGCAATCCTCGTGAAACGCCCCGTGATTGCGGAACGCGCCGAGGAAGAGCTTCAGCGATTTGCTCTCCACCAGCCAGTCGCGCGGGACGTAGTCGATCATGATATGCGCGAAATCGGGCTGGCCGGTCAGCGGGCAAAGCGAGGTGAATTCGGGGGCTGTGAACCGCACGAGATAGCGCTCGCCTTTGCGCGGCTGGGGCACGCGTTCCAGCACGGCCTCGTCGGGCGTTTGCGGCAGGTCGGTCGATTGGCCCAGCTGGGTCAGGCCGGAGGTGTCGGTGCTCATGGGATGGTCTTTCCGTCGAGAAGCGTTCGCGCGGCACTAAGGCCACGCAGACCCGCCGTCAAATCAAACCTCGCGGCCCCGTATCGAACGAATGGCTCGGGCGGCTAGGCCGGGCCGCGCCCGACCCTCCCCATGGGAGGGCGCTTTGGCGATGATAGTGCGGGCTCTCACTTCGTTCGCGGCTTCCGAGATAAAGCGCCAAGCCACAAGCGGAGGAAAGCGCCCACCCAAGGGTCGGACGCGCCCCTCATTATCGAACGCGGCAAAAAGAAAACGGGCAGAGGTTCCCCCCTGCCCGTCGCTAATTCCGGAAGCTCTCGCCTCAGACCGCTTTCTTCAGCGCCTCGACCAGATCGGTTTTCTCCCACGAGAAGCCGCCATCAGCCTCCGGCGCGCGACCGAAATGGCCGTAAGCCGCAGTGCGCTCGTAGATCGGCTTGCACAGATCGAGCGTGTCGCGGATGCCTTTCGGCGTCAGGTCCATCACCTGCGCCACGGCCTTTTCGATCACCTCGTCAGGCACTTCGCCGGTGCCGAACGTGTCGACATAGATCGACAGCGGTTTCGCCACGCCGATCGCGTAGGACACCTGGATCACGCATTTGCGCGCCATGCCGGCAGCGACCACGTTCTTCGCCAGATAGCGCGCCGCATAGGCCGCGGAGCGATCCACCTTGGTCGGATCCTTGCCCGAGAACGCACCGCCGCCATGCGGGGCCGAGCCACCATAAGTATCCACGATGATCTTGCGCCCAGTGAGGCCCGCATCGCCATCCGGACCGCCGATCACGAAGGTGCCGGTCGGGTTCACCCACCATTCGGTCTCCGGCGTGATCCAGCCCTCGGGCAGGGTCTCGCGGATATAGGGCTCCACGATGGCGCGGATATCGTCCGAGGTCTGATGCTCATGCGCGTGCTGGGTCGAGAGCACGATCTGGCTCACACCCACCGGGCGGCCATTCTCGTAGCGCACCGACAGCTGCGATTTCGCGTCGGGGCGCAGCTCGGGCTCGGCGCCCGATTTGCGCGCCTCGGCGAGACGGCGCAGGATCGCGTGCGAGTAATGGATCGGTGCGGGCATCAATTCGGGCGTCTCGTCCGAAGCGAAGCCGAACATGATCCCCTGATCGCCGGCCCCGTCCTTGTCGACGCCCTGCGAGATATGGGCCGATTGCGGGTGCAGGAAGTTCGCGACTTTCAGCGTCGCCCAGTGAAACTCGTCCTGCTCGTAGCCGATATCCTTGACGCATTCGCGCACGATCTTGTCGATGCCTTCGAGATATTCGGCGAGTTTCGTTTTGTCGGCCAGACCGACCTCGCCGCCGACCACGACCTGGTTGGTCGTCGCGAAGGTCTCGCAGGCCACCCGCGCGTTGGGCTCAGCTGCCAGGAAAGTATCGAGAACGGCATCCGAAATCCGGTCACAGACCTTATCGGGATGCCCCTCCGAAACGGATTCGGAGGTGAAGACGTAATTCGCGCGTGCCATGAAGGGGTGCTCCGTTGTTGATATCCCCACCCCGTCAGGAAGCCGTTGGGGTGGTTCGGCCTTCTAGCTAGGAGCGCCTGCCGGCCGGGTCAATCGAAATACGCGCAAAGATTGAAAGAAGCGCTAACGCTGCAACAATCAGCGCGATGAACGGTGCGTCACCCAGCTTGGAATAGAGCGTCGGCGGCAGGCTCGGCGGCAATTCGACGTCCAGCTTGCCCATTTTGTCCAACCCGAGGCTCGCCGTGATCCGCCCCTTCGCGTCCACCATCGCGGTGACGCCGGTATTGGCATCGCGCGCAAGCGGCAGGCCCTGCTCGATCGCGCGGAGCCGCGCCTGCGCGAAATGCTGATAGGGACCGCTAAGCGTGCCGAACCACGCGTCATTCGTGACCTGCAAGATCCAGTCGGGGCGCTGCGTGAAGCCGCGCAGGTCCTGCGGGAAGATCGCCTCGTAGCAGATGAGCGGCGCGACATGGCCGAGCTTGCCCAGATCGAGAAGCTTCTCCCCCGGCCCCGCCGAATAGCCATTGCCGACCTGCGCCGCGAAGGCGGTGATCCCGATCTTCGCCAGCGTATCGCCGAAGGGCATGTATTCGCCAAAGGGCACGAGGTGGGATTTGTCGTAAAGCGCCTCGATTTGGTCATCGGGGCTGATGACGGCCAGCGAGTTGAAATAGCGGCTGCCTTCACTGCGCTGCACCCCCATCGCGAGCGGAATGCCCCCTGCCGCTTCGGTCGACATCTCGAGCCCGCCCTGCGGACGATCAAGCAGGAAAGGCACCGCAGTTTCAGGCCAGACGATCAGGTCCGGCTTGGGCTGACCGGGCGCGGGATCGGCCTTCGTCAGGTCCAGCAGCCGCTGGAAGAACTTCATCCGGTATTCCGGCAGCCATTTCAGGTTCTGCGGCGCGTTGGGCTGCACCAGCCGCAGGGTGATCGGCTCAGCCCTCGGCGCCACCGGCGCATTGAGCCGCGCTACCCCGCCAAGCCACAGCCCGACCAGCACGACCAGCGCCGCGCCCACGATCCCGAAGGCGGTAGGCATCCGCATCCCGCGCGTCATCGCGGGTGCGCTTGCGATCAGCATCGTGATCAGGCTCAGCCCCAGCGGCCCGACAAAGGCCGCCGCCTGCGCGATGGGCGTGCCGATCCAGATATGGCCGACCAGCACCCACGGAAACCCGGTGAAGACGTAGGAGCGCAGCGCATCCGAGGCCGCCATGCCAAGCGCTATTCCCAAGGCCCGCGAGCGCGGCCCCTGCCCCGCATAGGCCCCGAGCCCGTAGCCGATCGCCCAGAACGCGCCCATGCCCGCAGCCATCAGGACCAGCGCAAACGGCGCCATCCAGCCATAGACATCGGCCTCGACCATGAAAGGCTCGACGATCCAGAACATCGCGGCCAGCGCATAGCCGAAGCCGGTGGCGAACCCGATCCAGATCACGGAAGCCCGCCAGCGTTCGGCGGAGGCGAACCAGACGGAGGCCGCCAGCGCGGGCAGCGCGATCCACCATAGACCCAAGGGCGCCTGCCCGGCGGCGAACAGCACGCCGAAGAGCGCTGCCAGAACCAAGCTCTGCCAGCGCGGGCGCAACGGTGCGCGAAAGCCGTTTCGGAGGGTCGCGATCATGGGCGCGTCATAGCCCGCTCACTCGGCGGGCGCCACTCCCGGCAGACGTACGCGCAGACGTTTGATGCGGCGCGGATCGGCATCGACCACCTCGTATTCGACGCCGTTCTCGGTCACCACGACCTCGCCACGGGCGGGCACACGGCCAAGCTGCATGAAGACCAGACCGCCCATCGAATCGATCTCGTCATCGGCTTCCTCGTCGGACAGCCGCATCCCGATCTGCGCTTCGAACTCGTTGACCGGCGCGCGGGCTTGCACGACCCATTGGCCGGGCTTTTCCTCGCGCCAATAGGCGTCGTCGGCCTCGTCGTGCTCGTCCTCGATCTCGCCGATCACCTGTTCGATCAGGTCCTCGAGCGTGAGCAACCCGTCGACCCCGCCATATTCGTCGATCACCAGCGCCATATGAGTCCGCTGCACCTGCATCTTCTGTAGAAGCACACCGATCGGCATCGACGGCGGCACGTAAAGAAGCGGACGGATCAGCTTGCGCAGCGAGAACCGGCCATTGCCCGAGCCGAAGCCGTATTCCAGCGCCAAGTCCTTCAAGTGAACAAGGCCCAGCGGCGTATCGAGCGTTTCCTTGAAGACCGGCAGCCGCGAATAACCGTGCTGACGGAACTTCTCCACCAACTCGTCGCGGGTGATGGAGACCGGAACGGCCTCGATCTCGACTTTGGGAATGGCGACATCGCCCACCCGCATCTTGCGCAGGTTCCCGAGCCCCAGCGGCGCTGGCGCGGGTTTGGGCGGCATCTCTACCTGTGGTGCCTCTTCTTCCATGGGGCGTTGCCCGAAGAAGCGGCTGAGCAACCCGCGCGAAGCGGGCTCCGAAGACTGACCGGGTTCTGCGTTTTCCGAACTACCGGTATTGGCGGAGGTAACTCCGTCGGCGACCTGTCCCATTGTTCCTTTCCGAAAGATGACGCGGCGTTGCGCCTAGTCTTACACATATGGGTTACGAATTCCTACGCTTTCAAGAAGGCGGATTTCGATTTGTTCCATAACTTGCGCATCTTCGTCGCGAATATGGTCATAGCCCAACAGATGCAGCACCGCGTGGATGAGCAAATGCAGCGTGTGATCTTCGACGGATTTGCCTTGTTCTTCAGCCTCTCGGGCGCAGGTTTCATAGGCAATCGCGAGGTCGCCGAGCTCGATTTCGCCGAAGACATCGGGCGTGGGCGGTTCGGGATGCGCGCCGGGCTCTTCCGCGCCGCGCTCCTCGGCAGGCCAACTGAGCACATTGGTGGGCTTCGCCTTGTCGCGATATTCGCCGTTCAGTTCTGCGATGCGGGCGTCGTCACAGGCGAGAACCGAGAGGCGGCAGAGCTCCGCCTCGATCCCGCGATCCTCCAGCACCAGCGTTGCGGCACGGGTGATCAGGTCTTCCAGGCCAACGGTTTCCCAGCGGGGGTCTTCGATCTCGAGGTCAATTTCCATCGGTCATCCCACCCTCAGCGCCGAGCGTCAGATCGCCGACCTTCTGCCCGGCCTTGTCATAGACCAGCACCTGCCCCCCATCGGTAACGACCACCGTATAGCTGCGCGCAAAGGTCACGGCCTCGGCCGCAGCGCCTTCGGGCAGCGTGATCGCAGCGGGCAGCTGCGGCAGCGGATTGGGTTGCTGCAAGCGGATGACAAGCAGCGCCACGATCGCTACAAGCCCGACGATCATCACAGCCGCAAGCGTGGTCACCAGTATCTTGAGAAAGCGAAGATCGGGTGGCAGCGTGGTGGCAGGCTCTTCGTCAGGCAGGTCGGACATGAATAAGGAAATCCTCAGCATCGAGATCGGACCCGGCATGGGCCCCCGCCTTGATAAGGCCTTGGCGGCGGCTGTGCCAGAGGAAGCGGCCCTCTCGCGCTCGCGTCTGGCGAAACTGATCGCGGAGGGCTCGGTCAGCCGCGAAGGCGTGGCCGTGACAGACCAGAAGACCAAGGTCGCCGAGGGCGAGGTCTATCAGATCGCGCTGGAGCCTCCGAAAGAGGTCGAGACGGTCGCGCAGGACATCCCCCTCGAAGTGCTGTGGGAGGACGACGACCTGATCGTGGTGAACAAGCCTGCTGGCATGGTTACGCACCCCGCGCCGGGCACGCCGGAAGGCACGCTCGTGAACGCGCTGCTGCACCATTTCGGCGGCAATCTCTCGGGTATCGGCGGCGAGGCGCGCCCCGGCATCGTGCACCGCATCGACAAGGACACCTCGGGGCTGCTGGTCGTCGCGAAATCGGACCGGGCGCATCACGGGCTGGCGGCGCAATTTGAGGCGCACACGGTGCATCGCCATTACCGCGCGCTCTGCCACGGCGTGCCGCAGGCCTCCGATCCGCGTCTGCGCGGGCTTAACGGCGTCAGCTTCGAGCAAGGCGGTGTGCTGAAGATCGTAACGCAACTTGCGCGCCACAAGACCGACCGGCAGAAGCAGGCGGTGGTCGCCAATGGCGGGCGCCACGCCGTGACCCGCGCCCGCACGATCGAGGATTTCAACGGCACGGCCGCGCTGATCGACTGCTGGCTGGAGACCGGGCGCACCCATCAGATCCGCGTCCACATGGCCTATGCGGGCCACGGGCTGATCGGCGATCAGACCTATGGCGGCAAGCGCAAGATCTCGGAAAAAGCGGTGGGCGCCGCAGCGGCAGAGGCCGTGCGCGCCTTCCCGCGTCAGGCGCTCCATGCGGCAACGCTGGGCTTCATCCATCCGGTCACCGAGGAGGAACTGTCCTTCGAGGCGCCCCTGCCCGAGGACATGACCGCGCTGATCGACGCATTGCGCGCCGCCTCCGCGCCCCCAACCGGCGGCACGGGCCCGTGAACGTCTGGTGGGCCGAGCTTCTGACGCTGCTGATTCACTTCGGCTCTCAGGTGCTCGCGCTTTTGCGGGTGCTCACCCGGCCCGACAAACCGCCTGCGGTGCGCGCAAGCTGGACCGTGCTGATCCTGTCGGTGCCCTTCCTCGGCGTCATCCTTTATATCCTGATCGGCGAAACGCGGCTCAACCAGCGCATCGCGCGCAAGCTGCAGGCGACGGTGGACGCCCTGCCCGCCCCCGATCCGGTCGAGCCTGAAGACCTCGAGGCCGTCACACCGGAATATCGCGCGGCCTTTGCACGGGCCGCCGCCATCAACGGCTATGCGCCCAGCACCGGCGATGCGATCACCTTCCTGCCCGACCCGGCCGATCAGCTGGAACCGCTGATTGCCGATATCGACGCCGCCACCCAGAGCGTGCACCTCATCACCTATATCTGGCTGAGCGATCTGACCGGCATCGCCATGGCCGAGGCACTGACCCGTGCGGCAGAACGCGGGGTGCAGGTGCGCATCCTCGTCGACGGGCTTGGCGCGCGCGCCTTCATCAAGTCGCGCCACTGGCGGGCGATGAAGAAGGCTGGCGTGAAGACCGCGATCGCCTTTTCCTTCCGCTGGCCGCTTTTCAAGCTCGCGACGATGCGGATCGATCTGCGCAATCACCGCAAGCTCGCCGTAATCGACGGGCATGTGGCCTATACCGGCTCGCGCAACCTCGCCGACCCCGAATTCCGCATCAAGGCGCGCTTCGCGCCCTGGACCGATGTGATGCTCCGGATCGAGGGGCCGCTCGCCGCCCAGCATCAGCATATCTTCGCGACCGACTGGGTGACACATAGCCACGAGGAAATCTCGGACCTCGTGATCCCGACCCCCGCCGCGCCAACCGCGCGGCCCGGAACAGCGGTCGCCTTCGCGACGGGGCCGATGCTGGACACGCGCGGGGTGCCGGATGTCTTCCTTGCGGTGATCGGGGCCGCGCGCGAGACGCTGACGCTCTCGACCCCCTATTTCGTGCCGGGCGAGGAAATCGCCTCGGCGCTGCGCGCCGCCAAGCGCCGGGGCGTGCGGGTGCAGGTGATCGTGCCAAGGCGCAACGACTCGCGCTTTGTCGCCCATGCCGCGCGCAGCTTCTATCCGGTGCTGGCCGAGGCGGGCGTCGAGATCTGGGAGCATGGGCCGGGCCTACTGCACGCCAAGACCCTGCTGGCCGATGGCCGCGTGGCGATCCTCGGCTCGGCCAATCTCGACCGCCGCAGCTTCGAGCTGAACTACGAGAACTGCGTGCTGATCGAGGATCACGAACTGGGGCTCGCGCTTGGCGAACGCCAGCGTCACTGGATCGCGCAGGCCCGCCGGATCGGTCCGGAACGCATCGCGGAATGGCCCCTTCACTGGAAAATCATCAACAATCTGATGTCGGTCCTCGCCCCGATCTTGTGAGGCGTCAGATGTTTTTTTACACATGCGCGACGGAAATCCCGTTACGATACGTTGATCTTTCTATGCGACTGCGTCAGGGCGGCTTTCGGTGAACCAATCGCCACTGCCCTGCGTTTCTTGAAAGAACGGGGAGATATCCCCATATTGAGCAGCCGCCAAAAGGGAGACATGGGAGACGATGACGAGCTATACAAACCTTCCGGCCCCGAGTCCTGAGCAGGGGCTGAACCGCTATCTTCAGGAAATCCGGAAGTTCCCGCTTCTGGAGCCGGAACAAGAATACATGCTGGCCAAGCGTTGGGCCGATCATCAGGATACCGAGGCCGCGCACCAGATGGTGACCTCGCACCTGCGTCTCGCCGCGAAGATCGCGATGGGCTATCGCGGCTATGGCCTGCCGCAGGCCGAGGTGATCTCGGAGGCCAATGTCGGTCTGATGCAGGCCGTGAAGCGCTTCGATCCCGAAAAGGGGTTCCGCCTCGCGACCTACGCGATGTGGTGGATCCGCGCCGCGATTCAGGAATACATCCTGCGCTCGTGGAGCCTCGTGAAACTGGGCACCACCTCGGCGCAGAAGAAGCTGTTCTTCAACCTGCGCAAGGCGAAGTCCAAGATCGGCGCCTATGAAGACGGCGATATGCGCCCCGAGAACGTCAAGCAGATCGCGACCGATCTGAACGTGACCGAGGAAGAAGTGATCTCGATGAACCGGCGCATGTCGGGCTCGGACGCTTCGCTGAACGCGCAGATCGGCGCCGGTGACGAAGGCGGGGCGGCGCAATGGCAGGATTGGCTCGAAGACGAGGATGCCGATCAGGCCGAGGCCTATGCCGAGACCGAAGAGATGGAAGCCCGCCGCGAGATGCTGATGGACGCGATGGATGTCCTCAACGATCGCGAGAAGGACATCCTGATGCAGCGCCGCCTGCGCGACGACCCGGTCACGCTGGAGGAGCTTTCGGGCGTCTATGACGTCTCGCGCGAGCGTATCCGCCAGATCGAGGTCCGCGCCTTCGAGAAGCTGCAAAAGCGCATGACCGAATTGGCACGCGAAAAAGGTATGAACGTGCCCGACTGACGCGCGACTGGTAACGAGTGTCGAAGTATCTCGCCGTTCCCATCTGGGGGCGGCGATTTTCTTTGTGCCTCTTTGCGCAGCGCCGAAAGCTATCGACGCGCCCGCATCATGTGCCGCAATTGGTACAGGAAAACGACGAAGGCCATGCTGGTGAGCGCCAGCCAGACCGCGCCGGATTGCGCATGATAGACAACGCCCTCCTCCGGATCGAAGCAGCGCCCCGTTTCGTTGAAGCAGCCCCGCCAGCGGAAATATTGCGCGTAATAGGCATAGCCGAAGGCAAGCGTCAGCCCGAGGCTGAGAAGCATCGTAATCACGCGCATCTCCGGCGCCCCCTTCCGTTTCGACCCAGCCTAGCGATGCGCGACACCCGGTCAACGCGCCCCCGTTGCACCCGGCCCTGATTGCGCTACCATCGCGGCGAGAAAGGGAGGCTATCACATGACCGTTTTGAACTGGGGCATTCTGGGAGCTGCGAAATTCGCGCGCGAACATATGGGCCGGGCGATCCACGCGGCTGAGGGCGCGCGGCTGGCGGCGCTCGCGACGTCGAGCCCCGAAAAAGCCGATCCGTTCAAGGCCTTCGCGCCCGATCTTAAGGTTCATGACAGCTATGACGCGCTGCTCGCAGACCCCGAGATCGACGTGGTCTATATCCCGCTGCCCAACACGCTTCATGTCGAATGGACGAAGAAGGCTTTGGCGGCAGGCAAGCATGTGCTGACGGAAAAGCCGATCGCGATGAAGGCCGAAGAGATCGACGGGCTGATAGACGCGCGCGACGCCTCCGGTGAATTCGCGACCGAAGCCTATATGATCGTGCATCACCCGCAATGGCAGCAGGTGCGCGACTGGCTCGATGCGGGCGCGATCGGCGAGCTGCGTCACGCCGATGTGGCCTTCACCTTCAACAACCCCGACCCCACCAATATCCGCAACAAGCCGGAGATGGGCGGCGGCTCGATCCCCGATATCGGCGTCTATGCCTATTCCTGCGTGCGTTTCGCAGCCCGGGCCGAGCCGGGCGAACTGCGCGCCGTCATCCATCGCGAGAACGATGTCGACACCTTCGCGCAGGTCACCGGCGAGATGATCTCCGACAAAGGCCGCTTCACCTATGGCGCGATGACCTCGACCCGGCTGCACCCGCGTCAGGAAGCGGTGTTCCAAGGTTCCGAAGGCGTGATCCGCGTCACCTGCCCGTTCAACGCGAATGTCTTCGATCAGGCCGAAGTCACCCTGATCCGCAAAGGCAAACCGGACGAGGTGATCCGCTATCCGGGCGTCAATCAATACGTGATCCAGGTGGAGGCCTTCGTGCGCCATGTCACCGAGGGCGCCCCTTATATGTGGACGCTTGAGGACGCCCGCGGCACGCAGGCGATGATCGACAAGGTGTTCGCCAGCGAACAGGGATGATGCGGTCGCGGCTCGGGAACAAAGAACGCCTGGCGGTGTTCTGGATTTATGAAATCACATGGTTCCCAGAGTAACGATCAAAACCAGCCCGACGACGAGGGCGCGAAAGCCTCGAATGCCGTGCGCGAAAGACACGAAAAGCGCTCGGTGATGCAGGCGTCGCGCCTCTCGGCGCGGCTGATCTATGCCGTGATCCGCCATGACGGCGACGAAGAGCTGAACCGCCCGCTGATCTCGCTCGTGTGGTCGGGTCTCGCGGCGGGCATCCTCATCAGCCTCTCGGTCATCGCGCAGGCGAGCCTGCATGCCCGTCTGCCCGATGAGGACTGGCGGATACTGGTCGAGTCGCTTGGCTATTCGGCCGGGTTCATGGTGGTGATCTTCGGGCGGATGCAGCTGTTTACCGAGAACACGATCACGACCGTGCTGCCCGTGGTGGCGGACCGCTCGCTGACCTGCCTGCTGAAGATGCTGCGGCTCTGGGCGATTGTGCTGGCCTCCAACGTGCTGGGTTGCGCAATCGCCTCGGGCTTCCTGAGCATCCCGCATGTTATCCCGGACGAGATGACCGACAGCCTGCTCGCGGTGGCGCGTCACGCGACCGATGGGGATATGGGGCAGAACTTCTACCGCGCGATGCCTGCGGGCATCATCATCGCGGCCGTTGTATGGATCATGCCCGCCGCGCAGGGCAGTTCCTTCCTCGTGATCCTCGCGATGACATGGCTGCTCGCCGCCTCCGGTTCGGCCCACGTCATCGCGGGCTCGGTCGAGGCGGGGCTGCTGGTCTGGGCAGGCCAGATGAGCCTTGCCGAGGCGTTCAGCCGGTTCTTCCTGCCGGTGCTCGCGGGCAATGTCGCGGGCGGCACGGCGGTCTTCACGCTGCTCACATGGGGTCAGGTGAAGAACGAGGTGACGGGCGAACAGGACGAGGCAGAAACCTCGTCCGACCGATAAGCGAGCGCCGCCGGGCGCGCCTCAGCGCAGCTTCGGGGGCTTGTTCGGGTCCATGCCGGGGGCCGAACCGGGAACGATCTCCTGCACCTCTTCCTCTTCCGGCTCGGGCACATGCAGCACGAGGCCTTTGTCCAGCAGAAGCTGCGCGGCCTTCTCCTCGGGCTCGAGGAAGGTCACGTCCAGCTCGCCCGCATCCAGCCCCGAGAAAGTCAGCGCCTCGCCCATCGCCTTGGCGATCCCGGCGCGGAAATGCTCATGCGCGCCGATCACCGCGAGCACATGGCCCCGGTGGCCGTCCTCGTAGGTCACGCCGCCCAGCACGGCGGCCTGCGCGATGCCTGCCAGCTGATGCAGCTTCGCCTCAAAGGCGGGCAGCAGCAGCGCGATCACCGCAGGCGACAGCCCCGGAGCGGTGAATTCCACCGGACGGCCCTGCGCTTCCGACGGCGTATGCGCGAGCGTCTCGGTCAGCCAGTCGAGCGCCTCGGGCGGCAGAAGCATCGCCGAGTCCGCCACCGCAAGATTGACGCCCAGCCCGATATTCTCGCCCACCAGATGCTGCGCGATCACCCGGCCCGGCAGCGCGGCATAGGGCTGCGGGCCATCGGCGAACTCTCCCAGACGATCCTCGGTGTCGAAGACGAGGACGAAGTCGCCCTCTTCGGTGGAGAACACCTGCGGCTTGATGTTTTCGTCCTCGGGTTCTTCCTCGAGAAGCAGGAAAAGCTCGGCATCGGCGAGACGGTCGAACACGGCGAGGCGCTTGGCCTCATTGTCGGGTTCGGCTTCCATCGCGGCATGGGCGCGGTCATAGGGGGTCATGTCAGCTCCTTCACCCGCGCGCGCAGGACCGGCAGCAGGTCGGCCTCGAACCACGGCTTTTTCTTCAGCCATCCCGTATTGCGCCAGGACGGATGAGGCAAGGGGAAGAGGCGCGGCGCGTGGTCTCGCCACGCCATCACGGTCTGGGTCACGTTGCGACTGCCCAGATGCCAGCGCTGCGCGGCACCGCCCACCAGAAGGGTCAGATCGACCGGGCCGATCTCGGCCATGACGCGCTCGC
Source organism: Thioclava sp. DLFJ5-1 (assembly GCF_002020115.1). Classification (NCBI taxonomy): domain Bacteria; kingdom Pseudomonadati; phylum Pseudomonadota; class Alphaproteobacteria; order Rhodobacterales; family Paracoccaceae; genus Thioclava; species Thioclava sp. DLFJ5-1. The sequence continues at coordinate 221,260 of NZ_MPZU01000002.1, read as the reverse complement.
GCCATGTCTCGGCGCAGATCAAAGGCGGCGGCAGGTCCGAGCCCTTCGCGTCATAGCCCGGAAAACAGAACGCCATCGGCGCGATCGCGATGCGGGACGTGTCGTAGAAGGTCTCGCGGTCCACGCCCATCCAGTCGCGTAGACGGTCCCCCGAGCGGTCGTTGAAAGGCACGCCCGTCTCATGCACCCGCAGCCCCGGCGCCTGCCCCACGATCAGCACCCGCGCACCCGCCCCGAACCACGCGACAGGACGCGGAGAATGCCCCGTGGCCGTCGCCCGGAACCGCGCCGCGCAGATGCGACAGGCCCGGATCTCCTCTTGCACGGGTCGGGTCATAGTTTCCTCTCTGGTGTCAATGTGTTCCTCGTTGCATAACCCTCCTCCAAGTGAACATAATCCTGCCCGAATCCAAGGTTAGGTGGGTTCTCAGCCTGCGCCCCCCGTGATTTAGTGGCGAGGCGCGTATAATTGGAGACCCGGACCGAGAGCTTATGATCGTATTCGAGAACGTCTCCAAATCCTTCTGGACCGGTAAGCAGCGCAAGGTGATCCTCGAACGCGCCAGCTTCCGTGTGGAATTGGGCCATAGCCTCGGCATTCTCGCGCCCAACGGCACCGGAAAGACCACGATCATCAACATGATGGCGGGGCTCGAAAAGCCCGACGAAGGCGACATTCGCCGCACCAGCCGCGTCTCGTTCCCGCTGGGCTTCATGGGCGGCGTCGTCTCGAAACACTCGGCGCGCGAAAACGCCCGGTTCATCGCGCGGCTCTACGGGCTCGACCCGGACTATGTCGAAGCCTTCTCGCGCTGGCTGACCGGCATCGCGGAATATTTCGACCAGCCCGTGGGCACCTACAGCTCGGGGATGCGCGCGCGGTTCACGTTTTCCCTGCTTCTGGCGTTGGAATTCGACATTTACCTGATCGACGAGGGGATGCCCTCGACCACCGATGTGGAATTCAACCGCAAGGCAGGCTCGATCCTGCGCGACCGGCTGCGCGATTCCACCGTGGTCGTGGTCTCGCACCAGCCCGCCACGATCGAGAAATTCTGCAATCGCGCCGCGGTGCTGCGCGACGGGCAACTTTATCAGTTCGACACTCTGGAAGAAGCGAAGCGGTTGTATGACTACCAGTCCTAAGGCCCCGAAATTCCGTATCCGCCGCGATGGTCCGGTGATCACGGGGAGCGATGGCTCGCTGCAACTGGGGGCCATGCCGCTGCAATCGGGCACGGGCTACGCCGCCTCCGAGGCGGCCACGCCGCGCGCTTCCAATGCCTCCGCCGCCTCCGCTGCGCAAAGCGCGCCCTCCGCGGAGGCACCGCAGCCGCAACGACAGCGCAAGCCGCACCCGCAGCGCCAGCCGGACGATCCCTCCAACCTGTTCGAGCCGCAGGATGACGGGTTCGGCGATCAGAAATTCCCGACCGCAGGCCAGACCGACTCCGAGGTGATCGACGCGGGCCAGCGCACCCCCGAGGAAGAAATCGACGCAATCCGCGCCGAGGGGCTGACCGGACGCCAGTTGCGGCTCGCGCGTCGCATGGCCCAGAAGCACGGCGTTCAGGCAAGTTCCGATTTCGAGGCCGTGCTGCTCCTGCGCCGCCGCGGGATCGACCCGTTCGACCGCTCGAATATCGTGGCGCTGGTGAAACCCGGCGAGGCGGAAGCGACCTCGCGGGCGCTGGCGCGCACCGACGGGCCGGGCGCCGATACCCGCGTGAACCTGCCGCAGACGATCAAGCAGGGTCAGGTCCCCTCCACCGAGGTAATGAACGCGGACCGCCGCGCCGCCGAGATTCTGCGCATCCAGCGCGACATCGCCAAACGCCGCCGCCGCAAGCTGATGCTGCTGGGCGCGCGGCTGGGCTTCTTCGTGGTGCTGCCGACGCTGATGGCCGCCTATTACTACTTCGCGATGGCCACGCCGATGTATGCGACGAAATCCGCCTTCGTGATCCAGAAAGCCGAAGGGATGGGCAATTCCGGGCTGGGCTCGCTGTTCTCGGGCACGCAGCTCGCCACCAATCAGGACTCGGTCACGGTGCAGTCCTATCTGCAATCGCGCGATGCGATGAAGCGGCTCGACCGCGATCAAGGGTTCAAGAAGATCTTCGAGGATCAGAGCATCGACCCGCTGCAGCGGCTGCCGGAAAACGCGACCGACGAGCAGGCCTACCGGCTCTATTCCAAGATGGTGCAGATCGGCTACGACCCCTCCGAGGGCATCGTGAAGATGGAAGTGGTCGCCCCCGATCCGGCGAAATCGCAGAAATTCTCCGAGTCGCTGATCTCCTATGCCGAACAGCAGGTGGACCAGCTGACCTCGCGGCTGCGCGACGACCAGATGAAGGGCGCGCGCGAAAGCTATGAGGATGCCGAGGCCAAGGTCTTCGCGGCACAATCCAAGGTGCAGCAGCTGCAGGAAAAGGTCGGCGTGCTCGATCCCGTTAGCGAAAATTCGATGGTGATGGGTCAGGTCGCCAATCTCGAAAACCAGTTGCAGCAGAAGCGTCTCGAACTGGGGCAGCTGCTCGACAATCCGCGGCCCAATCAGGCGCGGGTTGCGGGCGTGCAAGGCGACATCAAGCGCATTCAGGCGCTTCTCGACACCACGCGCGGCCAGCTGACGACCGCGCGGCAATCCACGGGGGGCGAGTCGCTCGCCGCCGTCACCGGCCAGCTGCAGATCGCTCAGGGCGAGTTGCAGACCCGGCAGATGCTGCTGTCGGCGGCCGCCCAGCAGATGGAAACCGCGCGGATCGAGGCCAACAAGCAGGTGCGCTATCTGGAGATGGGCGTGCGCCCCGTCGCCCCGGACGAGCCTACCTATCCGCGCGCTTTCGAGAACACGCTGTTGGCTTTCCTGATCTTCTCGGGCATCTATCTGATGCTGTCGCTCACAGCTTCGGTCCTGCGCGAGCAGGTCTCGAGCTGACCCCTGAGCGGCCCGTCACGAGGCTGCGGAGAGAGATATGAAAGACGTGAAAATCGGCGGGCTGACCGTCTCGAACGACCGCCCGCTGACGGTGATCGCGGGGCCCTGCCAGCTGGAAAGCCGCGACCATGCGATGATGATCGCGAAGGACATGGCCCGCGCCTGCGATCAGGCGGGCGCGCAATTCATCTTCAAGGCGAGCTACGACAAGGCCAACCGCACCAGCCTCAAGGGCAAGCGCGGCCTCGGAATCGACGCGGGTCTGAAGATCCTCGAAGAGGTGCGCGCAGAGATCGGTTGCCCGGTGCTGACCGACATCCATGACGCCGAGCAGGCCCGGATCGCCGGCGCCGTCGTCGACGTGATCCAGATCCCGGCCTTCCTGTGCCGCCAGACCGACCTGCTGCTGGCGGCGGGCGAGACCGGCTGCGTCGTGAACATCAAGAAGGGCCAGTTCCTCGCGCCGTGGGATATGCCGAACGTGGCCGACAAGGTCGCCTCGACGGGCAACGAGAAGATCCTGCTGACCGAGCGCGGCACGTCGTTTGGCTACAACACGCTGGTCGCCGATATGCGCGGCCTGCCCGAGATGGCCAAGACCGGCTACCCGGTGATCATGGATGCGACCCATTCGGTGCAGCAGCCCGGCGGCCAGGGCGGCTCCTCGGGCGGTCAGCGCGAATTCGCACCGGTGATGGCGCGGGCCGCCGTCAGCCTCGGTATCGCGGGCGTGTTCATCGAGACGCATGAAGCGCCCGATACCGCGCCCTCGGACGGGCCCAACATGATCCCGCTGAACCAGATGCCGAAGCTCGTGCAGACTCTGATGGAGTTCGACCGGATCGCCAAGGACGACCCGATCCGGCTGTAAGCGCCCATGGAAAAGGGCGCGCGAGATCCGCGCGCCCTGCCCTTGTCTTCAATGACTGACCTCAGGCGTCGGCCACGACCTCGGCGCGCTGCTTGCCCAAGCCTTCGATCTCCAGCTCCACCACGTCGCCCGGACGCAGGAAGCGCGGCGTCTCCATCCCCATCGCGACGCCCGGAGGGGTGCCGGTCGAGATCACGTCGCCCGGATGCAGCGTCATGAACTGGCTGAGGTAGCTCACCAATTTCTTCACCCCGAAGACCATCGTCTCGGTCGAGCCGTTCTGCATCACCTCGCCATTCACGCTCAGCTTCATCGCCAGCTTCTGCGGATCGGCCACGGAGTCGCGCGTCACGAGATACGGGCCGAGCGGGCCGAAGCTGTCGCAGCTCTTGCCCTTGGTCCACTGGCCCGCGCGATCCTTCTGATAGCTGCGCTCGGAGACGTCATTGGCGAGCACGAACCCCGCGACGTAATCCATCGCGTCCTCTTCCGAGACATATTTCGCGGGCTTGCCGATCACGATGCCCAGCTCGACCTCCCAGTCGGTCTGCTCGGAGCCGCGCGGCAGCACGATCGGGTCGTTCGGGCCCTGGATCGCGGAGGTGGCCTTCATGAAGATCAGCGGCTCGGGCGGCACCTGCGCACCGGATTCCGCGGCGTGATCGGCATAGTTCAGCCCGATGCAGATCATCTTGCCGATCCCGGCCACCGGCGCGCCCAGACGCGTGCCTTCCGGCACGACAGGCAGCTCCGACGCATCGAGCGAGCCGATTGCGGCCAGACCGTCATCGGAAAGCACCGCGCCCCCGATATCGGCCACCTGCCCCGACAGGTCGCGGATCACGCCCTGATCGTCGATCAACCCCGGTTTCTCGGCCCCGATCAGCCCATGACGCAGAAGTTTCATGTGATGTCCTCCTTCATTTTGGCGGCATCAAGCCCGTGCCGCGGCGAAGATGCAAGGGCGTCAGCGGACATGCAGGATGAAAATCCCGAGCAGGACCATGAGCGCGATCACCAGCGCGAAGAGCAGCAGATCGGGCCAGTTGGTGCCTTTTTCGTCCGGCGCTTCCTCGGCGTCGATCAGCGCGCGCAGCATCCGCATCCGCACGAAGGCGAGGATCACCACCACCCCGCCGCTCAGCACCATCGCGAGATCGGACCAGCCAGGAATATCCGCCCGGGTCAGCTTCGCGGCCGTCAGCCCGACGCCGACGATCGCGATGGCCGTGCGCAGCCAGGCCAGAAAGGTCCGCTCGTTCGCGGCGTGGTCCTTGAAATTCTCCTTCGTGGCCACTGTCGTCCTGCCTTTCCATCGCCCCCGTCGCGGCGCGCCGTGGGCGGGTCCGAGAGGCCGCCCTTGTCGCCGTTCCTGCACCAGAATCGCGCCGAGGCCCCGCCCGGTTCCCGGGCCCCGCAAATCGGCACGCCGCCCTTCCCCTTGGAACTTCGGCCCACGCTTCAACCCGTCTCACGGCAAACGTGAGGCACGGATCACGCATTCGTTGCCCCGATCAGGACCGCGGGAGCACATTGCGAGCGCCCCAGCGACGGCTTTCCGCGTTAAAAATATGACGCACCCGGACGCGTGCGCTTTCCGCGCAGGAAAGCATGCCGCAGGGTCCGTTCAACCAAATTCATCATCGCGTGAGGTGAGGTGGTCGCGCCCCCGTGACTGCACCATCCTTAGCGTTCGCGAACATACGGCCCCGTGCCACATGGTCGTGATCGTCCCTGAGCGGGGGTCGGAGCGCCCGACATCTGCACACATCTGAATGTTTGGGAACTGGTCACGCTGCCGTGCATTGTTCGTGAAAGAGACATGAAAACAAACCGACCAACCGGGCTAAAGGGAGAATGGAACAGTGACGAGCATCCACGCGTCGCACCGGCTCGGCCCGGGTCAAGTCTGACACCGGAGCCAGCCTATGCAAATCACCGAAACGCTCGGCCTGCTGCTCGCGCTCAGCTTCGTCATCTCGCTTCTGGCGTTGACGATCCTGATCTGGGCGATCGCGAACAAGCAGGTCCACACGCCAGACGCCGATGACGCGCGGACCATTTTCGAGCCCGGCGAGGGCGCGGATATCGACTACCCCGACAAGCCCCACCATTTCGACACCGCCCGCAGCGGCATCGACGCAAACTCTTCCAGCGTCGTGATGTGGCTCATCGCGGCGGCGGTGTTCTGGCTGATCTACGGCTCGCTGCACGGGCTGGCCGCCTCGCTCGAACTCCACCTGCCCGACCTGATGTCGGGGACCGCGCAGATGACCTTCGGGCGGATGCGCACCGTTCACCTGAACTCGGTCGCCTATGGCTGGGCGAGCCAGGGCGGGCTTGCGGCGGTCTGCTGGATCATCCCGCGCATCTTCCGCACCAACCTGCGCATGACGGGCCTTCTGAAGATCGGGATCGTGCTGTGGAACATCGGTCTGGCGGCCGGCGTTCTGGCCATCGCGAACGGCTGGACCGACGGCCTCGAATGGCTCGAGATCCCGTGGCAGATCGACATCATCCTCGCCGCCGGCGCGGCGTGCTTCGTGGCCCCGCTGATCGCGACCGCGAAGAACCGCAACGTCCATCACATCTATGTCTCGGGCTGGTACTTCCTCGCGGGCGTGCTGTGGTTCCCGGTGCTGTTCATCGTCGCCAACATCCCCGGCGTCCATCACGGCGTCGAGCAGGCCACGATGAACTGGTGGTATGCCCACAACGTTCTGGGCCTGTGGCTGACGCCGCTGGGCGTGGGCACGGCCTATTACTTCATCCCGAAAATCATCGGTAAACCGGTCTATTCCTACGCGCTGTCGCTGGTGGGCTTCTGGGCGCTGGCGCTGTTCTACAGCCAGGTCGGCATCCACCACCTGATCGGCGGCCCCGTCCCCACCTGGCTGGTGACGCTTTCGGTCGTGCATTCGGTGATGATGTTCGTTCCCGTCATCGCGGTGGCGATCAACCAGCACGTCACGGTGGCGAGCAACCTCTGGGCGCTCAAGGAGTCGATGCCGCTGCGCTTCATCTCCTTCGGGGCGGTGATGTATACGCTGGCCTCGTTCCAGGGCTCGATCGAGGCGCTGCGCTCGGTCAACACGATCACCCACTTCACCCATTACACGGTGGCGCACGCGCATCTGGGCGCCTATGCCTTCGTGTCGCTGGTGCTGATGGGCGCGATCTACCAGATCGTGCCGCGCGCAACGGGCAAATACTGGCCCTTCCCGCGCATGATCGCATGGCATTTCTGGCTGAACGTGATCGGCTTTGCCGTCTACTTCTTCTCGCTGACCATCGGCGGCATCCTGCAGGGCCTCGCCCAGCTCGATGCGACCAAGCCTTTCGCCGACAGCGTGATCCTGCTCAAGCCCTATCTCGAAGGCCGTTCGCTCGGCGGCGGGCTGATGACGCTGGGCCACGTGCTGCTGGCGATCAACCTCATCGCGATCGGCTTCGCCAAGAAGACCCGTGAGACCGAAACCGAAAACATGGTGGCTGCAGAATGAACCGCTATCTTCCTCTCGCAATCACGGCGCTGGCGATCCTTGCGCTCGCGACCCTGTTCCTGGTGATCGCGCCGGGCATGCAGATCAGCGCGCAAGGCCCGTCGCAGGGGCTCAAACCCTACACCGAGGCCGAGGCGCGCGGACGTGCCGTCTATGTCTCGATGGGCTGCCTCTACTGCCACTCGCAGCAGCCGCGCTCGCTGGCGCAGGCCCCCGATGCCGAACGTGGCTGGGGCCGGGCCTCGGTCGCGGGCGACTATGCCTATGACGACCCCCACCAGCTGGGCACGATGCGCACCGGGCCGGACCTGATGGATATCGGCGACCGCCTGCCCTCGCAGGCCTGGCAGCTGACCCACCTCTACCAGCCCCGCGCCATCGCGAGCTGGTCGATCATGCCCGCCTACCCCTACCTCTTCGAGCATAAGGACAAGGCCGGGCCCGACGATGTGGTGGTCAAGCTGCCCGCGCAATATGCGCCGAAATCCGGTGTGATCGTGGCCAAGCAGGATGCGCTCGACCTCGTGACCTATCTGCAGGGCATGAAGCGCCAATACGCCCCGCCGAAGGACGGCCTGCGCGACAACGGCTACGCGCTGATCGCCGAAAAGCAACGCGACGCGACCGATGCCACCACGGCCTCGAACTGAGACCAGGGAGACAAGAATGACCGATAAGAAACCCGATCCCCGGCGTCCCGACGAAACCTTCGAACCGTTCGAGGAAACCCGCCGCATCCCGTGGCCCGTCTATTCGATCGCGATCGCCCTCGCGATCTGGGGGGTGATCATGCTGGTCCAGACCAGCACCGCCGTTCAGGTTGCCGACAAGACGCAAGAAGAGGTGGCCAAGGAGGATAGCACCAAACTCGCTCAGGCCGCCGCGCCCGACCTGGACGCGGGCAAGACGCTGTTCGCCGACAATTGCGCCACCTGCCACGGCGATGCGGGCGAAGGCGTGGCTGGCGCCTTCCCTCCGCTGCACGGCTCGGATGTCGTGAAGCTGGGCGGCGCGAAAGCCGTGACCCATATCGTGATGCGCGGCATCGGCGGCAAGCTCAACGTCAATGGCGACGGCTATGAGGGCCAGATGCCCGCCTTCGGCTCGGTTCTCAGCGACACCGAGATTTCCGAAATCGCGTCCTATGTCGCGACCGGGCTCAATGACGACGCCAAGTCGATCAGCGCCCCCGAGGTTGCCGATATCCGCAAGGTCGCAGGCGACAAGGACCCGTTCGATGGCGGGGCCGGTCTTGCGGGGCTGATCAACGACCTGCCCGCGCAGCCGAACTCCGAAGCGGCCGATCAGGGCGCCGATTCCGAGCGCGTCGCCCAGCTTGTGGGTCAGGGCACCGACACCGTCTGGGCCTGCGCAAGCTGCCACGGCGACAAGGGTGAAGGCATCGAGACCGTGCCGCGTCTGGCGGGTCTTCCGGCGCCCTATCTGGCCAAACAGTTGCATGACTTCCAGAAAGGCACCCGGTTCAACGACTCGATGGCCTATGTCGCGAAGGGTCTCAGCGATCGCGAGATCGGCGAGCTGGCCAATTACTACGCGAGCATGAGCAGCCCCTCGGGCGCGAAACCCTCGCTGCAGGGCGATCTCAAACGCGGCGCGCAGCTCGCCAAACAAGGCGACTGGTCGATCGGCGTTCCGGCCTGCTTCACCTGTCACGGCCCCTCGGGCGTCGGCGTCGCGCCGAACTTCCCCGGGATCGCCGCGCAACAGCCCAGCTATGTCGCGCATCAGCTCGCCATGTGGGCGGGCGGCGCGCGCCATAACTCGCCGCTCGGCCTAATGGCGGGGATCGGCAAGGCCCTGAACGACTCGGATCGCCGCGCCGTGGCCGACTACCTCGCGTCGCTCGCCCCGATGCCGGCGATGGACAAAACCGAACTGGCCGCGATGGAGAGCAACATCCCGGTCCGTGAAGGAGTGGATCAATGAGTAACAAGCACCCGTCCGATATCCCGCCGCGCGGAGAGACCAAATCCTCCCGCGGGCAAACCGTGCTGCGGGCGATCCTCGCAGTGGGCGGCGGCCTCGTGCTGGTCGTGCTGGGCTCGCTCCTCGTCGATTTCGGCCTCGCCCCCAGCTGGCTGACCGGCGCCACCCGCGACCAGAGCGAAGCCGAGACCGCCGCGGCGCAGAGCGGCAGCGACGGCAAGCAGGCCGCGCTGTTCCATCCGCCTGCGGAAAGCACCATCCCCGATGACGATTTCGGCAAATCGGTGCGCCGCGGCATGGCGATCTTCAACGACACCGGCACCAACGCGCATGACTTCGTGGGCAACGACCTGTCCTGTTCGAACTGCCACCTCGACGCGGGCCGTCAGGCCTATTCCGCGCCGATGTGGGCCGCCTACCCGGTCTATCCGAAATATCGCGGCAAGAACAAAATGGTGAACACCATGGAGGACCGCATCAAGGGCTGCTTCACCTATTCGATGAACGCGCAAGGCTCGCCCTCGGGCGGCCCGCCGCCCTATGGCTCGGATGTCTATCGCGACCTGCAGGCCTATTTCTTCTGGATGTCCAAGGGCCTGCCCACGGGCGAGAAACCGGAAGGTGCAGGCTTCGGAAAGATCGACAAACCCGCGCAAGACCCCTCGCGCCAGCGCGGTGAAGAGGTCTTCGCTCAGAACTGCGCGGTCTGCCACGGCGCCGACGGTCAGGGCCAGAAGGACATCAACGGCAAGGTCGTCTTCCCGCCGCTCTGGGGGCCGCACAGCTTCAACTGGGGGGCGGGCATGCACAAGGTCGATGCCGCCGCTGCCTTCATCAAGCACAACATGCCGCTGTCGGAGCCGAATAAGCTCAGCGTGCAGGAAGCCTGGGACGTGGCCGCCTTCGTCGACAGCCATCCGCGCCCGAACGACCCGCGCCAGATCGGCGACGTAACGGTGAAGGACGCCTTCGACAAATGGCACCACAAGCATCAGGGCTACTACGGCAAGGAAGTCGATGGTGAGCTGATGGGTCCGGGCTACCCGTCCGGCGATCAGGCCTCCGTGCCCGCACAAAACGAAAACTCGGGCGGCTAAGCCTTTCCCTTAGACGACCCGAACGGGCCGGCGCAGCGATGCGCCGGCCCATTTTTTTGCGCCCCAATCGGTCCTCCGTGCGCTTGCCTTTGGCGGCCTGCGCTGCAATATGTATGGCGGAACATATCGAAGGAGGCCCCATGTCCCTGCCCCGCATCCTCGCCCTTGCGCTGATCCCGGCGAGCCTCGCGCTGCCCGCCCGCGCCGAGGACGTCACGATCTTTGCCGCCGCCTCGATGAAGACCGCGCTCGATCAGGTGGCGAAAGGCTGGGAAGAAAAGACCGGCGATGTGGCGCATATCTCCTACGCGGGCTCGGGCGCGCTGGCCCGTCAGATCGCCGCCGGGGCGCCTGCGGACATCTACATCTCCGCCAATCCCGGCTGGATGGAAACGGTCGCGAAGACGGGCCGCATCGAGACGCAAGAGGACCTGCTGGCGAACCACCTCGTGCTGATAGCCCATGACCCGAAGGCCGCGCCGGTGACGATCTCTCCCGATTTGGATTTCGATGAACTTTTGAATGGCGGCAAGCTTGCAATGTCGCTGGTGAACGCGGTGCCTGCGGGCCAATACGGCAAGGCGGCGCTGGAGCATTACGGGCTCTGGTCCAAGGTGGCGCCCGAAGTCGCGCAGGCTGATAACGTGCGCGCGACGCTTGCGATGGTGGCGCTAGGCGCAGCACCCTATGGCATCACCTACGCGACCGATGCCGTGGCCGAGCCGCGCGTGCATGTCGTGGCGACCTTCCCCGCGGACAGCCACCCGCCGATCCGCTACCCTGCGGCCCGCCTCACCGATACCGACGCGGCCAAAAGCTTCTACGCCGAGTTGAAATCGGATGAAGCCGCGAAAATCTTCCACGAGCAAGGCTTCGAGACGCTGAAATGAGCTGGCTGTCGCCCTCCGACTGGCAAGCGGTTGTCCTGTCGCTGAAAGTGGCAGGCTGGGCGACGGCTCTCTCGCTGCCGCCGGGCCTGTTCGTGGCCTATGCGCTGGCGCGCTGGCGCTTTCCCGGGCGCAGCCTCGTCAACGGGCTGGTGCATCTGCCGCTGATCCTGCCGCCCGTCGTCACCGGCTACCTGCTGCTGATCGGCTTCGCGCCGAACGGGGTGATCGGGGCGGCGCTGGCGAAGATCGGGATCACGGTCGCCTTCTCGTGGCGCGGGGCGGCGCTGGCCGCCGGGATCATGGCCTTCCCGCTGATGGTGCGCGCGATCCGGCTCGCGATCGAGGCGGTGGACCCAAAGCTGGAACAGGCGGCCTCCACCCTCGGGGCCTCGCGCATCGCCAGTTTCGCAACGATCACCCTGCCCCTGATCCTGCCCGGCATCCTTGCCGGTAGCATCACCGCCTTCGCCAAGGCGATGGGCGAATTCGGCGCGACGATCACCTTCGTGTCGAACATCCCCGGCCAGACCCAGACCCTACCGCTCGCGATCTATTCGCAATTGCAGGTGCCGGGCGGCGAGGCGGAGGCCGCGCGGCTGGTGGTGATCTCGGTCACGCTCGCGCTTGGCGCGCTACTGGTCTCGGAATGGCTGGCACGGTGGATCGCGGCGCGCATCGCGGGGCAGAACTGATGCTGGAAATCTCGCTCAGCCATCGCCTGCCCGCGCTAGATCTCGACGTCGATTTCACCGCGCCCGAGGGCGTGACCGCGCTGTTTGGCCCGTCCGGCGCGGGCAAGACGACGGTGGTGAACGCGGTCGCGGGGCTGCTGCGGCCCAACCGGGGGCGGATCGTGGTGAATGGCGAGGTACTGCTCGACACCGAGGCCGGGATCTGCCTGCCGCCCCACAAGCGCCGCATCGGCTATGTCTTTCAGGACGCGCGGCTGTTCCCGCATCTGAGCGTGAAATCGAACCTTCTCTACGGACAGCGCTTTAATTCATCCAAGACCGCGCCGGAGTTCGACCGCATCATCGAGATACTCGGCCTCGGCGCGCTGCTCGACCGTCGTCCCGCCGCGCTCTCTGGCGGCGAGAAGAGCCGTGTCGCCTTGGGACGCGCGATCCTGTCGAACCCGCGCATGCTTCTGATGGACGAGCCACTGGCCGCACTGGACGCCGCACGGAAGGCGGAAATTCTTCCATATATCGAGCGGTTACGGGACGAAGTTAAACTGCCCATCCTCTATGTCAGCCACGCCCCCGCCGAGGTCGCACGGCTTGCGACTTCGATCGCGCTAATCGAGACCGGACGCCTCCGCGGCTTCGGCCCGGCGCGCGAAATCCTGTCTGACCCGACACTGGCCCCCGCCCTTGGGCAGCGCGAAGCCGGCGCGGTGATCTCGGGCCGGGTTCAGGCGCAGGAGGACGATGGGCTGACCCGGATCGAGACCGCGAGCGGGCCGGTGCTGCTGCCCTATCCGGCAGGCCAGCCCGGCCAATCGCTGCGGCTGCGCATCCATGCGGGCGACGTGACGCTGGCGGTTGGACGGCCCGAGGGCCTCTCCGCGCTCAACATCCTGCCCGTCACGGTCGCGGAATTGCGCCCCGCCGACCCGCCCAGCGTCTACGCCCGCCTGAAGATGGGCGACGAGCATCTGCTGGCCCGGCTCACCACCCGCTCGGTCGAAGCCTTGGGCCTGACCGAGGGGATGGCGTGCCACGCGATCATCAAGGCGATGTCGGTGGCCTCCGAGGATGTGGGCTAGCGGGGTTTACCCGGCTAGCAGCGCCGCGTTGCCGCCCGCCGCCGTGGTGTCGACGCAGAGATGCCGCTCGTGGAGGACATCGGCCTTCTGCACCGCGCCTGTGGTCAGCGTCAGGATCGGGCCTTCGCGTTTCGCAAGCGCTTTCACAAGGGCGCGCGTGTCGTGGCCCCACCAGATGGCGCCCGCGATATCCTCAAGCGTTTCAAGGACTTCCGGGGCAATCTTGCCATCGGCCCCGACGGCCACGCCGCCCAGCTTCTCGACCGCCTTGATCTGCGCGACCTGCGCAGCCTCGCCCGGCCCGAGGCACAGGATCGGCCCGCGCGGATAGCGACGCAGCGTGTTCGCCTCGCCCGTCGGTCCCGGCAGTTCGAGCGCTTCGAGCGGCTCGCTCGCCTCGGCCTTCGCTGCCGCTTTCGCCAGCTTCTTGCGCAGCGCATCGAGATCGGCCTTGTGACCCCATTCGCCATTCTTCGACGACGCCTCGGGCGCCATCGCGAAGCGCGTGAGATACAGCGGACCGCCCGCTTTGGGCCCCGTGCCCGACAGCCCCTCACCGCCGAAGGGCTGCGAGCCCACGACCGCACCGATCTGGTTGCGGTTGACGTAGAGGTTGCCGACATGCAGGGCGTCCGAGACCTCCTGCACGCGGTTGTCGATCCGGCTGTGCAGACCCGCCGTCAGCCCGTAGCCAGTGGCGTTGATCGCGGCGAACACCTTCTCGATATCCTCGGCGCGATAGGTCGCGATATGCAGAACCGGGCCGAAGACCTCACGCTCCAGCGCCTCGATGCCGGAGACTTTCACCAGCGTCGGAGCGATGAAATGCCCGTTGGACGGCGCGTCGAGCTTGTGCAGCACGCGGCCCTCTTTCTCGGCATTCGCGATATAGGCGGCGATATCAGCCTGCGCCTCGCCGTCGATCACCGGGCCGACATCGGTCGACAGATACCACGGATCGCCCAGCGACAGCTCGTCCATCGCGCCCTTGATCATCGAGATCAGACCCTCGGCCACGTCTTCCTGCACATAGAGGCAGCGCAGCGCCGAGCAGCGTTGCCCCGCCGACTGGAAGGCCGAGGCGATGATGTCGCGCGTCGCCTGTTCGGGCAGCGCGGTGGAGTCCACGATCATCGCGTTCAGACCACCGGTTTCCGCGATCAGCGGCGCGGTCGGATCGAGATTGTCGGCCATCGACCGGCGGATCATCTTCGCCGTCTCGGTCGAGCCGGTGAAGGCGATGCCCGCAATCTTCGGGTTGGACGACAGGGCCGCGCCCACCGTCTCACCCTGACCGGGCAGCAGTTGCAGCACGTCGCGCGGCACACCCGCCTCATGCATCAGGCGCACAGCGATGGCGGCAACGAGCGGCGTCTGCTCGGCCGGTTTCGCGATCACGCCATTGCCGGCCGCGAGCGCCGCCGAAATCTGCCCAGTGAAGATCGCCAGCGGGAAGTTCCACGGGCTGATCGCCGCGAAGATCCCGCGTGCGGTCGGGTCGCTCTCTTCGGCCTGCGCGGAGTAGTAGTGCAGGAAGTCGACCGCCTCGCGCAGTTCGCCCACGGAGTCGAGCTGGCTCTTGCCAGCCTCTTTCGCGAGCACCGCGAAGAAGGGTCCGAAGTTTTCCTCGTAAAGCTCCGCCACGCGACGCAAAACGGCGGCGCGCTCGGAAACAGGCGCAGTCCAAGGACGCGCGGCGTCGATGGCGGCTGCGACACAGGCCTCGTCGGCCTCGGTGACGCGGGCCACTTCTTCGCCGGTCGAGGGGTTGATGACGGCCACGGCCTCGCCGGTCGCCTCGCCCGCCACAAGGGGTCCCGCATCCGGGATCGCGACATTGCGGGCCGCGTCGATGCGCGCCAGCGTGCCCTCGTCGGTCAGATCGAAGCCCATGGAATTCTCGCGGGACTCGGCGAACACTTCCGAGGGGAGCTTGAGCATCGCCGAACGCTCGGCATTCGCAAGCTGCACGAACGGGTCTTCCGCGATGGTCTCGGGGGCCACGTCCTCATCGACGATCTGGTGCACGAAGGAGGAGTTCGCACCGTTCTCCAGCAGGCGACGCACCAGATAGGCCAGCAGATCGCGATGCGCGCCGACGGGGGCGTAGATGCGGCAGCGGGTGCCTTCCTCGCGGTGGACGATCTCGTGCAGACGCTCGCCCATGCCATGCAGGCGCTGGAACTCGTAGGGACGGCCGTCGGCCATCTCGAGGATCGCCGCAACCGAATGGGCGTTATGGGTCGCAAATTGCGGATAGATGCGGTCGGTGTAGCTGAACAGCTTGCGCGCATTGGCAAGGTAGCTGACATCGGTCGCAGCCTTCGTGGTGAACAGCGGGAAGTCCGGCAGGCCTTCGACCTGCGCGAGCTTCATCTCGGTGTCCCAATAGGCGCCCTTCACCAGACGCACCATGATCTTGCGGTCGAGTTTTTCGGCCAGCGCACCCAGCCAGTCGATCACGAGGCTCGCGCGTTTGCCGTAAGCCTGCACGACGACGCCGAACCCGTCCCAGCCGGCAAGCTCGGGGTCCGACAGAACCTCCTTGATGATCTTGAGCGAGATCACCAAACGGTCCTGCTCCTCGGCGTCGATGTTGAGGCCCATGTTCCCGGCCTTCGCGGCCTTCGCCAGATCCTTTAGCACCGGCACGATTTCGGCCATGGCGCGCTCTTCCTTGGCGACCTCGTAGCGCGGATGCAGCGCCGAAAGCTTCACCGAGATGCCGGGGTTTTCGGCCACGGGGCGGTCCTTGCAGACCTTCGCGATGGCGGCAATCGCGTCGGCGTAATCCTTCGCGTAGCGCTTGGCATCGCGCGCGGTGCGGGCGGCCTCGCCCAGCATGTCGTAGCTGTAGGTATAGCCGCGATCTTCGAGCTTCTTGGCTCGGCTCAGCGCGTCCTTGATCGTCTCGCCGAGAACGAACTGGCGGCCCATCTCCTTCATCGCGCGACTGACGGCGGCGCGGATCACCGGCTCACCCAGACGGCGCACGGCACCGCGCAACACGCCTGCCATGCCGGGCTTTTCGTCTTCGAGCACGCGCCCCGTCAGCATCAGTGCCCAGGTCGAGGCGTTGACCATCGAGGACGACGCCGTGCCCATATGCTTGCCCCAGTCCGACGGTGCGATCTTGTCTTCGATCAGCGCATCGATCGTCTCGGCATCGGGCACGCGCAGCATCGCCTCGGCCAGACACATCAGCGCCACGCCTTCCTGCGTCGACAGACCGTATTCCGCGAGGAAATGCTCCATCAGCGTCGGTTTGGCTTCGGTCCGGATACGGCGCACGAGCTTTGCCGCGCGGGCAGAGATCTGCGTGCGATCACTCTCGCTCAGTTCGGCTTGGCCCTTCAGGCGCTCCAGAAGTGCGGCTTCATCGGCGAATTTCGCCTGCGTTGTGAACTGATCGAACGTGTCGCCCATGCGATCCTCCCTTAAATCTGATTGTCCGATATTATGCGATTTCCCCTAGGCGATTGGCTCAAAGATTTGCTAAGCGATGGTCTCTAAGACTTATTTTTGGAGACTCTGCAGCCCATGAGTGAAGAGATCGATGCGATCGACAGGCGAATCCTAAACGAGCTTATCGCCGATGCACGCCTCCCCGTGGCTGAGATAGCGCGCAGGGTCGGCTTGTCGAAGACGCCGGTGGCCGCGCGCATCCGCCAGATGGAGGAAACCGGGCTCATCAAGGGCTACCGCGCGATGATCTCGCCGATCAAGCTGGGGCTGACCCATGTCACCTATATCGAGCTGAAATTGAGCGATACGCGAGAGACCGCACTGAAAGCGTTCAACGCCGCGGTGCGTGCGATCCCCGAGGTCGAAGAGTGCTACATGATCGCCGGCGGTTTCGATTATCTGGTGAAGATCCGCGCCCGCGACATGGCCGATTACCGGCGGATCATGTCGGAGGAGCTGTCCACCCTGCCCCATGTCCATTCCTCCTCGAGCTATGTCGCGATGGAGACCGTGGTCGAGGCCAGCGCGCCGCCGCTGGAGTGAGGTGAGCGCAGGGCCGCGCCCGATCGCCGGGCGGGCGTCCCTCGCCATGTGGTCTGCGCTTTATCGCGGCCAAATCCGGATGACCTCGATCCGCGCGCTTAGCCCCCAAGCGCCCGCCCGAGGGGGCGGCCGGGCGCTGCCCGGGCCGCTTCGCGGCTATTCCGGGCAAAGCCTCCACTTGGCACGGGGCAACCTGCCCCGGGCCGCGCAATAGAAAAAGGCGGCAGGTCTCCCCGCCGCCTCTCATTCCGATAAGGCCGAACTCACTCGCCCTGTTTCTTGATCCGCCCGTCGAGCTTGGGCGCGACCGTGCCCTTGTTCTCGACATAGGTCATCACGTCATTGGCCATCAGGTTACCATTGCCCGCGTTCACGATGACCTTGCCACCGCCAAGCGCGCCATACCCGTCGCCGCCGCCCAGCATGTAATCGTTGGTCGCGACCTTGTAGACCTTGTCGGTGTCGAGAGGCTGACCGCCCACCTCGACCGAGACCACGCGCGAGCCCGCAGGCGCGCTCGGATCATAGACCACGCTCATGCCCGAGACTTGCGGGAAGCGGCCTGCCCCCTTCTCGACTTGGCTGAAGCCGTTCTCCAGCGCGCTCAGGATCTGCGAGCCGGGGATCTCGGTCACCACCGTCTTGTTGCCGAAGGGCAGCTCGGTCAGCACGTCCTTGCGGGTGATCTTGTGGCCCGCGTCATAGGTCGTATCGCCCCGGATGCCGCCGCCATTGATCAGCGTGACATCGGCCTTCGTCGCATCGCGCAGCGCATCGGCGATCAGATCGCCCATCGTGCTCTCCTGCGAGCGCACGACATTGCGCCGCGAGTCCAGCTCGGTTTCCGACGTGCCGATCTGCTGGCCGAGATTGTCGTCGAGCTGCTTCTTGAAGCCATTGACCAGCTTCATCGATTCCGGGTCCGGCGTGACATTCGCGGTGTCGATCCAGCGGAAATTCGGGGTCCAGCTGATCTTGCGCTTGCCGTCCTTCTCGGAGATGTCGACGGTCAGATCGAGCGGCTGCAGGTAGCGCGCGTCGATCGAGGTCTCCACGTAAGCCGTGATCCCGTCATAGAACATCGCGTTGAGGTGGTCGTCGCCCGACATGATCACGTCGAAATCCTGGCTCGCGATCAGCTTACGGTCGTTCGACTGGTCGGTCTGCACGACGCCGATCACCAGATCCGCGCCGTCCTCACGCGCTTTCTTGGCGGCCGCGATTGCCGTGTCGACGGTGGGCTGGAATTTCAGATCGCCCGAATTGGCGACCTCGGGCGTGGTGTCCTGGGCCACCGGCACGAGCGCGACCTTGAGCCCTGCGATCTCCTTCATCATCACGCCGCCAAGCCCCTGAATGGGCGAGCCGTCGGCCTGGGTGATGTTGATCGCGGCCCAGGGGTATTTCGAGCCTTCCATCTTCTTCTCGAAATTCTCCGGCCCAAAATCGAACTCATGGTTGCCAGGCACCGCGATGTCGAAGGGCACGATATTGGTCAGATCGATCGTGTTCTGGCCTTCGTCGATCCCCGACAGAAGCGAGGGCGAGAGCATGTCGCCATCGAAGACATAGAGCGTGTTGGGATTGTCCGCGCGCTCCTTCTTGGCGACCGCGTTGAGCCGCGCGAAACCGCCACGCTCGCCATCGCCGTCGAAATTGTAAATATCGCCGACCCCGAGGATCGTGAGCTTCACCGTCTCGGCCTGAATAGGCCCTGCGGCCAGAAGCCCGGTCGAGGCGGCGCCCAGCATGAGGGCAGCCAGACGGCGCTTGAAATCGGACATTTCGGTCTCCCTGCGGAATAAACTTTTTTCATAGACCCCAAGCGGCCGCAGTTCCCGGCGCGCTGTGACGTGAAAGAAAGATTAGCCGCACTCTGCCACGGCGCAAACCGATAGTCAGATGACCTTGCGTTCTCGTGATAGGCAGCGCCTGTTTTCGCGTCACTTCGCGGGCGAAGGAAGATCGCGGAGGCGACCTGCCGCCCCGATCAGACCAAGGTGCCCGCCAAACGTGCGAACAGCGCATGCGCCGATGGCTCGTCGATCAGGTCGACGGTGAATTGCGCGAAGGTCAGGCCGGTCTCGGGCGCGCTTGCGAACATGATGCGCACATCGTCGCCGGCTTCCGTGATCGTGTCGAGCTGGCCGCCGAACACGGTGGTGTAGTTCCCGGCGAACCCGGCCATCAGGTTCTCCAGTGCCTTGGCGCAGGCCACGATCTCGTCCGACGACCCTTTGACGGGCCGCAAGATCCGGTCTCTGGGGCCGATCCGCCCGGCAAGCTGCAACCCTTCGGGCAGCTCGATACCGAGCCTGAGCCGCGTGGTGGCCAGCAGCAGCGGGCTGTCCTGCTTGGTTTCCATCTCGGCTTCGGTTTCGGGCATGACGGGCCCGGTGACATTCGGCCCCGGCTCACGAACGGGCTCACGCTCCGCGTCGCGGCCCGGCTTGGACGAACGCGTGACCCGCCTCGGCGACACCTCGGGTGTGCGGTCGACGGGATGCGGGTCAGGCCGAAACTCGGGTTCGGCCCCGGGCGGCGCGACGGGCGCGCCGGAATTTGCTGGCTCCGAACTTCGTTTACGCACGCTGCGCGAGCGGAACGGCAGCACCGCGCCCCCATGTTCGGAGAGCAGCGGAGAGGGCGCGTCATGGGTGCCGATCGCCAGATCCGCCTCGGTCTCGGGATCGAGCGTATCGAGCCCGGCCACCGCGCGCCCCGTCATCGCCCCGAGCGCCGCGATCAGCGCCGCACCGCCGCTGCGCTGGAAGGCTTCATCCGAGGTTTCGGCCTCGCGCAGGAGATCGCGCGACCCGTACAGGAAAGCGACCCGCGAGAAATAGGCCGCCGACTCGCGCTGCACCCGGGCTTTCAGCTTCGCCCGATCGGTGTCGTTGCGCAGCTTGTCGCCGCGCGAAATCGCAAGCAGACAGTCCGACGGGCGCGCCGGCCCGAGCCGCTCGATCATCGTCTTTTCGGTCAGCCGCCAGGCCTGCGAGGCGATCGTCACCCAGATCATCACGTCGCAGGTCGCGATCAGCCCGATTTGCTCTTCGTTCACGTCTTCGGGGCGGCTCAGCGGCACTTCGACGAATTCGAACCCTTGCAGATGCGGCTGCGCGGAATAGACGTAAATCTCGGAGGGCACGGCCCAGCCTTCTTCGACCTCCGCCGCGTCGATCTCACGCCCCGTCGCGTCGCGCATCACCACGCCCGGCGTCGCCCGGTAGCGCGCGACGACCGTCGGACGCTCGGTCCGGCCCAGATTGTCGCCGATGCTCCGCGCGCGCAAAATCGCGTTGAGCACGGTGGACTTGCCGGAATTGACCTCGCCGCAGATCGCCACCCGAAGGGGCGCGCGATGCGGATCGGGCGGCGCGTCCTCGCGGTTGAGCTCTTGCTTGAAAATCATTGCCCTTTCGCCCTTACGCTGCGCGCGTCGCGGGTTTGCGCCGCGGCATCATGGTGCTGCTGACGGCGCTCTCGATCGCCCCGAGATTGATCAGACGCCGTTCGAGCACTTCCAGCTTGCTCTGGATTCGGGACGCCAGGCGGCTTTGCATCTGCGGATCACGGGCCAGCCGTTCCAACTCGGCCCGCTCCTGTTTGAGCTGCAAGGTCCGCTCGCGCACGATCATCTCCATCATCCGCACCATCACCCGCAGCCGCGACCCGCCTGCGCTGGCGCGTTCCACCAGCGCCTCGCCATAGGCCTGCAGGATCTTCTCCACCGCCGGACGCAGTTCTTCCGCCGCCACGATCCGCAACCCGTCGAGGGTCTTCTCGATATTCACGGTCGGACCGCGCCAGAAGGCCCAGCCCCGCTCCAGCGCGAAGTTGATGCGCAGCGCGCGCCGGGTCAGCGTCAGTGTCGAGGTGAAAGTGTCATGCGGCATATCCGACAGGTCGATCTCTTCGCTGGGATCGTCGAACCGGTCCGCGACCGTTGTGCGGCAGGCATGGATCGCATTGTCGAGCAGCACGTCGATCGCCGCACGCGACCGGGCGTAGCTTTTCGTCACCTCGCGTTCGAGCGCGATCTGCAGCGCGGTCGTGTCGGTCTCGAAGCTGCGCGGCGGACGGCCGTCGCGGATCCGGTTGGTGCGCAGGACATCCTCGAACCGGTCGCGCTGGCTCAGGACGAAATCCTCGATGCTCTTGTTGAGCCGCGTCTCCAGCGCCGACCAGCCGCGGTTGAGCACCGCTTCGATCTGATGCTCGGCGCTCTCGACATGGTTTTCGAGCGCGCCGCGCAGCGATTCCGTCGCCGCGATCTCGCCGCTCATTTCCTCGATCGCAGCCTCCGCCACGTCCGAGCGGATGCTCTCGATCTGCATCTGCAGCGTGTCGCGTTCGCGGCGGGCGACGAATTGCATCCCCGACAGCTCCGCGCGCAGATCGCCGCGCAGCTGAGCGAGCTGCTGACGCCCCACCCCGCCGTCGATCACGGCAGAGAGCACATGCTTGACCTCTTCGACGCCCGAGGCCAGCAGCAGCCGGTCGATCGGATCCTCGGGCACGCGGCCGAAGCGCGAATAGAGGTATTGCGCCAGCTCCATCGAATCCATCTCGGCGCGCGCCCAGGCGGCTTCCTCGTCGGAGCGCTGCGTCAGGTCGGCGAGATAGGCGCTGCCCGCCACGATCTTGAAATCGATATCGGGGATCGCCGCGCGCAGACGGCGCGACACATCGGCAATCACGCGCGGCACTTCGACCGCGTAATCGTCCAGCTCGTCGATCCGGTTGAGGAAGATCAGCACATCCTTGTCGTCCTGCTTGGCGAGAATGCGGATCAGGGCGAGGTCGACATCGGTCAGCGGCTGATGCGCCGAGAGCACCATGATGAACACGTCCGAGCGGTCGAGCGAGCGACAGGTGAACTCGTCGCGCACGAGGAACGGGTCGTTCACGCCGGGCGTGTCGGTGATGATCGTGGGCACCTGAAACTCGGGCAAGCGCATGTAGATGTTGGCGCTTTTCGTCAGCGCCGCATAGCGGCCAAGCGCCTCGCGCTCCAACCCGTCATCCGCCCCGGGCCCCGCGCAGACATAGCGTTGCAGCAGATCGGGGGCGAGGAAGTCATAGTCATGATGCTGACCCAGCAGCATCTGGTAATGCTTGCCGAGACGTCGCTGGGCGCGGCGACGCATCTGCTCGGACTGCTCGCGCAGGATGTCAGTGTCGAACCCCGGCAGCAACTCTTCGGTCAGCTTGCGGATGCGGGTGCCGCCATTGATGATCTCGTCCCAATCGGCCTCCGAGAAGAACTCGAACCGCGCGCCCGTCACCGGGTCTTCGGGCAGGTTGATACGCATATTCGTCACGACCGATGTCCACGGATTCACGTCCGAGGGCAGGAAGTCATGCTGGTGCAGGAAGGCGTTGAGGAAGGTCGATTTGCCCGCCTTCACCTGCCCGATCACCGCCACGCGCGCGGCCCAGTCATGCAGCCGCAAGCGCAGATCGCGGATGCGCGGACGAGCGCTGCGCTCGACGGAGGCTTCGATCCGATCGAGCGCGCCGTTGAGAAAGTCGAGTTCCTTACGCAGTTGCGGGGCAATCTTCATGGCTTGGTCCTCTTGCTCGCGTAGGCTGGCTCGGATTCGATCGGGGGTTCGGCATCCAGCCGATCAAGCAGATGTTCGACATGGGCGAGGACATCCGCGGCATCCGTGAAGGCGTGGCCCGCCGTGAGCTCCTCCCAGAGCGCGCGGGCCGGGCCCGGCATCGGGGCGGTCTCGGCGGGCGGATAGTCGGGCAGCGGCGAGTCGAGGATCAACGGCTCTGCATCCGTCACCTCGGGCAGCTCCGCGCTTTCCGCCTTCACCAGACGCGCCGAGCGCAAACGGCGCGGCTTGACCGGCGTGCGCGGTTTCGGGAAGGCGATCACGTCGCGCTCGCCCACGAATTTCGCGACCGTCTCGTTCGCGGCCCCCGATGGCTTGTCGATCTGCCCGACAAGCCGCTCGATCTCGCGCGCGATCTGCGCCACGTCCGAAGGCTCGGTCAGCGCGGCCAGACGGATCGTCGGGAAAACCTCCCCCGCCTCGCGCTCGACGCGGCGCATCAGCCGCGCGCGGGTGCGTTCATCAGGCAGACGGTCGCCATGGGTCACCACCAGCATCGGCTGTTCCAGCAGCGCCTCGGGCATCTCGTCCCAGACCGCCTTCTCGCTCTGCCGCCATGCCTGCGTCGCATTGGTGCACCAGATCACCAGATCGGCATAGCGCAGCATCCGCTGCCAGCTTTCCATCGGCATGTTCGGGTCAGACGAACCGGGCGTGTCGATGATGTCGATCCGATCGAGGATCGGCGCGTTATGAGCGATCACGCAATAGCGCGCCTTTTCCAGATTGAGCTGCGCCAGATCAGAGAGCGGGCGCGCGACCTCTTCCTTGTCGATCCAAAGCTGCGCCCGGTCCCCGCCGCGCACCAGCCATATCGGCGGCAGCGCGGTCGCGGTGACATGCGAGGGCAGCACTTTCTCGCCCAGCAACCCGTTGATGAGACTGGTCTTCCCGGCCGAAAACTCGCCCGCCACGAGCACTCGCAGCTTGCGCGTTTTCAATGCGGCCTGCGGGGCTTGCGCTTTCGACAGATCCGGCAAGTCGGGGCGTTCACGTTTGCGCAGCGAGTTCATGCCGAGAGCCTTTCCTTATCGTGACCGGACGCGCCCGACAGGCAGCGCTCGCGCACCGCTTTGCAGAACTGACCCTGATCGAAGGCGAAGCGCTCCACGATCTCGCGGCTGCGCGCGATGGCGGGGTCGAAATACTCGGTCATCAGATCTTCGATCAGCGGCGTGGTTTCCGCGATGATCACCTCGCGGTAGCGCGCCTGCGCCGCCCCCTTGCGATTGAAGCGCCAATAGCGCCGCCACCATGCGCCCTGCATATCCAGCGTGATCATCCGCGCCAGCACGGTCGGCGCGCGATGTTGCGGCTGTTCGGGAAAGCGGCTGACATCGGCCTCGCGGATCACGCCGAACTCGGCGGCGAGGAAAGTGTCGATCCCGTCGCTGACCATATCGAGCGCCGATTCACCTTTGCGCCGCAGCCGCGCGCAATTCGACGCGAAAGCCGTCTTCATCGCCATGCGCAGCGCGGTCGGATCATGGGTCCACGCGCCGATCTCGCCATAAGTGTCGATATGCGATTGCAGCGCCTCCAGCGCAGACGCCACGAATTGCTCCTGCGCCCGGTCGAGCCGCTCGCGCAGCTCCGCGCGCAGCCCCGCCGCCTCGTTATTGAAGGCCGACACCGCCTCTTCCTCGATCTCGGCGAGGCGGAGCATCAATTTCGACTCGCTGAGGATGGTGGACGGATCGGCCACGCGGGCGACGCTATCGACGGTCTCGGCGCGTTCGATGATGCGCTCCAGCTCATCCTGCACATCGCCCAGCACGGCCTGCCCCGGCCCCTCGACGATGCGCGAGACCACGGCCTGCATCAGTGCGCCGATCCCGGAGGCTTCCATCGCGCGCTGGCGCAGTTCGGTCTCGCTGGTAGGCGTGGTGCCGGTCATCTTCTCCAGCGCGGCGCGGCTGGCGGGCGCCATCTCGTTCACATCGCCCATCGCGCAATTGGCCCAGTAGCCCGAGCCGAAGAGGATCTCGATCTCCTCGCCCAGCCCCATGCGCCCCAACGTCTTGCGGATCGAGTTGCGGATCGCGGTCTGCGCCCCGCGCGGATCTTCCAGCTCGTCGATACGGTTGACGAAGATCACCACTTCGCGCGCGTCGATCGCGCAGATGATGCGCAAAAGCGCGAGATCCATCGTGGTTAGCGCCTGATGGGCCGAGAGCACGACGATACAGGCGCGGCTGTCGCCGATGGCGTTCAGCGTGATCTGCTCGCGCATCATGAACGTGTCGTTCACACCCGGCGTGTCGCGCAGGCACAGCCCCCGCGGCAGATGCGGCAGATCGAGATAGAGATCGGCGGATTTCGTCAGATCGGCATAGGTGCCCTCACTGGCCCCTTCGGCCAGATCGTCGGGATCGCCGTAGCAGATATATTGATCCAGCACCGCCTTATCGAGCGTCGGGAACGCGCGACTGGTGCCCAGAAGGTCTTCGAATTGCTCGCCAAGCCGCGCCTCGGTCGCATCGCGCATCGCGGTGACCTGTTTGCGCACGCTTTCGGCCTCGGTCTCGAAGCCCGCGCGGTTGGCCATCTCGCCCAGACGCCCGCCCGTCGCCACAAGCCGATCCCATTCGTGGCGGTCGAAGAAGCGAAACAGCGCGCGCGTGTCCATCGGGCGGTGGCGCGCGTTCAGATGCAGCGCCGTGATGACCGAGGTCCACGGGTTCACATCCGAGGGCAGCATCCCCGGCTTGCCGATCAACGCGTTGAGAAGGGTGCTTTTTCCCGCTTTGACCTGACCGATGACGCTGACGGTCGGCTCGAACGCATCGATCATCTCGAGAACGGTGTCGAGCTGATCTTCGACAAAACCAAGATCGGCGTCCGAGACGTCCTTTACGGCCTGTTCGAGCTGGTCGAGCGTCTCCCAGTAAGAATTGAGCGCCTCGAAACCACGGCGATGCCAATCAAAGATGGAATTCGCTTCATACACGAGGGAGCTCTCCTTTTCCGCAGGGGCGATGCGGATTTTTGGGTGACACACGGTCCGGCACGCCCATGCCGACCGCGACCACCAATGTTACAGGGACGGCGCGCGCCCCCTTCTTGGCGACGCACCGGCTGGGTCGGTTCGTGCTTAAAGTTCTCTTGCCCAGTCATGTCCGAAATGCGGCAGGAATTATGGCAGACCGACCATAATTGCCGTTCTCAGTGCCGTTTGTCCTTTCGCGTGCGACGCGAATTCTCGTTTATTCTCTTTGCTTTGCTGACGATTCTGCATTTGCATGACGTTAGGGCAGTCTCGTTTCGGCCCTATTTTGTTGACTCTTCACGAATTTGTGAGTGTTTCCGGGTGCGTTGATATCACGGGGGTTTTGGTAGGATTGTTTACAACTCACGCATGTAAAGCGCCCTGTCATCAAAGCTTCACTTGATCCGACTCTCTTATTTCGTAAAACCTCGAAATATGGATCAGATGACACCTCAGCGGCTCACCGTGCTGGGCCATGCGCAACGCCTCGCGATCTTCCGGCTCTTGATGCGCCGGTATCCCGACCGGCTGCCCGCCGGCGAGATCGGCGCGGCGCTGGAGCTGAAGCCCTCGACGCTCTCGGCCTATCTGGCCGCACTCAGCGAGGTCGGGCTGATCGGTCAGACGCGGGCGGGCACCTCGCTGCGCTACGGGATCGAGATGGAGAGCGTGCGCAGCCTCTTCGACGCGCTGCTGATCGACTGCTGTCAGGGCCGCCCCGATATCTGCTCCCCTATTACGCACACCGACCCAAACGGAGACAGCGCGATGACGCGATCTGCGGCGGGTCGGAAATTCAACGTGCTCTTCATCTGCACTGGCAATTCGGCGCGCTCTATCCTCGCCGAGACGATCCTGCGGGCGCGGGCCGGTGACCGGTTCAACGCCTATTCCGCCGGAACCAAGCCCTATTCCGAGCTGAACCCTTTCGCGGTGCAGGTGCTGCGTGACAAGGGCCATGATGTCACCCCCCTGCGGGCCAAGACCATCGCGGAGTTTCAGGGCGAGGACGCGCCCCCGCTCGATTTCGTCTTCACCGTCTGCGATCTCGCCGCGAACGAGGAATGCCCGCCCTGGCCCGGCCAGCCGATCAGCGGCCATTGGGGGATGGCGGACCCGGTAAAGGCGACCGGCACCGAGGCCGAAAAGGCGCTCGCCTTCCAGCAGGCCTATGGCGCGCTTCACCGCCGGATCGAGGCCTTCACCGCCCTGCCTCTGACAACGCTCGACCGCATCGCGCTGCAATCCGCCGTCGATGACATCGGCCGCAACTGAAGGAACGACCATGACCACCTACGCCCTCAATGGCCTCGGCCGCATCGGGAAACTCGCCCTGAAGCCGCTTCTGGAACGCGGCGCGAAGATCGCATGGATCAACGACGCGGTGGGCGATGCGACGATGCAGGCGCATCTGCTGGAATTCGACTCCGTTCATGGCCGCTGGGACGCGGAGTTCGCGAGCGACGAGAGCAGCGTCACCATCGACGGCACCCGCCTGCCCTTCATCGGCACGCGCAATATCGAAGACCTGCCGCTCGACGGGGTCGATGTGGTGATCGACTGCACCGGCGTCTTCAAATCCGAAGTAGCACTCGCTCCCTATTTCGCAGCTGGCGTGAAGAAGGTGGTCGTCTCGGCCCCGGTGAAGGATGGCCCGACCGCGAATATCGTCTATGGTGTGAACAATGACGCCTACGATCCGGCTGCGCATAGCATCGTGACGGCGACCAGTTGCACCACCAATTGCCTCGCCCCGGTGGTGAAGGTGATCCACGAAAACCTGCGGATCAAGCACGGCGCGATCACCACGATCCATGACGTGACCAACACCCAGACCATCGTGGACCGCCCCGCGAAAGACCTGCGCCGCGCCCGCTCGGCGCTCAATTCGCTGATCCCGACCACGACCGGCTCGGCCACCGCGATCACGCTGATCTATCCCGAGCTGAAGGGGCGCCTGAACGGCCATGCCGTGCGGGTGCCGCTGCTCAATGCCTCGCTGACCGATTGCGTCTTCGAGGTCGAACGCGAAACGACCGCCGAAGAGGTCAACGCGCTGTTCAAGGCCGCCGCGGAGGGCGATCTGACCGGTATCCTCGGCTACGAGACGCGCCCGCTCGTGTCCTCGGATTACACCAACGATATCCGCTCTTCGATCATCGATGCGCCCTCGACGATGGTGGTGAACGGCACGCAGGTGAAGGTCTATGCGTGGTATGACAACGAGATGGGCTATGCCTATCGGCTGGCCGATGTCGCGCTGATGGTGGGGGCGTCCCTGTGACCGACAACCCCGCCAGCAGCCCCGAAGGCTTCTCCGCCTATATCGCGGTGACGGCGGCCTATTGGGCCTTCATGCTCACCGACGGCGCGCTGCGGATGCTGGTGCTGCTGCATTTCCACACGCTCGGGTTTTCCCCGGTGCAGCTGGCTTACCTGTTCATCCTGTATGAGGTCGCGGGGATGGTGACAAACCTCTCGGCGGGCTGGATCGCGGCGCGGTTCGGGCTGGTCTCGACGCTTTATGCGGGGCTGTCGCTGCAGGTCGTGGCGCTGATCGCGCTGGCGCAACTGAACCCGTCCTGGGCGATTGGTGCGTCAGTGACCTATGTGATGGTGGTGCAGGGCCTCAGCGGGGTCGCCAAAGACCTTGCCAAAATGTCCTCGAAATCGGCGGTGAAGCTGCTGGCGCCCACCGGCAATGGCGGGCTCTTCAAATGGGTCGCGGTGCTGACCGGGTCGAAAAATGCAGTGAAGGGCGTGGGCTTCCTGCTCGGCGCGGTGCTGCTGGCCGCGCTCGGCTTCGATTACGCGGTGGTCGCGATGGCGGTGGTGCTGGCGCTGATCCTCGCCGCGATCGTCGTGGCGATGCCGCCGAGCCTGCCGCGCGGGCGCAAGGGCGCGAAATTCTCCGAAGTCTTCTCGAAGTCGGCCAATGTGAACTGGCTGTCGGCGGCGCGGGTCTTCCTGTTCGGCGCGCGCGACGTCTGGTTCGTCGTCGGTATCCCGATCTATTTCTACGCGGTCCTGTCGGACGGCACCCATGCAGGCGACCGCGCGGCCTTCTTCCTCGTGGGCACCTTCATGGCGCTCTGGATCATCCTTTACGGCGCGGTGCAGGCCGCCGCCCCGCGCATCCTGAAGGCCAGATCCCGCCCCGAGGGTGAGTTGATCGGCGCCGCGCGGCACTGGGCGCTGGCGCTGCTCGCGGTGCCTGCCCTTCTCAGCGCCGCCGTGCTGATCGACCCGACGCCGTCGCTGTGGCTCAGCACCGTGCTGGTCGTGGGCCTGCTGGCCTTCGGTGCGATCTTCGCGGTGAATTCCTCGCTCCACTCCTATCTCATCCTCGCCTTCACGCAGGCCGAGCGGGTGACGATGGATGTGGGCTTCTACTACATGGCCAATGCGGGCGGGCGGCTGATCGGCACGCTGCTGTCGGGGCTGAGCTACCAGATGGGCGGGCTGCCCGCCGTGATGATCACCGCGACGGTGATGGTGGGGTTGAGCGCGCTGGCGGCAGGGCGGCTTGCGCCCGAGGCGACCCTCACGAGCCCGTGAGCAGAGATGGACATTCCGCCCCGTCCACGCTTTGGTAGCGCGCGGAGGAGAGCGGCCCCCGCGCCGCTTGCATAATGGGAGGAAAGCCGGTGCTGTCACGCGGCAAGGATTACGCGGCCACGCGGGCTGCGTTTCGATGGGACATACCCGAACGCTACAATATCGGCGTCGACACCTGCGACAAATGGGCCGCGCGCGAGCCTGACCGCATCGCGCTGATCGAGGTCGAAGAGGACGGCTACGGCGCGGTGCGCGAGACCAGTTTCGGCGCGTTGCGCGAGGCGTCCAACCGCTTCGCCAATGTGCTGGCGGGGATGGGCGTGGGCGGCGATGGGCGTGAGACCGGCGACCGGGTGGCGATCTTGCTGCCGCAACGCCGCGAGACCGCCATCGCCCATATCGCGGCCTTCAAGGCGGGCTGCGTCTCGCTGCCGCTGTTTACCTTGTTCGGCCCCGAGGCTCTGCTGCACCGGCTGCGCGACAGCGGCGCGCGGGTGCTGGTGACCGACCCGGCGAGCTACGAGGTGATCGCGGCGATCCGCGCCGAATTGCCCGATCTGCAGACCGTCTTCGTCACCGATGACGGCGGGACCGGGGCGGATGGCGTGGCCGATTTCAACGCAGCCCTCGCCGAGGCCTCGCCCGAATTCACCCCCGTCGATACCAGCGCCGAGACCCCCGGCGTGCTGATCTACACCTCGGGCACCACGGGCAATCCGAAAGGTGCGCTCCATGCCCATCGCGTGCTGCTGGGCCACCTGCCCGGCGTCGAGATGAGCCATGATTTCCTGCCGCAGGAGGGCGACCGCATCTGGACACCCGCCGATTGGGCATGGATCGGCGGGCTCTTGGATGTGCTGCTTCCGGCGCTGCATCACGGCGTGCCGGTCGTGGCCTGCCGTTTCCGCAAGTTCTCGGCCCAGGCGGCCGCCGATCTGATCCGGCGGCTGCGCGTGCGCAACGCCTTCCTGCCGCCCACCGCGCTGAAGATGATGAAGGCCGATCCCGAGAGCCTGACGTGGAGCCTCGATATGCGCTCGGTCGCCTCGGGGGGTGAACCGCTCGGCGCGCAGCTCCTCGACTGGGGGCGCAAGGCGCTTGGCGTCACGATCAACGAATTCTACGGCCAGACCGAATGCAACATGGTGGTGTCGTCCGCCGCGAGCCTCGATGCGCCCGAGCCCGGCGCGATGGGCTGGCCGGTGCCGGGCCACGAGGTCGCGATCGTCGACAGCCAGACGGGTCAGATCCTGCCCGATGGCGAAGAAGGCGCGATCGCGGTGCGCGCGCCCGATCCGGCAATGTTTCTTGGCTATTTCAATCAACCCGACGCGACAGAGGCGAAATTCGTCACCGGCCTCGACGGGCGCTGGTTGCTGACCGGCGACCGGGGCGTCAGCGGCGACGGCGGGCGGCTGCGCTTCAAGGGGCGCGACGACGATATCATCTCGACCGGCGGCTACCGTGTCGGCCCCGCCGAGATCGAGGATTGCCTGATCTCGCATCCGGCGGTGCAGATGGCGGGCGTCGTGGGCCAGCCCGATCCGCTGCGCGGTGAGATCGTCGCGGCCTTCGTCACGCTCTGCCCCGGCCATACCGATACCGAGGCGCTGCGCGAAAACCTTGCCGCCCATGTCCGCGCGCGGCTTGCGAAATACGAATATCCCCGCGCGATCTACGTGATCGACGACATGCCCGTGACCACCACCGGCAAAATCATCCGCAACGCGCTACGCGCCCGCCTACCCATGGAGCCCGCCCTATGAGCCCCGTCCTGTTCGAGACCCGCGGCAATATCGCGATCATCACCCTCAACCGCCCCGAGCGGCGCAACGCGATCAATGCCGAGGCCGGCCACGCCCTGGCCGAGGCGGTGGCCCGTCTGGAAGCGGATGACGCGCTGCAGATCGGCATCCTGCGCGGCGAAGGCGCAGTGTTCTGCGCAGGGATGGACCTCGCCGCTTTCACCGAAGGTAAGGTCGAGGAGTTACTATTCGCTGAAGGCGGTTTCGGCGGCCTGACCGAGTCCCATCGCAGCAAGCCGATCATCGCCGCCTGCCATGGCGCCGCGCTCGCAGGCGGGTTCGAACTGGCCTTGGGCTGCGACATGATCGTCGCCGAAGAGGGCTGCCGCTTCGGCCTGCCAGAGGTGCTGCGCGGTCTGGTGGCGGGCGCGGGCGGCGCGCTGCGGTTGGCGAGCCTCATCCCCCCGGCCCGGGCGCGCGAATTGCTCCTGACGGGGCGGCTGTTCGACACGGCGGAAGCGTGGGATCTGGGCCTGATCGCCCGGCGCGCCGAGGCCGGGCAAGCGTTTGACGCGGCGCTGGCGCTGGCCGAGGAGGTCGCGAAGAACGCGCCCTTGGCCCTGCGCGAGACCCTGCGCCTGTCGCGCGAGATCGAGCGCCGCGCGGTCGACCCGCTTTGGGAGGAGAATGCGCGGACCTTGAAAGCCGTGATGGCGAGCGAGGACGCCGCCGAAGGTGCCCGCGCCTTCCTGGAGAAACGCGCGCCGGAGTGGTCGGGGAGATAAGGGACGCGCCCGAGCCTTGGGGTGAGCCGCGTCTCGGAAGGCTTCCAGTGGCGAACGCGCCGCGCGTCGCGGCGCAAGGGGCGACTGTGTTTCGCGGAAAGGGCCGCGCCCGAGCCTCGGGCGGGCGCCTTGATCCGCTTGTGGCTGGGCGCTTTATCTTTCAAGCCCGCATGTCGGCTGTTTCTGCGATGACATCGCCAATGCGCCCTCCCGGGGGGAGGGTCGGGCGCGGCCCGGGGCTAGTCGCCCCGCGCCAAGATGTGGGCTGCGAACGTTGCCCCCCAAAAAAAATGTGCCCGAGGCGCATCGCCTCGGGCCCATTTCCTAACTCCCAGCGGCCCTAAGGCACCGCCCTGCCCTCAGCTCTCCGCGGCCAAGAACGCCTTGCGGCGCTCGACCCGCTCGCGGATCTTCTCGACATCGGCGATCGGCGTCGCGGCCAGCAGGGTCTTGGTGTATTCGTGCTGCGGGTTGGCGAAGATCTGATCGCGCGAGGCGTATTCCACCACCTCGCCCGCATTCATCACCATCACATCATCCGCGAAATAGCGCACGACCGACAGGTCATGGCTCACGAAGATATAGGACAGGTCGAACTCGTCCTGCAGATCCTTGAGCAGGTTCAGCACCTGCGCCTGCACCGACAGATCGAGCGCCGAGACGGGCTCGTCCAGCACGAGGATCTGCGGGTTCAGCATCAGCGCGCGCGCAATCGCGATCCGCTGGCGCTGACCGCCCGAGAACATATGCGGGTAGCGGTTGTAGTGCTGCCGCTCGAGGCCGACCTTCTCCAGCATCTCCTCGGCGCGCTTGCGGCGCTCCTTGGCGGGGATGTCGGTGTTGATGATCAGCGGCTCGGTCAGGACCTCGCCTACCTTCTGGCGCGGGTTGAGCGACGAATAGGGGTTCTGGAAGACGATCTGAACCTTGGCGCGCAACGCGGACGTCACCTTGGTTTCCTTGATGTCGATCTTCTCGCCCTGAATATACAGATCGCCCGAATTGGCCGGGTCGATCAACGTCAGGATTCGCGCCAGCGTGGACTTGCCGCAGCCGGATTCGCCGACGATGGCCAGCGTCTTGCCCTGCTCGAGCGAGAAGGAGATGCCGTGCAGCGCCCGGATCGTCTTCGCCCCGCGCAGGAACCCGCCCGAGACGATGTAGTCGCGCGTAATGTCGCGCCCTTCGAGGATCACACTCATTGCACGCCCTCCCAGCCATCGGCGACGGTCAGCAGACGGTCCCCGGTCGCGTTTTCCGGCAGCGCGGCCAGAAGCGCGCGCGTGTAGGGATGCTGCGGGTTCTCGAAGAGTGAGAGCACGTCGGCCTCCTCTAGTTTGCGGCCTTTGAACTGGACCGAGACGCGGTCGGCGGTCTCGGCTACGACGCCCATGTCATGGGTGATCATGATCAGCCCCATGCCGTATTCCTCCTGCAGGCTCATCAGCAGATCGAGGATCTGCTTCTGGATCGTCACGTCGAGCGCGGTGGTCGGCTCGTCGGCGATCAGCAGGCGCGGCTTGCAGGCGATGGCCATCGCGATCATCACGCGCTGGCACTGCCCGCCGGAAAGCTGGTGCGGGTAGCTGTTGAGCCGCCGCTCGGGATCGGGGATGCCGACTTGTTCGAACAGCTCCAGCGCGCGTTTGCGGGCATGCTTGCCCTTCAGGCCAAGGTGACGCGTCAGCACTTCCTCGACCTGATAACCGCAGGTGAAGGAGGGGTTGAGTGAGGAGATCGGCTCCTGGAAGATCATCGAGATTTCTTTCCCGATGATCTGGCGACGTTCGCGGCCCGACATTTTCAGCATGTCGCGCCCGTCATAGGTGATCTCGTCGGCGGTGATCGTCGCGG
Organism: Thioclava sp. DLFJ5-1; assembly: GCF_002020115.1. NCBI lineage: Bacteria > Pseudomonadati > Pseudomonadota > Alphaproteobacteria > Rhodobacterales > Paracoccaceae > Thioclava > Thioclava sp. DLFJ5-1. Next base: position 187,671 of record NZ_MPZU01000002.1, on the reverse strand, counting down.
TGGGCGGCAAAAGCCCCATCACCGCGAGCATCGAGACCGATTTGCCCGAGCCGGATTCGCCCACGATGGCGAGCACTTCGCGGCCCGAGACTTCGACATCGATCCCGTCCACGGCGCGGAACGCACCCTGAGCGGTGTCGAATTCGACGGTGAGATTGCGGATTTTCAGCAAGGACATTGGCTTAGCTCCGCTTCAGTTTCGGATCGAGCGCGTCGCGAAGGCCGTCGCCCATCAGGTTGATCGCCAGCACGGTCACGAGGATCGCGAGACCCGGGAAGGTTACGACCCACCACGCGCGCAGGATGAACTCGCGCGCTTCCGACAGCATCGTGCCCCATTCCGGGGTCGGCGGCTGCGCACCCATGCCGAGGAAGCCAAGGGCCGCCACGTCGAGGATCGCGTTCGAGAAGCTCAGCGTGCCCTGCACGATCAGCGGCGCGAGGCAGTTCGGCAGCACCGTGCGGAACATGAGGCGCATGTGGCCCGCGCCCGCCACTTGGGCTGCCATGACGTAATCGCGGTTCTTCTCGGACAGCACGGCCGCGCGGGTCAGACGCGCGAAATGCGGCTGATAGACGATGGCGATGGCGATCATCGCGTTGATCAGCCCCGGGCCGAGCACCGCCACGAAGACGAGTGCCAAGAGCAGCGACGGGAAGGCGAGGATGATATCCATCACCCGCATGATGACTGTATCGACCCAGCCGCCGAACCAACCGGCGAGCAGGCCAAGGATCACGCCCACGGAGAGCGCGAGCAGCACGACCATCACGCCGATGAACAGCGAGAAGCGCGCGCCGAACAGCAGACGCGAGAGGATATCGCGCCCGACCGCATCGGTGCCCATCAGGAAGGTGCCGTTGGCATCATGCGTCAGCGGCGTCGCCAGAAGCGCGTCGCGGAACTGCGTGTCGGGATCGAAGGGCGAGATCAGCGGTGCCGCGATCGCGGCCAGCGCGATCAACGCGAACACCACCAGACCGATCACGGCCCCACGGTTTTCTTTGAAATAGAACCAGAACTCGGCGAATTGCGCGCGGCGCGTGCCGGCCGGGATATCGGTTTCGGTCACTTCGGACATGTCACTCACCTATGCCGGATACGCGGGTTAATCAGACCGTAGAGCAGGTCCACGATCAGGTTCACGAACATCACGATCAGCGCGATCATCAACAGACCGCCCTGCACGGAGGGGTAGTCGCGCCGCGAGATCGAATCGACCATCCATTTGCCGATGCCCGGCCAGGAGAAGATCGTCTCGGTCAGGATCGCGCCCGCCATCAGCATGCCGACCTGCAGGCCGATCGTGGTGATCACCGGGATCATCGCATTGCGCAACGCATGGACGCCCACGACGCGGCGCGGCGGCATCCCCTTGGCGCGCGCGGTGCGCACGTAATCCTCGCCCAGCACTTCGAGCATCGCCGAGCGGGTCTGGCGCGCGATCACCGCGAGCGGTATCGTGGCGAGCACGACCGCAGGCAGGATCAGGTGGCTCAGCGCCGAGGTCAGCGCGCCGGACTGCCCCGACATCAGCGCGTCCCAGATCATGAAGCCCGTGCCGTTGGGGAAGTAATACATCAGCGAGATGCGCCCCGAGACCGGCGTCCATTGCAGGATCCCCGAGAACAGGATGATCAGCAGCAGGCCCCACCAGAAGATCGGCATCGAATAGCCCACGAGCGCGGTGCCCATCGTCGCCTGATCGAACCACGAGCCGCGCTTGATCGCGGCCAGCACGCCGATCGGAACGCCGATCACGACGGCGAGGAACATCGCGCAGACGCCCAGCTCCAGCGTGGCCGGGAACAGCGCGAAGAACTCGCCCAGCACCGGCTTGTGGGTAACGAGGCTGTCGCCGAGATTGCCATGGGCGAGTTGCCAGATGAAATCGAGATATTGCTGCCAGAGCGGGCGGTCGAAGCCGAGCTGATGCGCCAGCTCGGCATGGCGTTCGGGGCTAAGCCCGCGCTCGCCTGCCATCAGCAGCACCGGGTCCCCGGGCAGCACCCGAACGAACCCGAAGGCCACGATCGTGATGCCGATCAGTGTGGGGATCAGCCAGAGGATCTTGCCGATTATGAAACGTAACATGTCACCGGTCCTGTTTGCGGTTCTCTTCGGAACCTGTGGGGAGCCCCTGCCCGCCGCACCCAGTTGCGCCAGCGGTCATCGGTCTCCGATGTTTGGCCCCTAAAAGTATTGCGAGGCGCCCGGTCTCCCGGACGCCCCAATCACGCGGGTATTCTCAGGATCACTCCGAGATGTCCACCCCGTAGAAGTCGTGACCGCCCAGCGGGCTCATCACGTAGCCGCTGACCTTGGTCGACATCGGCATGAACACGGTCGAGTGGGCGATGGTGTCCCACGGCGCCTGCTCTTTGAAGACTTCCTGAGCCTGCTCATAGAGCTTCGTGCGCTCGGCCTGATCGCTCGATTGACGCGCCTTGGTGATCAGATCGTCGAATTTTTGATCGCACCAGAAGGCACGGTTCGCACCGCTTTCAGCCGCCGAGCAGCCCAGCAGAACCGCGAGGAAGTTGTCCGGGTCGCCATTGTCGCCGGTCCAGCCGAGGATCACCGCACCGTCACGGGTCGGATCTTTCGACTTCTTCAGATACTCGCCCCATTCGTAGGAGACGATGTTCGCGGTGACGCCGACCTTGGCGAGATCCGATTGCATCAGTTCCGCGGTGCGGCGTGCGTTCGGCATGTAGGGCCGCTGCACGGGCATCGCCCAGATGTTCATCTCGAGATCTTTGACGCCAGCCTCGTCGAGCATTTTCTTAGCCTGCTCAGGATCGTAGGCGTCGTCCTTGATGTCCTTGTTATAGGACCACATGGTCGGCGGGATCGGGTTCTTGGCAACCTGGCCAGCGCCCTGGAAGACCGCGTCGATGATCGCGTCCTTGTTGATCGCCATGTTCAGCGCCTTGCGGACTTCCGGCTTGTCGAACGGCGCCTGCGTGGTGTTGTAGGCGAGGTAAGCCACGTTCAGACCGGGCTGCTCGTCGACCTTGATGTTCGAGTCGTCCTTGAGCGCCTGAATGTCGGCCGGCGACGGGTACGGCATGATCTGGCATTCGCCCGCCTGCAGCTTCTGCATGCGCACCGCCGGATCGGGGGTGATCGCGAAGATCAGATCGTCGACCGGGGTCTTGCCCTTGAAGTAGTCCGGGTTCGCTTTGTAGCGGATCACGGCGTCCTTCTGGTAGGCCACGAAGGAGAACGGACCAGTGCCGACCGGCACGTTGTTGATGTCGGCCTTGCGGTCTTCGCCGGCGAGCTTGTCGGCATATTCCTTCGACATGATCGACGCGAAGTCCATCGCGAGGTCGGCAAGGAACGGCGCGTTCGGCTCGGACAGGGTGAACTTCACCGTGTAATCGTCGACTTTCTCGATTGATTTGATGATCGTCGGCATGTCCATGCCGGCATAGTATTCATAGGAAACGCCCGGCGCGTAAGCGTAATAGGGGTTGTCCTTGTTGCCCTGACGGTCGAACGAGAAAATCACGTCATCGGCGTTGAAATCGCGGCTGGGGGTGAAGCCCTCGACCGAGTGGAATTTCACGCCCTTGCGCAGGTTGAACGTGTAGGTCAGGCCGTCGTCGGAGACGTCCCAGCTTTCTGCGAGGCCCGGTTCGATCTCGGTCGTGCCCGGCTTGAATTCCACGAGTTGGTCGTAGACCGGGTGCGACGAGGCGTCGAACGTCGTGCCCGAGGTGTAGGGCGCGGGATCAAAGCCTTCCGGCGACGCTTCCGAGCAATATACGAGCGTCTTGGCGCCGGCTCCGCCTGCGGTCATCATCACCGCGGCAGCCCCCGCCAAAAGCATCGAGCGAATGGTCATGGTCTGTCCTTCCTGTTGGTTGGTCTTTTCGTGAGTGCTGCCGCCCCCTCCGGTCGCACAGCCGCGACATCGTGGGACGGTTCAAACACAAACTGGTGAGGAGTAAATCGTGCTTTGATCACGTGGTCAATGAATGCCGCGACGTCGCGGGTCACGAGCCAGTGAAGCTTTCGTGCGAATCCTTCGGCGCGCCGCACAATCGCGCACCGGGGTTACGCAGCCTCAATCGAGCGGGATCACATCCACCGCCTGCGCGCTTTGCTGACCGCCCGCGCCGCGCATCGCCCCGCGCAAAGGCGGCACGTCGTCATAGTCGCGCCCGTAGCCGACGGTGATGTAATCCTCGCCCGCATATTGATTATTGGTCGGGTCGAACTCGACCCAGCCGGTCTCGGCGCCCGCCCAGGCGCGCACCCAGGCATGCATTGCGTCCGCGCCTTCCAGACGGGGCTGGCCGGGCGGCGGATAGGTGCGCAGGAAGCCCGAGACATAGCCCGCAGGGATCCCCACCCCGCGCAGGCAGGAGATCATGATATGGCTGAAATCCTGACAGACGCCGTGGCGGTTCGCGAAGGCCTCGGCTGCGGGCGTGTTCACATCGGTCGCGCCCGCATCGAAGCGCATCTCACGATGCAACGCGCGGCCCACCGCCTCGATCGCGCCGCGCGCGGTCTGGCCTGGCTGCAACTGCGCCTGAGCGAACTCCGTCATCTCCTTCGTCGGCGCCGCACGGCGCGAGGCCGCGAGAAAATGATGCGGCGCGTTGGGCGCGAGGCTGCGGAACTGGGCGATCTCCTGCGCCAGCTCCTCACGGGGAGAAGACAGGTCCAGCCCCGGCTCCGCGAGCCCCCGGTCAATCTTGGCGTTAAGGGTGACGCCGATCTCGGCAATTGGCGCGTGCCAGACCGCCGAGGTCATCGTATTGCCGAAGAAATCGCGCGAGTCGTGGCGCTCATCGGGCGGCGGATCGAAGCTGAGCAGGCGCGACGTGACCGTCTGCATCCCCGCGATGTCCGAAGGCAGCACCCGCAGCACGGTCCGCGCGTGATCGGAGGGCGCGTTATATCGGTAGCTCAGCTTTAACTTCACCTCGTAACGCATCGAATTACCTCAGATATTTCTGCGACACGAGATCGGAGAGCCGGAACAGATCCGACCGGATCTGCTGCAACATCTGGGGCGTGACCTCCTCGGGTTCGATCACCGAGAGCTGGGTGCGCAACGGCATCAGCGCGCGCAGCAGATCGCCCGGACGCCCGGCCACCTCAGCCTCGGGAAGCTCATCAAGAAGACCCTTCAACCGATTGAGATGAAACAGAATTGCGCGCGGGTTGGCGGCGTCGAGCACCAGCAGGTCCAGCACCGTCTCCAGATTGGTGCGCACCCGGTAGCGGCGCTGGTGGGTGATGACGCTGTCGGCCACCTCCACCGCCAGATCGAGCGCACCTTCCGGCGCATCCTCGGCGGTGAAACGGATGAGCAGCGCGGCAATCCCGTCGGCGCGTTCGAGCGCCCGTCCGATCGACAGGAAGCGCCAGCCCTCGAAGCGATACATGTTCTCGTGCACGAGACCGGAGAAGCCGGTGATCTTGCGCAAAAGCACCCCCATCGCGCGCGCCGTATCGTCGCCGGGGCGCGCGGTGCTCACCATCCCGCGGGCGGTCTTCGACAGGTCCTTCAGCGCGAGCCACCCATCGATCGAGAAGCGGTCACGCACTTTCGACGCACAGGCCTGCGCCGCATCGAGCCGCTGCAAAAGTGCATCCGGCACGGGTTGCGAGATATCGAACCCGTGCGCGCCGAGGAACTGCGCCAGGCGAGCCAACCGCTCGTCTTCCGGGCTTCCTGTCGCGGCGAGGCGTAGGTGATAGGCACGGATCACCCGGATCGAGTCTTCGCAGCGCTCGATGTAGCGGCCGAGCCAATAGAGGTTGTCGGCGGCGCGTGCAGGCAGCGTGCCGGGGATCTTGCGCCGGAAGGTGCCGGTCTGGCGCGGCGCCATGCTCGCCGAGGGCACCGGCTTGTCCGAGACGATCCAGACATCGGCCACGGCCCCGCCCTGCTGCATCGACAGAGCGGTCGCATCGCCCTCCGGCCCGATCCGGGCATAGCCGCCCTTCATGAACTGCCAGCCCTGCGGCGTGCGCGCGGCGAACACCCGCACCGTCATCGGACAGGGCCGGACCGAGCCGCCGCCCTGCCCGTCGTCATGCCATGCGGGCGTCGTGGACAGCGTCACCGCCTCCTGACCCACCAGATGCCGGCCCTCGGCCTCCAGCCAATCCGCGATCGGCGCCTCCGCGCCCGAGCGGAACTGCCCGCCCAGCGCGGTCGCTGCATCCAGATCGAAGGGCAGGTTCACCGCCATTGCGGGGCCGATCATCATGTTCTCGGCATTGGCGCGGACGTGGGCACGCTCTGACGCGCCGCCGCACCACCATGTCGCGATATTGGGCATGGCGAGCGGCTGCCCGGTCAGCACCCGCGAAATCTTCGGCAGGAAGGCCATCAGCGCGCGTGTCTCCAGCACGCCTGCGCCCAGCGCATTGACCATCGCGAGATTGCCCTCGCGCACCGCCTCCATCAGGCCGGGCGTGCCGATCTGGGTGTCGGGGTCCATCTCCAGCGGATCGACGAAGCCCGCATCCATCCGCCGCCAGAGCGCACCCAAGGGTTGCGGCCCCTCGATCGTGCGCACCATCGCCTCGCCATTCTGCACCAGCAGATCCTCGCCTTCGAGAAGCGACAGGCCGAGGTAGCGCGCGATATAGGTATGCTCATAGTAGCTGTCATTGGCCGGGCCCGGCGTCAGGATCGCGGCGCGGCGCATATCGCCCTCGCCCCGCCCCGCAAGCGTCTCTAGCGCGGCGCGGAAATCGCCGAAGAAAGTCGCGAGCTTGTGGATGTGATCGCGCGGGAAGCTCTCGGGGAAGATGCGCCCCGTGGCCATCCGGTTCTCCAGCGCGAAACCCGCCCCCGAGGGCGCCTGCGTCCGATCCCCCAGCACGAACCACGACCCGTCCGGCGAGCGCCCGATCTCGAAGGCGAGGAAATGCAGGTAATTCCCCCCCTTGGGCTGCACCCCCACCATCGGGCGCATCCAGTGCTTATTGCCCGCGATCAGTTCCGGCGGCAGATGCCCGTTCGAGACGAGATTTCCCGGCCCGTAGAGGTCGGCCATCACCGCCTCCAGCAGATCGGCGCGCTGTGCCAGCCCCTCGCAGATCCCGGACCACTCGCTTTCATGCAGGATGACGGGGATATGGCTCAGCGGCCATTCGCGTTCGGCCAGCACGTCGTTGGAATATTGCCGGTAATAGACGCCCGCATCGCGCAGGTATTGGTTGGCGCGCTCGAAGCGCTGCGGGATTTCCCCGGGTTCGAGCTTCAGGAACTTCTCCACGAAGGGCCGCCAGACGCGCCGCATCGCACCGGAGCGTTCGAACAGCTCGTCGGCCACGCCCGGCACGGGCGCATAGCCCGCCAGAAGCGGGTGCTGTTCGAGCGGGCTCGCAGCGTCGGACGTATTGGGGCTCTGCATCGGGTCTCCGTTAGGCTCGGATCAACTCAGCCCGACAGGACGTCGCAGGTCAAGCGTCAGGGGGAACTCCGGATGGGGGGTCTCCGGTTCCGGGCGATAGGCCCCCGGTGTATGACCATGCCCCTCGAAGCGCGCCAATCGGCGGGCTTCCGCCTCGTTGCCGTTCACCGGGAAGGTATCGTAGTTGCGCCCCCCCGGATGGGCCACGTGATAGACACAGCCCCCGATCGCCCTACCCGTCCAGTCGTCATAGATGTCGAAGGTCAGCGGCGCATTGACCGGCAGCGTCGGATGCAGCGCCTCGGCAGGTTGCCACGCCTTGAAGCGTACCCCGGCGACCGAGACACCGCTTTCCTGCGTCCGAGCGAGCGGCACGGGACGCCGGTTGCACATCACCTTGTAGCGGTCCTGATGGAGCGAGGTCATCTTCACCTGCAAACGCTCGACCGAGCTGTCGGTATAGCGCACGGTGCCGCCGATGGCGCCGGTCTCTCCCAGCACATGCCACGGCTCCAGCGCCTGACGGATCTCGAGATGCACGCCTTCCGCCTCGATCTGACCGCAGAAGGGGAAACGGAACTCCGATTGCGCCTCGAACCATTGCGGATCGAGATCGAAACCGTGGCGGCGCAGATCGGCGAGAAGATCGGTGAAATCCTCCCAAAGGTAATGCGGCAGCATGAAGCGGTCATGCAGCACCGTCCCCCAGCGCACCGGACGCCCCTCTATCGGCGCATTCCAGCACCGCGCGATGATGGCGCGCAGCAGCAGTTGTTGCGCGAGCGACATGCGCGGGTCCGGCGGCATCTCGAAGCCGCGGAACTCGACGAGGCCAAGGCGACCGGTCGGCCCATCAGGCGAATACATCTTGTCGATGCAGATCTCCGCCCGGTGGGTATTGCCCGTGACGTCGGTCAGCATGTTGCGCAGCAGCCGGTCCACCAGCCACGGCGGCGGCACATTGCCAGCCTCGGGCGGGTGGATCTGGCTCAGTGCGATTTCCAGCTCATAGAGCGTATCGTGCCGCGCCTCGTCGATGCGTGGGGCTTGACTTGTCGGGCCGATGAAGAGGCCCGAGAACAGGTAGGACAGCGAGGGATGCCGCTGCCAGATCAGGATCAGCGACTTCAGCAGATCGGGGCGACGCAGGAAGGGGCTGTCGAGCAGCGTCTCTCCCCCGACAACCACATGATTGCCGCCCCCTGTTCCGGTATGCCGCCCGTCGATCATGAACTTGTCGGCGCCCAGCCGCGACTGGCGGGCCTCTTCATAGATCGCCTCGGTGGTGGCGACGCAATCCTCCCAGCTATGGGCGGGATGGATATTCACCTCGATCACGCCGGGATCGGGCGCGACCCGGATCACGTTGAGGCGCGGATCGTGCGGCGGCGCGTAGCCCTCGATATGGATCGGCAGTCCCATCGCCTTGGCGCTTTCCTCGGCGGCGGCGATCAGTTCGAGGTAATCCTCCAGATCCTCGGTCGGCGGCATGAAGACGCAGAGCCGCCCATCGCGCGGTTCGACCGAGATCGCGGTGCGCACGACGCCGTCGATGGTATCAAGATCCTGCTCGACGATCCGCTGCCCCGGCTCGGCCGATTGCGCCTCGGAGACGGGTTGGCTGTGTTCCTCCGTGGGCTTGTCGACCAGCCCCTTCTCGGCGGCCTTTTCCATCTCGGCATGGAAGTCGGGCAAATCGCCTTTGGGCAGCGAGGTGTCGGTGACGTAGTGATAGGGGTATTGCGCGGGTGGCACATAGGGCAGCGCGCCCAGCGGCAGACGGAACCCCGCAGGGCTGTCACCCGGGATCAGGAACAGCTTGCCGCGCCGGGTCTTCCACTTCTCCGAGCGCCAGCGATGGCCGGGCTGCGCCTTGGCCTGCCAACGCTGCACCGGCAGGATGTAACCCGTGGGCGTCTCCAGCCCGCGATTGAAGACCCGCGCGAAACGCGCGCGATCCTCGGGGTTCTTCAGCTTGCTGTCCTCGGGCGTGACATTCTCCGGCAGATTGCCCTCTTTCAGCATCCATTCGGCCGGGTCTTCATAGGCGGGCTGGGCGTGATCGGGCTCGATCCCCAGATGCTCGGCAATGCCGCGCATCAGCGTACCCGCCTCTTCCGGCCCCGCGCCGGTCTTGTCGCCCTCCTTGGCGATCAGATCCTCGTCGCGCCAAATCGGCTTGCCGTCGCGCCGCCAGTAGAGCGAGAAGGTCCAGCGCGGCAGGCTCTCGCCCGGATACCATTTGCCCTGCCCGTAATGCAGAAAGCCCCCCGGCGCGAAGCGATCCCGCAGCCGCCGGATCAGCTCATCGGCCAGCGCACGCTTTTGCGGCCCCACGGCGGCGGTGTTCCATTCGTCGCTCTCGAAATCGTCGATGGAGACGAAGGTCGGCTCGCCCCCCATCGTCAGGCGCACATCGCCCGCTTTCAAGCTCTCATCCACCTTGCGCCCCAGCGCATTGAGCCGGTCCCAGGCCTCGTCGGAAAACGGCTTGGTGATGCGCGGATGTTCGGCCACCCGGTCCACCGTCATGTCGAAGGCGAAACTCACCTCCGGGCTGCCGACCGAGGAAAAGCCCCCCGAGATCGGCGCGGCATTGCGGAAATGGGGTGTCGCGGCCAGCGGGATATGGCTCTCGCCGGTCAGCAATCCGGACGTCGGGTCCAGACCGATCCAGCCCGCGCCGGGGATGAAGACCTCGCACCACGCGTGCAGGTCGGTGAAGTCGTGATCGGTGCCCGATGGCCCGTCGAGCGCCTCCAGATCGGGCTTCAACTGGATCAGGTAGCCCGACACGAACCGCGCCGCGAACCCCAGATGCCGCAGCACCTGCACCAAGAGCCACGAGCTGTCCCGGCACGAGCCAGAGCGTTTCTGCAAGGTCTCCTCGGGCGTCTGCACGCCGGGGTCCATGCGGATCGTGTAATCGACCACCTTGGAGACATGCGCATTCAGCGCGACGAGGAAATTGACCGTCCCTTTGATCGTGTAGTCGATCTCGCCGATGAACTGCGCCAACAGCGGGCCTTCCGGCTCTGGGGTGCGGTAGATCGACAGGTCGTCGCGCAACTCCTCGGGATAGTCGAAGGGCCATTCCTCGGCGAATTCCTCGGTGAAGAAATCGAACGGGTTGTAGACGGTCATGTCCGCCGTCAGGTCCACCTCGATCTTCAGCTCGGTCACCGGCTCGGGAAAGACGAAGCGCGCGAGCCAGTTGCCGTAGGGGTCCTGCTGGTGATTCACGAAATGCCCGCCGGGCGAGACCTTGAGCGAATGCGAGATCACGCGGGTGCGCGAATGCGGCGCAGGCCGCAGGCGAATGATCTGCGGGCCGAGTGTCACGGGGCGGTCATAGGTGTAATGGGTCAGGTGATAGATACTGGCATGGATCGCCATAAGTCTCGCTCCCGCAATAAGTCTTCGCGATTTCACGATGACGGAGGCGGCGCTCCGGTAAAAGCCGCAATTTCAAAAAATGCGCCCTGCCCCTGCCCATTGGTCAATCGAACGCCCAAAAAGCGGGCAGGCAGGCAGCGGCAAAATATTTCCGATCAATTCACTCAGGCATTGACGCGTTCGTGAGCGACCGCTACCTCTTCGCTCACGAAAACGCGAATGGAGACTTCAATGACCCGGACCCTCGCCCTCGCCCTGATGGGCACGGCCCTCGCCACGCCGACGCTTGCGGATGTGAACATCTACTCCCACCGTCAGCCCGAACTGATCCAGCCCGTGCTCGACGCCTTCACCGAAGAGACCGGGATCGCGGTGAACATCGCCTATGTCGAGAAAGGCATGGTCGAGCGCCTGAAAGCCGAGGGCGACCGCTCCCCCGCCGATCTGGTGCTGACCGTCGACATCGCGCGGCTGAGCGAAGTGGTGAATGCGGACGTGACGCAGGCGGTCGAGGACCCGGCGCTGCAAGACGCGATCCCCGCCGAATTCCGCGACCCGGAGAACCACTGGTTCGGTCTGACCTCGCGCGCCCGCATCGTCTATGCCTCGAAAGAGCGCGTGGCCGATGGCGAGGTGACGACCTATGAAGACCTCGCCTCCGACAAATGGAAGGGCCGCATCTGCACCCGCTCCTTCACCTCGGATTACAACGTCGCGCTGACCTCGGCCTATCTCGCCCATCACGGCGAAGAGGCGACCAAGGAATGGCTCGAAGGTCTGAAAGCGAACCTCGCCAAGACGCCCGAGGGCAACGACCGCAGCCAGGTGAAGTCGATCTGGGCGGGCGAATGCGACATCTCGCTGGGCAACACCTATTACATGGGTCAGATGCTCGCCGATCCCGAGCAGGCGCAATGGGCCAATTCCGTGCGCATCACCTTCCCGGTTTTCGAGGAAGGCGGCACCCATATGAACGTCTCGGGCATGGCGATGACCAAATCCGCGCCGAACCGCGAGGACGCGCTCAAGCTGATGGAATTCCTCGTCTCGGATGAGGCGCAGGAAATCTACGCCCAGACCAACCACGAATTCCCGATCAAGCCGGGCGTTGCGCGCTCCGAACTGGTGCAAAGCTGGGGCGAATTCACGCCGGACACGCTGGACCTCGCGAAACTGGCCGAGCTGCGCCCGACCGCGCTGAAGCTGATCGACGAGGTCGATCTCGACGGCTGATCGCGCTCCCGCATCAAAAACACAGAAAGCGGCGTCCAGCGGGCGCCGCTTTTCTCATTGTCCGGAATTGGAGCGCAACCGCAGCGGTTACTGGGCCGCGATCTGCAGCGCCTCGTCGGGGCCGATGCGCACGCCGTCGATAGCGGCCATCTGTTCCAGATCCTGCTCGTAGCGACGCTGCAGCGAGGCCCGGTCGAGCGGATCGAACTCGGCGATCGGCGTGCCTTGCGGCTGCTGGTGATGGAACCGCGCCAGACGGCGTTTCTGTTTCGGCCCGATCACGACGCCCGAATGGTGCAGGCGCTGCATCATCGCGATCACCGTATCGGCATGGGCGGTCTCAGCATCGGGCGCGGGATCGAGCGAGGCGCCCGGCACCAGCGCGGCCATCGCCTCGCCGATCTTCGAGCCATGCGGCAACACGATGATTTCGCGCGGGTTGAGACCGGCTTTCAGATCGCGCACCACGTTCACCCAGCGGCGCGGACGCGCCATCAGGCGCGGCGTCAACTCTGCGAAGGGCTTGAGCGGACGGCGCGCGGCGAGATCACGCCAGAGCGCCGGGTAATAGTCTTCATAGCTCGGTGCGTAGAGCACCACGCGCCCGACCGAACCGCTCAGCGCCTCGCGGAACCGCTCGGCCCGTTCCTGAGCCCGGGCGAAAAGGTGATAGAGCCCCGCCGCCGCATCGCCGATCAATTGCGAATCGAGATGGACACGTCCGCCAGCCGCAGCCCCGATCACCGCCGGACCATAGCCTGCGCGAGCCAAAGCGTCCTGCCCACAGCCAAGCGTGCGTGCCATCTGGCCACTCATTCCACCCGAAGCGGGCGCTGCGATGAAGATGTGATGCTGGTTCATGTCTGGGTGTCCTTCCCTGCAGATAGTGGTCTAGAGACCGAATGTGGCCAAATGTGGCCGCTCGCAGGAAAGCTTCGCGGCGAACACACGCATAGGTAATGTCGATTTGGTGTGCCCGAGGGTCACCCCTCCCCATATCTGGACATCGCCGCGACACCACGCCAAGGTCGCGCCGGACCCGCGAAGGAGGCGAAAATGGCGCGCAAGATCATCATCGATACCGATCCCGGACAGGATGACGCGGTGGCGATCCTGCTGGCGCTGGCCAGCCCCGACCTCGAAGTTCTGGGGATCACCTGTGTCGCCGGGAACGTGCCGCTGCCGCTGACGTCCAAGAACGCGCGCGTGGTCTGCGAATTGGCCGGGCGGACGGATGTGCCGGTCTATGCGGGCTGCGACCGGCCGCTCGCGCGAGACCTGGTCACGGCGGAATATGTCCACGGCAAGACCGGGCTCGACGGGATCGAACTGCCCGAGCCTCAGATGCCGCTGCAGGACCAACACGCGGTCGACTTCCTGATCGAGACGCTGCGCGCCCATCGCGCCGGCAGCATCACGCTCTGCCCGCTGGGCCCGCTCACTAATATCGCGACCGCGCTCCAACGCGCCCCCGACATCGCCGAGAAGATCGCCGAGATCGTGCTGATGGGCGGCGCCTATTTCGAGGTGGGTAACACCACGCCCGCCGCCGAATTCAACATCCATGTCGATCCGCAGGCCGCCGAGATCGTATTCAAATCGGGCGTGCCGCTGGTGGTGATGCCGCTCGACGTGACGCATAAGGCGCTCACCACCCGCGCCCGCATCGAGGCGTTCCGCAATCTCGGCACCCGCGTCGGCCACGCGGTCGCGAGCTGGACCGATTTCTTCGAGCGCTTCGACATGGCGAAATACGGCTCCGAGGGCGCGCCGCTGCACGATCCCTGCGTGATCGCCTATCTGCTCAAGCCCGACCTGTTCACGGGGCGGCATATCAATGTCGAGATCGAGACCACATCGGAGCTGACCATGGGCATGACCGTCGCCGACTGGTGGCGCGTGACCGACCGGGCGCCGAATGCGATGTTCATGGGCGATCTGGATGCGGACGGGTTCTACACGCTCCTGACAGAGCGGATCGCGCGGCTGTAACACGCGCAGGGGGCTCTGCCCCCGCTTCGCTGACGCGAAGCCCCCCCGGGATATTTGGGCCAAGCCGAAAGTGGAAGCCTGCGCAAGAGAAAGGGGGCCGAAGCCCCCTTGCCCGGTTTACTTGTCTTCCACCGTCGCCTTGACGATGTAATCGGGGTCGTCGACCACGCCGTTGCGCGCGGCGTCGCCCTTCTTGATCTTGTCGACCACATCCATGCCGCTCACGACATGGCCCACGACGGTATATTGCCCGTCGAGATGGGGCGCGGGGGCGAACATGATGAAGAACTGCGAATTGGCCGAGTTCGGATCGGCCGAGCGGGCCATGCCCACGATGCCGCGCTGGAAGGAGATGTTCGAAAACTCCGCCGGAAGGTCGGGCAGATCGGAGCCGCCCATACCGGCCATCGACGTATCTCCGCCCTTCTTGCCGAACTGCACATCGCCCGTCTGGGCCATGAAGCCGTCGATCACGCGGTGGAAGACGACATCGTCGTATTTGCCTTCCTTGGCGAGCGTCATCAGGCGTTCGGCGGATTTCGGGGCCTTGTCGGTGAGCAGGTCGATCACGACCTTGCCTTCGGTCTGACCGCCGATTTGCAGGACGAGCTTCGGCCCGCCGGTATCGGCCACGCCCGAGCTGTCTTGTGCGAAAGCAGCGGGGGCTGCGACGACGAGGCTTGCGGCGGCGGCGAGAACGGTGCGGCGCAGGATATTACGCATCGGCGGCCACCTTCACCGAGATCATCCGGTCGGGGTTCTGCGGCGGCTCGCCGCGCGCGATCTTGTCGACATTCTCCATCCCGGAGATCACGCGGCCATAGACCGTGTATTGACCGTTGAGGAAATGGTTGTCCTTGAAGTTGATGAAGAACTGCGAGTTGGCCGAATTCGGGTTCTGCGAGCGCGCAGCCCCGAGCGTCCCGCGATCATGCGGCAGCTTCGAGAATTCCGCCGGAAGGTCGGGATATTGCGAGCCGCCCGTGCCCGCGCGGCCCGGATTGTAGTCCTTTTCCATATTCGCGTTCGCGACATCGCCGGTCTGGGCCATGAAGCCCTCGATCACGCGGTGGAAGGCCACGTTGTCATAGGCGCCGTCGCGGGCGAGTTGCTTCATGCGCTCGGCATGTTTCGGGGCGACGTCGCTGAGAAGCTCGATCACGACCGGCCCGTCCTTGAGCTCGATGATGATCGTGTTCTCGGGATCCTTGATATCGGCCATTGGGTCCTCCGTTGAAAATTTGGGCTGACCATAGGAGCGAGACCCTTGCGCGGCAAGGACAAAGCGCCGCAGTTCGGTCAGCCGTGTTGACGCGACCCATCGCCGCAGGCATGAAGAATGCAAGCCGCGGGAGCGGGCCACATTCACGATGGTCCCCTGCGCAGATAGGGAGAGTGATTTCATGGCTTGGAAAACCCTCGACGAGGTCGATCTGGACGGCAAGGTCGTGCTGGTGCGCGTGGATATCAACGTGCCCGTGGAGAACGGAAAAGTGACCGACGCGACGCGCATCGAGAAGATCGTGCCGACCGTGCAGGACATCATGTCGAAGGGCGGCAAGCCGGTGCTGCTGGCGCATTTCGGTCGCCCCAAGGGTCAGGTCGTGCCCGAGATGAGCCTCGAGCCGCTGGTGCCCGCGCTGGAGAAGGCCTTCGGCTTCCCGGTGAAATTCGCCAAGGACTGCGTCGGCGGCCCCGCCAAGGAAGCCGTGGGCGCGCTGCAGAAAGGCGAGGTTCTGCTGCTGGAGAACACCCGCTTCCACGCCGGCGAAGAGAAGAACGATCCGATGCTGGCCGCCGAGATGGGCGCGCTTGGCGAGGTCTATGTCAACGACGCCTTCTCGGCTGCGCACCGCGCGCACGCGTCGACCGAAGGCATTGCGAAGATCCTGCCCGCAGCCGCCGGCCGCCTGATGGAAGCCGAGCTGAAGGCGCTCGAGGCGGCCCTTGGCGACCCCGAGCGCCCGGTGACGGCGGTCGTGGGCGGCGCGAAGGTCTCGACCAAGCTCGACCTGCTGGGCAATCTGGTGGCCAAGGTCGATCACCTGATCATCGGCGGCGGCATGGCGAACACCTTCCTCGTGGCGCAGGGCATCGATGTCGGCAAATCGCTGGCCGAGCGCGACATGGCGGGCACGGCGAAAGAGATCATGGAGAAGGCCAAGGATGCGGGCTGCAAGATCCACCTGCCCGTCGACGTGGTCGTGGCGCGCGAGTTCAAGGCGGGCGCCGAGAACGAGACCGTGGCCAATGACGCCTGCCCGGCGGATGCGATGATCCTCGACGCTGGTCCGAAATCCGTTGAGGAAATCACGAAGGTCTTCGAGAACTCGCGCACGCTGATCTGGAACGGCCCGCTCGGCGCGTTCGAGATCGCGCCCTTCGATGCGGCGACCAATGCGGCGGCGGCAAAAGCGGCCGAACTGACCCGCGACGAGAAGCTGATCTCGGTCGCAGGTGGCGGCGATACGGTCGCGGCGCTCAACAAGGCCGATGCGGCGAAGGACTTCTCCTATATCTCGACCGCGGGCGGTGCTTTCCTCGAATGGATGGAAGGCAAGGTCCTGCCGGGCGTGGCCGCGCTCGACCAGCAAAGCTGAACTTCGCGCCCTGTGACAGGGCGCAGAGACCGATCGGGCCGGGGCTGCGAGAGCGCCCCGGCCCTTTTCATTTGCGCGTCTTTTCGCGGCGCAGGACGGCGCGTAGCGGCGAGGTCACGCCAAAATTCACGCCATTTCGCGATGTTAGCGTCACCAGCGTTGCATCGCCCCGGCGCGGAAACTATCCCTTCTGACAACACCATATCCCGCAGGAGGAATTTCCATGTCCAACGCCAAGCAGACCGAGCAGATGCGCGAGGGCAACGGCTTCATCGCAGCCCTCGACCAATCGGGCGGCTCCACCCCCAAGGCGCTGCGGCTCTACGGGATCGAGGAAGACGCCTATAACGGCGAAGAGGAAATGTTCGACCTGATCCACCAGATGCGCGCGCGGATCATCAAATCCCCCGCCTTCACCGGCGAGAAAGTGGTCGGCGCGATCCTGTTCGAGGAGACGATGGATCGCGAGATCGATGGCACGCCCACCGCCACTTACCTCTGGGAAAAGCGCGGCGTGGTGCCCTTCCTGAAAATCGACAAGGGGCTGGAGGCCGAAGAGAACGGCGTGCAGCTTATGAAGCCGATCCCAGGCCTCGACGATCTGCTGTCGCGCGCGGTCAAGGCGGGCATCTTCGGCACCAAGGAGCGGTCGGTGATCTCGGCGGCCAATGTCGGCGGCATCAAGGCGATCGTCGATCAGCAGTTCGAGCTGGGGATGCAGGTGCTGAGCCACGGTCTGGTGCCGATCCTCGAGCCGGAAGTGACGATCTCGATTGCTGACAAGGACGAGGCCGAGCAGATGCTGCTGGCCGAGATCCTCAGCCATCTCGACACGGTGCCCGAGGGCAAGCAGGTGATGCTGAAGCTTTCGCTGCCGACCGAGCCGAACCGCTACAAGCCGCTGGTCGATCACCCGAAGGTGCTGAAGGTCGTGGCGCTCTCGGGCGGCTATTCGCGCGACGAGGCGAACGAGAAGCTGGCCAAGAACACCGGGATGATCGCGTCCTTCTCGCGTGCGCTGACGGAGGGCCTCTCGGCCCAGCAGTCGGACGCGGAGTTCAACGCGATGCTGGAAGAGGCGATCACCTCGATCCACGCAGCCTCGGTGGCGGGGTAAGGTCGGTTAACCGATCAGGGGGCTCTGCCCCCACTCCCTGCGGGAGTTCCCCCGGGATATTTGAACCAAGCCGAAGCGGGGCGTCGGGAGGCGGCCCGCTTTTTGCATCGCACACGACCTTGCGGCGTCGCGCCGGGACACGCTAAAGCTGAACATCCCAGACAGGAAAGGTGCAGGCTCCGTGCAACGACATGTCGTTCTGTTTCGTCGCATGGCGCGGCCGCTCGCGCAGCGTGGGTCGGCCTATATGCGGGCCGAGCAGCTAGTCGAATTGCTGAGACCCCATCTGGATCCGGGGATCACTCTGTTTGTACATCCGTTCCATGCGCTCGTGATGCCGCCGATTGCGATGCGCGCAGTGGCGCGCAGCATTCCGCGCGGCGCGCTGTGTATCTTCGTGAAATCGGCCGCGAAACACCTGACGCGCGCGCATCTGGCCCCGCTGCGCAAACGCGGGATCACCGTCGCGCAGGATGTGGTCGACATGAAGCTGCGCCATGTGCGGCCCGAATTGTTCGACCTGCTGATTGCGGCCTCACTGCGCGGCCAACAGGCGCTGCGAGACCTTTGCGCCGACAAGGGACTGTCCTGCCCGGTCGAGCTGCTGCATCACCATTTCGACCCACGCCTGCAGGCGCTGCCGCTGCCCGAGCGGTCCGGTTTCTCCTGCGGCTATATCGGGCGACCGGACAATGCGATGATCCCCGAGGCGATCCGCGCCGAGGTTGAAACGGTCGATATCTCGGTCGTCGAGGATTTCGAACGCGCCCTGCCCCGGATCGGGAGCTTCGCGCTGCATTATGGGGTGCGCCCCGAGAGCCAGACCGCGCATGGCGTCAATCGCGGCTACAAACCGTTTACGAAGGGCTTCACCGCCGCGGCCTGCAACGCGAATATCCTCGTCAATCGCGATGTCGACGATGCGGTGGAAATGCTCGGTGCGGATTATCCGTTTCTGACCGACCCGACGCCCGAGAGCATCACCAAGACGTTCCGGCTGGCACGGGACAGCTACGGCGGACCGCTCTGGCGTGACGCGCTGGACCGGATGGAGGCGATGCGCGCGGCGGTCGAGCCGGCCGCCCTCGCGCGGCAGTTAACCGAAATTATTACCCGCGCCGCCCCGCTGGGCTGAGAGCGCGTCATAATACGCCACCGCCTTGCGATCCTCGACCGGCGCGCGTTCGATCTCGGCCACTTTTTCTAGCACGCGTTTGCGATACCCTTCGGCGCCGCCGAAATTGATCGGGCCGCGCGCGAGTTTGGTTTCCAGCTCGGCTTTCGACAGCAGATAGTAGTGGTTCAGCTGCAGCGGGCTGGAGGTGAAGAAACTCTCCTGCTTGCGGGCGCGGTTCGACACCACCTGCCCCGCCGCGTTGGCGGTGCGGTCGCCCATATCCACGGTCTCGAAACTATGCACGCCCACCGCGGAGACGCGGGACGGATCGACGATACATTTGAAGCGCAGAAGATCGCTGTCGCGGGCGTAGGGAACCGGCGCGCGATCGGTGAAGGCGCGCGTCACCCAGCCGTCGGGGCGCGTCTCATGGCCCGCATGGCCGAACATGTGCCAGGGCAGCGAGATGTTCGAGTGATCGCCATGCTGCGTGATCGCGTCCATCAGGCTCAGCCCGGGATCGGGGACGAGGAATTCGTCGATATCGATGAAGGCCATGCGCTCGAAATCGGCGCCGAAGGTCGTCACCGCATGGGCATAGGCCCCGACCTGCTGCGAGATGCGGCGCTGCGTTGCCGGATCATAACCCGCCATGCGCCAGGGCGTGACCGTCACGGACGGCGCGAAGGGCGACGCCGCGATCCTGGCCAGCGTGTCGTCAGCGCATCCATTGTCATAGAGAAAGACGTGGCGCGCCCCGGCCGCCGTATGAAATTCCAGCCATTCGAGAATGTAGTCGCCCACGTTCTTCACGATGGCGACGAGGGCCAGCCCCTCGCGCCCTTCGGCTGCGGGCGGCGCGGTGATGCCGAAGAGACGCATCTTCTTCGACCCGACCGCCTTGATGAACCCGGAGATGCTCACATACGCGCCTTTCCTGCTGCGAAACCTGCCTAGCCAGATGCGCGCGCGGGGGCAAGTCTGCGCGCATGCGGGGCCACGCGTGCGAGGCGGACCGCTGAATGCGCAACACAGTGCGCAACGGCATGCGAAATCTTTGCAGAATTGATCATCCGGGGGATTCCAATGACGAATCACATGTGACATGATTCGAGACACAGGGCCCGTCAGAGGCCGTGGCGCGGGTCTGGGGGACAGGCACGCGACCAGCGAAGAAGCGAGGCAGGACAATGGTGATGAGACGCCCCACGATCGGGCCTCTGATTTTCGTGACCGTAGCGGTGGTGCTGGGCGCCTATTTCGCCTTTGCCGCCGTGCAGGGGCGTTACGGGATTCTCAGCCGCGTGCAGATCGAAGCGGAGATCGACGCCAAGCGCGCCGAGCGTGATGCCCTGCGCGCCAAGGTCGACCGGATGGCCAACCTGACCCATCGCCTCTCCGACGATTACCTCGATCTGGACCTCCTCGACAGCCGGGCGCGCGAAGTGCTGGGCGCGATGCGCTCGGACGAGATCGTGATCCGCTGAGAGCCTTACAGGTCTGCCCATTTTCGCGGCACAAACATCGCTCGAAAACCGCCTCACCGGCCCTAGTTGAAACGTGAGCGCCATTCCTGCCCTGCGATACC
Source organism: Thioclava sp. DLFJ5-1 (assembly GCF_002020115.1). Lineage (NCBI taxonomy): Bacteria > Pseudomonadati > Pseudomonadota > Alphaproteobacteria > Rhodobacterales > Paracoccaceae > Thioclava > Thioclava sp. DLFJ5-1. Next base: position 167,233 of record NZ_MPZU01000002.1, on the reverse strand, counting down.
GCAGGGTCATTGCCTTCGGCCCGGCATTGTTGTAAGGAATGGTTTAACGCTAAACTATTCCGGCCAAGGGAGGTCTGACCAATGGCAGCACGGAAAGGCTCGGCGAGCGGCGCCAAAGCGGGCGCGAATGTCTCGGCCGAGGAACTCAAGCAATATTACCATGACATGCTGCTGATCCGGCGCTTCGAAGAGAAGGCGGGTCAGCTTTACGGCATGGGTCTGATCGGCGGCTTCTGCCACCTCTATATCGGGCAGGAAGCGGTGGTCGTCGGCCTCGAGGCTGCGGCGAAGGAAGGCGACAAGCGCGTCACCTCCTATCGCGACCACGGACACATGCTCGCGTGCGGGATGGACCCGAAAGGCGTGATGGCCGAGCTCACGGGCCGCGACGGCGGCTACTCGAAGGGCAAAGGCGGCTCGATGCACATGTTCTCGAAAGAGAAGCATTTCTACGGCGGCCACGGCATCGTCGCGGCGCAGGTGCCGATCGGCGCGGGCCTCGCCTTCGCGGATAAGTACAAGGGCAACGACAACGTCACCTTCACCTATTTCGGCGATGGTGCGGCGAACCAGGGTCAGGTCGCAGAGACCTACAACATGGCGCAGCTTTGGGATCTTCCGGTCGTCTTCGTGATCGAGAACAACCAATACGCCATGGGCACCAGCGTGAAGCGCGCGACCAAGTCGCCCGACTTCTACGAGCGCGGCATCGCCTATGGCATCGCGGGCGAAGAAGTCGACGGGATGGACGTGCTGGCGGTGAAGCAGGCCGGCGAGAAGGCCGTCGCGCACTGCCGCTCGGGCAAGGGCCCCTACATCCTCGAGATCAAGACCTATCGCTATCGCGGCCACTCGATGTCGGACCCGGCGAAATACCGGACCCGCGAAGAGGTGCAGAAGATGCGCGAAGAGCGCGACGCGATCGAGCATATCCGCCAGCTTCTGCTGACCGGCAAGCACGCGACCGAGGACGAGCTCAAGCAGGTCGACAAGGATATCAAGGCGATCGTCAACGGCGCCGCCGATTTCGCCAAGGAGAGCCCCGAGCCCTCCGCGGATGAACTTTACACCGACATCTATACCGATGTCGCGCCGCAGAACGCCTGAGGGGGGAAAGACAGATGGCAACCAAGATTCTGATGCCCGCGCTCTCGCCCACGATGGAAGAGGGCACGCTGGCGAAATGGCTCAAGAAAGAGGGTGACGAGATTTCGGCCGGTGACATCATCGCCGAGATCGAGACCGACAAGGCCACGATGGAATTCGAAGCGGTCGACGAAGGCACGCTGGGCAAAATCCTCGTCGCCGAAGGCACCTCCGGCGTGAAGGTCAACGACCCGATCGCGGTGATGCTGGAAGAAGGCGAAGACGCCTCCGCCGCCGAAGAGGCCGAAGCGCCCGATACCGGGTCGGACGCCGCCGAAAGCGACGACGAAGGCGAGCCCGCGAAGGCTCCCGCTCAGGCGAAATCCTCGGACGACGACATGCCCAAGCCCGACACCACGCCGGATTGGCCCGAAGGCACGCCGATGAAGACGCAGACCGTCCGCGAGGCGCTGCGCGACGCGATGGCCGAAGAGATGCGCTCCGACGACAGCGTGTTCGTGATGGGCGAGGAAGTCGCCGAATACCAGGGCGCCTACAAGGTCACGCAAGGGCTCTTGGACGAGTTCGGCGACCGCCGCGTGATCGACACCCCGATCACCGAGCATGGTTTTGCCGGTCTCGGCGTCGGTGCGGCCTTCGGTGGCCTGCGCCCGATCGTCGAATTCATGACCTTCAACTTCGCCATGCAGGCGATGGACCAGATCATCAACTCGGCCGCGAAGACGCTCTACATGTCGGGCGGCCAGATGGGCGCGCCGATGGTGTTCCGCGGTCCGAACGGTGCAGCAGCCCGTGTGGCGGCCCAGCACAGCCAAGATTACGGCGCATGGTATGCCCATGTTCCGGGTCTGAAAGTGGTGCAGCCCTATTCGGCAGCCGATGCTAAAGGCCTGCTGAAATCGGCGATCCGCGACCCGAACCCGGTGATCTTCCTCGAAAACGAGATCCTTTACGGGCGTTCGTTCGAGGTGCCGGATCTGGAGGACTTCACCATCCCCTTCGGCAAGGCGAAGATCTGGCGCGAAGGGTCGGATGTCACCATCGTCAGCTGGGGCATCGGCATGAGCCACGCTCTGGAAGCCGCCGACAAGCTCGAGAAAGAGGGCATCGACGCGGAAGTGATCGACCTGCGCACCCTGCGCCCGGTGGATTACGACACGGTGCTCGCCTCGGTGCGCAAGACCAACCGCTGCGTGACCGTCGAGGAAGGCTTCCCCGTGGCAAGCTTCGGCAACCACCTGTCGGCCGTGATCATGGAGCGCGCCTTCGACTGGCTCGACGCGCCGGTGATCAACTGCACCGGCAAGGACGTGCCCATGCCCTACGCGGCCAACCTCGAGAAAATGGCGCTCGTGACCTCGGACGAGGTCGTCGATGCGGTCAAAAAAGTCACCTACCGGTAAGGGGATAGCGCAATGGCAACCCAGATTTTGATGCCCGCCCTGTCGCCCACGATGGAGGAAGGCACGCTCGCGAAATGGCTCGTGAAAGAGGGGGACGAAGTCTCCTCTGGCGACATCATCGCGGAAATCGAGACCGACAAGGCCACGATGGAATTCGAGGCCGTGGATGAAGGCGTGATCGGCAAGATCCTCGTCTCGGAAGGCACCTCCGGCGTGAAGGTCAACGACCCGATCGCCGTGCTGCTGGAAGAGGGCGAGGATGCCTCCGCCGTGGACGAGGCCGAGAGCCCCGTTCCCGGTGAGGCGCAAGCCGAAGCCGCCGAGGATGCGAAAGAGACCAAGGACGCCGACAGCGCGCCCGCGAAGCAAAGCGGATCGAAGTCGGCCCCGAGCGCCGCGCCGAAGACCGAGAAAGCGCCCGCCGCCCCGCAGGATGCGGATGGCAAGCGCGTCTTCGCCTCGCCGCTCGCACGCCGCATCGCCGCCGACAAGGGCGTCGATCTGTCCGCGCTCAAGGGCTCGGGTCCGAAAGGTCGTATCGTGAAGGCCGATGTCGAAGCCGCTGAAGGTGGCAAGGCAGCCCCGGCCAAGGCGGACGCGCCGAAAGCGGAGGCCGCGGCCCCTGCCCCGGCAGCACCGACCGTCTCCTCCTCGGCCATCGCCAAGATGTATGAGGGGCGCGACTACGAGGAGATCGAGCTCAACGGGATGCGCAAGACGATCGCCGCGCGTCTCACCGAGGCCAAGCAGACGATCCCGCATTTCTACCTGCGCCGCTCGGTCAAGCTCGACGCGCTGATGAAATTCCGCTCGCAGCTCAACAAGCAGCTCGAGGGGCGCGGCGTGAAGCTGTCGGTCAACGACTTCATCATCAAGGCCTGCGCGCTGGCGCTGCAATCGGTGCCGGATGCGAATGCGGTCTGGGCCGGTGACAAGGTGTTCAAGCTGAAGCCCTCGGACGTGGCCGTCGCGGTCGCAATCGAAGGCGGGCTGTTCACCCCGGTGCTGAAGGATGCGGAGATGAAGTCGCTCTCGACGCTGTCCGCGGAGATGAAGGACCTCGCCACCCGTGCGCGCGACCGCAAGCTCGCGCCGCATGAATATCAGGGCGGCAGCTTCGCGATCTCCAATCTCGGCATGTTCGGGATCGAGAATTTCGACGCGGTCATCAACCCGCCGCATGGCGCGATCCTCGCCGTCGGCGCAGGGATCAAACAGCCGGTCGTGAATGACGAGGGCGAGATCGAAGTGGCGACCGTCATGTCGATGACGCTCTCGGTCGATCACCGCGTGATCGACGGGGCGCTCGGCGCGGAGCTGATGAAGGCGATCTGCGAGAACCTTGAGAACCCGATGCTGATGCTGGCCTGATCGGGCCGTACAGTCTGAAACGCAGGAAAGGGGGGCGCTGCCCCCCTTTTCGCATTCGCGAATTCACCCCCCGGGATATTTCCACCAAGGGGAAGACCCATGCGCGAGGTCTGAATTCGCGAGCGTGCTCATCGCAGACCTGTTCGCGACATGAAAAAAGCGGGGCTGAAGCCCCGCCTGTCTAATCCATATGAAATGCTCTCACTTGCTGTGCAAAAGCTGATCCATCTCGCGCGCGGGACGGTCGCAGCCCGCCTCGCCCACGATCTTCGCGGGAACCCCGGCTACGGTCTTGCAGCACGGCACGTCTTCCAGCACCACCGAACCCGCCGCGATCCGGCTGTAATCGCCGACATGGATATTGCCGAGCACCTTCGCACCCGCCCCGATCAGCACGCCATTGCCGATCTTCGGGTGACGCTCTTCGTCTTCCTTGCCGGTCCCGCCAAGCGTCACCGAATGCAGCATCGAGACATTGTCGCCCACGACAGCCGTTTCGCCGATCACGATCGAATGGGCATGGTCCATCATGATGCCGCGCCCGATCTTCGCGCCGGGATGGATGTCCACGCCGAACAGCTCGGAGGTCCGCATCTGCACGAAATAGGCCATGTCGCGGCGACCGTTCGTGAACAGCCAATGCGCGATCCGGTAGCTTTGCAGCGCCTGAAACCCCTTGAAGAACAACAGCGGCTGGATCAGCCGGTGGCAGGCCGGGTCGCGCTCGTGCACGGCCACCAGATCGGCCCGCGCCGCCTGCCCCAAGGCAGGATCGGCAGCGAAAGCTTCCTCGGCGATCTCACGCAGAAGCTGCTCGCTCATCTCCGCCGAGGCCAATTTCATCGAGAAACGATAGGCCAGCGCCCGTTCGAGCGTCGGATGATGCAAGAGCCCGGCATGGATCAAGGACCCCAGAAGCGGCTCGTCGCGCACCGCAGCCCGCGCCTCGTCGCAAATCTGCGTCCAGACCGGATCGACGGTGGTAACCTTGGCCATCTGCTTGTTCATCGGATTACTCCCTCTTCGCGCGCAAGAACTTAACACATAGGCTTTCCGGCGAATAAAGGAAGGGGCGTTTCGTCATTTCGCTTAAGGGGCTGTCGCGTCAAGCGCCACGCGGCCATCCCCGCACAGACATAGCCCAGCGCCTGCAGATAGCGCGGATCGCCCGGCCCGGCCTTCGCCCGCGGCAGGCCCAGCGCCATGCTCAGAACCGAGCCGTTCCCCCAGTGCGGATGCGCGCGGCGGAATCGCTTGCAATAGAGGTCCGCCGCATGAACCCGGTCGAGGAGTCGGTGAAGCCGGTCCATGCGCCGCGCATCGGGCCAGAGCATCACCACCCGCGCCAACGCCATCACATCGCCGTCCAGTACCGCGCGCATCTCACCCCGCCCAGGTCAGCCGCGCCGGCAGCCCCGGCCCGAAGACATCCGAGACCTGCGCCACCTCGAAGCTCGGCGCGCCGATCATCCCGTCTTCCGCGCGCTCTGCCGCGCCATAGGTCCAATCCGGCGCGCTCACGATCACCTCGCGCCGGACCGCCTGCCCTTCGAGCACCCTCACCCGATAGCGCTCCGACACCTCGCACAAAGGCACGTCCAGCGCCTCCCAGTCGTCGCCCCCGATCCGGGTCCGCCGCAGCCAACTCAGCCGCAGATCACCGCCCAGCGCCTGCGTGCGCAAATGACAGGGCGACAAGGGTCGCAGCCCGATGCCCGCAAAGGCCTGAACCGTATGAATATAGGACGGGTCATCATAGCCCCGCCCCGCCGGTCCCACCCGGTAGTGACGCGCTTGATTTCGCGCCGAGGGCGGCACCTCGATCTGGCGCGGCGCCCCGTCGAGCAGCACGACGACCGAACCTTCCGGCCACGCACCGGGCATCAGCGCATCGCTCCCAGCCTGCCCGCGCAAGCGCATCGAGACATCCCAGACGCCCGGCTCCACGGGCTCGGCGGCCCGGAACTGGAACACCTCCCAGAGATCAGACGAGCCATCCCCGATCGCCATCGCGTTCAGTCCCGCCAACACACCCTCTTCGCTCGCGCTTTCCAAGGCCCCCGACAGCATCTTTACGCGCAAGCTCGGCCCGCGATCCCAGAGCCCGCTCTGCGCATGCGGCAAGATCGTCTGTGTCACCCCGATCGCGGCTTGCGTCTCGATCTTGGTATTCAGCGCATAGCCCGCATCCTCGAGCGCGGAATACAGAGCTGCCGCTCCCGGCCAAGGGCTCGCCGTGACGGCCAGATGCGGCGCATAAGGATCTTCCGCGCCTGTCAGCAATGGCAAATCAAGGAATACCGGTGTGACTGGCACAGGCGGCGTGAAGCTCTCGATCCGCGCAACTTCGTCGGTCTCTTCCGAGGCCTCATAGATCCCCAGCTCCACCCGGACCGCTTCCACGCGGATCGCTTCGGCGCGCTCCATCCGGTCGATCCGGTAGCGCCGCGCGCCCTCCTCGGTCTGCAGCACCACGACATCCCCCGGCCCGAGCCACCCCATCGAGGGTGGAAGCGTGAACTGCGCCGTATCGCGCGCCACGCGCGCCTCCGAGAGCCAGCGGTTCACCACGCGCATTCCCTCCGCCCGCGTCAGCGCCAGGGGCGCCTCGCTCGCAGAGGCGGGTCCGTTTTCCTCGTCGGGGAAGATCGCTTCGACGGCGCGGGTTTCGAAACTGCCATCGGCCTCGACATAGGCCAGTCGCACACGTCCCGCGATCTCCGCCTCCGGCGCGCGGCGCGTCTCAAGGCTCTGATCGTCGCCATCCAGCGCCAGTAGCGGAGGCATCACCTCCGCATCGACTGACGCATCGCGCATCCGGAACACCAGCACCCCGTCGCGCTCCACCGCATCGAAACCGTAGATCAGGCTCAGCGACTGCAACGCGCCGCGCGGCGTGATCCCCCCGGGCATCGCATATCCGCGCACCACCCCGTGCAGCGCGCTTACATCGAACACCTCGACCCCCGCCAGCGCACAAATCTCGCCCACGACATGCGCCAGAGGCTGTGCCGTCGCCCGCCCCGAAATCCAATGCCCCCGCGCGTAATTCGCCGCGTCGTCCCACACCTCCGGCAGACCGGGAAATTGCGGATAGGGCCGCACATCCCACGCCCAGACATGCGCGCGCGCCATATCCACCATCGGCCCACCGTAATATTCCGAGATCGGATTGTTGGCCTCTGCCCCCCAATACTCGGTCATCGCCCGCAGATATTGCATCTGGATGTAATCATCGCGCCGCCCATCCGAGTAATGCGGCAGCGCGCTTTCCGAGCTTTTCGGGTCGAGGAACTTGTTGGGCTCGTTCGTACCCTTGTCGATCGCCGCGCAGCCCAACTCATCGACCCAGGCCGCGTCGAATTGCGGGCCCCGCAGCGCCTCGGGCTCATAGGCCGAGAAGGCCTGCGCCGTCGCCCCGTTCGGCCAGACAAGCCGCCTGCGCCCCGCTTCCCAATCGGGCCTGCGGTCGGGCGGAGAGCAGGCCAAGATCCCGCTCTCCCCCATCACCATCACATCGCGCACCTGATCGAAGGTCTCGCCGACCAGCGCCACGCGCCGCGCCTTCCCGGGGTCGAGCGGGCGTGCGCCTTCCACCTGCGCACGCACCCACTCGGCCCCGGCCCGCGTCTTGCCCGCGCCGCGTCCGCCCATGATCACCCAGGACTTCCAATCCCCCTCGGGCGGAAGCTGATGATCGAGCGCCCAGAACTCGAAGATCCAGGGCAGCGCGAGCAATGCATTGTCGTCGAGCCCGTCGAGAAACGCCTCGACGCTCTCAGGCGTCGCGGAGGCGAGCCAGGCGGCGCCCGATTTCAGCTCTGGCGGCATCGAAGTCGAGCGCGCCATCGCGTCCGGCGGCGACACCTGCCAGCTGTCTGCGGAGTTTCTCGACACGCGATCGTTCCTCCATCACCAAATGAAAAGCGGTGCGGAGGTCCTTGACCGCCTGCACCGCCGCTTTCGCCTCGGATATGTCGCCGCGCCGCACCCCCTGCAGCGCCTGCGCCAGCTCCTCGGCCACGTCCCGATAGAGCGCTTCGGTCTGATCCAGAAGATCGACCGGCGCCCCCGCCTCGTTCACTTTGTTGTCTTGCATCACTGACGAACCCACCCGTTCCAAGTTGGTTCGTTCGAGAGTCATGAAAAAACGCCGTCGGGTTTCCCCGCGGCGCTTGCCCACTTCTCCTAGCATGCCAAATCTCTACCCGAGAGCGTTCGCAAAGTCAAGCTCTAAATTCTGGGTTGTGCAATCTGGTCAAGAAAAAACCCCGGCGCAAACCGGGGTTCTTTCTGCTTTATCAGTTGCTTGACGCGTCTTCCTGACGCTGTTTCTCGATCTCGCGCCACTTCGCTACGTTCCGATTATGCTCCTCGATCGTGCTCGAGAACGCATGTCCACCGGAGCCATCGGCTACGAAGAACAGGTAGTCGGTCGAATCGGGATGCAGCGCCGCCTCGATGGCCGCCTTGCCCGGATTCGCGATCGGTCCGGGCGGCAGCCCGTCGATGACATAGGTGTTGTAGGGCGTCGCCTTGCGCAGCTCGGACTGGCGCAGACCGCGGCCCAGCACGCCCTTGCCTTCGGTCACGCCGTAGATCACCGTCGGGTCGGTCTGCAGACGCATCCCCTTCTCGAGGCGATTGATGAAGACGCTCGCCACTTCCGGGCGCTCTTGCGGCACACCGGTTTCCTTCTCGACGATCGACGCCATCGTCAGCGCCTGCTGCGGATTGTCATAGGGCAGCCCCTCGGCGCGTCCGTCCCAGGCATCCGCGAGGATTTTCGACTGGCGATCGGCCATCAGATCGATCAGTGCCTGCCGGTCGGCGCCGCGCGTCACCTCGTAGCTGTCAGGTGCAAGCGTGCCTTCGCCCGGCACCCCGTCGATCTTGCCCGACAGGAAGCTCGCTTCCTGCAGCCCCTGCACGATCTGCCAGCTGGTCACACCGTCGACCACCGTCACGCGGGTGCGGACATCGGCACGGTCGGCCTTGTCCTCGAACCCTTCGGGCGGCTTCTCGCTCTCGGGATTGTACTCCGCGACCTTCTGATAATCGCCCGTAGTCGGGTCCAGCTCGCGCAGTAGCACTTCGTTGCCGTTCACGCCGATCCGGAACACCAGTTCCGAGCCGCAGGTCGAAGGCCCGCCCGACGTGATCTGCCCGACGATGGACTGCATCGAAGCGTTCGGCTCGATCAGGTAGGAGCCGAATTTAAGCTTGTCGGCCTTTTCCTCATACTGCGCGCCCGTGCGGAACAGATAGGAGGACGAGATCGCCCCCTTGTCTTTCAGACTGGACGACACGCCCTGCAGGCTTTCGCCCGGCGCGACGCGAAGGCACATCGCCTCGGCCAGCGGGCCCGGCTCGACATATTGGTTCTTCGCCCAGGCGACCAACCCGCCCAGAGCGACGAGAATGACGATCAGCAGCGTCAGGAAATTCGAGACGATGTTACGCCACATCAGCTATCCACCTTGCCCATCACGAGGCTCGCATTGGTGCCACCGAAGCCGAAGCTGTTGGACAGCGCGACGTCGATCTTGCGCTTGACCGCGGTCTTCGGCGCGAGGTCGATCACGGCCTCTTCCGGCGGATTTTCCAGATTCAGCGTCGGCGGTGCGATCTGATCGCGGATCGCGAGGATCGAGAAGATCGCCTCCACCGCGCCGGCAGCCCCCAGAAGGTGGCCGACCGAGGACTTGGTCGAGCTCATCGTGGCTTTCGAGGCCGCGTCGCCCAGCAGGCGCTGCACCGCGCCCAGTTCGATCACGTCGGCCATGGTCGAAGTGCCATGCGCGTTGATGTAATCCACCTGATCGGGGTTCAGATCGGCCCGCTCCAGCGCGGCTTTCATCGCGCGGAAGCCACCATCGCCATCCTCGGACGGCGCGGTGATGTGATAGGCGTCGCCCGACAGACCATAGCCCAGCACCTCGGCATAGATCTTCGCGCCGCGCGCCTTGGCGTGCTCATATTCCTCCAGCACGACGCAGCCCGCGCCCTCGCCCATCACGAACCCGTCGCGATCGGCATCCCACGGACGGCTCGCAGCCTCCGGCTCGTTACCGCGCTTCGTGGACAGCGCCTTGCAGGCATTGAAGCCCGCGATGCCGATCTCCGAGATCGGGCTCTCCGCGCCGCCCGCGACCATCACATCGGCATCGCCGAGCATGATCAGGCGCGCCGCATCGCCAATGGCATGCGCGCCGGTCGAACAGGCGGTCACGACCGCATGGTTCGGCCCCTTGAAGCCGAAGCGGATCGAGACCTGTCCCGAGACGAGGTTGATCAGCGCGCCCGGAATGAAGAACGGGCTGACCCGGCGGACGCCCTTTTCCTTGATCAGTACGGCCGTATCCGCGATCGAGCTGAGGCCGCCGATCCCCGAGCCGATCATCACACCGGTGCGCAGACGGCTCTCTTCGTCCTGCGGCTCCCAGCCGGAATCCTTCACCGCCTGCGTCGCCGCGGTCATCCCGTAGAGGATGAAATCGTCGACCTTGCGCTGCTCTTTCGGCTCCATCCAGTCATCGGCATTGAATGTGCCGTCGGACCCGTCGCCCAGCGGAATCTCGCAGGCGTATTTCGTGGTCACATTGGACGCATCGAAGCGCGAGATCGCGCCCGCCCCCGATTGTCCCGCGATAAGCCGCGACCAGGTCTCCTCGACGCCGCAAGCCAGCGGCGTGACCATTCCCAGACCCGTGACTACTACCCGACGCATGCCCGACCTCTTTCTCAGCCAAATATCTTGGCAGACCTGATACACGGGGGCGCGCAAAGGCGCAATCATAACCCATTGCGACAGGCGGGTTACCGTTCAGGACGGACGGCGCGTGAGGGGGCTAGCGTTGCGGGGCGCGAACCGGTTCAGTCTGCCGTGCCGGGAGCGTCGGCACAGCCGTCGGCGCCCGCCCCGCGCTCAGGGGCGGCAACGCCTGCGCGGTACAGCGCATCTGAGCGGTGGGCGGCGCCAGCAACACCCGGTCGCGCCCGCCATTCTTCGCCGCGTAGAGCGCCCCGTCGGCGCGCGCATAGAGGCTCCGCAGCTCCTCGCCGCGCTCCCATTCGGCCACCCCGATCGAGACAGTGACCTGCAGCGCCGCGCCGTACTGATCCTCGAAACGCAGCCCCGCCACACAGGCGCGCAGCCGCTCCGCCACTTCGAGCGCCTCGACCAGCCCTGCCCCCGGCAGGATCACCGAGAATTCCTCGCCGCCGACCCGCGCCATCGTATCCTCCAGCCGCAGCTGCGCCCGCATCGCCCGCGCCGTGCGGCGCAGAACGCGATCGCCCAGAGAATGCCCGCCCAGATCGTTGATCTGCTTGAAATGGTCGAGATCGACCATCAGCGCCGTGAAAGGCACCTGCTCGCGCATCCCCTGCGTGAAATACTGCGCGAAACGCCGCCCGAGCATCTCCCGGTTGAACAGCCCCGTCAGCCCGTCGCGCATCGCCCGGTTCACCAGCTCCCGCTCGGCCTTGCGGCGCGCATGATCCACCCGCTCCAGTGACACGGCCATCAGGATGATCAGCCCGATATTCACCCCCACGATGGTCGCGACCAGCAACAGCAGCTCCGCGCGCACCTGACTCCCCTGATCGCTGAGCAGGTAGAACGTGCCCAGCAGGAAGGGCGCGACGACCCCCAGAAGCATCTGCGCCCGTGCCTGCCGCCCCGAGGCATGCTCGTTGAGCAGCACCCGCATCACCCCACGATCGCTGCGGCAGATGAGCCCCGCATAGGCGAGACACATGATCGCCAGCGCCGCCCCGATCGACACGCCCTCCGCCAGCCGGCTGGTCGCGATACTGTGCGACAGCAGGTACATCAAAGCCCCGCCGAACACCGTCAGATAGGCAATCGTTCCAAACAGATAAGCACCCGCCTCCAGCGCGAAGAACCCCGCCGCGGTGATCCCCAGGAGCGCGGCCGCGCCTCCCCCGATCGCCCGCGCACCGCTCAGGTCATAGACCTCCGCAAAGTTCGAGAACAGGCACAGCAACAGCGTTCCCGCCGCCAGCCCGCGCGCCACATTCGGCGCCTCGCGCCGAAACGCAATCGCGCCCGCCATCGCCAGAATGGCCAGCGCCGTCCACGCGCCCATCGCGTTCCACGACGTGAGCGCGCGCACGACCATATCCTCGCCCGACAGCGCGGTGGCCATCTGCGCCAGCAGAGCCAACCCCGCAAGCGCGGCGGCGAAAACCAAAAGAGGACGGATCAGAACCCGAGCCCGGCGAAACACAGACATAACGTGACCTCAACTGCGCGGGCAGAAGGGCATTTTACATAAGCACCCGCGACCTCTCCAAGGGACGCCTAATTCGTTAACGAAGGGTTAACAGCCGCGCGGGCACGATTGCACTTTCGGTCAGGTCTTCGCGAATTGCACAGATTTTTCATCCGGATAGCGCATTAAAACGTCATGCCGCGGCGGCCCGTGTCCCAGCATGGACTGGATCAACGCCACCTGCTCGGGCGTGAAGGCGGGCAGCTTCACAGCGCCTTCCGCCGCCATGAGTCGCCCCAGCCGCAACAAATCCCCCGGAGATGCGCGCTTGCCGAACCGCGCCAGGGTGACATGCGGGCGAAACCGCCGCCGCGGCAGGTCGATCTCCGCCAGACGCGCAGCGCCCATCACCGCGCGGTGCCAACGGTCGAGGTTGGGATCGGCCTGCACGCCCAGCACCAGCGCCTCCGGTCGCGCGGCACTGCCGAAAATCTCCAGCCCCGCCAGCACCACCTCCGGCCCGGGCGCCCAGTCGATGGCCCGCAGCCCCTCGTCCAGCGCCTCGAGCTGGCCTGCGTCGATCTCGCCTAGAAACGCCAGCGTCAGGTGCAGGTTCTCGGGCTGCACGATCCGGCCCGCGCCCAGAGCCTGCTGCAACCGCTCGATGGCCTCGACATGCGCCTCGGGCAGCTCGATCGCGACGAAACTCCGCATCTTCCCTCCCCCGAACGCAGGCGCGCGCTTTGCGCAAAAGAAAAGCGGCGCTCCGGTTCCCCGAAGCGCCGCCCTTAACTCTCTCTCAGCGTTAGCCGTAAAAGGCTTACTGCGCTTCCGAGATGAATTTCACCGCATCGCCGACGGTCTGAATGTTCTCGGCGGCGTCATCGGGGATCTCGATGCCGAACTCTTCTTCGAAGGCCATGACCAGCTCGACCGTGTCGAGGCTGTCCGCACCGAGGTCGTCGATGAACGAGGCGCTCTCAGTGACCTTGTCCTCTTCCACGCCGAGATGCTCCACGACGATCTTCTTCACGCGATCAGCGATGTCGCTCATGTCAATTCCTCAAAGTTTATAGGGCCTAGCCCGTTCATGCTTGCTCGATTACGAGCGTCTCAACCCGCGCGCCCCGGGTCAACCCGAAGACCGCAATTCAGAGCCGTGGCTTTTCCGCCCGGCCCGTCTGCAGCGCTCTTAGCGATTGCCGTGGCCCATGGCAAGACGTTTCTCTATCCTATCAAAGGCCTTCGTGCCCTAGGGTCACAAAGACGTCAGGCCATCGTCCCGCCGCCATTGACGTGCAGCACCGCACCGGTGACGTAGCCCGCCTCGGGACTTGCGATGTAGCGCACCGCAGCCGCGATTTCTTCCGGCGTGCCCATGCGCCCGGCCGGGATACCCGACAGGATCGCGTCCTTCTGAGCCTCGGTGAGCTTTTCCGTCATCGGCGTCTCGATGAAGCCCGGCGCCACGCAGTTCACCGTCACGCCGCGCGTCGCGACTTCCTGCGCGAGCGATTTCGACGCACCAACGAGACCCGCCTTGGCGGCCGCATAGTTCACCTGACCGGGATTGCCGGTCTGCCCGACAACGGAGGTGATGTTGATGATCCGGCCCCAACGCGCTTTCATCATGGGGCGAAGAACCGCACGCATCAGGCGGAACGCCGCCGTCAGGTTCACGTCGATCACCGATTGCCAATCCTCGTCCGACATCCGCATCGTCAGCTGGTCCCGCGTGATGCCGGCATTGTTCACGAGAATGTCGAGACCACCCATCGCCTCGATCGCCGCTTTCGGCAGCGCCTCGACCGATTCCGGATCGCTCAGATTCGCCGGGCAAACATACGCGCCCTCGCCCAGCTCGGCGGCCAGTGCCTCGAGCGGCTCGACCCGCGTGCCCGACAGTGCCACCGATGCACCGCCCGCATGGAGGGCCCGCGCGATTTCGGCGCCGATCCCGCCAGAAGCCCCGGTGACAAGCGCGCGTTTGCCTTTCAGATCGAACATCATGCTACCTCTTATCTAAGTTGGCGCTCTCTTAGCAGCGAAAGCGCCGTTAGGGAACTCTAAGTGCCACACGCCATGGTTGCGCGCATCAAAGCGACAGGCGCATCGCGATCACAACCGCATGAAAAAGCCGACCAATTCGCTTTCGAACCGGTCGGCCTAAGCTTCTTCTCGATGGAAATATCCCAGGGGGTCCGGGGGAAGATCCCCCGGCGCAGCCCTCAGCCTTTCAGCGCGGCGATATCCTCCGGCGTGCCGACCGCGCGGCAGGTCACCTCTTTCGCGATCCGGCGGATCATGCCCGAAAGCGCCTTGCCGGCGCCGATTTCCCAGATCTCGTCGACGCCCTGACCGGCCATCCACGCCACGCTCTCGCGCCAGCGCACCGAGCCCGTGACCTGCTCGACCAGCAGCTCGCGGATCAGGGCCGGGTCGCTCACCGCCTCGGCGCGGACATTGGCGACCAGCGGCACCACCGGCGCCTTGATCTCGACGCCCGCCAGCGCGGCATCCATCGCATCGGCTGCGGGCTGCATCAGCGCGCAGTGGAACGGTGCGGAGACCGGCAGCATCACGGCCCGCTTCGCGCCCGCTTCCTTGGCAAGCACCGTGGCGCGTTCGACCGCCGCCTTGTCGCCCGAGATCACGACCTGGCTCGGATCGTTGTCGTTCGCGGCCTGACAGACCTCGCCCTGCGCCGCCTCGGCTGCGACTTTCGACGCGGCCTCAAAATCGAGCCCGAGGATCGCGGCCATCGCGCCCACGCCCACCGGCACCGCCGATTGCATCGCATCGCCGCGCACGCGCAGCAGACGCGCGGTGTCGGCCAGGCTCAGCGAACCCGCCGCACAAAGCGCCGAATATTCGCCCAGCGAGTGACCCGCGACATAAGCCGCATCGGTGACTGCATGGCCTTCGGCCTCCAGCGCGCGCAGGGCTGCGATCGAGGTCGCCATCAGCGCGGGCTGCGCGTTGGCGGTCAGCGTCAGCTCGTCCTGCTCGCCTTCCCAGATGAGCTGGCTCAGCTTTTGCCCGAGCGCCTCATCGACCTCTTCGAACACCGCTTTCGACGCGGGATAGGCGTCGGCCAATGCCTTGCCCATGCCGATGACCTGTGCGCCCTGACCGGGGAATACGAATGCGCGGCTCATGCCTGATCCTCCTGATTGATCTTTGGTTTCCCTTAGCGAGAAGGGCGCGGCGGGGCAAGTTTCGCTAAGCCTTGCCGATGATCCGCGCCGGGTTACCCGCGACCGTAGCGCCCGCAGGCACGTCGCGCGTCACCACCGCACCCGCACCGATCAACGCGCCATCGCCCACCGTGATACCCGGCAGGATGATCGCGCCGCCGCCGATCCAGACATCTTCGCCGATCCGCACGGGCCGTCCGAATTCCAGCCCCGTCCTGCGCGCCTCCGGATCGCGCGGATGATCGGCGGTCAGGATCTGCACCTTCGGCCCGATCTGCGTCCGATCGCCGATCGTGACCGCAACCACATCGAGAATGACACAGTCGTAATTCAGGAAAACCCCGGCCCCGAGCCGGATATTGCTGCCGTAATCGCAATGAAATGGCGGGCGAATGCGCGCGCCCTGCCCCACGTCCGCGAACAGCTCCGTCAGCAGCGCGTGGCACTCTTCGGCACTATGCGCGACGGTAGCGTTGAACCGATCCATCCACGCAGCAGCCCGTGCCACATCGGCTTCGATCTCCGGGCCCTCGGCGCGATACAATTCGCCCGCCAGCATCTTATCCTTCTCAGAGCGCATGATCCCTCCCCGCCATCTCGCCGGACGATCCTGCCCCAGCCGCGCGCAAAGAAAAAGGGGCGCTAGATGCGCCCCTTCTGCTCAGTCCAGTTCGAGATGCGCGACCCCGTCGGAGCGCCGCCCGATCGAACGCCCATCCGCGCCAATGGTCGCGCGCACACGCCGCCGCATCGAGGAAAATGCCGGGCTTTCAACCACATCCACGGGCTCATCCAGCGCGATCTCGATGTCGTAATGGGTCTCGCCCTTGCGGCGCAGCGCATGGACGCGCCCGCTCACCGGATGGCCCAGATAGCGCCCGCGCACCGTATCGCCGAGGGCATAGCCCGGCGCCTGCGCCGCGGGTTCGGCGCGTTTGAGCGCCGCCACCATCGTGTTCCAATCGGCATGCCCCGCCGCCTGCGCGGTCAGCTCATAGGCTTTCGACAGCGCAACGGGAGTCCCCGCGCGCGCCATCGCCTCGCTCAACCGGCGCGCCTGCGCCTTCACGTCTTTCACTGTGTTTACAGTCATCGTCTCGTCTCCACGGGGATGATCCACCGCTTCGGGGCCCGCATTGCCGAAGAGCCCCCGAAAGAATGGAGAGCGATCGTGAACCGGATTTCACCATGGGTCACACCCCGCGGGCGGCAGGCATCCGGCAGCCAAGGCCCGACAGATGGGCGGCGCGGGTGCGTCTGTCAAGGGATGTGGCTTTACCCGGCGTCCGCCGATGCGAAACCGCCATATCGGAGGCCCAAAGATATCTCAGGCTCAAAAGCGAAAGGGGCGCCCGACCGGACGCCCCTTCCTATCACTGTCCCTCTCCCGTTTAGCAGGAGTAGTAGTACTTGTATTCCACCGGGTGGGGGGTGTGCTCGAACGCGTACACTTCTTCCCACTTGAGCGCGATGTAGCCCTCGATCTGGTCCTTGGTGAACACGTCACCGGCCATAAGGAAGTCGTGATCGGCTTCGAGCGATTCCAGAGCTTCACGCAGCGAGGCGCAAACGGTCGGGATCGCGGCCAGTTCTTCCGGCGGCAGATCGTAGAGGTCCTTGTCCGAGGACGGGCCCGGGTCGATCTTGTTCTTGATGCCGTCGAGGCCAGCCATCAGCAGAGCCGAGAAGCACAGGTAGGGGTTCGCCGACGGATCGGGGAAACGGGCTTCGACGCGCTTTGCCTTGGGGGATTCAGCCCACGGAATACGGACACAGCCCGAACGGTTACGTGCCGAATACGCGCGCAGAACCGGAGCTTCAAAGCCCGGGATCAGACGCTTGTAGGAGTTGGTCGACGGGTTGGTGAAGGCGTTGAGCGTCTTCGCGTGCTTCAGGATGCCGCCGATGAAGTACAGCGCTTCCTGCGACAGGTCGGCGTATTTGTCGCCTGCGAAGAGCGGCTTGCCGTCCTTCCAGATCGACATGTTCACGTGCATGCCGGTGCCGTTGTCGCCCGCGATCGGCTTCGGCATGAAGGTCGCCGATTTGCCATAGGCGTGCGCCACGTTGTGGATCACGTATTTGTACTTCTGGATGTCGTCGGCCTGCTTGGTCAGCGTCCCGAAGATCAGGCCCAGCTCGTGCTGGCACGAGGCCACTTCGTGGTGGTGCTTGTCGACCTTCATGCCCATGCGCTTCATGGTCGAGAGCATTTCCGAACGCAGGTCCTGCGCGTCATCCACCGGGTTGACCGGGAAGTAGCCACCCTTGACGCCCGGACGATGGCCCATGTTGCCCATCTCGTAATCGGTGTCGGTGTTCCAGGCCGCGTCGAGCGCATCGACCTCGTAGGAGACCTTGTTCATCGAGACCGAGAACTTCACGTCGTCGAAGAGGAAGAATTCCGCTTCCGGACCGAAGAAGGCCGAGTCACCGATGCCCGAGGCGACGAGATAGGCTTCGGCCTTCTCGGCGGTGCCGCGCGGGTCGCGGGCATAGGGTTCGCCG
This sequence comes from Thioclava sp. DLFJ5-1, assembly GCF_002020115.1. Lineage (NCBI taxonomy): Bacteria > Pseudomonadati > Pseudomonadota > Alphaproteobacteria > Rhodobacterales > Paracoccaceae > Thioclava > Thioclava sp. DLFJ5-1. The sequence goes on along the minus strand of NZ_MPZU01000002.1, from coordinate 149,407 downwards.
GTGTCGGGCTCGACCACGGTGCAGTGCACGCACATGGTTTTCTCGGCGTAGAAGGGGTCGATATAGACCGAGGACGCGTCCGGGATCAGTTTCATGTCGGACTGATCGATCGACTTCCAGCCCGCGATCGAGGAGCCGTCGAACATGAAGCCTTCTTCGAAGAAATCTTCGTCGACCTCGGTATGCATCAGCGTCACGTGCTGCAGCTTGCCGCGCGGATCGGTGAAGCGAACGTCGACGTATTCGACGTCTTCGTCCTTCATCAGTTTGAGAGCGTCCTTGATGCTCATGTCACATTACCCTTTCGTTGAGCTTGGGTTATCCCCGGACCCGCAACGAGGCCCGGCGGGAATGGCGGAAGTTACAGCGCGTCGTCGCCCGACTCGCCGGTGCGGATACGGATCGCCTGCTCCATCGGAGAGACGAAAATCTTGCCGTCACCGATCTTCTCGGTGCGCGCGGCATTCGTGATCGCTTCGATGGCGGCGTCGACGAGGTCGTCGGGCAGCACCATCTCGATCTTCACCTTGGGCAGGAAATCCACGACATATTCGGCGCCGCGATAAAGCTCGGTATGGCCCTTCTGGCGTCCGAACCCTTTCACCTCGATCACCGAAAGGCCCTGAATACCAACTTCCTGAAGTGCTTCTTTCACCTCATCGAGTTTGAAGGGCTTGATGATCGCCTCCACCTTTTTCATGCCGCCGACTCCTCCGTCAGGTCTTCGTTCCGACCCCCTCAGACCACTTTCCCAAAGCCCCCGCAATCGGCTAGGCTGGACGGGAGCGGAATGGGGATCGGAATTCCGAAAGCCGCGCCCGCTATTCGTGCAAGTAGCACAAAAAAGCAGCAGTTTGAAAACGATTCCTTTGAAGACCCGAGGACCATGCACGAAATCCTGACCGCGAGCCAAATGCGCCAATGCGAACGCGCCGAGATCGAGAGCGGCGCGGTGACGGGCCTTGAATTGATGGAGCGCGCCGGGGAAAGCGTCGTCACGGCGATCTTCTCGCGCTGGCCCGATCCGGGACCCTCGCAGGCGGTGGTGCTGTGCGGTCCCGGCAATAATGGCGGCGACGGCTATGTGATCGCGCGGCTTCTGGCCGAGCGCGACTGGACCATCGCCTGCTACGCCTATGGCGACCCGACCCGCCTGCCCCCAGACGCGCAGACCAATCACGACCGCTGGATGCAGATCGGCGCGGTCCTGCCCTGGGACGATGCCGCGATCGAGGACCGGATCGACGAGATGGAGGGCGGGCTGGTGATCGACGCGCTGTTCGGCACCGGCCTGACCCGTCCGATGCCCGACGACACCGCGAAGACATGGCGCGGGATTTATCCGCGACGCTTTTCCAATCCCTCGGGACCGCGCCCGCGTTTTGTCGCGGTCGATATTCCCAGCGGGATTTCCTCGGATAGCGGGCGCAATCTCGGCGGTGCTTTCCCGGCCGATCTGACGGTCAGCTTCCATCGCGCGAAATGCGGCCATTACCTCGACCCCTCGGACGGGCCCGACCGGCCCGGCGGCGGCGCGTCGATGCGCGGCGATCTCATCGTGACCAATATCGGCCTGCCGCAGGATGCGCCCCCCGGGGCAGCGCAGCTGATCGACCGCCCGTCGAATTTCCTGATGAAGCAGGCGGGCCACAAATACAGCCACGGTCATGCGCTGGTGCTCTCGGGCGGCGCGGGCAAAGGCGGTGCTGGGCGGATGGCGGCACGTGCGGCGCTCAGGATCGGCGCGGGGCTGGTGACGCTCGCCTGCCCGCCCAAGGCGCTGGCCGAGAACGCCGCCCATCTCGACGCGATCATGCTGAACGCCCTGCCCGACGCCTATTCCTTGCGCGGGATGCTGGGCGACGACCGTCTCAACGCGCTCTGCCTCGGCCCCGGTCTGGGCATGGCGCGCGCGCAGGAGATGGTGCCGGCGGCCCTTTGGGGCAAACGCGCGACGGTGCTCGATGCCGATGCGCTCAGCGCCTTTGCCGAGGATCCGAGCGTGCTTTTCGGCCAGCTTCACGCGGATTGCGTGCTGACCCCGCATCCGGGCGAGTTCAACCGGCTGTTCCCCGATCTGGCCGAGAAGCTGTCAGGCGACGATCCGACCTATTCCAAGCTGGACGCCACCCGCGAAGCCGCGGCGCGCGCGGGCTGCACGGTGCTGCTCAAAGGGGCGGATACCGCGATTGCCGACCCCGACGGGCGCGTCGCGCTGCATTCGGCGACGCAGGACCGCGCAGCGCCGTGGCTTGCGACCGCAGGCGCAGGCGATGTGCTGGCCGGGTTGATCGCGGGGCTGCTTGCGCGCGGGTTCAAACCCTTCGACGCCGCGACCTCCGCCGCCTGGCTCCATGTCGAGGCCGCGCGCAGCTTCGGCCCCGGCCTGATCGCCGAGGACCTCCCCGAAGCGGTCCCGCAGGTGCTGCGCGCGCTGATGGCGCAGGGTTGACGCTACCCGCGCGCCCGGCTGCCCGCGCAGCTTTTTCGACCTGCCTCGCGCAAAATTGACATCAATCAATGATACCCCTCACCGCGTCGTGAAAATGAACCCGGGGATACGCAACTTTGGGGTATTGGCGTGGGACTTTCTTCTTCGGGCGCGCGGTCGGAAATGCGGCGCGCTTTTTCCGGGAGCCGGGGGTTGATCGGCTCGGCTGTGCTGTTCAGCTTTTTCACCAATCTGCTGCTTCTGACCGGGCCGCTTTTCATGCTGCAGGTCTATGACCGGGTGATCGGTTCGCGCTCGGAAGAGACGCTGGTCGCGCTGTTCGGCCTCGTGGTGTTCCTCTACCTTTTCTACACCATTCTGGAATTCGTCCGCGCCCGCGTGATGGCGCGGGTCGGCGCACGGCTTCATGCCAACCTCTCCGACCGGGTCTTCCGCGCCTCGCTGGAGCGCGCAGCACTCGGGCGCACCGACAAGGGCGCGAGCGCGCTGCAGGACCTCGATGCGGTGAAAACCGTCTTCGCCTCGCCGGTGCTGCTGTCGCTGCTGGACATTCCGTGGACGCCGGTCTTCGCCGCTGCGATCTTCATCTTCCACCCGTTTCTGGGCTGGCTGGCGCTGGCGGGCGGTGCGCTTTTGGTCGTGACCTCGCTGCTCAACCACTGGCTCACCCAGACCCGCCTGACCGAGGCGCAGGGCACCTCTTTCGCGGGCAACCAGATCGCGCGTCAGGTCGAGGACGGGGCCGATTACCTCTGGGCGCAAGGCATGGGAGAGACCATGCGCGCGCGCTGGCAGGACACCCAGACCGAGGGCCAACGCAAGATGCTGCGCGCGGCCGACTGGACCGGCGCGTTCGGCGCGTTCTCCAAGGGCTTCCGGATGCTGCTGCAATCGGCAGTGCTGGCCGTAGGCGCCTATCTGGTGCTGCAACATGAGATGACGGCGGGCGCGATCATTGCGGGCTCGGTCCTGCTGGGCCGTGCGCTGGCCCCGGTCGAGCAGGTGCTGGGCCAATGGACGCTGCTGCACCGCGCACGCAACGGCTGGGCCTCGCTGCGGGCGTTTCTGGGCTCCGTGCCCGAGGCGCGCAAGCCGACCGAACTGCCCGCGCCGACGGGCGATCTCTCGGTGCGCGGCGTTTCGGTCTCGCGCAAGCGCGGCGAGCGTCCGATCCTGTATAACGTGAGCTTCGATGTCGCGCCGGGTGAAGCCATCGGCGTGATCGGCAAGAGCGGCTCGGGCAAGACGACGCTGGCGCGGGCGCTTGTGGGTCTCGTCTCCCCCACCGCGGGCGAGGTGCGCCTCGCCGCCGCCAAGCTTGACCAATACAGCCCCGAACGGCTGGGCCAGTTCATCGGCTATCTTCCGCAGGTGGTGAAGACCTTCGACGGCACCATCGCCGAGAACATCGCGCAGATGGCCCAATCGCCGGATGCCGAGCGGGTCGTGGCCGCCGCAAAGAAAGCGCATATCCACGAGATCATCCTGCAACTGCCCAAGGGCTATGACACCCAGATCAGCGCGCGCGACGCGCAGCTCTCGGGCGGCCAGCGCCAGCGGCTGGGTCTGGCCCGCGCGCTCTACAACGATCCGGTGCTTCTGGTGCTCGACGAGCCGAACTCGGCACTCGATTCCGAGGGCTCCGAGGCGCTGAACGCCGTGGTGAAGGCGATGACCGAGGAAGGCAAATCGGTCGTGCTGATGACCCACCGCACCAACGCGATCAAAGCCTGCTCGCGCCTCGTGATCCTCGAGAGCGGCCAGATCACCGCGCAGGGGCCGCGCGACGAGGTCATCCAGTCGATGATCAAGAACGCGCAGGACGTGCAACGCATTCTGACGATGAGGGCCGAGAAATGAGCAAATCCTCCGATTTCGCAAATAGCCGACTTCTGCTCGCCGCAGGCTTCGGCGCGATCACCCTCCTCGTCGGCGGCATGGGCGCCTGGAGCGTCGGCGCGAAGATCAACGGCGCGGTCGTGTCCCGCGGCGTGGTCAAGGTCGAGAGCGAACGGCAGGTGATCCAGCACCCCGATGGTGGCGTCGTGGGCGAAATCCTCGCCCATAATGGCGATCAAGTGCACGCGGGCGACGTGCTGCTGCGCCTCGACGGGACCTTCCTGCGCTCGGAGCTTGCGATCGTGCAGGCGCAGCTTCTGGAGATCGCGGTGCGCAAGGCTCGGCTGGCCGCCGAGCGCGACGATCTGGCAAAGGTCGATTTCACCGTATTGCCCGACTTCCCGATGCTCGACCCCGAACAGGTCGCCCAGCAACGCGAGGGCCAGAGCAACCTCTTTGCCGCGCGTCAGGCGACGATGGCCAAGAAGATCAACCAGCTGCGCGAGCAACAGCAGCAGATCGAAAAGCAGATCGAAGGCGTCGAGGCGCAGCGCGTCTCGCTGATGGAGCAGCTCGATCTCGTGTCGCAGGAGCTGGAGGACAAGCAGAGCCTCTACGAGCGCAAGCTGATGGAAGCCTCGCGCGTGCTCGCCACCCAACGCGAACATGCCAAGCTGACCGGCGAGATCGGGCGGCTGAACTCTGTCATTGCGGAAGCGCGCGTGCGGATCTCGGCGCTCGAGATCGAAGTGGTGGGCCTGTCCGAGGATCGCCGCGAGGCCGCGATCACCCAGCTGCGCGACCTGCAATATAACGAGATTTCGTTGGTCGAACGCGAAAACACCCTGCGCGAGAAGCTCGCACGGCTCGACGTGCGCGCGCCGGTCGATGGCGTGGTGTTCGGCTCGCAGGTCTTCGCGCTGCAATCGGTCATTCAACCCGCCCAGCCGATGATGTTCCTCGTGCCCAGCGATCAGCCGCTCTACGTCTCGGTCCGCGTGGATCCGACGAGCATCGATCAGGTCTATTCCGGCCAGCAGGTCTCGCTGCAATTCTCGACCTTCAATCGCCGCACCACCCCCGCGATCCCGGCCGAGGTGCTGCGGGTCTCGCCCGACGTGCAGACCGACGAGGTGAACCGCGAGACCTATTACGAGGCGACGGTGGAGCCCGATCCGGAAGCGCTGGCCGCCCTGCCGGAGGTCAAGCTGATGCCCGGCATGCCGGTGGAAGCCTTCCTCAAGACCGATGCCCGGACGCCGCTGTCCTACCTGACCCAACCGCTGACGGTCTATTTCAACCGCGCCTTCCGGGGGGAATGAGGGGGGCCGCTTCAAGCAGCATCACGAACGATAAAGATGAACGGCCCGGCGGATACATCGCCGGGCCGTTCATCTTGATCAGTAGCAGAGCGTTGCGCCACGAGGGAGGAATGAGAAAGGCCCGGCGGATCGCTCCGTCGGGCCCTTCCGGTACCACTGATGAAAGCGGGGGTGGTCAGGGCGCTTGCGTGGTGATGAACGCCCCGGTGAACGCATCGTTCGTCACCCCGTCATCAAGCGTTCCGTCTGCATAGCCAGCAATATTGTCGGGCAGCGTTGCTCCGCTCCCGCCGACGAATTCGCCGTCGAGCAAAATCGAGGTGGTGTAATCGGTGCCGCCGTTGGAGAGCGTCCCATCGAGGCTGCCTCCGAAGGTATCGGCCGTCCCGACAACGCCGCTATCGGTGATCGTCCCGCCGGAAAGCGTAAGCGAGCCGGTATAGGCGTCCTTCGTCGAGTGCTGGAAATTCGTCGCCGAGCCGGTGACCGTCCCGCCCGAGAAATTCGCGTCGAGCGATAGCTCGCCGATTAACGTCCCGCCGCTGTCAAGGTCGCCCTTGACGTAACCGGTGTAGCTGGCCGTACCCGAATTCGGCACATCGTCGCGTCCGCCAGTCACATCCCCGGTACTCAGATCCACGACCCCAGCCGCCGCCGTATCGGCGCGCGCCACGAGTTCCGCATAGGTGGGGGCGGTGTTGACCGTGGTTCCGCTGCCGCCGCAGGCCGAGAGAGTGGCGGCCGCAGCCGCCAGTGCGATGAAAGTTACTTTGTTGTTCATTCGTATTGTCCTTCTAGAAACCCGGATCAGACGCTCACGAGCGTCATGTCGGCGACAAATTGATCGACGGTTGTGAAATCATCCTCGGTGATCAGGCTCACATCCACATCGCGCAGGATCATCCGGTCGTCACCTGCGGTGATTTGAGTGCCCGTCGTGCGGTAGCTGGTGATCTCGAGGTCGGCGAAGGTCAGCCCCCCGTCGAGTGCGATCATGTCGACCCCGTCTTCGAAGTCGTAGACGATGTCGAGCGTGGTGCCCTCTGCGAAGACGAACCCATCCGCGTCCAGACCGCCATAGAGACGGTCGAGCCCGGCACCCCCGTCGAGCAGGTCGGTGCCCGCAAGGCCGTAGAGGATATCGTTTCCGCCCAGCGCCGTGATGATGTCGTCGCCCGGGGTCCCCATCAGCGTCTCGCTCGCATCGGTACCGATGATCTCGTTGGGGCCCGTTGTGTCCGGATCATCGCCCGCACCCGGGTTGGCCAGAAGGAAGTCTTCCTCCATGACGAGCCCTCCGCTCGGCCCGAGATCGCCCGCCACGTCGGTCAGCGTTGCGATCAGAACCGGCTCGGCGCCGATTTCGGCTCCATCCGTATCGAGGTAGATTTCAAGATTGGTCCCATTCACCACTTGCGAGATGTTGTCGGCAAAATTCGTGTCCGAGACGCCCAGACCGATCAGGCCGATCGCATCGGTCCCAACTTCGAAATCGCTGATCGTGCTCGCAGTCAGCGGCACGCCCTCGACCGAGGAGCCGTAGGTGAGGACGAAGAGATCGGTGCCCGCGCCGCCCGTGAAGGCGTTCGCGCCGATCCCGACAAGGAAATCATTCCCGTCCGTGCCGACGACATCAGCTCCGACCGCGTAGGGCGTGACCAGCTCGTAATCCATCAGCAGCTCGGCGCTGTAGATCGTCGCGGGCTTGATGTCGCCCTTGATGTAGACCGCCATATCGAAGCCGTCGGAATAGTTCATCCCGTTGACCGACACCTCGCCGGGCTTGTCCTGCCAGCCCGAGCTGACCGAGAGCGGCTGGGCGGGATAGCCCCAATCGAGCAGGTTGATCACCGTCTGGGTCTCTGCGCCGACCTCGTATTTCACCTCGTCATTGGTGGGAGGCGGCTCGTCGCTCGGGTCGATCGGGATCACCACCGAGGGCAGATCCTGCCCATATTTGTCGGTCTTCAGACGCCAGCGCGGACCGCTATCGGCATATTCGGTGCCATCTTCGTTCAGCACCGGCTCGAAGGGCTCGCGGTCCATCGTGGTGTACCAGGCATTGGTGAAGCCCGCCGCCCCATCCTCGGCCCCGATCGTCGCGAGATCGCTCGCTGCCCATTGCTGCGCCAGAAGATCGTCGCGCAGGATCGTGCCTGCCTCGTAGAGCGTGCCATCCCCCGCATAGTAGTCATCGGCGGTGATCCAGACCTCACGGGCACCCTGCCCGTCAAGGTTGTAGTCCGGTACGATGATATATTCCGGCAACGTGCCGATCGCGGCCTCGTTCTCGAAATCCTCGGGACGGATCTGGTCGTTGGGGTTGTTGGTGATCGTGTGATGCACGACCAGCTCGGCCTCGGTCACGTGGTAGATGTTACGCAGCGAGGTGTAGGGGTTGTACTCGCTCCACTCGTCGGGCAGGTCCATCGTCGCTTCAAGACGCACATCATTGGGCTTCTTGATCGTGTTGCCCCAGCGATAGAGCAGCTTTCCGTCATCCTTCAGCGTCACCGAGTAGTCGCTGCTGACCGCGATATTGCTGTCGATCTCGGTTTCGTTGGCGGAGAGGATATCCTTGATGTCGACCTTGCCGTCACCGTTGGTGTCGGTGATCGTGATGCCTTCATATTCTCCCTCGAGCAGGCCGCGCACCGACTTCCCATCATATTCACCGCCGACGATGAAAAGCTCGTCGTCGAGCGGATAGAGCGCCTCGGTATCCCCCGGGAAACGCTGGTCCGACAGGATGTTCTGCATCACGACGTAATGCTCGGTCGAGGCCTTCACCGTGTTGCCGCCCAGACCCGCGAGCCAAGTGCCGTAAACGGCAGGCGTCTTGAACGTATCGGTCGGCGCGTCGGAGATCACGAGGCCAAGCTGATTGCCCTCGGAATCGTAGACATCGCCCGCCCAACCCTCGGCATAGTCGCCATCGAGCTCTTTCTGTTCGGCATTCTGAAAATCCGAGACGTAGTAGCCGAATTCACTGTCGATCGGATAAAGCGTCACCCCCTCCTTGGTGATCTTGGTATCCTCGGGATCGTTCGGATCGTCGACGGTATCAAAGACCGCCTGCGGGTCTTCGGAGTTCCCGACCGTCATCCCGTCGAAGGTCACCGTGATATCCGCCGTGCTGAAAACATGCGACGAGCGGAACATCGGGTCGGTGTTCAGCGGTTCGTCCCAATCGTCGACGTTACTCGGGTCAATTTGTGTCGCCATATCTGCGTCCCCTCTATCCATATGAGCGAACCGATGACCCCTCAGGCACCTGCCCTCCCGTCATCCGCCGCGTCCCCACGTCAAATGGCGTCCAGTCAGGAAATAGAGACCTATCTCTCTGATTTCACTGCGAATTTACCGTCAGCCACGGCTCACATTCCCGTGAGCACTTCGTGATTCGCATTGATGTGTGTCAACGAAATCGAGAGGAGATGGGCAGCGTGACCACTTAGTCGCAGAAATCGCAATATTTACAGATGAAAGCCCCAAACCGGGGCGCGAGGTCAGAAATTCGACCGCAGTCCGAGCCGCAATTTCACCTGCGAGCTGTCGTAGAAATCGACATTGGAGCGGGTCTCTTCGCCCTCCAGCCGCAGGGTCGGCGAGATGCCGTAGAACTCGAGCTTCGGGAACCCGAATTGCAGCGCCAGCCGCCCGCGCGTGTCGCGCCGTGCGCCGGGCCCGTAAAGCGTCGCATCATAATCGCGTCGCTCCAGTTCCAGCGCCGCGCCGACGGTGACGGTCCCGGCCAAAGGCTTGGCGAAATCGTAAGATACGCCCGCAAGCATCGCCCGATGATCGATCTCGACCGCCTCCGAGGACGCGTCGCGCAGGGCAAAGGACAGCCCCAGCCGATCCCCTCCCTCAAGCCGCCGGTGATGGCTCAGGCTCGCGGTGACCACATTCGCCGAGTTGCGGAAATTGTCGAGGCGCAACTGTCGTTCGCCAGAGAGCGTCACCTGCGTGAGCGAACGCCGTGGATCGCCCCACTGCGCGCTGCCCGAAACCCGCAGATAGTTGCTCAGGTCGTCGCCGCCATACCAGTTCTTGCCCGCGAGAAGATCGACGCGATAGCGCAGCGGGGCATCAGCCGGGCTGAGCGCCTGCCCCAGCGTCGCCTCGACCGCGTTGAACGCGTAATCCGAGCCACGCGCATCGGGCACCGAGTCCTTCGCATCGCCCGACAGCACCACCTGTTTGGTGTAGATCTGCGCCCCGAAACTCGCGGGCAACTCCCCAAACCCTGCGAATTTGTAGCGCGCCTTCAGCGACAGCGAAATCTCGTAGCCCGACAGCGCCTTCGCATCGGGATTGAGCGTGAAGTCGATACCGCCGATATCGACCGTATCCGCGAGACTGCCATTGTTGACATTGCTCGACGCGCCCGCGTCGAAATTCACCGAGAAGCTCCACGGATTGGCCGCGGACAGGACGCGATAGTCCCGCACGCTCGACGCGCGCACCGCATCATTGGGCGCCATTTCGATCGCGCGGCGTTGCCAGAGCTGGGCTGCGAACGGATGCCCGAGATCGTAGCTCGCCGCCGCCATCTCGACCGCGCTGACATATTTTTCCTGCTGCGTCCGGGCCTGCGCATTGGCGCGGGTGGCCGCCGCCTTCGCGCCTGCCGCGTCGCCCTGCCCCCGCAGCGCCCGCGCCAGCACGACAAGCGCGCCCACATCGTCTGGATTGCGCGCCAAGCGCGCGCGCGCCGCTGCCTCCGCCGCGGGCCAATCGCCCGACCGCAACACCTGCAACAGCGCCGCGTCGGTGATAGCACCAGCGACGGGAGCCTCCGCGACCGCGGGACCGGGCCCCAAGACAAGCAGCAGAGCCATCGCCCCGCCGCACAGAAAACGCCAAGCGCGCCGCAGTTTGCGCCCGTCGATATGGCCTTCGGTCATCGTCACCCCTTTGAGGTCGCGCGCCCCAGACAATGCGGGCGGCGAGATGCATCAGCCCCTCGCCGCCCGTGTCAGATTATTGCGACGCTTGCTCGCGCGAGCGATCCTGGTCTTGCGTATTGGTGTGGGTGCCCGAGGTGTCCGTGGTGGCGGTCGAGGTGCCCGCCGGAGCGGTCATCGCCTCATCGGTCATGTCGGAAGCTGCCGGACCGGTCATCGTCTCGCAGCCAGCCAGAGCCGCAGTCAGGCCAAGAATGATAAGCAGGTTTTTCATCTGTCTCTCCTTTGTTGCAAGATATTTTACCGTGACTGTTCAGCGTGATTCTTTGATGCCGATCAACGTGCTACCCGTGCCGCGCGATTTTTCCTGCAACTTCATGATGAGAGGCGCAGAAAAGACCGGCACAATCCCGGCTTTTCGACCTCGTAGCTCTCGCATCCCGATCTTACCCGGACTAGAATCCTTCCCGCGACAGGGAGAGGAGACGCATGAACGAGCATCCGAAATCCGGACAGCCGGTCGAGATCGAGGGCGTGGTGGCGCAGGGAAAATTGCAGCGCCTGCTCGACGTACTCCCGGAGGATTTGCGCAGCGAGATGATGCCGCTCTGGCAAAGCATTCGCTTTTCGCCGGGCGATGTGCTGATCGAAGACGGCGAGGTCGCGGACCGGATTGGCTTCGTGACCGACGGGTTTCTCGCCATGTCGAAAACCCTGCAGGACCGGCACCGCCACATCATCGGGCTGATCACGCCGTCGGACATGTTCGGGCGCGCCTTCAACGGCCCCTCCGGCTACCGGATCGAGGCGCTCAGCGACGGGGCGGTTCTGACCTGCGACCGGCAGAAATTCGAAGCGATCATCGCCCGCTCGCATGAGGCGGAGCGGCTGTTCCTGCTGAGCATTCTCGACGAGCTCGACGCCGCGCGCGAGTGGGTGATGGTCTTGGGAAGCTCGAAAGTCGTCGAGCGGCTCGCCTCGCTCCTGATCATCCTGAGCCGCCACAAATACCGGACCCTCGAAGGCACCGCGCATGCGCCCATCCAGCTGCGCCTGCATATCCATATCAAGCGGGTCGATATAGCGCATCTGCTGGGCACCTCGCCGGAATCTCTGAGCCGGGCGTTCCATCAGCTCGAGCGCGAGGGCGCGATCCGGATCGTCACGCCTTATGATATCGAGATCGCCAAACTCGAGACGCTTATCGAAATCTCCGGGAATTCGCTGGAGATGCGCGACGACTGAGCGCGCGGGCGCGCTCAGCTTTCCAGGGCCTCCTCCAGCCCTTCGGACAGCGCCTCGAGGTCGTTCAGGCGGAATTGCCGTGCGTTCAGGATCTCGATCAGCCCGTCTTTCTGGAACTGATGCAGCGAGCGGCTGACCGTCTCCTGCGTCGTGGCGATGAGATCGGCGATGTCCTGACGCGGCAGCAGCATCGTCAACACGCCACCCCCGTCACGCAGGGCTTTCCAAGGCATAATACTGGGCGCCAGCAGCAGCAGCGCGCGCAGTCGGCTCGCAGGTCCATAGGCACCCAGTAGCAAGCTCAACCGCCGCGCTTTCTCGGTCCAGTTTTCCGCCTGATGACACAGGGCCCGGCGCAATTCGGGCTCCTGCTCAATCAGCTGAGCGAAGTTCGCCGACTCGAACAGGCAAAGTCTGGTGTCGATCACGGCTTCGATCGCGGTGTCCCGCGTGCCCCGGATGATCTGCCCGATGCTGTCGCCCGGAACGACGAGCCCCGTGATCTTGCGACGCCCCGCGAGCGAATGGCTCTGCATCCGCAACATGCCGCTCTGAACCAGCGCGATGTGGTGGCAGGTGACATCTTCCTCGCACAGCCGGTCATTGGCCGCGACGGAGATCGCGCGCGCCCGTTGCGCAACCCGGGCGAGGGTTCGATCCGAGAGGGATCCGCACACGCCATGGTTACGTCCAGCGCAACCCGCGCAATGCAAGATCGCCTCTGCATTTCGCAAAGGTGCCGTCATCAAAATCTCCGAACAGATTTAACCACGCGTTTCGCAGCGAAACTGCGGACTCGTCCCCTAGTGCATAATAAGACTATGCAAATGACATATCATCCTGTCAACACAAGCGCGGGATCAGGTACGTTTATGTCAAATCACTATCGCAGATGTGACGAGACGACGCCTCGCAACCCCCTGAGACTTATGAAAATTGTCGGGAGTTCCGCGTCGATCAGGCGTCGACGCTTGCCACTGCAGCGGCCATTTCCACACCATCGACATAGATCACTTCGGGCGTCTCGAATTCCAGCACGAAGAGCCGCGCGCGGCCTTGGCCCAACGTCACATAGTGGCCGTCGACGACCGATTGCGCGGGTAGAAGCGCCTCACGCGTGCCGTAGATCACCTGTACCCGCCAGTCGCGCATCATCAGTTGCGCGGCCTGCGCAATCAGCAGCGGCGCCCCGGGCCGGTCATGGCCAAGCGCGCCGGGCGAGATGCGGATCAGCGCGCCCACATAGTCGCCCGCCCGTAACGCCTTGAGCCTGCATGTCCCGCTGCGGGTCACGATCCGGTCGCCGGGTTCGAGAAATTCGATCGGGATGGCCCCGTCCAGTGTGTAGACCCGCGCCCCGGCGGCGATCCCCGCGCTGAGATCCGGCGTGGGCCTGCGCGCCTCGGGCGGCGCTGCGCGCTCGGCCACATCCGGACCGGCCGGGCCCGGAAGGCTGTGGCGTGGATTGGATTCGATGATCTGGCGGAGCATGGCCATGCCATCCCCCCGCCCTGGTGCCTGTCCCATGGCGATACCTGCTCTTGCCTACTCGTAACTTCGGCGTCTGACGCGCCTTTGGATAAAGGCTAACCCTCACCATCGCGTTAAGACGAGCAAAATCGCATCTTCCTCTTTCCGAGCCCTCAGGCTGTTGCTATTACGCCCCTGATGCGGGTGTGGCGGAACTGGTAGACGCACCAGATTTAGGTTCTGGCGGAGCAATCCGTGGGGGTTCGAGTCCCTTCACCCGCACCACGTTGAAATACAAGAGAAATTCTTGATCAACGCCAGCTCCCAGAAGCTCGAAATCGCCGCTACCGCGCCACTACCGCTACGCGAAGGCTGCCCACTGTAGCGGTAAATCCCCGATCAGCTTGAAGCCGAATATTTTTCCTTCGCCGTGGGCTTGAAGCTGATTTTCCGGGGGAATGACCTCTCGGCTGACGCCGACGACCACCAGAGCACACCGCCCCGCCGACACCACCACCCAACACACACACCCGCGCCACCTCGGCGCGGGTTTTTCTTTGGCGCGCCGACGAGGTGAGACGCCGAGCCGCCGGGACCGGGATTGGGAGCGTGGGGGATGGGCCGCGTTAGCGGCACAAAACCGAATCAGTGATGCCCCACCTAAATACCTGTTTTTCTGTCGAAAAGTTCGTATTTTTCGAATCATATCTGTGTTTTCCCAGACCTTAGCGACCGTTTTGTCGAAAGCATTGACAAAAAGTCAAGCAAAATGTATGATGTAGTTGTAAGTCAAGGAAATCATTCGCTAAAATGCTGACAACTACACTTGAAGACTGGGCCGCATGCTGCGCCGTAGGCCGCGACACCTCCTCGGTGCACCTTGCCGGGCTACCGTATGACGGCCACCCCCGGCGCTATCCGCTCCCCTTCGCCCTACCGCGCCTGAAAAAGAAGTATCGCGGAGCTGCCCCCGAGCTTGTTCGCATGGCGCGCGATGACGGCTCCCTGTTCATCGCCACGCTCGATCAGATGCCGCACCTCGCAGACCTGTCCGACTGGATCGCCTGCGACCCAGAGATGGCGGGGCGAGCTTCGGCGGTTCGCCGGAATTTCTTCGCTGCCCTCGCGGGCTCCGCTCGGGGCGTGACCGCGTATCTCGGCGACGTCCCTCGTCTCTGGCATATCGTGACCGCCACGCCGCAAACGCTTCCCTATGTCATCTCGGGAGATCGCGGCGGGCTGCCTGATTGGGGACCGTGGGCGCGCGCTATTGCGCTCGTGCATTCGAGCGCACCAACCCCCACCGAGCTGGAGCTAGCAGCATGACCTCTCCGCTCCTCCCCCATGTTCTCGCATCCGCCCCAGCTTGCCGCCTCATTGCCCGGATCGGTGGCGACGAAGATGGCATCGCGCAGGCGCTGGGCATGGAGGAGGCCCTTCGGGGATCGCTCCGCTCTGCCTGTCGCCTGTCGAATGTCGAGATCGACGCGCTCGCGGGCCAGACGCCCCCACAAGAAATCGACCTCGACGGGGCCGTGCAAACGGTCCTCATACAGGCCCACTACTAAGGATCACCATGACGGAAACATTCGACAACATCCTCGCGAGCGACCAACTTGCGCAGGCGCGGTTTGAAGCTGCCAGCGCGAAGCTGATCGCCGACGCCTCCCAAATCGGGATCGAGCTGACGCCCGATGATTGCAAACAAGTGGCAAGCGTGCGCCTCGCCTGTCTTACCGATATGGGGCTGACCGACTCCGCGCTGGAAGAGGCGAAGCGGCTGCCGCAGGTGGCGCTTGCGGCCCAAAAAGCCGAGCTGGCGCGACAACTCAGCGACCCCGAGAGCGCCGCTCACGCTGAAATCTCGCGCTTGAATCCGTCGCAGAAAATGTCGCTTGGACGCGAGATCGAAGCCGCCCGCCCCCGCGAAGAGCGCGCCCGTCTCAGTCCCGAAGAGACGGCTGCCGCCATGCGCGCGATTCAAGCGCTTCCGGCGAGTGCACGTCTCAGCTACGCGCGCAAAGTTGGGCTTGCATGATGGTTACCGTCGAAGAACTGATCACATATTGCCGCCGCGCAGGCGGGGGCGATTGGCTCTGCCATATCCGCTGGGCAGGCCTGACCGGAGCATTCTTCGCCCCCGAGGGCAGCGGCAAGGGAATCCACCTCAAGGGCGAGCAGGTCCGGGCTCTGGGGCAGGCACTCGGATGGCGCGAGAGCCCCGCCGGGACCGATCAGAATGGTATCGCTCAGCTCCACGAGGTGGCGTTATGACCCCGCGCGCGAAACATGTCCTAGCGGAAATCAAGCGTCAGGGCGGCACCTTCGATGACATGAGCCGTTTCTTTTCGCCCGTGCGGCGCGACCTGACTCGCCTCTTCATCGACGGTGAACCTATCGGCGCCGCCGATTTTTCCATGGTCGCGAGCGCGCTGCGCCCCAGCGTCTCGACCGACGAAGCGCGCCGAAACGCGCTACGCGGGCGCGCCTCAGCGACGCGCACCTGACAGAACACCGCGCGCCAGTGCTTGCGCGCGCGGCTTCCCCGGCGGTTTGCCATTTTGCCGCCGGGCTCGCGGCGGGACGCCTCCAGACCGTCCCGCCGCGCTCCTTCCTCCTCCTCGAAAAGACAGAGAACCCACAAATGAAAACAGCCTATCAAGTTTGGCTCGAACGGCTCCTCATCATGGAATTATCCCGCCTCCTCCTTGATCAGATGCCCGACGCCGGGACCCAGCGCGAGCGACATATCCTCTCCGCCGCCCAGTTCACCGAGATCACCTCCTATATCGGGCCACGCTTCGCGCACATTGCCGCGCGCGTTGCTGGTTTTCGCCCCCAAGAGGATGGCTCGTGGAGATCTGGACGGGGGAAAGGCACGCCTGTGCCCGTTGAGGGGCTCCACGCCGAGGACTTCGGGCTAGCTCTCGACCTTCTAGACGTTGACGGCATACTTGCCGACGGGGTCGAAAGCGAACTCGCCAAGCAGCCGAAGAAGGTCGCGTAATGGGGTGGCTCGATCAACCAATCATTCCGCTCCCCGGCGTGCGATCCGACGACAAGACCCGCGCAAAGCGTCGTGCAGCCGGTGCGCGTCAGCGCAAAGTCGCAGCGCTCCGCGCATCTTGGACGCCAGAACAGGTTGAAGAGGAAGAGGCACGGCTCCAGCTCGAAGTGGCAGCGCTCGTGCGTGAGGGCCGAATTACGCGCTGCCCGCCCGCCGATGAGGGCCGCCGCTCGCGATGACGTGGCGTAATATTTTGAGGCGTGTGTGTCAGGCAAAGTGACATTTTGCGGGCCGATGTGCCTTTTCACCGAACCGAAGATTTTCACCGCGTGAAGGTTCAGCCACCTAGCCCACTCCTAGCGCTCGGAAATCTGGGATTTGGTCCGAGACAGCGAATGTGACATTTCCCCATTTCGCCCAATCGCAAGTTCAGCTTCAAGCCGAATTTTTACTTGTAAAACAACGTGTTGACTCGACTCTGCCGCTCTGCGTAGCTTCGTGAGGCGCTTGGATCAGCGCGCTTCAACCAATCGAAAATGAGGGACACGAAGTGACCGACACTACCACCCACACTGCCACCGAGATCGCCCTGCAACGCCTCGCGCACGATTTGGTGCGCCTCACCGAGCTGCCGCTGACCCGCGAGCTGGCTGCCCAGATCGCGCGGACGAGCGACGAACTCACCGCCCTTGCAGAGGCGGCATGACGCCCATGGCCCGCGTCAGCGGGCCACCACCTACCCACACCCACGAGGAAACATGACCAAGCACGACCCCGCCGATTTCGACGACAGCGCCCCGCTCGTAGAGCCTGACGACCCGCTTTCGGGCGACTCGCTTTCAGGTGACGAGACTTTGCAGTTGAACGACGCCAGCGTGAGCGGGAAGGACTCGCCCGAATGGCAGGCCCTTCTCGACCGCCAAATGACCTTCCTGTGGCCCAAGAACATCAACCGGGATGCAAAGCAGACAGATTGGACAAACAGCCCCTCTGCGAGCTTCCGCCAGTGGCTCGAAGGCGATGACAAGAAGGGCGGATTCACCAAGCACCTCACCAAGAAGAAAAAGGGGTATTTCCCTTCTGTCATGGGCGCGGCTGCCAAAGCTGCCGGATACACCTCGCGCAGCGCAAATGGCATGAAAACCGTCGAGATGATGGGGCTCGATATCGACTCCGGAGATTCCTACTTGAAGGCGCTCGACCGAGCCGAAGAGCTGGCTCTTGCCGTGATCGGTTACACTTCGTTTTCGGATGGCACGACCGAAACGCGGGTGGGCCGTGACAAGACCTTGAAGACGCTCGGGATCGACCGCGATCCGACGAGCGAAGAGATGCGCGGCCTCCTGTCGGACAAGTTTCGTCCGCACATCATCGAAACGCTTGAAGTTGTCGGAACCGACCACGACGAGAAAGGTGTGCAGATCGTTCTGCACCATGCTCCACTTGAGAAGTTCCGTCTCCTGTTCCCCCTTGCCGAACCTCTGTTGATCGCATCGCTTGCGACCACCCAACGAGGCGCGCAGGCGCTCTACATGTCGAAACTGCGCGGGCTCGCGCAGCTTATCGGGGTGATACTGGACGAGTCATGCCTCGACGTCTCGCGCGTCTTCTACATGCCCTCCCATCCACCGGGCGCGGACTTCGCGCTAGACGTGATCCGTGGACGGGGCCTGACAATTCAGGAGCTGCCCGAGGTCGGCAAGAATGGGCCGCAGAACGTCTTTGAAGAGGCAGGCGCAGGCGCTGACAACGACCTGATTGCCGACATGCCCGCGCGACAGTGGGCTGCGAAGTATGGCAAGCGCTTGGAGATCGCCCGGCTCTTGGAGGCCGAGGCCCCAGACAAGGTGCGCGACGACAAGGGCGGGCTTTTGGTGGTCGAGTGTCCGCATGACGAATGGCACGGCAACGCGGGCGACCCGGAAGACACGGCCTGCCACGTGCGGGATGCCGACGGCGACACGGGATTCACGTGGGCCTGTAAGCACAACTCCTGCGCCGACCGCGACCGCCTCGATATGATCAAGAAGGCAATCGCCGATGGGTGGTTTCCCGAAGAGGCGCTGACAGACGACGACTACCTTGTGCCACTTCCTGACGAGGACACGGACGACGAGGCCACCGATCCGACGCCGGGCGAGGACGAGACGCGCTTCGAGCCCGAGAAGGACTGGCTGCCGAAGGCTTTCACGATCAAGGGCAGCTTGATCTGGGGGATGATCAAAGATGACGAAGAAGCCCCGCTCTGCCAGCGGTTTGACGTCATCGGGCGGGCGTCGAACCTCGCCGGGGATGCGGGCGCGGGCGTGATCATCTCCTTCACCAACGTGAACGGTGCTGAGGTGGAAGCCACCTTACAAATGGCGGACCTTGTCCGCGACGGCGGCGGCGGCGTGATCGAAAAGCTGGCCGATGCTGGCATGCATCTCCTTGTGACGCGAAAGACGCGCGAGCCGCTGTTGAACCTGTTCCGCCAAATCCATCCCCGGCGGCACGTGCCGACTGTGCCCCGCTCTGGATGGGTGCAAGATCGCGGGGGAAAGATCGCAGGCTTCATGTGTCCGACGGGCGAATATATCCCGGTGGCTCCCGCCGATGCCGCGCCCTACCGTCTCGACACGGGCGCGACCGTGAAAGACCCCTATCCGATGGGCACGCTGGAGGGCTGGAAAAACGCCGCTAACGCGGCCTGCCAGAGCGTCGGTGAAGCCCCTCCCAATTTCCACTGGCTTCTGGGCCTCGCGGGCGGCTTCTGCGGCCCCCTCCTCGCCCTCGCCGAGCTGGACGGGTGCGGCGTGAACCTGTCAGGGGACTCGAGTCTCGGTAAGACCCTGGCACTCGCGCTCGGCGCATCGGTCTGGGCCACGCCGCGCGACAAGAAGGGCGTCTTGTTCGGCATGTCCGGCACGGCAAACTCCATCGAGCTGATTGCCGCGCGGACCTCGGAGTCGTTCGGCGCTTTCGACGAGATCGGGCGCATGCAGAACGCCGAAACCCTCGGGCCTACCCTATTCAACCTCGCTTCGGGCTCGGGCAAGTCGCGGATGCGCGGGCGCGACGTAAGTGCCGGGCTCGCCGAAGAAGCTGATTTCCGGGTCTTCGCCTTCTTCTCGAACGAGCGCAGCTTGCGCACCACGATTACAAGCGCAGGTGGCGACTACAAGACAGGCCTGTCAGCGCGTTTTCCTGACGTGGATGTGACGGGGGTGGCGCGCGTCAGCGCGGACACGATCCAGACCGTTGAGAGCGTGAAGGCAAACTTCGGGCACGCCGGGCCTGCCTTCGTGCGCTGGCTCATTGCAGAGGGCTGGCACGAGCGCGGAGCAGAGCTGCGCCAGCGTATCGGCGAAGCCGTGAAGAAGCTGGCAGGCGACGCAAGCCCGGCACAGGCGCGCGCGTCAAAGGTGTTTGCTCTGATGCAGGTGGCGGGCGAGCTGGCATGTGAAGCCGATCTTCTGCCCGACGCCGAGAAGGTCCGCGCGGCGGTCGCCACAGCGTGGGATACGTTTAAGAACAGCGACGAGGGCAAGGCCACAGAGGGGGAAGCATCCCTGCTTGAAGGATTCAAGTCGTGGGTGGTGCGGAACATCGGGCGGGCTCTGATCGACGCCGAGGACGAAGACGCGCGCCACTACGGTGAGGCGCTGGGCTGGACCACAGACAAGCTGATCGTGCTGGACTGGAAGGCTGTTGAGGATGTCGGGAAGCTCGGGCTGAGCGGAACCCGCTCGGGCTTGGTGAAGGCGCTCAAGCAGTGCGGAGCTCTCGTGCCGAGCGGGAAGAACAACTTCCACAACAAGCTGCCCCCAGAGATTGGAGGCGAGGTGAAGAACCTCCGGATTGATCGAGCAAAGCTCGGGCTTCTACCCCGAGGCCGAACGGCGTTCGACCGGGTTGCGTGAGTTGGAGAGGGCCGCCGTTAGGCGGTCCTTCCCGTTTTGGGGCTTGGGGCGGACACGGGCGGAATTTGAAAACCGAATTCCGCCCGTGTTTCGCCCAGTAAAATAAGGGCCGGGCGGAAAGGGCGGAAAGGGCGGAAAAATTCCAGCGCAATCTGTGAAGCGCAGGCACTTCCTCACGCAGAGAAGAAGAGAGAGCCTTTTTATAGAATCATTCAAATATAATTCCGCCTTGGCCGCCCTTGCCGCCCGGCCAATAAAATAAGGGTGAATCCGGGGCGGAATTCGGTTTTCAAATTCCGCCCGAGCCGCCCGAATTCCGCCCGAGGTCAAAGCGGAACGTCCCGCCAGTCCCGCACCACTCTAGCCGGTCCGGGCCGCCTCACGATGAGCTGCCCTACGTCGCCCGGATGCGGCGCGCGCAGATCAACCCGCAGGTAATCAGCTTTCCTGCACTGCCGACACGCCCCCGCCCATGATCGCGCCGGGCGCTTTGGTGGAGCCCCCACCTCGACGAGATCGGCAGCTAGATAGTGAACGGTGCGGCGACACAGATTGCAGCGCACGACCAAGAGCATTCCCGCCCGAGCGGCCTCTCCAAGAGAGAACGGGCGCTTCGACGGGTGTGGATGTGCGGGCGTTTGCAAAGACGGCATGACCTGTGTCTAGCAGCAAGAACATTAAAAGAACATTCTGGACTGTAGAGAGTGTGCGTTTTCCAGCGCAAGCGCGCTTTCGGCCTCCTCCTCGCGTTGACATTTTGTTCGCGTTCACGCTGTATATCGGGAAAGACTTCATAAGAGGCACGAAATGCGGGGCAGACTCACTTCAATCGAACTTTGCGCTGGAGCGGGCGGACAGGCGCTTGGGATCGAACAAGCGGGCTTTTCGCATCAGGCTTGCGTAGAGGTTGATGACTGGTGTCGAAAGACACTCAACCTGAACCGCAGCGAATGGAACGTCCTTGAAGGCCCTCAATCCGACCTAACGCGATTCGATGCACGCCCTTTCGCCGGGGTCGATCTCGTTGCTGGCGGTGTGCCCTGCCCACCCTTCTCGAAAGCTGGCAAACAGCTTGGTGCAGCGGACGAACGTGACTTGTTTCCCGACGCGCTCCGTGTCGTCGACGAAGTGCGTCCGAAGGCAGTTATGCTCGAGAACGTGCGCGGGTTCTTGGATGCGGTCTTTCACGACTACCGCCAAAAGTTGAAATCCCAACTGAAAGCAATGGGATACACGTTTGCGGAGTGGCATCTCTACAATGCCTCTGATTTCGGCGTTTCGCAGCTCCGTCCCCGCGTCGTAATCGTCGCTGTGCATGACAACTATTCCGAAAACTTCGAATGGCCAAAAGGCGGCAATATGCACCCACCTACTGTCGGTGAGCGCCTTCATGACCTCATGGCGGCGAAGGGTTGGCACGGCGCGGATGAGTGGGCCGATCAAGCAGACGAAATTGCCCCCACTATCGTGGGCGGCTCGAAAAAACACGGCGGACCCGATTTAGGCCCGACACGCGCCAAGCGTGCGTGGGAAGCCTTAGGGGTGAATGGCAAGACCATCGCCGATGAAGCACCCGACGCTGATTTCGTTGGGATGCCTCGGCTGACGGTTCGCATGGTCGCCCGCCTTCAAGGTTTCCCCGACGAGTGGCAGTTCGCGGGACGCAAAACCGCCGCCTATCGGCAAGTCGGGAATGCGTTCCCCCCACCGGTCGCGCAGGCCGTTGCGCGAAACCTTCGCAAGGCGATCACGGCGCGCCGTCTCTACGCGGTGGCGTGATGCAGGCTTGGCTAAAGGAAGCTCGGAAGAAATTCCACGCGGAATGTCTCGCCGGTCCCATCACTGAGACGAACGGCGTACCCTCAATCGCGGATGTATCGAACCGGCCAAGTAGAGAAATCGCCACACGAGTGGTCGCGAAGATTGGTGCAACGCAGAGCGTAGCTGAGAAGCCCGCAGGCCAGACCTCTGGCAGCATGTTCGAAACCGCAACCCAACATTTTGTGGCAGCTTGCTTTGCCCAACTGGGACACCTACGCCCCGGCACCTTCGCGGTTGAGAAAGGGCTCGCGATTTCCCAATTCGACCAATACAGCCATCTAGATGAACTCCGTGCGCTAGCTATGGAGAATAAAGAGCTGCGCACGCTTCTCGGGACCGACTACTTGATCAAGCCTGACGTGGTCGTACTGCGTCAGCCCGAGGCTGACGAGACAATCAATAGTCAAGGCGTCTTGGTGGATGAGACGGTTGCGCGGCGAACACCGCTACGTGCGAGTAACGGCGCGCGCGCCACCTTACACGCATCCATCAGTTGCAAACTCACGATCCGTTCGGATCGAGTTCAAAACACGCGCTCTGAGGCCCTCAACTTAGTCCGAAATCGCAAAGGCCGCCTACCCCATATCGTGGCAGTCACCGCTGAGCCTGCGCCATCACGTATCGCAGCGATCGCGCTCGGGACAGGTGACATGGACTGCGTGTATCACTTCGCGCTGCCTGAACTTGTCGACACTCTTCGCGAACAAGAGCGCGAGACCCTTGAACTGGTAGAGACAATGATCGAGGGGCAGCGCCTGAGAGATATTTCCGATCTACCCTTAGACCTAGTGATATGACCATCAAGCCGCCGCACACCGGAAGCACAGCAACACATTCCGAATGTTGCATGTGATACATCACGCAAGCTAGCGCCCCACTCTCGCTTCAAAGGAGAGTGGCCCCCGCCCGACTTCAATTTTTCGTGATTTTTAGTAGGTGGAGTCCGATAGCCCGCATTATGTAAACCAACTTCGCCCCCGCCGAAACGCGAAGCCTTTACAATACATAGACTTACGGGAAACCGGGTCCGGATCGGCCATTTTCTCGGTCGAAAAATGTCCTCTTGACCCAACATCTAGGCAGCACACAAGGGACGAATCATCCAAGTATATTTGGCTAACAGGCATCCGCGATAACGCGCGCCAGCGCCGCTGCGCCCCCTACCATACCCGGATGCGCTCGCACGGGCCAGCTCATGATTACGCGGTGAGACCTGCCTGCCTTCTCACTAGCCTAAGGGTGCAAAAGTATCGGAGAATGCCCCCACAGCTCGCTTGAACCCTTTGGAGTTTCCGCTCGTCCGACGTACGGAGCCGCCTAGCTCATAGCAAGACGCGAGTTGCTTACTAACTTCATCAGACTGCCTCACAATGCTCAGATGAAAGGGGAGCGACGATCTATGAGAGATATTTTTCATTTATTTTCAATGCATTAAGGGACCCAAGGGGATACACCCCCTACCCCATCGAGCCCCCCGGCGGCTGCGAACGAAGTTGAGTGCAACTTCACCTTTTCGGGTGAGCTGAAACCTGTCTTTTTCAACCTCTGGGCGCAACTTCCGTTACACTTAGTCCACCTCAGACGTGAACTATGTCGTTGTTCAATGGGCTAACACACGCGCCGGAGCGCACGGTGAACACAGCGCGTTGTTAGTGAGCATAAGTAGGCAATTCGCACCTCCGCAGTTCATCTCACAGGCTTCGCGTGCCCTTGCAATGTGGGTATCGCGAGCATCCCCAAAACTGTCCGCCCCGATTTCTTCCTCTCCGCGCCGTTCTCTTGACCATTCTTGACCCGCAGTTTGGGCAAGTTGGCGTAGTAGTCGAGCGGACTGGAGATGATTGCGCCGTAGGAGCTGCCGTAGAGGCTGCCCCTACGGCTTTGTATTTGTTCTTCGGAGCTAGGTTTCCCGGCACCTTCGAGGGAACCGTGAGCGCCACCGTGGAACTCGGAACGGAAAGAGCGAGTTCGCGAAGATCACGTTCGGCTTGCGCGCGAGTAGTAAGAGCTTCATTCAAAGCGCTATCGTGCTTAGCCTTATCGGGCAGTGCATCTAGCCGAACCTTGGCATTCCGAAGAGCGACTAATCCATTGCGGATCGTTGCTTCTAGCTTCGCCTTCTCTGCCGCATACCTTCCACGAAGTGCTTGTTCATCGGCGACGTCTTGCGCATTCGGTGTTGGGTTATACCTGAACCCAGTTTCGAGCCTCCGGCGCCATGCAACAAGCTTACCAGTCATAACATCACCGAAGCCCGGAATTCGACCCACAGCAGAACTGTTTACGTCAGCGGCTGTTTCGATCCCGAAAGAGACCAACGTCGCCTTTTTAGCAGAGCCGATACCAGAAATATTAGCCTGACGGATCGAATAGCGATCCAGATACGCTTGCCTCTGACGCGCCTCCCTACCGGATTTCATGACCATGACTTCTCGCGCGAGCCGGTCATCATGAGCCTTGTAGTCAGCTATTGCTGCTTCAAGATCGCGATACATTTTCAGCGCTTCGCTCAAGCCACTTCGCTGCGCTAAGGCATTTAGTTCGCGATGCACTCTTTCGTCGGCGTAAGTGAAGGCCTCCAGATAAGCAGAATTTCTAACAGTGGGGACATCGGGAAGCAGAGAAGTAGCCGACAGTGCGGCGGGCACTAAAAGAAAGAACAATGGGTTCGCCACTATTCCTGCCATAACTCCTCCAATGCCCACAGCCGCGATCAGGAAGCCGACGACGGCCCGTTTCTTGTTTTGAGACTTCTCCTGGTTCTGCGCCTGCCTCAATGTGTCACTAGCAGTCGACGGGATACTGACCGTAGGAAGAAGCTGACCAGCCGTCGGGAAGCGAAACGCCAAAATCTCGCGGATCGCTTGCTCCGTACCTCGTTCATCGCTCGCGATATTAGGTTCGGCAGCGGTTAAATCCGGGAACATGTCAAAGCTGCTTTTCGCGGACAGCTTGCACCAAACGCATCCGCCAGCAGCATAGGGATAGTAGTGCGTTTTTACCTTGCTGCAGCGATTTAGCGAGACTTCCAGTTTCTTGAGGGCATGAACCCAGTCCAAAGCGCTAGGTCGCTCGCTTGGTATCAATCCGAACGCACGCTCGAATGCATCGGAAACTTGATCCGGGAACATGTCGAGCGTCAGCGCGCCGGGTGGTGGGCGCGTCTGCGTTAAGGCTTGGCGAAGAAGTGAGAATGCGAACCGGTTTTGGGCGATGGCGTCGCCCATAGAAATATCGGGGCCAGAATAGCGCCCTGCGTACGGATGACGACCCATGAAAAGAAGCTGAAAGAGCGCCACCGCAAGTCCGAAGTTGTCGTGCGAGATGGTACGCTCAACGGAGGCAAGATTTTTGCCGTGCAGCTCCGGAGGGGTGAAGTCAGGCACCCCGACCACGCAGGGATATGACTTACCATTCTGCGTGAACTGAAAGCTATCTGCATCGATCAACGCGACGGTCGCGTCTTGCGCCACAAGCACCCCAGAATGGTTTAGATCTCCGATAACACACCCAGTCTGATGCACATTCCCAACTGCGCGAGCGACGTTCAGCGCCGCATGCACAATGAAACGGTAATCCGATTTCGGGAAATGGCGCTGACGAGACTTCGGACTGTAGAGCTCGTGTAAGGGGCGATAACCCGAAACAAGCCTCATAGCGAAGCCGAGAAAGCTCCCAGTATGGTCTGTGACCACCTCACCGGGATAGGCGACAAGATCAGTCTTGACTGCGAGCCCCTCGCCGACCATCGCACGCACTTTGCTTTCTCGCTTGGTGCGTAAGCTCGGACTGTAGATTTTGACAGCCTGTCCGGAACGGCCTTGGACCGAATAAACTTCGCCTTCACCTCCTTTTCCGATCAAATCTACAAGCGACAGTCGGTCTTTACCGATGATGACCTCTTGCACGCTCACGTCTCCGATATAAGGATTAGCGTCTTGTCATCGTCGGTACGGCCACAAACCGACGGTCCTGCAAGATAATCGGAGAGTTTAGCAGACAGCCCGACAAGGCGTCCTTCATCCGATGTACCATCAAGCGGGCGAAACATGGGTTCGAAGAAACGAAGGTGAGCGGACTGCTCTAAATGCGACAGGGCTAGATCACCGACACCATCAGAGAACAAGGCGAACGCGTCATGTTCTCGTTGAAGACGTGTCATATTCAAACGCGGAGCAGGATCGTCGGTGACAAAGTACGTGCTGGAGGCATATTCTCCGTTCTCAGGCCAGCAAAGCACATCCCATTCCGATCCACGCCTACCCACAATCGCGCTATCGCCGATGTGTAACGAAACCACTTCATCCGGCGTGACAATGACAGAAGCCAAAGTCGAGGCAAATTGCCGTGGCGTCGAACCACGTCGAGCTGCAATCGCCGAAATTCGATCCCGCAGCTCATCGATCCAGTCTTCCATTATCTCGTTGGAAGGCAGACCGTGACTAGCCCTTACCCACTCTCGGAATCGCACTGAAAGCAAACGGCACGTGAGCCACGCACCATATGCACCGAATTGAGCACTGCCTGCACCATCCGAAACTACCGCAAAAATCCCATCATTTTCGACTTCCGAGACCGCGTATGCATCCTGCAATCTGTCACCGCTATGAAGGTGTGAAGTTCCGATTACGGACGCGGAAGCCCATCGCCACCCCATTTTATTACTCCGCTACCGCCCACCCATCTGGGGCAGCAGGATTATCCAACGGGACGGCATCACCGGGGTTGGACTGCGACACCGCGCTGAGCGAACTGGACAGCCACTGGAAAAGCTCCTTGAAAGCCAATCCCTTTAGCTTTAGCGGCTGCCGCGCTGCAATCTGCCCCAAAACGGTCATATCTGCTTGATCCACGCCTACAGCATAGAACATAAACTCCTTACGCTCTTCGCCTTCATGCACACGCCGCTTAGCTTCATCCCAACTGTCGGTTGGAGCGCCATCAGTTATCAAAAACACCCACGGGCGGTAATATTTCACACCATTCTCGCGGTAGCGGTTTTTACGCTCTCGAAGCATATCTAGCCCGGTTACGATTGCCTCGCCCATCGGGGTCATACTGTCCGCCACGAGCGTTTCAGGAAAAAATGAGTCTACCGTCGCAAAGTCCGACTTAATTTCGACGGGGCCGAAGGTGACCATCGCCAATTCCACGCGCTTCGCAGCCATGGGATCACCCATGAGCTCCTGCCGCAAAGTGGCCAGCCCTTCGTTCAACTCCATAATCGGCGCGCCACTCATGGAATAGGAGGTGTCCAACAGTAAGATTACCGGGCAGCGCTGCTCTGGGTTTTCCGCGAATTCCGCATCACTGAATGGCTCTTGATCGAAATCGCTCATGTTTATCTCCAACGGTACTTTTCATAAAGAACCTCGAGGCCTATTCAGCGGTGCTGTCTCAGGCCTCTCGGTTGATTGCGTAAATAAGCAGCATGACTTAGAGGACTTCGTCAAGACTGAGTTCACCTCGCGGCAATATCCCATCGGATCGTTTGATAAACACGACGATTGACCGTGCCTCAACCCGCTCCCCGCTTCCTGTTCGCAATCTGTCTCGCGATCGAAGCCTGAGCCTCAAGCAGTTCCCGCATTTCTGGGTCATCCTCTTCGGGCAGATCATCTTCAAGGATCGCCCCCCACTTCTCCAAGTGCTGCCGTGCGGCTTGCGGATTCAAGTGCGCGTAGGCCTGTTGCGTCACCAAGGTTGAAGAGTGCCCGAGCATCAGCGACACCATCTCAAGCGGCACCTGCTTGTTGAGCAGCATCGTCGCAATGGTCTTGCGCAGCGCATGAATCCCCAGCGGCTTCGGCCTGAGGGTTTCCCATACATGGCGCTGATGGCTCTTCGCGCAGGGCCTCGCATAGTCGGTCACCATGGGGAAAACATATTTCTCGGACCGCCTCGGGATGCTCTCGAGGTGCTTTACCTGCAACGGCCCAAGCGGAAAAACCTTGTCCTTGTGTGTTTTGTAGCGGGATGCCGGGATCGTCCAAGTCCCTACCTTTAGGTCCAGATCGCCCCACTGCATTTCGCGAGCCTCGACGCCTCGACAGGGGAAGAGCAACAGCATGCGGATCAGCTCGACTCCGATGGGAAACCGGGCATGATGGGCCGTCAGAGCCTCGGACAGCTCCTGCACGTCCTCTTGTGTGAATACGTCCAACCTCCTATGCGGCGTGGACATTTCCAACCCCTCGGCGGGGTTCCCAGTCATCCAGCCCTGCGTCCGGGCGATTGCCAGCAGCTTGCTGATATATGCGATCCAGCGCCGCACGGTCGCGGCAGAATTCGGCTTGGCTTGTGGCCTACCCGAAGGCGTGACGGGATGCTCTCGCCGCTTTTTGTCATACCAGTCTTGCAAAACCCGGTGAGTTATCCTGCCCAACTTCATTTTGCCAAGGTCAGGCTCGATGTGCTTTCGCCAAGTCCGCCGGATTTCTTCGGCGTGGGCGACACTGACCTTTCTGGCGTGTCGCTCCTCCCATTCTGCGAATACATCGCCAAGCGTCTCGACCTCGCGGGCACGGTCATTTGCCACCAGTTTACGCGCCCGATCACGAGCTGTTGCCACGCTCATATCGGCTACATCGCCGATCACCTCTTGCTTGCGCTTGCCGTCTTTCGCGGAGGTCCAGCGGGTGACGTATCTCTTCGAGGTTGGATAGATTCGCACAAGGAGCTGCGGGACCTCAGTGTCGGTTACCCACTGCCCGTCTTTTTCGAAATCCAGCCGTTCAATGGTCGCCTTGCTCAGTTTGATCCGTCTTGCCATATGTCCTTACCGCTACAATACCGCTACGCAGAGAATGAAAAAGTCACTCAAAGCACCAGATTCCCTGAAATCGCTTTGCAGGGACAAGTTATGCTGACTTTTCCTGTAATATCAATGGGCTTCAAGCTGACGCGCTTTTCCGCAAAATGTCACATCTGACGCCCGAAATAGTCCCAACACCAGATTTAGGTTCTGGCGCCTTTGGCGTGGGGGTTCGAGTCCCTTCACCCGCACCACTTCCCACTTGCGGAATATCACAAGATACCCTCGCCTTATCACGCGAGCGTGCTAATTTCGGATGGCTGCGCGGGCCTGCTACGCCCCCGCTTTGGTGACCGAAAGCGTGGGAGGCGTGATGGTCGAAGGCCCGCAAATGCCGCCCCGGCGGCCTGTCGAAGACGCGCCGGAGTCCGGCTCGCGCTCCCCCAATTCCAGCCACGCGCTCAGCCGCGACGCGATTGCGGCCAATCCGAATTTCTTCGCCGCCCAGAAAGTAGTGGCAACGATGCTGCTCGATGTGCAGGCGCAGACACCGCGGATCGCGCGGCACATGGCCTCGCATCGGCGCTGGCTCGTCAGCCAGACCAGCTTCGCGCTGGCGATGCGGGCGAAGACGGGGTCGGACGCTCCGGAGCTGACGCCGGGCCGCCTTCTTGCGGCGCTGACGCCCCATGTCGAGATCAACCGCAAGACGTTGAGCCAGTATCTGGGCGAGATGGAGGTGCATGGCCTGCTCGCCCCGCCGAGCGAGACGAAGGGCGACCGGCGCTTGCGGCCCGTCACCACGACGCCCATCGCCGAACAGGGGATGCGGCGCTGGTGCGAGGGGCATCTGCATTGCCTCGATATGCTCGACGGTGGCGCGCGGCTGGCAGCGGCGCGGGGCGATCCCGATCTTCCCTTCGCGATGCAGCGGCACATGGTCGAGATCATCCGCGCCGATCCCGAATGGCGCGCGCCGCCGCCCTCGATGGCGCATTTCCTCGGCTCCGACACCGGCGGCATCCTGCTCCATGCGCTGATCCGCATGCTCACCGACCTGCGCGAGACCGAGGGACGCATCTATCTCGAACCGGTCAGCATCGCCGCTCTGGCGGAGCAATTCCTGATCTCGGTCTCGAAGATCAAGCGGATGATCCAGAAGGCCGAAGAGGCGGGCCACCTTGGATGGGAATTGCCGCGCAGGCGGGGCCGCCTCTGGCTCGCGCCCGGTTTCGTGCGCGATCACTTCCGCAGGCAGGCAGTGAAGTTCGAATGCGTCGAACGCGGCTGGCGCGCCGCCGCCTAAGGACGAGAGGGCGGTTTTCCGGGCGCAACACGGGCCGCAAAGACGCGATCTGTCCGAAAATGACCGATCAGTTTCAAACACTTCTGACCTAGGATGACGGTAAGGGAGATCGTGACGTCCCTGCTTGGGCTCCGCAAACAAGGGGGCGGATTCGCCGAAGCGGGGAGAGATCACGACAACGCGCCCGTTCGGCGCAATCCCGGATTCGCGGCCGGGGCGACCATTGTGGGGTGGTGCGTCCCGGCTGCAACTTCCCTCCCTATGCGCTACAGCCGCGCGCCGCACCTTGCGCCGCTTTGTCAGCGCCCGCCCTGCCCGCTCTCGATCCTGTGTTCCCGGCATCTCCTCGCACGCGCCCGCCCGCGCGCGTATTTCACCGCCCGGAGGCCGCCCCGCAGCCCCTTTTCGCCTTGCCACCATGGCTGAGGCTCAATAGAAGGACGCCTGAAATTCGAGAACCGGCCGCGATCCGCGCGGCGCCCAGAGACAAAGGACAAACCATGCAGGTCACCGAGACCCAGAACGACGGCCTCAAGCGCGGCTACGAGATCACCATCACCGCCAAGGAACTCGACGAGAAGGTCACCGCGAAGCTTTCCGAAGCGCAGCCCGAGATCGAGATGAAGGGCTTCCGCAAGGGTAAGGTTCCGATGGCGATGCTGCGCAAGCAATTCGGCCCGCGCATCCTCGGCGAAGCGATGCAGGAATCGGTCGACGGCGCGATGAGCGAGCATTTCGAGAAAACCGGCGATCGCCCCGCGATGCAGCCGAAGATCGAGATGAAGGACGGCGAAGACTGGAAAGAGGGTGACGACGTGGTCGTGACCGTCGAGTACGAAGCGCTGCCGGAAATCCCGGATGTCGATCTGTCGGGCGTCAAGCTCGAGCGTCTGGTCGTGAAGGCCAATGAGGGCGAAGTGAACGAAGCGCTGGAAAGCCTCGCCGCGACCGCCAAGAACTTCGAAACCAAAGAAGGCGCTGCCGAGAACGGCGATCAGGTCGTGATCGACTTCGAAGGCTTCGTCGATGGTGAAGCGTTCGAAGGCGGCAAGGGCGAAGGCTACCCGCTGGAAGTCGGTTCGGGCTCGTTCATCCCGGGCTTCGAAGAGCAGCTCGTCGGCGCGAAAGCCGGTGACGACGTCGAAGTGACCGTGACCTTCCCGACCGAATACGGTGCGGAGCATCTCGCGGGCAAGGAAGCGCTGTTCAAGTGCAAGGTCCACGAAGTGAAGGCGCCCAAGGCTGCCGAGATCGACGACGAGATGGCCAAGCAGTTCGGCGCCGAAGACCTCGCCGCGCTGAAAGCCCAGGTCGCAGAGCGTCTGGAAGCCGAGTACCAGGGCGCTGCGCGTCAGGTGATGAAGCGTGGCCTGCTCGACCAGCTCGACGATCAGGTGAAGTTCGACCTGCCCCCCTCGCTCGTGGAAGCCGAGGCCAAGCAGATCGCGCACCAGCTCTATCACGAAGAGAACCCGGACGATCACGGCCATGACCATGGCGAGATCGAGACCACCGAGGAGCACAACACCCTCGCCGAGCGCCGCGTGCGCCTTGGCCTGCTGCTCGCCGAAATCGGTCGCAAGCAGGAGATCGAGGTCTCCGACGCCGAGATGACCCAGGCGATCATGAACCAGGCACGTCAGTACCCGGGTCAGGAGCGCGCCTTCTTCGAATTCGTGCAGCAGAACCCGCAGATGCAGCAGCAGCTGCGCGCGCCGCTCTTCGAAGACAAGGTCGTCGACTACATCGCTGGCGAAGCCAAGGTGGACGACAAGGAAGTCACCAAGGAAGAGCTGCAGAAAGAGATCGAGAAGCTCGACGAGCTGTGATCTTCGGGCGCTCAGCCCAGTAATAGCGAAGGCCGCCTCTCGGGGCGGCCTTTTGCGTTTGCGGATGGGACGCGGCGCGGATCGCGCCCGCCGCCACTCTCTTCGCGCCTCACTCCGCGGTCGGTACTTTCAGGAATTTCGCGTTCGGGATCAGCGAGGGCAGATCGGTCGCGGTCGCCACCTCGCGCAGCTTCTGGGCTGCACGATCCACCTTCAGGGACGCCGTGCGATCCGCCGCCGGATTGCCCGGTTCGATCCGGTCGTAAATCGCGGTGCGCAGCACCTCGCCCGCCGAGGCGAGCCGGTCGCGCGCGCCTTCGGGATCGTGCAGGTACAAAAGCCCGCCCGTCACGAGGATCGTGTGGGTCAGCGCGAAGTGCAGGATCGAAAACAGCCGCATGTCGGGGCCTCGTCAGGGTTGCTTGCCCGAACAGGATTCCCCGTAAAAACGGCGATTTTGAGGCTCGTTTCGCGCGCCCCGCCCCGCTCAGCCCTTGCGCGCGGGCGC
This sequence comes from Thioclava sp. DLFJ5-1, assembly GCF_002020115.1. Classification (NCBI taxonomy): domain Bacteria; kingdom Pseudomonadati; phylum Pseudomonadota; class Alphaproteobacteria; order Rhodobacterales; family Paracoccaceae; genus Thioclava; species Thioclava sp. DLFJ5-1. The sequence goes on along the minus strand of NZ_MPZU01000002.1, from coordinate 117,042 downwards.
AGGCGCCACCGCATCGGCCACCACGGCGTTGCGCGCGCCCAGCGGACGCGGGTCTCCGATGGTGCTGTCCTGCGCGGTCTGATGCTCGGCCTCGGAATTGATCTCGGCCCCCAGAAGAACAGCCGTCGTCGAGAGCCAGATCCACATCATCAGCACCACCACCGCGCCGATCGAGCCATAGGTGCTCGAGTAATTCGCGAAGTTCGAGGTGTAGAAGGAGAAGCCCGCCGAGACGATCAGCAGCAGGATCGACGCCGCGATCGCCCCCGGCACCACCCAGATCCAGCGCGGCGCGTTGCGCGCGGGCGCGTAGCGATAGAGCAGCATCAGCATCCCCACCAGCACCAGCGCCATCACCGGCCAGCGCCCCCAGCGCAGCACCGCATCCAGCGCCCCACCCATCGGGATGTAGTCGAGCATCACGGGCAGCACGGCGGCGACGAGGATCAGCGCGCAGACCATGACGATCCCGGTGATCGTCATGCCCAGCCCGAAGGCGTTGAGCTGCACGAAGCTGCGCCGCTCCTTTTCGCCATAGGCCACGTTGAGCGCACCGATCATCGCCTTCGCGCCGCCATTGGCCGACCAGAGCGCCAGAAGGACGCCGAAGATCGAGGCAAGGCCGAGCGCGTTCGAACTCGACCCGATGAGCTGCTCCAACTGGTTGCGGATCAACGTCAAGGCCTCGGGCGGGATGACGTTCTTCAGCGCATCGAGGTCCTGCAGCATGGTCTGGCGATCCGCGAAAATGCCGTAGATCGAGACGGTTGCGGTCAACGCCGGGAACAGCGCGAGCAATGCGTAGAAAGTCACGCCCGCCGCGACGGCCAGCACGCGGTCCTCGTCGATCTGGCCGTAAGCGCGCTTGGCGATGGCCTTCCAGCCCGCGCGGGGGATGTCGAACGGGCTGGCCGCCTGACGCCCCAGCGCGCGGTCGGCGGGCCGGTCGTAGCGATCAGTGCGGGTCGCGGGAACATGACGGGCGCTGCGGCCTTCGGTCGGCCCGTGGATCGCGGCCTGCCGATCGTCCTGATAGCGCCGCCACATGAGATAGGCGCCGAAGCCCAGAAGCCCCACCTGCACGAGCCGGTCGCGTCGGCTCGATGCGTCTTCGCGTGGGCCCTGCCCCGATCGTTTCGTCATGCGTGTCCCCTGTTTTCAAAGCCCTGAAGGCTATTTAGGGGCCAACGCCGGATTGCGGCACGCGGTTCCGGGGTCTGCGCGGCGCGTCGGGGCCCAACCATGTCATTAGACATATTTCGACAGGAATACCCCAACAGGCAAGCATGAAAAAACCGCGCCCCGAAAGGCGCGGTTCTCTATCTTTAAGACTGAAAGGTCGAAGCGACCGATCAGGCCTTGTCTTCGTCTTCGGCCGACTCGGGGGTGGCAACGGGGCCGCCCTCGTCGTCGTCGGAGGTCGCGCCGCCGATATCGTCGAACAGTTCGGCGATCTCGAATTCGGCTGCAGCCTCTTCCTCGGCCGCCACGTCCTGGATCGACTTGCCCGACGCTTGCAGTTCGGCCTCTTCAGGCGAACGTGCGACGTTGAGCTGGATCTCGGCGACGACTTCGGGGTGCAGGTGCACTTCGACGTCATGCAGGCCGAGAACCTTGATCGGCTGGCGGATGATGACCTGCTTGCGGTCCACCGAGAACCCCTGCTCCGAGGCGATATTCGCCGCGTCACGGGTGGTGACCGAGCCGTAGAGGTTGCCGCCATCCGAGGCCGAGCGGATCACGACGAAGGTCTCGCCGTCGAGCTTCGACGCCAGAGCTTCGGCTTCTTTCTTGGTTTCGAGGTTGCGTGCCTCGAGCTGGGCCTTGCGCTCTTCGAAAGCTTTGATGTTGCCTTCGTTGGCGCGCAGCGCCTTGCCCTGCGGCAGCAGGTAGTTGCGGCCGAAGCCGTCCTTGACGGTGACGACGTCACCCATCTGGCCGAGCTTGGCCACGCGTTCGAGAAGGATCACTTCCATCGGTCGGTCTCCTTATTTCACGGCGTAGGGGAGCAGGGCGAGGAAACGGGCGCGCTTGATCGCGCGGGCCAGTTCACGCTGCTTCTTCGCCGAGACGGCGGTGATGCGGGCGGGGACGATCTTGCCGCGCTCAGAGATGTAGCGCTGCAGAAGACGGGTGTCCTTGTAGTCGATCTTCGGCGCGTTCTCACCCGAGAACGGGCAGACCTTACGACGGCGGAAAAACGGTTTTGCCATGGTGTCTACTCCTGTCTACCGATCAACGGCGCTCGCGACGGTTGTCGCGTTCGTCACGTTTCTGCATCTGGACCGAGGGGCCCTCTTCGTGCTCGTCGACCTTGATGGTCAGGACGCGCATCACGTCGTCATGCAGACGGGCCAGACGCTCCATTTCCTGCACGGCTGCCGACGGGGCGTCGGTGCGCAGGTAGGCGTAGTGGCCCTTGCGGTTCTTGTTGATCTTGTAGGCCATGGTCTTCACGCCCCAGTATTCGGAATCGACGACTTTGCCGCCGTTGTCCGACAGGACCGTGGAGAAATGTTCGACAAGGCCTTCGGCCTGCGCGTTGGACAGATCCTGACGCGCGATGAGGACATGCTCGTAAAGCGGCATGCGAACTCCTGTATTTCGAGGCGGCTTCAAAGTTGGGCGTCTGATACTTCCGCAACCCAACACGAGAGGCTCCGCCGGTTCATAGCAAACGCGGAAGATGCGGCCTTATACGGGATGCGCGTCTGGATGCAAGGAAAAATCAGGGTACCGAAGGGGCGATTGCGCCCTGCCCTGACGGGCTCGACCCGGCCCGGTCAGTCGAGCTGACCTGCGGCGAGGATCGGACCGGGCAGCGGGCCGTTCTTGCTGGGGCGGGATTCCTGAACGATCACCACGGCGGGCGCATCCCCGTCGAGATCGACCGAGAGTGTCACCGGCGCGCGCCCGTCCCATTCGGCGATGCCGGTCAGGCTGGTGACGATGTTCTTGTAGGTCACCGTGCGCCCGGCATTTTCGCCGCGCAGGATGTCGACCGTGGCGGAGGGCTTGTAGCGCACGAGCTGCACCATCGCGGGTGTCTCAAGCTTATCGACGGGGCTCAGCGCGATCTCGTAATGATCGCCCTCTCCCGTGATCTTTAGATCGACCTCGGGATGGGCGTCGCTCTCGCGCGCGATGGCGGCATCAAGCGCCGCTTCCTGCGGCCCGATCAGGGCCTCGCGGCCCGCGATGATCATCTGCGGGGTGTAGACCGTGCGCTCGCCCGCGGCGATCGCATAGGATTTCTGACGGGCGGAAAACTCAGGCTTTCCAAAGGGATCCTTCCAGCCGAGATAGTCCCAGTAATCGACATGCAGCGCCAGCGCGATCACATCGTCCCGATCCGTGAGCTCCTTCAAAAGCGCATCCGCCGGCGGGCAGGACGAGCAGCCCTGCGAGGTATAAAGCTCAACCACGACCGGGTCGTGCTCGCCTTCGGTGTCGGGATCGGGCGCCACGGGGTTCGGCTTCGCGGGGGTGTCGGACTTCTCGGAGGCCATCTGGTCGAGGAGCGCCTCGGACGCGTTGAGACGCATCCCGGGCGGCGCGTCGGCTGCCCCTTGGGCAGACGCAAATTCCGCAAAGCTTACCAGCCCTGCGGCGAAAGCAGCTCCCATCGCGGTCAAACGTCCTGCGCGCACTCGAAAAACACTCCTCACTTCGCCGTCTTTATACCTAGCGTTTCTGCTCAGACCATGCCTAATCAATGTTTTGAGAGATTTCTTTCTGTCCGGGCGCGCGAAACGATATATGTCCAACGTATACGGCCCAAGCGCGGTTCAAGATGACGCTGGGTCGCTCCAGTCGCGTGTTTTTGTGTGCAATGGTATACTAAAAATGCCCCGACCCTCTTGAACGGATCGCGCGCTTGGGGCAAACACACGCCAGCGACACCCTTAGGACCCTTGAAGGGAGGCCATTCTCATGCCCATCGTTACCGGTAAGGATACCGCAAAGACCCGCCGCGAACTCAGCGTCGGCTCGAAGACCTATGCTTATTACTCGATCCCCGCCGCCACCGAGGCTGGCCTGGGTGATTTCTCGAAGCTGCCCGCCTCGCTGAAGGTGGTTCTGGAGAACCTTCTGCGGTTCGAGGATAACGGCTTCACGATCTCGGCCGACGACATCAAAGCCTTCGGCGAATGGGCCGAGCAAGGCGGCAAGAACCCGCGCGAGATCGCCTACCGCCCCGCCCGCGTGCTGATGCAGGACTTCACCGGCGTTCCGGCCGTGGTCGACCTCGCGGCAATGCGTGACGGCATCAAGGGTCTCGGCGGCGACGCACAGAAGATCAACCCGCTCGTGCCCGTCGACCTCGTGATCGACCACTCGGTGATGATCGACGAATTCGGCAACCCGCGCGCGTTCCAGATGAACGTCGACCGCGAATACGAGCGCAACATCGAGCGCTACAAGTTCCTCAAGTGGGGCCAGACCGCGTTCGAGAACTTCCGCGTGGTTCCGCCGGGCACCGGCATCTGCCACCAGGTGAACCTCGAATATCTCGCCCAGACCGTCTGGACCGACAAGGATCAGGACGGCACCGAAGTCGCCTATCCCGACACGCTCGTCGGCACCGACAGCCACACCACCATGGTCAACGGCGCGGCCGTTCTTGGCTGGGGCGTGGGCGGTATCGAAGCTGAAGCCGGCATGCTCGGCCAGCCGATCTCGATGCTGATCCCGGAAGTCGTGGGCTTCAAGCTGACCGGCGCCATGGTCGAAGGCACCACCGGCACCGACCTCGTGCTGAAAGTCGTCGAAATGCTCCGCGCCCATGGCGTGGTCGGCAAGTTCGTCGAATTCTACGGCGACGGCCTCGACAACCTGCCGCTGGCTCAGCGCGCGACCATCGCCAACATGGCGCCCGAATACGGCGCGACCTGTGGCTTCTTCCCGGTCGATGACGAGACCCTGCGCTATCTCGAGCAGACGGGCCGCGACAAGGACCGCATCGCGCTGGTCGAAGCCTATGCCAAGGAAAACGGCATGTGGCGCGACGCGGATTACGCGCCGGTCTACTCCTCGACGCTCGAACTGGACATGAACACCATCGTTCCGGCGATCTCGGGCCCCAAACGCCCGCAGGACTATGTCGCGCTGACCAAGGCCGCCGACGCGTTCGAAGGCGTGGTTGCCGATTACCGTGGCATCGACATTTCGGAAGACGCCAAGGACATGGCCGACGAAGGCCCGGTCGCGACCAAATCGGTCACCATCGGCAAGACCGCCAAGGTCGAAGGTGAGGATTACGAACTGCGCGACGGCTCGGTGGTGATCGCCTCGATCACGTCCTGCACCAACACCTCGAACCCCTATGTGCTGATCGGCGCGGGTCTCGTGGCGCGCAAGGCGCGTGAACTGGGCCTCAACCGCAAGCCCTGGGTGAAGACCTCGCTGGCGCCTGGCTCGCAGGTCGTGTCGGAATATCTGGAAGCCGCTGGCCTTCAGGAAGATCTCGACGCGGTCGGCTTCAACCTCGTGGGTTACGGCTGCACCACCTGTATCGGTAACTCGGGTCCGCTCCAGCCGGAAATCTCGAAGGCGATTAACGACAACGATCTGATCGCAACCTCGGTGCTCTCGGGCAACCGGAACTTCGAAGGCCGGATCTCGCCCGACGTGCGCGCCAACTACCTCGCGTCCCCGCCCCTCGTGGTGGCCTACGCGCTGGCCGGCGACATGAACATCGACCTGTCGAGCGACCCGATCGCCCAGACGCCGGACGGCAAGGACGTCTACCTGAAAGACATCTGGCCCTCCGACAAGGAGATCGCCGATCTCGTCGAGAAGGTCGTCACGCGCGAGAAGTTCATCGAGAAATACGCCGATGTGTTCAAAGGCGACGAGAAGTGGCAAGGCGTGGAAGTCGAAGGCGGCGAAACCTATGACTGGCCGCCGCAGTCGACCTACATCCAGAACCCGCCCTACTTCAAAGGCATGTCGCCGGAAGCCGGCACGATCTCGAACATCAAGGACGCGGGCATCCTCGCCGTGCTGGGCGACTTCGTGACCACCGACCACATCTCGCCGGCAGGTTCGTTCAAGCCCGACACCCCGGCCGGGAAATATCTGGTCGAGCGTCAGGTCGCACCGAAGGACTTCAACAGCTACGGTTCGCGCCGTGGTAACCACGAAGTCATGATGCGCGGCACCTTCGCCAACATCCGCATCAAGAACGAGATGCTGGACGGCGTCGAGGGCGGCTACACCAAGGGCCCCGATGGCGAGCAGACCTCGATCTTCGACGCGGCGATGGCCTATGAGAAAGCCGGCAAGCCGCTGGTGATCTTCGGTGGCGAGCAATATGGCGCAGGCTCCTCGCGCGACTGGGCGGCGAAGGGCACCAACCTGCTCGGCGTCAAGGCCGTGATCGCGGAGAGCTTCGAGCGTATCCACCGCTCGAACCTCGTCGGCTTCGGCGTGATCCCCTTCGAGTTCACCGAAGGCCAGACCCGCAAGGATCTGAACCTGACCGGTGAGGAAGAGGTCTCGATCGAAGGTCTCGAAGGCGAAATCAAGCCGCAGTCGATCGTGCCCTGCACCATCACCTACAAGGACGGCACCACCAAGGAGATCAAGCTCAAGAGCCGGATCGATACCGCGGTGGAGATCGAATACCTCAAGAACGGCGGCGTGCTGCACTACGTGCTGCGCAACCTCGCCAAAGCCTGAGGCTGACGGTTACGAGATTGGAGAAGGCCCCGCGAGCGCGGGGCCTTTTTCGTTTGGGAGGAGCGATCCGAATTTCGCCCGGGCGGCCAGCCCGGGCCGCGCCCGACCTCCCCCCGGGAGGGCGCATTGGCGACGTCATCACGGGCACAACCTACATTCGGACTTGCGAGATAAAGGGCCCGGTCACATGCGGAGCGAAGCCCCCACCCGAGGTCGGGCACGGCCCTCAGCGCGTAATTCCCGCCAAACCCACCGCCTGTGCTATACTCGGCCCCTCACAAGGGAGGACGACGCGATGAACAGACGCGAGATGTTGGCCCTGACAGTCGGGGCGATGACGGTGGGAGGTGCGTTGGGAGGCGCGCGGCCCGTGCAGGCCGAGGCGGTAATGGGCGATGGTGGGCTCTATCAGCAGCCCTTCTTCCATGAGGGTTTTCTCGATCTCGGGGAGGATCTTCAGGAGGCCGCCGATCAGGGCAAGGGGCTTCTGGTGCTTTTCGAACAGCGCGGCTGCCCCTATTGCCGCGAGATGCATCTGGTGAATTTCGCCAAGCCCGAGATCACCGGGCTGATCGAGAAGAGCTACATGGTCGTGCAGCTCGATCTCTGGGGCGCGCGCGAAGTCACCGATTTCGACGGCGAGGCGCTGGAGGAACGCGCGCTGGCGCAGAAATGGGCGGTGAATTTCACGCCGACGCAGGTGCTGATCCCGGCCGCGAATGCAGGGGCACAATCCGTGCGCGAGGCGGAAGCCTTCAGAATGCCGGGCTATTTCAAGCCCTTCCACCATCTGTCGGGGCTCGAATACGTGGCGAGCGGCGCTTACGCGGATCAACCGTTCCAGCGTTTCTTGCAGGACAAGTTCTCGGAGCTCAGCGCGAAGGGCATCGACCCGGACGTCTGGTGATCGGGCCCTTTAGAAAGCCCAAATGAAAACGGCCCGCGCGATTGCACGGGCCGTCTCAAACCGTCACACGGGCTCAGCTCACGCGAGCGCGATGTTACCTGCCGACTGGCGGCCGTCACGGCCGGTTTCCAGATCGTAGGTCACTTTCTGACCGTCATCGAGACGCTGGATGCCAGCGCGCTCAACGGCGGAGATGTGAAGGAAGATGTCTTTGCCGCCATCGTTCGGTGCGATGAAGCCATAACCCTTGGTGCTATTGAACCATTTCACGGTGCCTTCGGCCATCGTGAGTCTCCTATTAAATTATGCTGCCTGCGAAATGCGTCAGCTCGGCGTAGTCAGTTCTTGAAAGCAAACTGAAGCCGTAAGGAGACAGTGCATCTGGGAATCAAACGTAGCGAGAGAATACATAAGGCGAACGGGCTCTAATTGCAATGATCAAAGCATCTGAGGGGGTTGCACGGCACCGCGATCGACGGAATTCGGCGTCCTCCCGCCGAGGCGTGAAAACATGCAAAAAATATATGAGATTTCGGACCTTTGCCCGCGCCGCCCGCGTTACTTCAGTGAACAGGTGAGATCTTCAAACGCTGAAGACGCAGGAGGACCCCCATGACAGCAGCCCCGCTCGGCCCCGGCCAACTCAACGCAATCGACCATGGCGGCTCGGGTCGGCCCGTGGTCCTGATCCACGGCTGGCCGCTCTCGGGCAAGGCGTGGGAAAAACAAGTCCCGGCGCTGATCGCTGCCGGTCACCGCGTCATAACCTATGACCGTCGCGGCTTCGGTCTGGCGGAAAAACCGACCGAGGGCTTCGATTACGACACGCTCGCCGCCGATCTCGATTCGATCCTCACCGCGATGGATTTGCGTGACGTGACCTTGGTGGGTTTCTCGATGGGCGGCGGCGAGGTCGCGCGCTACATCCGCAACCATGGCGAAGACCGGCTGCGCGCCGCTGTCTTCGCCTCCGCCGTGACGCCTTGCCTGATGCAAAGCGAGAACAATCCCGACGGCCCGCTGACCAAAGAGGCCGCAGGCGAGATGGAACAGGGCCTGCGCGACGGGCGCGACGCGTTCTTCCCGCAATTCGTCGAGAATTTCTACAGCGTCGACGGCGATCTCAAAGCCTCTGCCGAGGAATGCGAACAGGCGGTGACCCTGTGCAACCAGTCCGACCAGAGCGCAGCACTTGGCTGCATGGAGGCGTTCGGCACCACCGATTTCCGCGAGGATCTGGAGGCGGTGCGCGTGCCCGTTCTGGTGATCCACGGCGACAGCGACGCGATCGTGCCGCTCGAAGGCTCTGGTGCGCGTACCTACCACGCGATCCCCGACAGCCAGTTCTTCACGATCAAGGGCGCGCCGCATGGCTGCAACGTGACCCATTCAGAAGAGTTCAACATCGCGCTGCTCGAGTTCCTGAGGTAACGCCCCGCCGCTTTCGGCATTCTGTTTACCCGGCCTGCGATCCCTTGCAGGCCGGGTTTCTCTTGCCTACAATGTTCATGCTTTGTTTCACCCCGACCCGCTGCCGCACCGATGACCACGCCCCACCCGTTCCCCCTGCGCGAAGGCCGCACCCATGAGGTTTGCGGCATCGGCGCCACGAGCTTCGCCTGCGCGGTCTGCGCCAGCACCACGGGGCCGATCCTCTGGGTGAACGAACGCCATCGCCGCGAAGGGCTCAATCCGCGCGGGCTGGTGAGCTTCTTCGACCCGGCGCGGTTGCTGCTGGCGCGCGGCAAGGACCAGACCGACACGCTTGCCGTGATGGAAGAGGCGTTGCGAGATGGCTCGGTACCGCTGGTGATCGGGGAATTGCCGCGCGAGATCGGGCTGACGGCCGGGCGGCGGCTGCAACTGGCCGCCAAGGAGGGCCGCGCGACGGGGCTGTGCCTGATCCTGCCCGATGGCGGCTCGAACGCGGCGGAGACGCGCTGGCACGCGATGCCCGTCTACGACAAGCTGCTACGCGAGGGGGTGGACTCACCCCGGCTGCGCTGGCGGCAGCTGAAGAACAAATCCGGCCCCTGCCGCGCCTGGGAGGTGGAGTGGAACGCGAAGACCCGCGCGCCCGAGATCCTCTCGGTCAATGACTGCGCGCCCTCGAGCGTACCGGTGTAGCCCCGCGGCTCAGAGGTCGAGCTTGTCCTCGATCGCGCCGATCTGGGCGACGGGATCGACGGGCCACTGGCTGATATTCTGCAAGCCGCGATCCTCCAGCACCTCGCTGCCCGGATGATCCGCCAGCCACGCCTCGATCTGCGCATCCCGCGCGCGCAGGAGGGCCGCGAATTGCGGACGGTAGAGCGTGACCATTCCGCTCAGCCACAGGTTCACCGCCCAGTTCGGATGCGCCAGTTCGATCGCGAAATGATCGAGCAGCCGGATCATGTCCTCGGCGCGGTAGAGGCATTCATCCGTCACCCAGCGATTGGTGGTGAAAATGCGGATCGCCCGGCCCTTCGCATCCACACTGATCGCGCCGATATGGACGAAGCGCGCAGCCGTATCCTCGGGGATTTTCGCACCGGGCAGGTCCCACGGCTCCAACCCCGGAATGATCCCTTCGGGGCGCATGAACAGGTGGAAATGCCCGTTCTCGCCCTCGGCCATCTCACGCGCGTCATGGGCGTGGTAGAAATAGTGGCAATGCGTCTCGGTGTCGAAGACATCGCCCTGCGGGTAGCGCGACCAGACCAGAAAATCCCCCTGCCCGCGCAGCACTTCCGAGACGACGCTCATCCCCGACTTCGACAGCACCGTCTCGCATTCGAGCACGGTCTCGGCCGCGTCATGCATCTCTTCCAGGCGCGCACGCGGCAGCCCCTCGATCCCCGGATTGGCGATGCGCAGCGTGGGCGCGGGCGTCGCCGGGTTGGCGCTGTCGGGTGACATCTCGGAGGGCGTTTCGGGTCGGGTCATCGGTCTCTCCTCATGCGAACGGGGCCAGCCTAGGCGCTGACCCCGTTCTTGTCATCGCGGCATCTGCGCTCAGAGCGGCTCCATGCCGAGCATCTCACGCACAGCCGGTTCGCGCGAGGTTTTCAGACCGACCTGACGGCCTTCCTCGATGGCGATCTCGTTCGGCACGCCTTTCGACGCGCGATAGAGCGCCCACATCGCGCCGACCCGGTTCGAGCTCTCGCAATGCAGCAGGATCGGATAGTTCGCCGGGTCTTCGACGATCTTCGCGAATTCGGCCACCTGTTCCTCGGTCGGCGCCTTGGTCGGCACGGAGATCTGAATGTAGTTCATCCCGGCCTTCTGCACCAAGTCGCCCTCGTTCGGCGCACCTTCGTCGGGCTTGAGCAGGCTCACGACGGTCTTGAAGCCGAGCATCTTGAGCATCGGGATGCCCGTCGGATCGATGAAGCCACCGGTGCCGACATAGGGCGTCGCGCGCAGGTAGTTGTCGACGATCGGGGGCATCTTGTCGCCATAGGGCGCCTGGGTTGCCTTGACGGTGGTGTCATAGGGCCCGCTAGCCATCGGCGCCGCGTCGCTGCCCGCATCCGCGGCCTTGGCCGCCGAGGGCGCACAGGGGTTTGCCGCAGCCGGTGCGCAAGGGTTGGCGGCCGCCGGTGCGCAGGGGTTGGCCGGCGCACAGGGGTTCGTCACAGCCGGAGCGCAGGGGTTGGTCGCCTGCGCGCTGGAAGTGGCGGGAACGGCGGCGCTCATCGCGACCGCAGTCACCGGCACCATCGCGGCGCGCAGCAGGCTCTTGCGTTTCTTATGCAGTTTCATGGACTTTTTCCTCCCTAGAATTTCGTCCGTATTACAAACCGTTACCCGCGCGCATCTGCCGATGCGGACGTCAGGGCGAACTCGTCGGCCTCGTCATCCGGGGCGCAGACCTCTTCGGCGGTGAACGGACCGCCGCGCGACCGCTCGAGGATCGTGCCGAGGCGGAAGCCCACGGCGGCGATGATGATCAGCGCCAGCAGGATCACCCATTCCGGCAGCCCGAAGAGCTGCGGCAGGGTCTGTGCCGTCGGCCCCTGACCTGCGAGGTAGAAATCCTTGATCGGGTCGAAGACCCAGGCGAAGACCGAGGTGCCGAGCACCATGCCGATCGCGAAGACCACCGCGTCGATCCGGCCCGAAGCCACGCCGACCACGGAGGTGCCCGGGCAATAGCCGCCCACGGCAAAGCCCGCGCCGATGAAGACGCCGCCCAGCAGTATCGCCCAGAAGAAGAGCGTCGGGATGAAGACCGCAGCCGGGCCCATCCAGCCCATTGTCCGCAGCACGTAAAGCCCCACGGCGCAGACGATCACGGCGGTGAACATCACCTTGAAGACCGAGAAGTCGCGCAGGGTGAACTGCCCCGTCAGCTTGCGCGGAGAGCCGAAGCCCGCTGCCTCAAGTGCATAACCGAACAGGATGCCCGACAGGAGGCCCGAGGCTATGCCGCTATCGTAAAGAGGGATGCTCATTGCCATATCCTCCGCATCATCATGGAGACGGCGAAGCCCGCCGCGAAGAAGCCGATCAGGAAGACGAAGCCCGCCACCGCGAGCGTAGCACTACCCGACAGGCCCAGACCCGAGGTGCAGCCGCGCGCCAGACGCGCGCCGAAGCCCACGAGCGCGCCGCCCAGCAGCGCGTAGACGAGGCGATTGCCGCTCGTGGTGCGCGGGCCGCGCTCCACCTTGACCGAAATCCGGCCCGCGCCTTTCGCGCCGAGCCACGCCCCGATCAGGACGCCGACCACTTCCCAGGTGATCCAGCTCAGCAGCGGGCTACCCGCCGCCATGAAGGGGCCGAAATAGGAATTGTCAGCGGTCGCCTGCGGGGCGACCCAGTCATTGGCCTGTGCCGCGAAGCGGGTCACGAAGCCGGATGCGCCGAGCCCGTGCCCGGTCACGACGAAGGTCAACAGCAGAGCCAGGCCGAGCGCGGTGCCGGCGGCGAGCGGTGACCAAAATGCTTTGGGTGCGTCTCTCATGAAAGCCTCCCTTCCTCCCATGATCATATTCATAAGTGATGATACAAAACGCCAAAGCCGTTTCAACTTTTTTCAGCGCCGCGATGCGGCAAATGACATACCATTGGAAAACGCCCTGCCCGCTCCACCGGAAAAATCATATAAAGACAAAGCTTTGACCCAACCCGCCACCGCCTTCACCGCGACGATTGACCGCGATGGTCGCTGCCAAACGGACCAGTCAGGGGCGCGGCTCTTTCCGTATTGGAGCTTCACCAAGCCCGTGATCGCGGCGCTGGCGCTGATGCTCGAGTCTGAGAAGCGGCTCGATCTGGACGCGCCGCTCGATCTGCCGGAGCTGGTTGCGGGGGGTACGCTAGCGCAGCTTCTGGAGCACAGCGCGGGTCTGCCCGATTACGGCACCCTGCCCGCCTATCACGCGGATGTCGCAGCGGGGCGCACGCCGTGGTCGCGTGATCTGCTCGTGGCGCGGACGCTCGCGCTGCCCGCGCCATTTCCGCCCGGCGAAGGGTGGCGCTATTCCAACCTCGGCTACATGCTCGCCCGTGAGGTGATCGAGGGCGTGGCAGGCCAGAGTCTCGCGGAACTGGTGCAGGAGCGGATCACAGAGCCGCTGGGGCTGGCGAGCGTCCGGCTCGCGGAAACGCCCGCTGATTTCGCCCCGCTTCACTGGCCCGAGGCGCGCGACTACCACCCCGGCTGGGTCTATCACCGCACGCTAATCGGCACGGCGGGCGATGCTGCGCGGCTATTGCACGGGCTGGGCGGGCTGCTCGCGCCACGCGCATTCGCCCGCATGACCGCCTGCCGCGAATTGGGCGGCGCGTTGCCCGACCGCCCGTGGACGCGGCATGGATACGGGCTGGGACTGATGTGCGGCAACTGGGGCGACACCCGCGTCTTCGGCCATTCCGGCGCGGGGCCGTTCAGCTCCAACGCCGTCTATCACTGCCCCGAGACCGGCCGCACCGCCGCCGCCTTCACGCATGGCCCCTTCGAAGGACCGGCGGAACAGACCGTGGCAAAAGCCCTGCTCGCGCAGTGAGTGAGCCATGCCCGGTGTGACCAACACCGGGCAGCGCCCGACCTCCCCCCGGGAGGGCGCTTTTGCAGCCTGACCGCGCGCATCAGCGTTGGAGGTGTGAGGCGCGATAAAGCGAAGACCACCGAGACCTTGCCTGCGCCCACCCGAGGTCGGACGCTCCCCTCATCGCAAGCAAGAGACGTCGCCAAAAAGAAAGGCGGCAACCTCCGTCGCCGCCTCTCCAAAGATACCGTGAAATCCGATCTCACACGCCGCTGTCGAAGGGCTCGAACGCCTCGGCGCGGGCACGTTTCCAGCGCTTGAGATAGCCGAAGCGGTCGTCATCCTCGCGCAGGAGGAACCCTTCGGGCATGTAGTGATAGATCTCGTCTCCCACTTTGAAATCGCGCTCGCGGTCGCGCACCAGCAGGTGATGCGGCAGGAACTGCCCCGGATGGGTGAGGCCCGCAGCCCCCGTCATCTCGGCCAGCGCCTTCATCGTGTTGCGGTGGAAATTGGCCACGCGGGTCGACTTTTCCGGCACGACGAGCGCGCGCTGACGGATCGGGTCCTGCGTGGTCACCCCGGTCGGGCATTTGTTCGTGTGGCACGACTGCGCCTGAATGCAGCCGATCGAGAACATGAAGCCGCGTGCCGAGTTCGCCCAATCCGCCCCGATCGCCAGAACCTTGGCGATATGGAAGGCGGTGACGACCTTGCCCGAGGCGCCGATTTTCACCTGATCGCGCAGCCCCGCCCCGCGCAGCGTGTTGTGCACGAAGCTCAAACCTTCCACGAGCGGGAAGCCCATGTGATTGGCGAATTCCAGAGGCGCGGCCCCGGTGCCGCCCTCCTTGCCATCGACCACGATGAAATCGGGGGTGATGCCGGTCTCCAGCATCGCCTTGACGATGCACATGAATTCGCGGCGGTGACCGACGCAGAGCTTGAAGCCAACCGGCTTGCCGCCCGACAGCTCGCGCAGCTGGCCGATGAATTCCATCATCTCCAGCGGGGTCGAGAAGGCCGAGTGCGAGGCGGGCGAGATGCAGTCGCGATCCATCGGGATGTCGCGCGCCTCGGCGATCTCGGGGGTGATCTTGGCCGCAGGCAGCATGCCGCCATGGCCTGGCTTCGCGCCCTGGCTCAGCTTCAGCTCGATCATCTTGACCTGAGGGTCTTGCGCGCGCTTGGCGAATTTCTCGGGGTTGAAGCTGCCATCGTGGTTGCGGCAGCCGAAATAGCCCGAGCCGACCTCGTAGATCAGATCGCCGCCCTCACGGTGATAGCGCGAAATCCCGCCCTCGCCCGTGTCATGCGCGAAGCCGCCCATCTTCGCGCCCTTGTTGAGCGCCATGATCGCATTGGCCGACAGCGCCCCGAAGGACATGGCCGAGATATTGTAGATCGACGCCTTGTAGGGCTGCTTGCACGCCTCGCCGCCGATCTCGACGCGGAAATCGCTATCCTCGATATGGCGCGGCTTCACCGAATGGGTGATCCACTGATAGCCCGATTCCGAGACGCGGATACGGGTGCCGAAGGGTTTGGCATCCTCGATATCCTTGGCGCGCTGATAGACGATCGTGCGGGTCGCGCGGGAGAACGGAATGTCTTCGTCGTCCCCCTCGATCAGGTATTGGCGGATCTCGGGGCGGATTTCCTCGAAGAAGAAGCGCAGATGGCCGAGGATCGGATAGTTCCGGGTGATCGCGTGTTTGGTCTGGATCAGATCGTGGATCCCGACCAGCGTCAGGAAACCGAAGAGGATCGCGATGACCAGAAACCAATCGGTAAGGATCAAACCGGAAACTGCTGCGAGCGTCAGCAGAGCTGACAAGACGAGTGGTGAAAACCGTACAAAACGCGTGAACATGCCCCCTCCCGCGGGGTAAGTAGCCTCTGTTCCTGCGCGGACACTCTAGCGCGCGAGGGCTCTATGTCTAAGAACTATTACGCCCGCAACCCCGGATCGGACCAGATCGCGGCCTCCAGCGCGTCGAGCCCGTCGGTTAGCGCTGCAGGCCCGGGCTGCAGGATCAGGGTGGATTTGACCTCGTGCAGCCGGTTTCGCGCAACAGCCGGAACGTCCTGCCAGCCTCGCCTTGCGGAAACTTTCTCGGGGCGGAATTTCTTGCCGCACCACGACCCCACGATGACCTCGGGCGCGGCGGCGATCACTTGTTCGGGAGTGACGATGCGATCCTTGGCTTTGCCCTCTCTCGCCAGATCGGCGAAGACGTCGCGCCCGCCCGCGATCTCGATCAGCTCCGACACCCAGCCCACGGCGGAGATCAGCGGCTCATCCCATTCCTCGAACCAGACGCGCGGACGGTTGGGGCGCGGCTTGGCGGCGATCTCCGCCAGACGCGCCTCGTAACCCGCAGCAAGCAACTCCGCACGCTCGGTGCAGCCCACCAGCGCGCCCACCGTGCAGATCATGTCGAGGATGCCCGCGACCGAGCGTTGGTTGAACGCGTGCACGGCGACGCCCTCGCGCACCAGCCCCGCGACGATATCGGCCTGAAGGTCCGAGAAGGTCAGGACGAGGTCCGGCTCCAGCGAGAGGATCTTCGGCAGATCGGCGGAGATGAAGGCCGAGACGCGCGGCTTTTCCTGACGCACCCGTTTGGGTCGCACCGCGTAGCCAGAGACGCCGACGATGCGCGCGTCCTCACCCAGAAGGTAAAGTGTCTCGACCGTCTCCTCGGTCAGGCAGACGATGCGCTCGGCCGGAAATGCCATCAGACCCCCAATGTGGAAAGCGGTTGAAAAACGGGGCCTTCCGGCGTGTTCTTGAAGTGCGCGCGGATGTGGAAGACCTCGGCCAGAAGCGTCGCGGTCAGCACCTCGCCGGGCGCACCGTCCGCGACCAGCCGCCCGCGATCCATCACCCAAAGTCGGGTGCAATGGCGCGCCGCCAGCCCGAGATCATGCAGCGAAGTGACCACTGCGCCGCCCGCCTGCGCATGGGAGGTGAAGACCTGCATCGTCGCGATCTGCGCCGCCGGATCGAGGCCTGCGATAGGCTCGTCGGCGAGGATCAGCGGGCTTTCCTGCGCGAGCGCCCGCGCGATCAGCACCCGCGCCTGCTCGCCGCCCGAGAGCTGCGTGGCGGCACGGTCGCGGTAGTTGTCGAGCCCCATCCGGCGCAGCGCTTCCTCCACTGCAGCCGCCCCGCGCGTCGCCTGATCGCGGCCATGCGGCAGCCGCCCCAGCGCGACGAGATCGGCGACCGACAGCCCCCAGGCAATCTCGCGCGCCTGCGGCAGCCACGCCGCCGCCCGCGCCCGCGCCATCGGGTCGAGCGCGGAAAGCGAACTGTTCCCGCGATGCGCCAGCAGCCCCATGGCCCCGCGCAGCAGCGAGGTCTTGCCCGCACCATTGGGCCCGATCAGCCCGATCACCTCGCCCGGCCCGACCTGCGCCGAGACGCGATCGACCACCGGACATTCGCCGCGTAGAACGGTGAGGTTTTCCAACTCCAGCATCAGCCCTCGCGCCCCATTTTGCGTATCATCGACAGGAAGAACGGCGCCCCGACCAGCGCGGTCAGCACACCCAGCTTCAGGTCGCGCTCGGGCGCGATCACCCGCGTCGCGATATCGGCCAGCGTCAGCATCGCCGCCCCGCCAAGCGCGGAAGCCGGCAGCAGCCGCGAGGGCCGCGCGCCCACGGATTTGCGCAACAGATGCGGCACGACGAGACCGACGAAGCCGATCGCCCCCGCGACAGCCGTGGCCGCACCGACCATCAGCGCCGTGCCGTAGACGATCTGAAGCCTGAGCTTTTTCAAAGAGATGCCCATCGAAGCTGCAGCATCTTCCCCAAGGCTCAGCGCATCGAGCCCCGCGCCCGCGCGCAGCAGGATCAGCGCGCCGACGATCAGGAACGGCAGCGCCAGCGCCACATGGGTCATCGAGCGATCGGCGAGCGAGCCCATCATCCAGAACACGATCTCGGCCGCGGCATAGGGCGACGGCGCGAGGTTCAGCACCAGCGCGGTCGCCGCCGCCGCCAGCGCCGAGACCGCGATCCCCGCAAGGATCAGCACGAGCGCCCGACCCTCGCGCCCCGCAAGGATCAGGATCAGTGCGACGGCCACACCCGCGCCCGCCAGCGCCGCCAGCGGCAGAGCCAGAGCGAAGAGCGCGTAGAGCCCGGTCTGGATCGCAATCACAGCGCCGAGCGCCGCCCCCGCAGAGGTGCCGATCAGCCCCGGTTCGGCCAGCGGGTTACGCAGGAAGCCTTGCATCGCGGCGCCCGACAGCCCCAGTGCGGCGCCGACACCGATCCCGAGGATCGCGCGCGGCAAGCGCAACTCGCGCATCACAAGGCCCGCCGCGCCATCGCCCGAGATCAGCGCAGAGAGGCCGTGAAGCGGAGAAATCCCCGACGGCCCGATCAGCAGCGAGGCTGCGAAAAGCACCGCACAGAGGACGGAGAGAAGCATGAGGATCGTGCGATAACTCATTGCGTCAACTTCTCTTTCTCGATTTCACGCCCGAGCTTTGTCAGCGTCTCCACCGCATTCAGCATCGCGGGCGCGCCACAGGTCCAGCTTGCATCGCGCAGCCCCCGCACGACCGGCAGATCGCGCAGCACCGGGTGAGCCAGCACCTCTTGCGCGCGGCTCGTGCCGGTGCCGCCTTGCGAGCCGCCGACGACCACCAGATCGGGGCGATCCATCACCAGATCTTCCAGCGGCAACCGCCCGCCCCAGTCGAGCCCCGGCCCGCTGACGACATTCTGAAACCCTGCCATTTCAAGGATTTGCCCTTCAAGGGTCCGCGGCCCGTAGCCATAGCCTGAGGGCCCGATGATCGCAGCTTTCAGCCCCGGCGCCGGCGTCTTGATCGCCGCCAGCCGCGCATCGAAATCCGCCAGCATCTTCGCCGCGCGATCGGGATGGCCGAGCAGCTTGCCCATCGTCTCGATCCGGCCCCGAATTTCGGGCAGCGAGGTGCCGGGCGGCAGTTGCTCGACCCGGATCCCGAGCGTGCGCAACATGCGGATCGTGTCCGGGTTCGACCATGTATCGGCCAGAACGAGATCGGGATGGAGAATAGAAATTTCTTCGGCACGCCCGTAGTTTACGGGCAGCTCTTCAGCCTGCTTCCAATGCACCGACATCGACGGATCGGTCGCGAAATGGCTGACCGAGACGACCTGTGACGGATCGGCCAGCGCCAGCGCCAGCTGATCCGTGCAGAGGTTCATGGACACGACACGCTGCGGCGCTTCGTCCACAGGTTCCTGCGCCCATGCGGAGGAGGTCGCCGCCAAGGCGGCGAAAAGGGCGGCGAAAACCGCCCCTTTCAGATCAGAACCGCGCACGCAGCCCCACATAGGCGGCGCGACCCGAGGTGCCGTAGCCCGGCCAGAGCTGGTAATCGGTGTCGGTCAGGTTCTCGATCCGCAGATAGGCCTCTTTGTCATTGCCCAGATCGTAGGTCATCTGCGCGTTCAGCAGGCCGTAATCGGGCTGGCTCTGACGATCGGTGACCACGCGCATATCGGCGGCGAGCGTGAGCTTGTCAGTCACCTGCGCGTCGATCCCGGCGGTCAGCGTGTGGCGCCCGAAGGCCGAGTTCCACGTCGAGCCGGCAGAGAGCCCGTCGGGGTTCTTCGAATCCAGATAGGTATAGCCGAGGCTGTAATTGACCGTGCTGGAGATCGGCCCTTTCAGACCCAGCTCCAGACCCTGCCGCTTGGCGGTGCCCGAGGTCTGGTAGTAGCTGTAGGTCGTGTTGCTGTAGTCGATCAGGTCGTCCACCTCGATATGGAACAGCGTCGCGGTCAGCTTATGCGCACCGAAATCGCGCTCGACGCCCAGATCGTAGCTCAGCGATTTCTCGGGCTTGAGATCGGGATTGCCCGCATAGCCGTCATAGAGCTCGTAGCCAGACGGCGCGCGGAACCCGTTGCCCACCGATGCGCGGAAGAGGGTCGCGGCATCGGCCTGCCAGGTAACGCCCAGACGGCCCGTGGTGTTGCCGCCGAAATCCGAGTGATCGTCATGGCGCGCCGAGGCGGTCACGTTCACCCCGTCCATCGGCGAGAAGGCATATTCACCGAAGACGCCCGTATCGGCGGTCAGAACATCGCCCGTGACATAGGTGCCGGTATAGGTTTCCAGCGTGCGATCCGCGCCGAAGGTCACGCGGCCCGGCCCGAGATCGGTCGAGGCTTTCCAGTCGAGTTTGCGGCGCTTGCCCTCGTAGCCATAGTCATAGACCGGATACCAGCGCGAGGTCGTGTAATAGGTCAGACCAAGTTCGTGATCGAGCGGACCGGTCGTGAATTTGGCGAAAAGACGCCCGCCCCGCTCCTTGTGGATGGTGTATTCGTTGCTGTCCGTGGGCGGCGAGCTGAAGCCGTTATCGAACTCGCCCCGGTCGTTCTGCGCAAAGCCGTTGAAGCCGATCAGCAGATTGTCGGAGATGCGCTTCTGCGCGCGCAGGCTGACGCGATCGGCGCGATAGCCGTCTTTCTCGGTATTGCCGTTCTTCTTGTCGGCCGCCGAGAAGCCTGCGGTGTAGACTTTCGACAGCTGGATCGCGAGCTCGTCGTCCCCCTTCTTCCAGCCGAAGTTATATGCGGCATTCGCGGTGTGGTAGGAGCCGAGCTCAAACTTGACGCTCTGGCTCACGCCATCCTCGGTCGGGCGCGGCGTGTCGAGGTTGATCACACCGGCAACCGCCTGCCCGCCATAGACCGCCGATTGCGAGCCGCGCATGATCTCGACCCGGTCATAATTGAACGTGTTGAACCGACCCAGATCGGGCAGCACCTGCGGCGCGGAGGGATCGGAGACGTCGATCCCGTCCACCATAACCTTCACGTAGTTCTGCGACACGCCGCGAATGGTGAAGCCGGTCTGCGCGCCCATCGGCCCGCGCGACAGGATGCCGACGCCCGGCGATTGCGCGATCAGATTGGCAAGGCGCGTCTGGCCCGAACGCTCCAGCTCGGTGCGCGACAGCACGGTGACTGCCTGCGCAGTCTTGTCCGACGATTGCGGCTCGAGCGCGCCGTGATAGATCACGATCTCATCGAGTTGGTAAGGTTGGCTGTCTTGCGCGAGCGCGGGGGCTGCCAGCGCGGTGGTGAGCATCAGGCCCACGGTCAAACGGGTGCGGATCATATCCAATTCCCTCGTATCGCGACTCTGTGGTCGCGTGAACTTCGTATCGTAAGTCTTTGGAAATTTGGAATTTCCGCCGACGGTGAGAATGTCACCACTGACGGAAGACCGCCTCCGCTGCGCGCCCCGCACAGGCAGAAAGGATGAGCGCCTCGGCAGGTCTCCTGGCTCGCGGGTCTTGGTTTCGGCTGGCCTTCCCGGGTCGCCCCAGTGGCTCAGTCAGCCGTCACTCGCCGCTCACAGTTGCGGGGGCAGCCCCGGAATGAATGCACGCATCGCACCGGGTTCCCTTTTCATCCGCCCAAGGCGGAACCGAAGTGCCCCTGCTGTGCCGCGCGCGCCGCAGTCTGTCAAGAAAATTTCAACTTTCGACGGCGGCTCTGCTGCGCCGGTTGAACCGGATCGAGGATAGCAGCGCCAGCCCGATCAGCCCCGCCCCGATCAGCCCGGTAATCACCTCGGGCACCTCCACCAGCGTCTGCGCGAACATGACGACCGAGAGGATCAGGATCGACCAGAAGGCGCCATTCTCGAGATAGCGGAATTCGCTCAGCGTGTTGCGCTCCACCAGCATCAGGGTCATCGAGCGCACATACATTGCGCCGATACCGAGACCGATGGCGATCAGGAACAGGTTCTGGGTCAGCGCGAAGGCCCCGATCACCCCGTCGAAGCTGAAGGACGCGTCGAGTACTTCGAGATAGAGGAACGCGCCCAGACCCGCCTTGGCCGTCTCGGCAGCGAGATTCGTCCGGTCGAGCACGTGGCTGAGCACTTCGACACCCAGGAAGGTCGCAAGCCCGCAGATCGATGCGAACATGAACTCGTCCTCACGCCCTTCGGGCAGGATCCAGGTGAAGGCCAGAATGACGAGCAGCACGAGGCCGATCTCGAGCCCGCGGATCGAGGCGAGCGCGCGCAACCGGCGCTCCAACGCTCGGATCCAGTCAACCTCTTTGCCCTCGTCGATGAAATAGGTAAGCGCGACCATCATCAGGAAGGCCCCGCCGAAGCCCGCAATCGACAGATGCGCGTCCTCGATGATCTCGGCATATTCCGCCGGGTGTTTCGCGGCCAGTTGCACCGCCTCCCATGGTCCGATCCCGGCGGCGATCACGACGATCAGCAGCGGGAACAGGATACGCATCCCGAAGACCGCGATCAGGATGCCCCAAGTCAGGAAGCGACGCTGCCATTTCGGCGTCATCTGGTGCAGCTTGTTGGCGTTGACGATGGCGTTGTCGAAGCTCAGCGAGATTTCCAGTACGGCAAGCACCGCCGTGATCATCAGGAAAGAGACCGCGCCGCCCAGCCCGCCGGTCTGGGCAAATCCCAGCGCGAACGACCCGACCAGCCCCGCAACGGTGACGGCGATGGCCCAGGAGAAATAACGGTACATGGTGGTCATGCTGGCTCCGGCTGCATGGAGCCTCACTTAGGCTCCGCCCCCTCTCTTCGCAAGGGAGCGCGCCGTCAGAGTTGATCGCTGTGGCCCGGCAAGCGCGCCTCGGATCAGCCCCCCTACAGCCCCGCCTCGTCGAGCCAGCCCATGATCCGGGCCTTGTTCACGCCGAGATCGGATCTGCCGTAGACGAGATGGCCGCGGATTTGCAGCGTGTTGCCCTCGACCCAAAGCGTGGTGACGTCGGGAAAGCCGAAGAAGGCGGAGCGGGTGACATAGGCCACATGCCCCTCATCGACGCTGCCCGCCACCTGTTTCGTGCGCGCGGTGGCCCGGATGATCTTGTCGAGTGCGGCCATCTGCACCAGCGGATCGGAGACCTCGCGGGCCGCCTGAAACCCGCCCGTCTCGGGGTGATCGCCGGGCGCTTTCGCCAAGCCCTCGACCTTGTAGCGCGCAGGGTCGATCGGGGCGAAGCGCACCCAGCCATCGGCTACGGCAACCGCAGCCAACCCGAGCGCGAGGATCGTCACGGCCCGATTCATGCCGCGCCCTCCCGCAGCCCCCAACCGGCCAGCGCGATCAGCTCGGTCGCGACATGGGCGCCCGCGATGGCCGTCACGCCGGTCGGATCGTAGGGCGGAGAGACCTCGACCACATCGCCACCGATCAGGTTGATCCCTTTCAGCCCGCGCAACAGCTCTGCCGCCTGCCAGCTGGCCAGACCGCCCCAGACCGGCGTGCCGGTGCCGGGCGCGAAGGCCGGGTCGAGCCCGTCGATGTCGAAGGTGATGTAACAGGGCTTGTCGCCCACGACCGCGCGGATGCGTTCCAGCGTGGCCTCGACGCCCTCGCGATGCACCGAAGGCGCATCCACGATCGTCACGCCCAGCGTATCGGGATTGTCGGTGCGGATACCGACCGAGACGGTATTCTCGGCTCTCACGACGCCCGACTTGATCGCCTTGTAGAGGAACGTGCCGTGGTCGATCCGGTCCATGTCGTCATCGGCCCATGTGTCGGAATGCGCGTCGAACTGGATTAATGCGATCTCGCCATGCCGGGCAGCGGCCGCGCGCAGGATAGGCAGGGTGATGAAGTGATCGCCGCCCAGCGTGATCGGCACGACGCCCGCCCCGAAGATCGCGCTCAGATGCGCCTCGATCCTGCCCGGCACTTCCGGCACATTGGCATAGTCGAAGGGCATGTCGCCGTAATCGACGATGGCGAGTTCAGAGAACGGGTCATAGCCCCAGCCATAGGGGGCGTCGAACGCCTGCAGCGTCGAGGCTTCGCGGATCGCACGCGGCCCGAAGCGCGTGCCGGGGCGGTTCGTCACCGCCTGATCGAAGGGGATGCCGGTCACGGCGATCTGCGCGCCCGCGAGGTCCTTCGTATAGCGCCGCCGCAGGAAGCTGGTGGCCCCGCCGAAGGTATTCTCGAAGCTCAGGCCACGTGCCTCTGCCCGCGTAAAAGCCTGATCCACTTGGGTTTTCGCATCTTCCAGAGCCATGATCGCCCCTCCTTTTCGCCCGCGAAATCTGCGCCAGCCCTCGCGAGAGGTCAAGCTGCCGTGCGAGGGGATGAGGGGCGCGTCCGACTTCCAGCGCTTGGGCATAGCTCCGCCCGGGGCGACGAGCCCCGAGTAGCGCCGCCCTCATGCAAAGACAAACGATCATCCCCTCGGGGAGGCGCGCCCTCACTCCGGCTGGCAGATCTCTCCGCGCAGGATCGCAAGCCCCGTGCGCCAGACCAGCCCCACGATCACCACGGCGAGGATCGCGAGGAACGCCACCGCCATGCGCAGATGCGGCTCGGAATGGGCGTATTCGGCATGCAGGAATGTCGCGATGGTCAGCGCCGCGATGGGGAAGCTCAGCGCCCAGAAGCTCATCGCGAAGGGCAGCCGCAGGATGCGCGGCAACTGCACCGCGACGAGCGCCGCAAAGACATAGGCCAGCGACAGAAGGATATGCGCGAAGGGATCGACGCCGTGTCCGACCGTTGCCCCGGGCACGATCTGCTCGCCGGTCAGACGCAGCCACGCGATGAAGGCCACCGCGGGCGGCGCGATCAGGATCACCAGCGTCGGCTGCAGCTTGCTCGGCAGGGGGTCGTGGAAGATCAGACGGTTGAACACCAGCGTCAGCAGCACGAGCCAGAAGAGCATTCCCGCCGAGAAGAACAGCCAGCTGATCTCGATAAAGCCGAGCTGCGCGCCCGCCACCGGCACGATCACATTGCCCACCGCCGGGATGAACCATGCCGGGTTCAGCTGCCCGTGCTTGAAACTGCGCGTCCCGATCCAGTTGGTCACGACCGCGAGCGTCATGATCCCCTGCAGAGTCGTACCCGCCAGCCACAGCAGGAGCGCAAGCGAGGTCGAGACCGTCAGCGCCCCGGTCGCCAGCAGCAACAGCGAGATCGCGACGGTCGGGAAGAAGGCGAGCCGGATCGGGTGATGCCATTCCGCGCTCACAGCTTGCGGGTGCCGCATGGCCTTGGCGAGATAGAAGGCAGAGATCAGCACGAACACGGTCGCGGTCACCGCGAACATCACCTGATAGGGCAACGGCCCGAGCCCGAGCGGCTTGGCTGCCGCACGCAGCGCCAGCGTAAAGCCCCCGAGCCCCATCGTCGTCGCATAGAAGGTGATCGGAAAATGCTCGAGCCGGCTATGCGCGGCGGGTGCCTCAGCTTGAATGCTCATCTTGCCCTCCCGGTGGCCATCGCCGCGCGGGGCCGAACGGCCCACAACGCGACGGATCAGATCACCCGCGCCGCGCCGGACCAACCCACGCGGCGGGATCACACCTCTCATTTACTCACGCATCCGTGTGTGAGGAGTCTGACAAATGGACGCATTCGCCGCGCCGGGCGCAGCGCGCATCTACGTCCCGCGCATATTGCCTCTGGCGGATCCCCGCTTGCGCCAGACCCGCTCTGTGACGAAAATTTTCAAGGAACGTGACATAGGTCAAACCTACGAGGTAAACTTACCTATATCACCGCTTCGTGAGCTGGAGGAGTTGCGATGCGTCTGACCACACGAACCAATCTCGCGATGCGCGTGCTGATGTTCTGCGCGGTCAATCCGCATCGCACCGTGCGCAAGCATGAGATCGCAGAAGCCTGTAACGCGTCCGAGAACCATCTCGCGCAGGTCATCAACACGCTCGCGCGCGAGAATTTCATCACCACCCTGCGCGGTCGCGCCGGTGGGATGCAGCTTGCCCGCCCGCCCGAAGAGATCGGCGTGGGCAAGGTGCTGCGCGCCTTCGAGGCCGCCCTGCCCTTCGCCGAATGTTTCGATACCGAGACCAACACCTGCCCGCTGCGCGATGCCTGTCTGTTCCGCGATGCGCTGAGTGATGCGCTCGAGGCCTTCTACGGGACGCTGGACCGCAAGACGCTCGCCGATCTGGTCGACAACAACACCGCGCTGGAGGCGATGCTCAGCCTGCCCGGCCTGCAGCCGATGTCGATCTGCGCAACCGCACGCGCCGCGGAATAACCGCCGCGACATGACGCTCCGGTAGGTCCATATTTCTGACGCATTGCCGTGCGCAGAAGCGCTTTCGTGGCGCCAACGTCACAGTTTCATGACACACGCTCACGGCAAAGAGATCAAAATTCAGTTTCGCTTGACCACCCCTTTTCCCGGCGAGAGCCTGTGTCTACTTGTCGCACCAACGGGAAGACCCCGCTAAACGCGACTCATCACAAGGCTTAGGTCATGCAACAGCAATCGGGCACTCAATCAGGCCAGCAACAGCAAGGCGGCACGAACCGTCCTGGCCAGCAACAAGGCCAAACGGGCAATACGACCCAACAGAACGGCACCGTATTCGACGACTGGGCGTCCATCTGACGCCCTTTCTCGCGTCGCTATGATAGCGGCGCAGGCAGGCCCCGCAACCGGCATCTTCATTCACCGCCGGTTTTCGCGCCGCCTCCCCTTCGATCTCTCCTTCGCGCTGCTCTTGCGTGGCGCGAAGTCCGCTCTCAAAATGTCCCGACGCCAGCCCGCGCGATACTGATACCGCGCGCCCCGAAGGACCGTCCGGAACGATGAGCACCTCTCTCACATCCATAAAGGGGATCGGCCCCGCCACCGCCGAGGGCTTTATCCGCGCCGGGATCACCTCGGCCGAGGAACTGCGCGAGATCGGCGCGGACGCCGCGTATGCCGCGTGGATCGAGGCCGGAAACCCCGCCCATTTCATCGGCTATTACGCGCTGCATATGGCGCTGCAGGGGCGTCCGTGGAACGATTGCCGCGGTGCCGAGAAGGCCGAATTCCGCAAGAAATTCGATGCACTTAAGGCGCGGATCGCGGCGAGCGACAGCAGCACCCAATCCGCAAAAGAGAAGGGCCGCGCCCGGCTGGACGCGGCCCTCTCGGAAATTGGTCTGATCGCGAAACGCTAGATCAGCCGACGATCTCGAGACCCGAGAAGAAGAACGAGATTTCTTCCGCAGCGGTTTCCGGAGCGTCGGAGCCGTGCACCGAGTTCTCACCCACGGAGAGCGCGTATTCCTTGCGGATGGTGCCCTCGTCGGCTTCCGCCGGGTTGGTCGCGCCCATCACTTCGCGGTTCTTGGCGATCGCGCCTTCACCCTCGAGCACCTGAACGACGACCGGCTCGGACGCCATGAACTCGCACAGTTCGCCGTAGAAGGGGCGCTCTTTGTGGACTTCGTAGAACTTGCCGGCCTGATCCATGGTCAGCTGGATGCGCTTTTGCGCGACGATGCGCAGACCCGCTTCCTCGAACTTGGCGTTGATCTTGCCGGTGAGGTTGCGCTTGGTCGCGTCGGGTTTGATGATGCTCAGCGTGCGTTCGATGGCCATGTGTGACCCTTTCCTTGTGGTTCGTGGCCGGTATCCGGTCCGAAATATCTGCCGCGCCTGCTACCATGCAGGGGAAGCCTTGAAAAGCCCTCATGGGCGGGGCTGCGGCGACTCTAGATTGGGTTTGTGACCGTTTGGTCAAGGCCGATCGGCAGGTCGTTGCGCGGGTTTGCGCCCGCAGATGCCTCCGGCGGGGATATTTTTGCCAAGCCGAAGGGGCAGCGGCGCGCAGCAGCGATTGACTGTTGCCCGCCCCTGCGCCAAGTCAGGCCCCATGTTGCGCATCTCCGATATCTCCTTTTCGATCGAAGGCCGTCCGCTCTTTGCGAACGCCTCCGCCACCATTCCCGAAGGCCACAAGGTCGGTCTCGTCGGCCCCAACGGCGCGGGAAAGACGACACTGTTCCGACTGATCCGGGGCGAGCTGACGCTGGATGGCGGCGAGATCGGCCTGCCCTCGCGCGCCCGGGTCGGCGGCGTGGCGCAGGAAGTGCCGTCCTCTTCGACCTCGCTGCTCGATACGGTGCTGGCCGCCGACGAGGAACGCGCGAGCCTTCTGGCCGAAGCCGAGACGGCGACCGACGCGCATCGCATCGCCGAGGTGCAGACGCGGCTGGTCGATATCGACGCGTGGTCGGGCGAGGCGCGGGCGAGCGCCATCCTGAAGGGTCTCGGCTTCGACATGGAGGCGCAAAAGCGCCCCTGTTCGGATTTCTCCGGCGGCTGGCGGATGCGCGTGGCGCTCGCGGGCGTGCTGTTCGCGCAGCCCGATCTGCTGCTCTTGGACGAACCGACGAACTATCTCGATCTTGAAGGCGCGCTCTGGCTGGAAAGCTATCTGATGCGCTACCCGCATACGGTGATCGTGATCTCCCACGACCGCGATCTGCTCAACCGCGCCGTGGGCTCGATCCTGCATCTCGAGGATCGGCAACTCACGCTTTATCAAGGCGGCTACGACACGTTTGCGCGCACCCGCCGGCTGCGGCGAGAGGCGCAGGCGGCCCAGGCCAAGAAGCAGGAGGCCCGCCGCGCCCATTTGCAGGGCTTCGTGGATCGCTTCCGCGCGCAGGCCACCAAGGCCAAGCAGGCGCAGGCGCGCGTCAAGATGCTCGAAAAGATGGAACCGATCACCGCCCCGGAAGAAGCGGCGAAACAGGTCTTCACCTTCCCTGCACCGGAACAGCTCTCGCCGCCGATCATCGCAATGGAAAACGCCGCCGTGGGCTATGGCGGGCCCGCGATCCTCAAGCAGCTCAACCTGCGTATCGATCAGGACGACCGGATCGCGCTTCTGGGCCGGAACGGCGAGGGGAAATCCACGCTTTCCAAGCTGTTGGCGGACAAACTTCAGGTGATGGACGGCAAGATCACGCGCTCGTCCAAGCTGCGGATCGGCTATTTCGCGCAGCATCAGGTCGACGAGCTGGACCTGAAAGAGACGCCGCTCACGCATCTCAAGCGCGAGCGCCCCGACGAGCATCCCGCCAAGCTGCGCGCGCGGCTTGCGGGCTTCGGCCTCGGTGCGGATCAGGCGGAGACGGCGGTGGGCAAGCTCTCGGGCGGACAGAAGGCGCGGCTGTCGCTGCTGCTGGCGACGCTGGATGCGCCGCATCTCTTGATCCTCGACGAGCCGACCAACCACCTCGACATCGAGAGCCGCGAGGCGCTGGTGACCGCGCTCACCGAATATTCCGGCGCGGTGATCCTTGTGAGCCACGACATGCACCTGCTGGGACTGGTCGCGGACCGGCTCTGGCTGGTCAAAGGCGGCGCGGTCGCGCCCTATCAGGGCGATCTGGAAAGCTACCGCGCGGAATTGCTGGCGCCGCCGCCCGAGGACAAGCCCGCGAAATCGGCCGCACCGAAAGCCGCGAAGCCGTCGCGCTGTGCGATGACGACGATGAAGCGCGAGGTCCGCGACTGCGAGGCCCGGGTTGAGAAGCTGAGCGACATGCTCGAGAAGCTCGACGCGAAACTCGCCGACCCCAAGCTCTACGAACCTGAAAAAGCCCGAGATCTCGCGATCTGGCAAGCCAAGCACACCGAGGCGACCAAGGCGATGGAGAAAGCCGAGGCGCTCTGGATGGCGGCGCTGGAGAAACTCGAGACCGCAGAGCAGGATTGAGATCGATGAAGGGGCCGCGCGCCCCTTCTTCTCGATCCAAATATCCCCGCCGGAGGCGCCTGCCCCCTCAACCAGCGCGGCGCATCACAGCTTGTAGATGCCCTCGAATTTCCGCGTCAGATAAGCCAGCAGCGGCGTCTCGGTCGGCTCGAACCCGCAGGCATGCTGGATCGTCTCGCGCGGAGTACGCAGACCGCCGTGGACACGCAGGTTCTCGTCGAGCCATTGCTTGGCGGGCGTCGCATCGCCCTCGGCGAGGGCCGCGTCGATGCCGGGCGTGACCGCGCGCATCGCCTCGTCGAGACAGCCCGCATAGACATTGCCCAGCGCATAGGTCGGGAAATAGCCGAACAGCCCCACCGACCAATGCACATCCTGCAGAAAACCCTGGCTGGGCTTGGTGACCTTCACGCCGAAATCCTGCTCGAAACGGGCATTCCACGCCTCTTCGAGATCCGCGACTTCCAGCTTGCCCGAGATCAGATCGCGCTCCAGATCGAAGCGCAGCATGATGTGGAGATTGTAATTCAGCTCGTCCGATTCCGTGCGGATGAAGCCCATATCGACGCGGTTGACCAGCGCGTGGAAGGCCTCCGTATCCATGCCGAGATCGCCGAACGCATCGGTCATGCGCTGATGCAGCCAGCCGGTGAACGGGGCCGAGCGGCCAAGCTGGTTCTCGTAGATCCGGCTCTGGCTCTCATGCACGCCCATCGAGACGCCATGGCCCAGCGGAGTAAAGCGATAGGCCGGGTTGATCGCCTGCTCGTAGGTGGCGTGACCGACCTCGTGGATCGTCGAGTAGATATTGCCGAACGGGTCGCTCTCGGAGATGCGCGTCGTGATGCGCGCATCGTCGCCGCCGCCCGAGGAGAACGGGTGAACCGACATATCGAGCCGCCCGCGCGTCCAGTCATAGCCGAAGGCGGAGGCGCATTTGCGCGCCAGCCGCAGCTGGGCGTTCTCGGGGAAGACCTTGACGAAGGGCTGCGGCGAGACGTCAGAGCCCAGCACCCGGTCGCGCAGCTCCACCAGCGGGCCGCGCATCCGGTCGAAGACGGTGGCGATTTCCTTCGACGTCGCGCCCGGCTCGAAATCGTCGAGCAGCGCATCGTAGAGATTGCCCTCGGACAGGCATTCGGCCTCTTCGCGCTTGAGGCGCACGACCTCTTCCAGCGTCGGCAGGAAGGCGGAGGCATCCTCATTGGCGCGGGCTTCGGCCCAGATGCCTTGGGACAGCGAGGTCAGACGCGCCATCTCGGTCGCAAGGCGCGCCGGGATGCGGGTCGCACGGTTGTAGCTGCGCCCCACCAGATCGAGCACGCGCGCGCTGACCGCGTCATCGGCCTCGGCGCGCGCCAGCCAGTCCTCGATGCGCGGATCGGTGCGGCGCGCATGCAGCACCGATTCCAGCGCGGCGGATTCCTCGGCGCGCTCATCGGCGGCGCCGCGCGGCATCATCACCTCTTGGTCCCAGCTTAGCAGCCCGGCGATATTGCCCAGCGCTTCGGTTTCGCGCTGATGCGCGAGCAGGTCCTGATAGGCGCTCATACACGGCCCTCCCGGATGGAACGAACAAGGGGGAAGCGCGCCATGTGACGCGCGCGGATCACGAGGACCCAGGTGATGATAGCACCGAACTGGTGGATGAGACCCAGCCACCAGTAATTCACCAGTTCAAGCGCGGTGGTGATGCCCAGCACCATCTGGAAGAAGATCATCGCCGCCATCAGCGCGAAGGCTTCCTTGGTGCGCGGATGGGCCGAGCTGCGCGCGCGCCATGCGGCGTAAAGGCCGGAGGCGAAGACGAGATAGCCGACCATGCGGTGCATGAATTGCACCAGCGCGGGGTTCTCGAAGAAATTGCGCCAGATCGGCGTGTAATCGAAGCTCTCGGAGGGCAGGAACTGCCCGTTCATCGAGGGCCATGTCGGGAAGGCGAGCCCTGCATCGATCCCCGCCGTGAGCGCGCCGAGGATGATCTGCACGAACACGAGCCCGATCAGCACCGAGCCGATCCGGGTCAGGCGCGGTTCGGCCAGACGGCGCGCTTGCAACAGCGCCGATTCCGGGCGCGAGAGCTGCAGCGCGAACCACGAGATCAGGCCGAGGATGATGAAGGCGAGGCCGAGGTGCGTGGCCAGCCGGTAGGACGCGACCGAGGTCATCCGCCCCACGAGGCCCGAGGACACCATCCACCAGCCGATCGCGCCTTGCAGACCGCCCAAGACCCCGAGGCTGAACAGTCGACCCGTCCAGCCGGTCGGGATTTTCTTGGTCAGCCAGAAGCCGATGAAGCCGATGAACCAGACCATGCCGATCAGGCGGCCCAGCTGCCGGTGACCCCATTCCCACCAGAAGATGCCCTTGAACTCGGACACAGTCATGTTGGGGTTCATGTATTTGAACTGCGGGCTCTCTTTGTAATGGGTGAATTCCGCCTGCCAGTCGGCATCGCTCATCGGCGGGATCGCCCCCGAGATCGGGTCCCAGCGCGTGATCGACAGCCCGCTATCGGTGAGGCGCGTGGCCCCGCCCACGGCGATCATCGCCACGACCAGCGTGAACAGCACGAACAGCCACATCCGGATCGCCCGGCGCGCGCCGCGCGGCTTGGCGTCGATCATGCCGCCCTTGGGCTCGGCCCGTGTCGTGGCGCCGTCAGAGCCGACTTCCTCGAAGATGCTACGTTTCTCGCTCATGCGTGCGGGCCCCCGGCTTTGTCTGTCGCCTGTTCTTGGCAGAAATTTGCGCGAGGGCAAACTAGGCCGCCCCCTCACCGGGGGCAAGGGGGCGGGAAGGCGCAGGACGCGCGGTCGGGGACCACTTAGACGTGATCGGACAGCGTCAGTCGAAATCCTCGCGGATGATGCGATCTTCCTCGACGCCGAGCTCCTTCAGCGTGGCCTCGATCTCATCGACCATCTTGTCGGGGCCGCAGATGTAGAACTTGCCGCTCTCCTTCTCGACGTAGGGCGCGAGAAAGCCGCGTTCGACATGCATCGAGATGACGCCCTTCCCGGGGTCGCTCTGGTCGGTGACGGTCCAGACGGTCTCCAGCCCCTTCATCGCCTCGAACTCGTCGCGCAGGATGATGTCGGCTTCCGTCTTGTTCGAGAAGATCAGGCGGCAGCCCTCCAGCGTCCCTTCGCGGGCCAGACGTGCGCGCAGGATCGAGATGAAAGGCGTCACCCCTGCCCCGCCCGCGATGAAGGTGCCGGGGCCTTCGTCCTTGATCGCGCCCCACGGGTCGGAGACCTCGACGGTCTCGCCGGGCGTGAGCGTCGCGATCTGCTCGGTCACGCCGTCATGGTCGGGATAGCTCTTGATGACGAATTCCAGCGTGTCGCCATCTACCGGATTGGTGAAGGTGAACGGACGCTGCTCGTCGGTCCAGCCCTCGCGGGTCAGGTTCAGATCGACTGCCTGACCGGGCGCGAAGTCGAACCCTTCGGGGCGCGGGAAGACGAGGTGATGCGTGTCATGGGTGACGGGAGAAATGCTTTGCAATTCGAGACGGGTGCTCATGGAGGGCTCCTTTCGTTGAAGAGCGAACGCGAGGCTTTGCGCAGACGTTCCCACCCGACTGGTCGGATTGCAAAGAAAAGAGCCGCGCGAGGGAATGTCGCGCGGCCCTTGGCGTTTCCACGGATGGAGCGGCGGGCTCAGAAGCCCAGCGCCGCACGGATCTGATCGACCACACCTTCGACCAGTTGCGGATTGTCACGCGCGCTTTGCACCGCTGTGCGCAATTGCGCCTTCGTCGCTTCGGGCAGCTCGGACGTGTCGACGATATCCATCACCCGATCCGCGTCGAACCCTTCAACGGTCAGCGCCTTCGCCGCGCTCATCACGCCCTGCGCAGGGACAGGCTTTTGCGTGTCGCCACCGCTCGCGGTACCTGCGGGGGCCGCCGACTGTGCGGCATTGGTCGCGGCGGCCGCGGCGTCGGCTGCGGCATTGGCGGCTTGACTGGCGGCATCGGCTGCCGCTTTTGCCGCCGTGCTCGCGCCTTCGACCGCGCTATCGGTCGCCTCCTCTTGCGCGCCGCTGGCCGCCGAGGCAGCCGCATTTGCAGCTTTCGCGGCCGCTTCCGCCGCCGTCGTCGCAGCCTTCGCGGCATCGGTGGCAGCCGCGCTGGCCGTATCGCTTGAGGAATCCATCGTGGCTGTCGCGGCCTTGCTTGCAGCGGAGGCGGCGTCCTTGGCCGCGTCACTCGCGTCGCTTGCCGCCTGCTGCGCGGTCTCGGTCGCTTTCGAGACGGTGTCGGCGGCGCTTTGAGCGGCGTCGGAGGCGGCGCTTTGTGCCTGATCGGCCCCGCTCTGCGCGGCCTCTTTCGCGGCATCGGCGGCATCCGCCGCCGCGTTCGAGCCCGCATCCATCGCCCCCGAGGCCTTTTCCTTCAGGCTATCGGCCGCGTCGGACGCCGCCTGGCTCGCCTTGTCAGCGGCGGCCTTCACCGACTCGCCCGCAGATTTCACCGCATCGCTGGCCTTGTCGGCCATGCTCTTGTCGCCAGACTCAGTGCCAGCCGCTGCGTTGGTTGTCGTATCGGTCGCGTCGGGCGAGTCTGTGATATCGGTATTGAGGATGATCAATCCGGCGGCCACCGCCAACACCACGATCGCCGCTGCCACAATCTTGTTCATCACGCTTTTTCCCTTGATTGCCTCTCTCTGCGGGCGGTATTCACCCAGCCTCGACCACTGGGCACAGCCACGCACACGGACCGCTAACGCGCCGCAAATGCCATTGCCCTGCCCGGCAGGACACAACGCGTTTCCTACCTGCCCGGTTCCCGTGCCTTTGCGGTTGAATACGGCGGCACTCGGGACTATCTTTTCCGCCCGAAATTACTCAATGGCTACAGAAGGATTCCCACCATAGCCCGCAGACCCCATAACGCCCCGCCGACCCGTGACACCGGCCCCCGAGTGAACGGCCGTATCCGCGCGAACGAGATTCGACTCATTGGCGCGGAAGGCGAGAATGTCGGCGTGGTTACCCCGCGCGAAGCGATGACCATGGCCGAAGAGGCCGGGCTCGATCTCGTCGAGATCTCGCCCAACGCCAATCCGCCCGTCTGCAAGATCATGGATTTCGGCAAGTTCAAATACGAACAGCAAAAGCGCGAAGCCGAAGCCCGCAAGAAGCAGAAGACGATCGAAATCAAGGAAGTCAAATTCCGCCCGGGCACCGATGTGCACGATTACGACGTCAAGATGCGCAACGTGGTGAAGTTCCTCGAGAACGGCGACAAGGTGAAGGTCACCCTGCGCTTCCGCGGTCGCGAAATGGCGCACCAGGATCTGGGTCTCGAATTGCTCAACCGCGTCCGCACCGATGTGGGCGAGCTTGGCAAGGTCGAGAACATGCCCAAGCTCGAAGGCCGCCAGATGGTGATGATGATCGCCCCGGCGAAATAACCGCCAGAGCATCGCGAGATGGTTTGAACCCTCCCCTCACCGGGAGGGTTTTTTCATGGCCCGTTGGGGGTGGTTCTCGCGTTTCGGGGGGATGGAAAATTAAAGCGCCGCGGGAGGGAGACCCGCGGCGCATTTTGGGGAAGAGACGAGGGAGAACGTCTGTTCCTCTGGTCGGGTTCTGTGCGGTTTGGGCCGCGTCAGGGAGATCAAGAACCCGATGCACTTGTGATATGGGAGTATCCGTGTGCTGAACTTGACTTAGGTCAAAATTCATCCGGTTTGAACTGCGACAAACTGTTCCAATGGTCACGTTTCTGGCAGGGTCGGTGAGCCGCGTGTGAGGAAAACCTGACCGGAAGCCTGACACCCCGCCTTCGGACCTGTCTTTTCGGGCTCTCAAGACACACGGCGCGATCACGCGAGCGACTCGCCCCGACCGAACTTTCAGTGCCTTTTTCTTCCCGTCCCATCCGGTCTTGCGCGCGCGCCTCCGCAATTGCCCCGGTTTCGCCATTCCCACCGCGCGAAATCGCCCCGTTCGGAGGCGAAATCGTGACCCGGACAGGTGCGGCCCGGAATCGGGTCGGCGGCGATTGCGCGCTCTTTATCGCGTCACCCCCTGCGTGCTAGTTGGAACGAGAGGCAGTTTCGAGATCGATATGGGCAAGCAACGAGTGATCCGGCGCAGGATGCAGGCGCAGACGGGCCAGCCCGCGCTGCTCGACGCGGTGGGCTGGACCGAGGACACCGAACTCGGGCCCCGTCACCATCTGCGCGCCTTCTTCGCCGCCCCGTCTCAGGCCGAGGATCTGAGCTTCGATGCCGTGCCCGGTGCGGCGCATCTGGCCGAGGGCCGCAATATCGCGGGCGCGGTGATGGCGATTTACGAGCCGACCGCGCCGGGCCCGATTCAGGCCGCGATGTCCGGGCCGGACGGCGCTAGCCTGCGCGAGATCACCCCCGCCGCCCCCGATTGGGAGATGTTCGAAGGCCGCAACTGCCTGTTCGGGCTGCGGCTGGAGGAGAGCGTCGAGACGGTGCTCGATTGGCTGAGCTGGCATCACGACCATCACGGCGCGACCGGCGCGGTGATCGTGAACCGCGCGCCCGTGGATAGCCCCGCAGGCACTGGCGAGAGTTTCGCCGATGCGCTGGAAGCGGGCATGGCGCTGCGCGAGCTGGACCTGCCGGTCGCGATCCTTGAAAGCCCGCTGCCGCTCGGCAAGCCCGATCAGGGGCCGGAAAACCATGTCTTCCTCGCCCCCGACGCGCCCGGCAAGGACCGGATGGAGCCGCCTGCCCCCGATCCGCAGCGTAGCCCTCTGGGTCAGGCGCTGATCTTCGAGATCGCGAAATGGCGCTTCTTTGCGAAGGCGGCCTCGGTGCTGGTGCTCGACGTGACCGATCTTCTGGCGGCGCGCGAGCCGGGCCAGCCCTCGGCCTTCGAAGCCACGCAAGAGGCCGAGAACGGCGTGATCCTTCTGGTGGGCCGCCGCATTTACCCTTGGCGCGTGCGCAACGATCAGCCCGCGCGCTTCCCTGACCATATCTGCCGCCAGTTCGACGCGCGGCGCGGCATCGCGCGCTGGGGCTGCGCGCCGCAAAAGGCTGGGCTGGAGAATACATGGCGCCTCTTGCGCGTCAGCTATTGCCGCCCCGATCCGGGGCTGACCTACGGCTTCTGGCGGGCGATGGCGCTGCGGGTGCCGGGAACCTCGCCTGCGGAACTCGCCCCCAAGACCTCGCTGGTCGAGGATGAGCGGCTCTTGCACCTGTCGCGCGACATCTGGGGGTTCAAGCCGGTGCGCCCGCCTGTCTCCAAGGTGAAGAACGCGCCCGCGCAGGCGGTGAAGGCAGGCCGCACCGCCATCGTCACCACGATGAAGAACGAAGGCCCCTTCATCCTCGAATGGATCGCCTATCACCGCGCGATCGGGGTGGATGATTTCCTCGTCTATACCAACGACTGCACCGACGGCACCGATACGATGCTCGATCTGCTGCAGGCGAAGGGCTACGTCCAGCACCGCGAGAACCCGTTCCGCACGATGGTCGACATGAAGCCGCAGCACGCGGCCCTGGCGGCGGCGGAGACCGAGCCGGTGATCACCAAGGCGGGATGGTCGATCTGCATGGATGTGGACGAGTTCATCAATGTGAAGATCGGCGACGGCACGCTGAAATCGCTGTATCAGGCGATGGGCGAAGCGAACATGATCGCGCTCACCTGGCGGCTTTTCGGCAATGCGGATGTCCACGAATACGAGGACAGCTTCATCACCGGGCAATTCACCCGCTGCGCCCCCGAGATCGTGCGCAAACCGCATCAGGCCTGGGGCTTCAAGACGCTGTTTCGCAATATCGCGCTCTACAAGAAGTTGGGCGTCCATCGCCCCAAGGGGCTGAACCCGGACCTCTGGGATCAGGTGAACTGGCTCAATGGCTCGGGCCAGCCGATGCCGCGCGAGATGTTCCGCAATGGCTGGCGCTCGACGCTCGACACCTATGGCTATGACTGGGTGCAGCTGAACCATTACGCGGTGCGCTCGGCCGAGAGCTTCCTTGTAAAGCGCGACCGGGGTCGGGTGAACCATGTCGATCGCGATCAGGGGCTGAACTACTGGTTCCGGATGAACCACAATGCGGTCGAGGATCGCTCGATCCAGCGGATGCTGCCTGCGGCTCGCGCCGAGTTCGACCGGATGATGGCCGATCCCGAGATCGCCGCCGCGCATCACCATTCCGTCGCCTGCCACCGCGCGAAGATCAAGGAACTGATGGCGCGCCCCGATCAGCGCGAGTTCTATGAGACCCTGACGTCCGCGCGGTTCGAAGCGCTCT
Source organism: Thioclava sp. DLFJ5-1 (assembly GCF_002020115.1). Classification (NCBI taxonomy): domain Bacteria; kingdom Pseudomonadati; phylum Pseudomonadota; class Alphaproteobacteria; order Rhodobacterales; family Paracoccaceae; genus Thioclava; species Thioclava sp. DLFJ5-1. The sequence continues at coordinate 79,674 of NZ_MPZU01000002.1, read as the reverse complement.
CGCGGATGCTGCATGTCTTCGGCTCGGCCGTGTTCAACACCGGCCCGCATGTGATCCCCGACGACCTGCACGCCCGCGATCTGCCCCACGACTTCTTCTTCACCGTCGACGCCCCCGACGAGGCCACGCACTAAGCGCGGCGCCTTTACCCCTGCGCGTCCTGACCTAGCTTTCCGCTCAAAGGAAAGGACACAAAACATGGCACGCATTTTCGTCATCGGCGCGACAGGCGGCGTCGGGCATCGGCTGGTCCCGCTTCTGATCGAGGCAGGCCACGAGGTCACCGCGCTGCACCGCAAACCCGAGCAGGCCGACAGCCTGCGCGCGATGGGCGCGACGCCCGTCCAAGGCGACCTGATGGAACTGACCGCAGGCGATTTCGAACCGATGTTCGAGGGCCATGACGCGGTTGTCTTCTCGGCGGGGGCTGCGGGTTCGGGGCTGGAACGCACCACCCGGATCGACGGCGAGGCGCCGCTCGACGTGATTGCCGCGATGAACCGCACCGGGGTGCCCCGGCTCTACCTCGTCTCCGCCTTCCCCGATGCCGGGCGCGGCAAGGAGATCAAGCCGGGCTTCGAGCATTACATGCTGGCGAAGAAGACGGCCGACGCCGCCGTAGTGGCGAGCGGGCTCGACTACGTCATCCTGCGCCCCGGCACGCTGATGGACGAGGACGGCGACGGGCGCGTGGCGCTGGCCCATGCGCTCGATTACGGCTCGGTCGCGCGTGGCCATGTCGCAGCGGTGCTGGCCGCGCTGATCGACGCGCCCGAGATCAGCCATGAAATCCTCGAGCTGACCGACGGCACCGAGGAGATCGCGGCAAGCGTGGCCGCCCTGCCGCGCCACGTCGCCGTGTGATCCCAGACACTTGCGGGCGCGCGCGGCCTCACTACAGTGGCGCAATGCGTGCGCTCGCGATCACATCCGTCAAGAACGAAGGCCCGTTTCTGCTGGAATGGCTGGCCCATCACCGCGCCATCGGCTTCACGGATTTCCTTGTCTTTTCCAACGACTGCGACGACGGCACCGATGTGATGCTGGATCGGTTGCAGGAGATCGGTTGGCTGACCCATGTGCCCAATCCCGGCCCGTGGAAGGAAGGGCCGCAATGGGCGGCGTTGAAACAGGCTGATGCGCATCCGCTGGTGGCTCAGGCCGACTGGATCGCGGTGATCGACGTTGACGAATTCGTCACCATAAAGACCGGCGACGGCACGCTGGACGCGCTGATCGAGGCCGTTCCGCAGGCGACCGCTTTCGCGATGACTTGGCGGCTCTTCGGCAATTGCGGCGTGGTTGGCTTCGAGGATCGCCCCGTCACGCAACAGTTCCCCTGCTGCGCGCCGCCGGACATGCTCTGGCCGTGGCGCGCGTCGATGTTCAAGACGCTCTTCGCCAATACCGGCGCCTATGCCAAGCTCGGTGTGCACCGCCCCCGCGCGCCGCAGAACGACAAGCTGGCAGGCACGCTCTGGGTCGACGGATCGGGGCGCAAGCTGCCGCCGCACTATCAGCGCCAGAAGCTGTTCACCCCGCCCGGCAGCGCGCCCTACGACCTCGTCCAGCTCAACCATTATCCGCTTGGGTCGATGGAGGGCTACCTCGTGAAATGCGACCGCGGCCGCTCGAACCGGCAGGCAGGCGCCTTCGACATGTCCTACTGGGTGGAGCGTAATTTCTCGGACGTGGAGGACGATTCGATCCGACGCCACGATGCGGGCACGCAGGCGCGTCTCGCCGAGCTGACCGCCGATTCTGACCTGCCCGACCAGCACAATAAGGCGGTTATGTGGCGCAAAGCGAAAGCCCGCGCGCTTCTGCGCGAGGAGCCGTATCGCGCGCTTTTTGGCAGGCTTCTTCTCTGCCCGCCAAGCCGCCCGCTCTCGCCGCAGGCCGCTAAACTCATGGTTCGCCTCGCAAAAGCGGCGATTGCCGAGAACCCGTGAACAAATGCGGCTGATTAGGCCGATTGTTGCCCATTAAGAAATGTGGCGGCAGATTCCTCGCTTGGCTCCTATTTGTGCCCCTTTCTTGCGGTGATACGTTGGTTGAGCAGAACTGGCGGTGTCCCGCCCGCGCCCGCAGCAAGCGAAGCGCGCACGAAAGCTGAAAAGAGGCGAAGGTGAACAAGGCAGACACGGACTGGCGTGCACGGCTGGAAAAGATCGCGGACGAGACCGGCTATTACGAGCCGCTCGGCGCCGATCATGAAGTGCTGTTCCACGACGACTCGCCCGTCCTGATCGTCAGCTTCGAGACCCGCGCACAGATCGAGGCCGATCGCGAGGAGGCCCTGCCCTTCGGCTACAAGATCGCCTGCGATGAGGGCTGGTCCGCGCTCAGCGTGATCGCTTCGGACGAGAGCTGGTTCCGCGACCCCGCCATCTATGCCTATTTCGACCGCCTCGTCGACGAAGCCTTCTTCGAAGATTTCGACCGTGTGGTGTTCTACGGCGCGGGCCCCGGCGGCTATGCGGCGGCCGCCTTCTCGGTCGCAGCACCCGGCGCCACGGTGGTTGCGCTCGCCCCGCAAGCGACGCTCGATCCGACACTCGCGGGCTGGGATGACCGATACCCGCAGACCCGCCGCATGTCCTTTACCGATCGCTACGGCTTCGCGCCCGAAATGCTCGACGGCGTAGAGCGGGCCTTCGTCTTCTATGACCCGTTCGAGCGGCTCGATGCGATGCACGCGGCGCTGTTCGCGCGACCTTGCGTGTCGCTGATGCCGTGCCGACATATCGGCCCGGACCCGGCGGCGGGGCTGCTCGATATGGATATTCTCGACGAGGTCCTGATCGCTGCGGGCGCGGGCAAGCTTACCCCGTCCCTGTTCTGGACCTTCTTCCGCGCCCGGCGGCTCTCGAAACGCTACGTGATCCGGCTGGTCGACCACCTGCGCAGAGCGCGCCGCCCGGTGCTGGAAGCGATCCTGTGCCGCGCGGTCGGGACCAGCCAGAACCGTCCGAAATTCCGCAACCGCTATGAGGCGCTCGCCCAGAAGCTCGCCGAGCAGGGGGTCGAGTTGCCGGAGCCACAAGAACGGGCTGGCGCGGCCTGAGCCCCGAACGAGAGACTGAAACGTAAAAAGGGCGCGCCCCGGCTTGGGCACGCCCTTTTTCAATGCGAGACGCCGGAGCGCCCCGAACCGCGATCAGATGTAGAAGCGGTCGCGGAACACGTGGCGCACGATGCCGTCACGGGTCAGACCCATATCGGCCAGTTCGGCGTCGCTTTTCGCGTCGAGCGCACGGATCTGCTCTTGGCGCGACTGGCGCTCCATATAGGCGACGAGGCCTTGCGTGATTGCGTGGCCCATACGGGCAAAGATCGATTGTTCGCCATGGGCGGTGGTAACGAATGCCATTGGAAACCTCCTGAGGTTCAGCGTTCAGGTCGTTTTCTCCCTTGGCACTGAATTTAGGTCAGCTTTGCTGCCAGTGGTACCGCCATCTCCGCATCCCCGCCATGCAATTGCTGCAGCGCGGCATGCGCGCTCCCTCTGGATTTGCACGCAGCCTCGGGCTAAGGACTTTTTCATGAGCACGATCACCCTGCCCCGCCCCGACGACTGGCACCTGCATCTGCGCGATGGCGCGATGCTGGAAGGTGTCGCCCCCGAAACCGCCCGTGATTTCGCCCGCGCGATCATCATGCCGAACCTCGTGCCCCCCGTGGTGCGCGGAGACGATGCTGCCGCCTATCGCGAGCGCATCCTGAAGGCGCTGCCGGAAGGGAGCGATTTCGAGCCGCTGATGACGCTCTACCTGACCGAGAAGACCGACGCGGAAGACGTGGCGCAGGCCGCCGCCTCCGGTCTGGTCAAGGCGGTGAAGCTCTATCCGGCGGGCGCCACGACGAACTCCGATTCCGGCGTGCGCGATTTCGACAAGGTGCGCGGCGTGCTGGAGAAGATGGCCGAGATCGGCCTGCCGCTTTGCGTGCATGGCGAGGTGACCCGCCCGGAGGTCGACATCTTCGACCGCGAGGCCGTGTTCATCGAGACTGTGCTGGACCCGATCCGGCGCAAGACCCCCGGGCTGCGCGTGGTGATGGAGCATATCACCACGAAAGACGGCGTGGATTACGTGGCCGCGCAGGGCGACGACATGGGCGGGACGATCACCACGCATCACCTGATCATCAACCGCAACCATATCCTCGTGGGCGGGATCAAACCGCATTACTACTGCCTGCCGGTGGCCAAGCGCGAGACGCATCGGCTGGCGCTGGTCGAGGCCGCGACCTCGGGCAATCCGCATTTCTTCCTCGGCACCGACAGCGCGCCGCATGTGGACGCCGCCAAGGAAACCGCTTGCGGCTGCGCGGGCTGTTTCACCGCGACCCATACGATGCCGCTTCTGGCACATGTGTTCGAAGCCGAGGGCGCGCTTGATAAACTCGAAGCCTTCGCCTCGCGCAACGGGCCGAATTTCTACCGCCTGCCGGTTAACGAGGGCACGCTGACGCTCGAGAAGACCGACCAGCCCAACAGCTGGCCCGCCAAGATCGAGACCGGCGCGGGCCCCGTCACCCTCTTCGATCCGGGTTTCCCGGTCCATTGGCATGTAAAACGCTGAGTTTCGCCTTGGCGCAAATATCCCCGCCGGAGACTCCCGGGCCAGCCGACGGACGCTCCGCGGGGGATATTTAGACCAAGCCGAAACCAGCCTTGATAAGGACGAGATGATGATCCCCAGCTCCTTCCCCAGCAAAGAAGAAATCGCCCGCCTGACCGCGCGGATGCTTCTGGAAATCGAAGCGGTGCATTTCAACGCCGACGAGCCCTTCACGCTCGCCTCCGGCCTGCCCTCGCCGACCTATATCGATTGCCGCAAGCTGATCTCCTTCCCGCGCATCCGCTCGACCCTGATGGATTTCCTCGCGGTGACGGTGATGCGTGAGGCGGGCTTCGAGGCGTTCGACAATATCGCGGGCGGCGAGACGGCGGGCATTCCCTTCGCCGCGATGGTGGCCGAGCGTCTGGCCCTGCCGATGACCTATGTGCGCAAGAAGCCCAAAGGTTACGGGCGCAACGCGCGCATCGAAGGCGCGATGACCGAGGGCCAGCGCGTGCTGCTGGTCGAGGACCTGACCACCGATGGCGGCTCGAAGCTGAGTTTCGTCGATGCGATCCGCGACACCGGCGCGAGCTGCGGCCATACGGCAGTGATCTTCTACTACGGGATCTTCCCGGAGACCGTGCCGAACCTGCGCAAGCATGGCGTCGAGCTGCACCACCTGTGCACCTGGTGGGACGTGCTGGCCGAGGCGCGCGAACAGGGCAGCTTCTCGAAAGAGACGCTCGACGAGGTCGAGGCCTTCCTGAGCGATCCGCGCCCGTGGCAGGACGCGCGCAAGGGCTGAAACAGCCCGGAGATTCCTGTGGATGATCCTGTGGATGCTCTGGGGAGCGTTTTGGCCCCGAATCTCGCGCTTCGAAAATAATCGCGAGATGTGGTAGGCTCCCCACGGGCAAACACCATAAATCCCGAAAACTCCGCTGAAACAGCGGGGTTTTCCCCAATCTTATCCAGATTCCCTTTTCCCCCGACTGCGGCTAGAAGACCGCGCAGAGGGACGGGGACACCGAGGCAGGTACATGAACGATCAGGCACAACGACCCGATGAGGGACAGCCCGGAAATTTGCCCGCAGAGGGCACCGCACTGCCCCATAATATCGAAGCGGAACAGCAGCTTCTGGGCGCGATCCTCACCAATAACGACATCTTCGACCGGATCGCATCCGTCATCAAACCGGAGCATTTCTACGAGCCGGTGCACCAGCGCATCTACGAAGTCGCGGCGGCGAAGATTCAGAAGAACGCGCTCGCCTCGCCGGTGACGCTGAAAGCCTATCTCGAAGACGATGCGGGCCTTCAGGAACTGGGCGGCCCGGCCTATCTGGCGCGTCTTGCTGGCGCGGCGATCTCGGCCTATGCGGCGCGCGACTATGCGCTGATGATCTACGAGATGGCGGTGCGCCGCGGGCTGATCGAACTGGGTCAGGACATCTCGTCGCGCGCGGGCAAGCCGCAGATCGACGACGACCCGAAAGAGCAGATCGCCTCCGCCGAGCAGCGGCTCTACACCCTCGCCGAAGAAGGTCAGGCGCAGAAGGGCTGGACCTCGTTCCTGTCGGCGGTGACCGAGGCCGTGCAATCGGCCAATGCCGCCTATCAGCGCGATGGCGGGCTTGCGGGCGTCTCGACCGGGCTGGTCGATCTCGACAAGAAGCTCGGCGGCTTCCACCCGTCGGATTTGCTGATCCTTGCAGGGCGTCCCTCGATGGGGAAAACCTCGCTTGCGACCAACATCGCCTTCAACATCGGCAAGGCCTACAAGAAGGGCATGCGCCATGACGGGGTCGAGGGCGCGATCGAAGGCGGCGTGGTCGGGTTCTTCTCGCTCGAGATGAGCGCCGAACAGCTGGCCGCGCGTATCCTGTCGGAAGCGTCGGAGGTGCCCTCGGAGCGCATCCGCCGCGGCGACATGACCGAAAGCGAATTCCGCCGCTTCGTCGAGGCCGCGAAGGCGCTGGAGAAATGCCCGCTCTATATCGACGACACGCCCGCCCTGCCGATCGGTCAGGTCGCGGCGCGGTGCCGCCGTCTGAAGCGGACGCATGGGCTCGACGTGGTGATCGTCGACTACTTGCAGCTGCTGCGCGGCTCGGGCCGAGGCGACAACCGCGTGCAGGAGATCGGTGAGATCTCGATGGGCCTGAAGGCCATCGCGAAGGAGTTGAACATCCCCGTGGTCGCGCTGTCGCAGCTGTCGCGGACGGTGGAGAGCCGCGAGGACAAACGCCCGCAGCTCTCCGACCTTCGGGAATCGGGCTCGATCGAACAGGATGCCGACGTGGTGATGTTCGTCTATCGCGACGAATATTATCACGAGCGTCTCAAGCCACCGGAAGACGACCCGAAATTCGCCGAGTGGATGCAGAAGGCCGAGCGCGTGCATGGCAAGGCCGAGGTGATCCTGGGCAAGCAGCGTCACGGGCCGATCGGCACGGTGGAATTGGCCTTCGAGAGCCAGTTCACGCGCTTCTCGGATCTGGCCAAGCCCTGGCAGGGCGACGGCAACGAAGGGTTCTGAGCGGGGCTTGGGGGCGCGGCCCCTACCCCTTACGGGTCTCTAGGTACGCCCGAACCGCCAGAGCTCTGGCACGTATAATCGAGCAGAAACGGAAAAAGGGGGGCGAACGCCCCCCTTTTTTAGTGTCTGTCGGTTGTGACGCGCGGCGCGCTCAGTAGAGGCCGCCTGCCGAGAGCGAGCCGAAATCGGCCTTCTTCTTCGGAATGACCTTTTGCTGGCCGGTCGAGGTGGTCACCGTGGTGGAGCCCGCATCGTCGCGTTCGCCCTGCGCAAACAGCGGCAGGTTCGAGCCCATCGCGAAGCCGCCATCGACGACCAGCGAGCCGAGACCCGACATGTCCTGACCGGGGCGCAGATATTCAGCCTGCACGAATTCGCCGGTGGCGGAGTCCGACAGACGCTCGCCGGTATAGCGGTTGAACTTCGCCCAGGTGCCGCCCGGCGGAACCTTGAACTTCGAGCCGCCGAATTCCTTGATCGCCTCGCGCATGAACTCGTTGAACACGGGCACACAAAGCGTGCCGCCATAGGCGTGACGGCCCAGCGAGCGCGGGTTGTCGTAGCCCATGTAGCACGAGGCCACGATGTTCGAGCTGAAGCCGGTGAACCACACGTCCTTCGCGTCGTTGGTGGTGCCGGTCTTGCCCGCGATCGGAACCGGCAGATCGACGCCGTAGCCGGAGCCGCGCTTCACCACGCCCTCCATCAGCGAGATCATCTGATAGGCGGTGATCGGGTCGATGATCTGGTCGCGGTGGCTGACGATCTTCGGCCCCTGCCCCTCGGGCAGGTTCGGATCCTCGCAATTGGCGCAGCTGCGCTGGTCGTGGCGGTAGATCGTGCGGCCATAGCGGTCCTGCACGCGGTCGACCAGCGTCGGCTCCACGCGCTCGCCGCCATTGGCGAACATCGCATAGGCCGAGATCAGGCGGAACATCGTCGTTTCCTGCGCGCCGAGCGCATTGGCGAGGAACTGGCGCATATGGTCGTAGACGCCGAATTTCTCGGCATAGGCCGCAACCGTCTCCATGCCGATTTCCTGCGCGATCCGGATCGTCATCAGGTTCCGCGAATGCTCGAGCCCGGTGCGCATCGGCGTCGGGCCGTAATATTTGTTCGACGCGTTCTTCGGACGCCACATGCCTTGGGGCGTGTTGATCTCGATCGGCGCGTCGACCACGATCGTCTCGGGCGAGAAGCCGGAATCCAGCGCCGCCGCATAGACGAAGGGTTTGAAGTTCGAGCCCGGCTGGCGCATCGCCTGCGTGGCGCGGTTATAGACCGAGGACTGATAGGAGAAACCGCCCTGCATCGCCAGCACGCGGCCGGTATTCACGTCCATCGCCATGAAGGCGCCTTCGACCTTCGGCACCTGGCGCAGCGTCCAGCGGATGAAGGAGCCATCGCTATCCTTCGTCATCGCGCGGACCTCGACGACATCGCCAGTCTCCAGCAGGTCCTGCGCCTGTTTCGCGCGCGGGCCGAGCTTGCCGTCATCCTTCAGTTTGCGCGCCCAGGTCACGTCCTCGGGCGGGATCCAGTGGCCGTCTTTGTCTTCCTCGATGCCTTCGATGCCGATGCGGGCCGAGCTGCCTTCGAAGCCCAGCACCACAGCCGGGTGCCAGCCGTCGATGTCGCGCGGGGCTTTCGCGGTCGAGACATCGGAGAGCGCGGCGCGCCAGTCGGCCTCGTTCTTCAGCTTGTCCTCGGCGATCTTCGCCCCGGTGCCGCGCCAGACGCCCTGCTCGCGGTCGTATTTCTCCAGCGCATGTTGCAGCGCCTTCGTCGCATGGGATTGCAGATCGGGGTTCACGGTCGCGCGGATCGTGAGGCCGCCGCCAAAGAATTCCTCTTCGCCGAAGCTCTTCGACAGCTGACGGCGAATTTCGTCGGTGAAATAGTCGCGCGGCGGAAGCTGCGCGCGGAACGGGGCGTAATCGCCGTTCTGCACGGATTTCAGCGGCTTGTTCTGCTCCGCCTCCATCGTCGCCTTGTCGATCCGGCCATCCTCATACATCCGGCGGAGCACGTAGTTGCGACGCTCCACCGCGGTCTTGTAGTCGCGCACGGGATGCAGATCGGCGGGTTTCTTCGGCAGTGCCGCGAGATAGGCGGCCTCGCCCACCGTCAGATCGGCGAGCGGTTTGTTGAAATAGGTCTGCGCGGCAGCAGCGACCCCGTAGGAGTTCTGGCCGAGATAGATCTCGTTGAGATAGAGTTCGAGAATACGATCCTTGCTCAGCACATGTTCGATGCGCGAGGACAGGATCAGTTCCTTGATCTTGCGCTCCACCGAGCGGTCTGCAGACAGCAGCAGGTTCTTCGTCACCTGCTGGGTGATCGTCGAAGCACCGCGCACGTCGCGCCCGCCCGACTTCACGGCGGTGAACATCGCCGCTGCGATCCCGCGCGGGTCGAAACCGGGGTGGATGTAGAAGTTCTTGTCCTCGGCCGAGACGAAGGCGCCCTTCACCCGGTCGGGAATGTCGCGGATCGGCACGAAGAGGCGGCGCTGCTCGGCGAATTCGTCGATCAGGCGGCCGTCGCCGTTATAGATGCGCGAAATGGTCTTCGGGCGGTATTGCGCAAGCTGGTCGTAGCTCGGCAGATCGCGCGAATAGATCCAGAAGATCGCCCCGATGGTGAGCGCGGCAAAGAACAGCCCGGTCACAACCCAGGAAAACACGCCGCCGATCGAGCCGAGAATGAAACGGATCACAGATACACCCCTTGCCTCGGGGCAGATCACCCCATCGCGCCAGCCTATACATCGCGCCTTCGTGACGGTCAAAGTAATGTGCGCTCACGCTTCCGAGAAGACTCCGGATGGTCACAATCCCGCTCAATGGGCGGATGACCGCGCGTCAGACCGGGAACAAAACGCGATTATTGGCGCAAAAGCTTCGCCTCGGCCGCATCGGCCTGCGCCCAGGTCTCGACGCCTTTCGTGAGCGCCGCCGCCATCCGTGTGCGCCAATCGGGGTCCTTGAGCCGCGCGCGATCGGCAGGCGAGGACAGGAATCCCAGCTCCACGAGGACCGAAGGGATATCGGGCGATTTCAGCACCGAGAAATTCGCGCCCTGCACCGGGCGTTTGTGCATATGCAGCCCCGCCCCCTTGATCGCGCCCGCCAGCACCTGCGACAGCCGGACCGAGCGCGGCTGCGTATCGCGCCGCGCCAGATCGACGAGAATATGGGTGATCGCATCGCCCTGCCCGTTCAGATCGACCCCTGCGAGGATATCGTCGCGGTCGTGGCGCTGTACCAGCTTGCGGGTCGCTTCCGTTTCGGCGTGATCGGCGAGCCGGTAGATCGTGGAGCCCGTCGCCTGCCCCTCGGCGATGGAATCGGCATGGAGCGAGATGAAGAGATCCGCCCCCGCCGCACGCGCCACCGTCACGCGGGTTTCGAGCGGCACGAACACGTCCTGATCGCGGGTCATCACCACCTGCATCCCCGCCCGGCGCATCGCATCGCGCAACTGGCGCGCGAAGCCCAACACGATATCGGCCTCATGCGCGCCGCCATCCTCCGCCCCCGGATCGATGCCGCCATGGCCGGGATCGAGCACGACCTTCAGCGGTCGCGTCCCGTCCTGTCGCCGATGCGGCGCGACGGTCGGCGCGGGTTGCGGCAGATCCCACAGCGCGGAATCGGCGGCCCCCTTGCGCGGGGTGAACTTTGCCGCGGGCACCTGCGCCAGCGTCAGCGCGATCTCGGGGTCGCCCTTGGTGCGTTCCTCCGAGGTGACGAGGCGCATCGGATGGGCCAGCTCGGCCACCAACCGCGACCAGCCGGGCCGGAACTTGCCCCAGCGCAGACCTTTGATCGCATCGCTGCCCTTGAGCAGATTTTCGGGCGGGTTGGCGCCGAAATTCACCTCGCGGAAGTCGATGACGAGCCTGTAGGGATCGGCCAGCAGAAAGGCGCGATACGGCACGGGCTGACTGATCCCGAGCGTGATCGCGACCTTGTCGCCGCTTTGCGCGATCTGGCTGCGGTCGGGCGCATATTGCGCCAAGGCCGACAGGTACTGCGCCCGCGCAGGCAGAGCCAGCGCGAGAGACATCGCGAGAAGTAGAATGAACCGCCCGATCATACGCGCCCCGTTTTTATGCGCTTTCGTTTTGCGGGCACTATAGCCGCCGGGGTCGCGCGGAGCAAAGGGCGAATGGAAGACGCATGCCCCCAAGGCATTTGAGGAGCCGCGTCGATTGACCCTGGCGCGGGCGACCAGCCCGGGCCGCGCCCGTCCGGCCCTCCGCTTGCGCTACGGGCGTTCGCCGGACGTCCTTCCACAGGAAGGCCGCTTGATCCGGCTCACCCCTCATCGCAACCTCAGCGGTTCTCCATGAAGCTCCGCAGCCGCTTGATCCCCTCGGCGACCCGCTCGGGGCTTTGCGCATAGGAAAAGCGGATGGTCTGCGCGCCGCGATGGGGGTCGAAATCCATCCCCGGCGTGACCGCGACCCCGACGCTCTCGAGGATTTCCGCAGCGAAGGCCGCGCTATCCTCAGTCAGCTCCGACACGTCGGCATAGAGGTAGAACGCCCCGTCTGGCGGCGCGATCCGGGTGAAGCCCATCTTCGGCAGTTCTTCGAGCAGCATCTGACGGCTCTGGCCATAGCGCGCGACATTCTCGGCCATCTCGTCGAGGCTCTCCAGCGCGCCAAGAGCCGCCACCTGGCTCGCATGGGGGGCGCAGATGAACATGTGCTGCGCGAGGCGCTCCACGGTGCGCAGATGGCTTTCTGGCACCACCATCCAGCCCACGCGCCAGCCCGTCATCGAGAAATATTTCGAGAAGGAGTTGATCACGAAGACGTCGTCGGAAATCTCCAGCGCCGAGACCGCACGACCCTCATATTGCAGCCCATGATAGATCTCATCCGAGATGAAAGCGATGTCCCGGGCCTGACAATGCTCGATCAGCGCCTGCAGCTCCGGCTTGCCCAGCATCGTGCCCGACGGGTTGCCCGGCGATGCCACGATCAGTCCGGCCAGATCGTCCGGGATTTCCTCGGGCGTCGGCTGGTAGCGGTTCTGCGCCTCGGTCGGAATGCCCACCGGCTCGATCGAAAGCGCCTTGAGGATCTGGCGATAGCTCGGATAGCCCGGCTCGCCCAGCCCCACCTTGTCGCCCACATCGAACAGCGCCGTGAAGGCCAGCTGGAACGCCCCGGAAGAGCCCGACGTGATGACCACGCGCGCGGGATCCAGCTCGATGTCGTACCAACGCTTGTAGAGCTTCGCGATCCCCTCGCGCAGATAGGGCAGCCCCAGCGCCACCGTGTAGCCCATCGGCTGGCTCTCGAGCGCCTCGGCCAGACGGCGCTTGGCGGCCTTCGGCGCGGAGGTGCCCGGCTGGCCCACTTCCATATGCACGATGTCGCGGCCCGCAGCCTCCGCCTCTGCCGCCATGCGCAGCACATCCATCGCGATGAACGGTTCCACCTGCCCGCGTTTCGACTGCCGCATCCGCCTTCTCCTTGCCGCTTGAGATTTCGCCCAAGGGGTTAGGCTGAAGCCGCCCGAGCGTCAATGCGGCGTCACTGCACGCATATGTCGCCCCGCGCCACCAGATGAAGCCGCGCCCTGCGCGCTAACGCCCTCTTGATCCCGCGCGCCCGAGCGGTCAGGTTGCTTGCGAACCAACAGGACCCGATCCAAAGGATACGCCCATGCTCCGCACGCTTCTGGCCGCGACCGCCTTCGCCGCGCTCGCCACGGCCGCCCCGCTCACCCCGGCTGCCGCGCAGGATTTCGACTTCGCCAACATGTCCGACAGCCAGAAATCCGCCTTCGGTGACGCCGTGCGCGAGTATCTGATGGCCAATCCGCAGGTTCTGGTCGAGGCGATCAACGAGCTGGAAGCCAAGCAGCAGGCGCAGCAGGCCGATAACGACAAGCAGCTGATCAAGACCAATGCGAAGGATATCTTCGAGGACGGTTACAGCTGGGTCGGCGGTAATCCCGATGGCGACATCACCATGGTCGAGTTTATGGATTACAAATGCACCTACTGCAAAAAAGCCTATGACGACGTCTCGGACCTGATCTCGAAGGATGGCAATATCCGCTTCATCGTGAAGGAATTCCCGATCCTAGGGCAGCAATCGGAACTGGCGGCGCGCTTCGCGGTCGCGACGAAGCAGATCGACGGCGACGACGCCTATGCGAAGATGCACGACACCCTGATGAAGGCGCGCGGCAATCTCACCGTCGAAAGCCTGAGCCAGATCGCCAAGGACCAGGGCCTCGATCCCGCTCCGATCCTAAAGCAGATGAACGACGACTCCGTGACCGAGGTGCTGCGCCAGAACTACCAGCTGGCACAGCGCATGGCGATTTCGGGCACCCCGGCCTTCGTAATCGGCGGGCAGCTGCTGCGCGGCTACGCGCCGGAAGCGGCGATGGCGAAAATGGTCGCAGAAGAGCGCAACGCCGAGTGATCCGCATCTGAAGAACGCCGCACAAGGCCTTCTTCGGATTGAGATTTTTAAGATAGCAAGCGCCGTCCAGGTCCATCGAGATCCGGGCGGCGTTTTCATGTCGTTTACCGTGAGAGTCCGAAGTTTTCACGTCTTAGGGGGCCGTTAATGGATCGGGCGTAGCCTGCCCTCGAAAAGGACTGAGATGCGACTCGAATTGCTGCTTATGACCCTCTCGGTGCTCTGCGCGCCGATCGCCGCCCTCGGCATGCTGCCAGAGGACCGACCGGGGCTTTACCTCGTGGTGGTCCCACCCTGGCGCGCCGCCGATCAGGTGATCGCCGCCGCAGGGGCGCACCCCGTGGGACCGGTGCGCGCGCCCTTGGGGGAATTCGCGGCAGCAGATGCGCCAGGCACGCTCGCCCGGCTGCGGGCGGCGGGCGCATGGGTCGTTCTCGACGCCAAGAAAATGGCCTGGCTCTGCGGGGCGGCCGAGATTTGAGGGACCTCTGATGATTGACGGGAACACCGCTGGGCCGACCACTGTGCAAGCGCCACAGAAAGACGCGCATATGCGCCAGGTGCGGAAATTGCTGGCCTTCGGGACAGTCGCTATGGCCGCCATCGTCACGGCAACCGCCTATCTGGTGGGCACGGCTTTCCTCGTGGCCAGCGTGACCGCCTGGGTCTTCGCCTCTGCCGCTCTGCTCGGGTGGCGGATGCGCGATCGGCGGCGCGGCAACACCATCCTCGCGCAAGGGGTGATTGGCCAGGCCGTGGCCCTCACCGCCGCGCTCTCCGGGCATCCGTGGCAAATCGATGCGCACCTTTCGTTTTTCGCGCTGATGGCCGTGCTGATCGTGATGGTCGACAACCGCGCGATCTTCTTCGCCGCCGCGACTGTGGTGGTGCATCACCTCGCGCTCTCGGTCCTGATGCCCAGCCTGATCTATCCCAGCGCGGATATATGGGAAAATGTCTCGCGCTCGCTCTTCCACGGCGCGACCGTCGCCATCGAAACGGCGGTGCTCGTCTATGCCGTGCTCAACCGCCGCCGCATGGAAAGCTCGATGGAAGAGCGTATGGCAGAGGCGATCGACGCCACCGCCCAAGCCGACGAAGCCCGTCGCCAAGCGGAGGGAGAGACCACGCGCGCCCAGCAGATGCAGGACGCCGCGAGCGAGGCTGCCCAAAAGGCAGAGGCGCTGCGCGTCGATGCGGAACGCAACGCGCGCGAGGTCGAAGAAGCGACCCGCCTCGCCCGCTTGGCCGAAGAAGATCTCGCCCAGGAACGCGCCGAAACCACAGCGCGCCAGACTCGCGTCGTCGAAGCACTCGAAATCGCGCTGCAGCAACTCTCGCGTAAGGACCTCAAGGCTCGGCTTGGCGAGGTGGATGCGGATTACGCTCGGCTTGCCGTCAATTTCAACACGGCGATCGAACAACTCGAAGGCGCCATCGCCCTCGTTACCGGCCACAGCGTCGACATCCGCCAACAGATCGGCGAGATCAGCGCCGCCTCCGCCTCCCTCTCGACCCGGGCCGAGAAGCAATCGGGCACCCTTGCCGACGCAGCCGCCTCGCTCAACGAATTGACCTCCTCGGTGCAATCGGGCGCGAAAATGGCAGCCGAGGCCGCGAGTGCCGCCAGCAATGCGGAAACCGTCGCCAAGGAAAGTGCCGCGGTGGTCAGCGAGTCGATCCGCGCGATGAACGAAATCGAAACCAGTTCGAAACAGATCGAGCGCATCACCTCGGTGATCGACGATATCGCCTTCCAGACCAACCTCCTTGCGCTCAACGCCGGTGTGGAAGCCGCCCGCGCAGGTGAGGCCGGTCGCGGCTTCGCCGTCGTCGCCTCTGAAGTGCGCGACCTCGCTCAGCGTTCTTCCGCCTCCGCAAAAGAGATCACCGCATTGATCGAAGCCTCGGGCCAACAGGTCAGCACCGGCGTCGAACTCGTCAGCAAGACCGTCGCCTCGCTCGAAGGCATCGTGAAATCGGTCGAAGAGATTTCGCAGCGCGTCGCCCAGATGGCCCGCTCCTCCGAGGAGCAGTCCCGCACCCTCGCAGCGATCAACGGCTCGGTCGAACAGCTCGACCACGCCACCCGCCAGAATGTCGCGATGTTCGAAGAAACCACCGCTGCAAGCAAAATGCTCGACGACCTCGCCGAGGCACACCGCAAAGCCGTGACGCAATTCTCGACATCTCCCGCTGTTCTGGAGGACCGAGACGCGCTTCCGCGAGCGAGTTGACGATTGGCCCGGTTCAATAGCCGGAGCGCTCGACCGCGGCGAGGACCATGCCGCTCGCCGAGGCCCGCGACGCGGCAAGTCGATCGCGTTGGGCTGCGAACCGGATAGGACTGCGTGCAAAATGTTTGCCGCGATAAAAAAGCCGGTGCGGTGAGGCGCCGGCTTTCTTGGTGGTATTTGTCATCGAGCCTTACGAGGCGGGCACGACGTAGACGATCGCACGGCTATCAGGGTTCACGAAGACCGTGTTGTCGTTGATGTTGCCATAGGCGTAGGTGCTGTCCGGCACCGGCGTCAGCGTCACCATGTCCGGAATGACCTTGCCGGTCGCGACTTCCCCGTCGAGATAGACCGGCGCGACGGGGTGCTTCTCGACCCAGGTGATCGTGGTGGGCTCGGGCTTGGCCGCAGCGCCCACACCGGCCGAGCCGATCAGCGCGCCGACGACGGCGCCCACGGGACCACCCACGGCCGCACCGGCTGCGCCACCGGCAGCCGCACCGGTCAGCGCCGCGGCACCCTGGCCATCCTTGTTGGCGTTATCGCCCGGGACCTGGATCTGGTTCACGGTGACCGATTGCGGGCCGGTCGACAAAAGCGCCATCTGGCCGTCGACCATCACGCCGAGCTGGCCTGCGGGCGCATAGCCATTCATGCCATCGAAAGTCACCTGACAGATCGTGCCATCGGGAAGACAGCCTTCCACCGGGACGATGGTGCCGTCGGAGACCGTCGCGATCGTTTTCGACGAGGCCTCGACCCCGGCGTGGATATCGAACTCGCCTTGGGCGGTGGCCATCAGCGGCGGGCTGGTCTCGGCAAAAGCGGTACCGGCGATCATCGTGGTGCTGGCGGCAGCAGCGAGAATAGTAGCGAACTTGCGGGTCATTGGAATTACCTCCTTCATTACCCTGACCGCCA
The DNA here is from genome assembly GCF_002020115.1 of Thioclava sp. DLFJ5-1. Classification (NCBI taxonomy): domain Bacteria; kingdom Pseudomonadati; phylum Pseudomonadota; class Alphaproteobacteria; order Rhodobacterales; family Paracoccaceae; genus Thioclava; species Thioclava sp. DLFJ5-1. The sequence goes on along the minus strand of NZ_MPZU01000002.1, from coordinate 62,954 downwards.
CGAGGGACGGCCTCTCTCCGTTGTGGGGAGGGAAATGTGGAGGGGCGCCAATTCGTTCCCCCGGAACCCTATCACGGCAGCGTGATAGGGGCCGATTTCGGGGGCGCTGCGGCACTTTTCCGCTTATTCGGCGGCGGCTTTCTCCGCTTCGATCTCGGAAGCCTTTTTCTCAACCAATTCAACGATATGGTCGATCATATCCGCGTTGGACTGCTTGTGATCCTGCTTGCCGGCCATGTAAACCATGCCCGATCCGGCACCACCGCCGGTAAAGCCGATATCGGTCATCAGCGCCTCGCCGGGACCGTTCACGACGCAGCCGATGATCGACAGCGATATCGGCGTTTTGATATGTTCGAGCCGTTCTTCCAGTTCCGCCACGGTCGCGATCACGTCGAAACCCTGACGCGCGCAGGACGGACAGGAGATGATCTGCACGCCGCGGGTGCGCAGCCCCAGAGACTTCAGTATCTCGAAACCGACCTTCACCTCTTCGACGGGATCCGCCGAGAGCGAGACGCGCAGCGTATCGCCAATGCCCATCCACAGGAGGTTGCCCAGCCCGATCGCGGATTTCACCGTGCCGGAGGTCAGCCCCCCTGCCTCGGTGATACCGAGATGGATCGGCGCATCGGTGGCATCCGCAATGCCCTGATAGGCAGCGGCTGCGAGGAACACGTCCGACGCCTTCACCGAAATCTTGTATTCGCGGAAATCGTGATCCTCGAGAATGCGGATATGGTCCATCGCGCTCTCGACCATCGCCTCGGGGCACGGCTCACCATATTTCTCCAGCAGGTGCCGCTCGAGCGAGCCCGCGTTCACGCCGATCCGGATCGAACAACCGTGATCCTTGGCGGCGCGCACGACCTCGGCAACGCGCTTCTCGTCGCCGATATTGCCGGGGTTGATGCGCAGGCAGGCCGCCCCCGCCTCCGCCGCCTCGATCGCGCGTTTGTAGTGGAAATGGATATCCGCCACGATCGGCACCGGGCTTTCGCGGCAAATCTCGCGCAAGGCGCGCGTGCTCGATTCATCCGGGGTCGAGACACGCACGATATCCGCGCCGACATCGGCCGCGCGGATCACCTGATCGAGCGTCGCTCGCACGTCCGAGCTGTCGGTATTGGTCATCGTCTGCACCGAGATCGGCGCATCACCCCCGACGGGGACATTGCCGACCATGATCTGGCGAGACTTGCGGCGATAGATATTGCGCCACGGACGGACCGGGTTGAGAGACATGCAAACGCTCCTTCGAGACCTCGGCTCCTGATACGCGAAGGCCCGCTGCGGTGCAACGGGCCGGGGCGGATCGTGATCTGCGGTTTATTGCTGGTCGGTCTGCGCCGGCGCGGCAGCATCGCCCGCATCCGCCACGGCGATCATCTTCGCGAGGTCCTTGTCCTGCGCGAGATTGGCGACCGGATAGTCCTCGTCCAGCGCGGCGGAAGACAGCTTGATGTTCTTCGTGACCTGACCGCGCTTGCCGACCGGGCCATGCGTCACGCCGTTGACCGCGAAATAAATCGCGCCGGATTCGCCGGTGCGCATCGTCGGCGCTTCTTCGAGCTTGGGCAGCACGTAGCGCTCGCCCGCATCCATGACCTTCTCGAACAGCGTCGCGCCATCAGCGGATTTGATCCGCACCCAGGACGGGCGCACGGCTAGCACGACGACATCGGGCTGATCCGCTCCCAGCGCCTTGGCAACGGCGGATTGGATATTGTTCTCGGGGCCCGCCGCCGAGGCGAGTTGCGTGCCCTGCGGCGTGTTCGGGGACGTGTTGGACTGCGCCAGACCGATGAGATTGGGGGTCAGCCCCGGAGCGGCTGCGCCCACGCCCTGCCCGGCCAGCGCGCCGGTGGCATTGGGGTCGATCGAAGCGATGGGCCCGTCGCGCGAGACCAGAACCGGCGCGTCGAGGGCCGCCGGACGGTAGATGCGCGCGGAACGCTCGGGTTGGTTGACCTCAGGCAGCGTGTCGTCGGCCTGCGCCATCTCCGGCCCGTCCTTGACCGAGTCGAGCGGGTCGAGATCGGCCATCACGCCGGGGGCCTGATCCACGGGCGTCAGCTGCACGCGCTGCACTTCCTGCAGCACGGTCCAGCCGCCATAGCCGATACCGCCACCGATCAGTGCCAGAACGAAGAGCGCACCGACGGCGCGCGGCTCGATCTTGGTCCAGATTGATTCCTTGCGCGGAATGAAGGCGGGGTTAGCGAGCGCCTCGGCCATGTCCTTCGGGTCGCGCTGGGGCTTCGGGCCGGAGGCGGCTTCGGACATGCCGTGGGCGGGCGAGTAGCCAGCCTCGTTGCAGAAGCGCTGGAACGACCATTCCGGGTCGAGACCGAGATAGCGCGCGTAGGAGCGCACATAGCCCGCGATGAAAGAAGGCGTGTCGAAAGCTTCCACGTCGCAGGCTTCGATGGCCGCGATATAGGCTGCTTTGATCCGGAGTTCGCGCTGGACATCAAGGAGCGATTTGGCGAGCGTCGCCCGCTCGCCGCGCATCACATCGCCAAGACGAAGTTCGAAATCGTCGAACCCTTTAGGTTTGACTTCGTCCCCCGTCGAAGGTTTAGCCCTTCGCCCGATCATGCTGCCTGTCCCTGCCGTTTTCCCGCCTGCGTCGATTCGGAGCCAATAGCCCCTTCGATTAACAAAGGCTTATCACAAGCAAGCGAGCCGCGCACGCGCCTATGTGGCTTACGCGCTGGCTTCGGCGCGATTTAGCTCACAGCGCGCCCAAAGCGCGTCCATGCCCTTGACCAGACCGTCAATCATACCGGTGTCGTGCACCGGCGAGGGCGTGAAGCGCAGACGCTCGGTGCCGCGGGGCACGGTCGGGAAGTTGATCGGCTGGACATAGACCCCGAACTCGTCGAGCAGCATGTCCGACAAGGCCTTGGTATGTTTGGGGTCTCCGATGATCACGGGCACAATATGCGAGCCGTGGTCGATGATCGGCATGCCCATACCTTTCAGGCGCATCTTGAGAATCTTCGCGTGCAGCTGCTGCTTGTCGCGCAGCTCCTGTCCGCCCTCGCCTTTCAGGAAGGCGATCGACGCGGCAGCGCCTGCCGCCACCGCCGGCGGGATCGAGGTGGTGAAGATGAAGCCCGGCGCATAGGAGCGCACGGCATCGACCATCTTGGCCGAAGCCGCGATATAGCCGCCGAACACACCGAAAGCTTTACCGAGCGTGCCGTTGAAGATGTCGATCCGGTCCATCTCGCCGATCTTCTCGGCGATACCGGCGCCGCGCGGGCCATACATGCCGACCGCGTGCACCTCGTCGAGATAGGTCATCGCGCCGAATTCCTCGGCCAGATCGCAGATCTCGGAGATCGGGCCGAAATCGCCATCCATCGAATAGACCGATTCAAACGCGATCAGCTTCGGCGCAGCCGGATCGTCGGCGGCCAGCAATTCGCGCAGATGCGCGACGTCATTGTGACGGAAGATGCGCTTCGCCCCGCCGTTGCGACGGATGCCTTCGATCATCGAGGCGTGGTTCAGCTCGTCGGAATAGATGATGAGGCCGGGGAACAGCTTGGGCAGCGTGCTCAGCGTCGCGTCATTCGCGATATAGGCCGAGGAGAAGACCAGCGCGGCCTCTTTGCCGTGCAGATCGGCGATCTCATGCTCCAGCCGCTTGTGATAGACCGTCGTGCCCGAGATGTTGCGCGTCCCGCCCGAGCCTGCGCCGGTGGCGTCCAGCGCCTCGTGCATCGCGGCGAGGACGACCGGATGCTGGCCCATGCCCAGATAGTCGTTGCCGCACCAGATGGTGATGTCCTGCTTCGATCCGTCCGGCTTGGTCCAGACGGCGTGGGGGAAATTACCCTTCTCGCGCTCGATATCGATGAAGACGCGATAGCGGCCTTCCTCGTGCAGCTTGTCAATCGCCTGATCGAGTGCGCGGTCGTAATCCATCTCGTGCTTCCCTTGCATGACTGTTCGCTGGGTCTGCCCTACCGGGCACCACAAAGCGCGACATTGATAAATGTCAAATTCCTCTCCCTGAAGCGCAAAAATGTCGCAAATAGTCATGAAAAGCAAACATTCAGTTTTCGCAATTTGTCGCGCCCTTGCGTCACCCCCTCTGGACAGTCCCGCGCGCAGCCCTAGGCTGAAGCCAAAATAAAGGAGGCCTGCATGGCACTGAACGAGGTTCTCACCGAAATCGATAGCGGCCTGGATGCCGCGATGGACCGTCTTTTCGAGCTACTGAAAATCCGCTCGATCTCGACCGATCCGGCCTATCGCGAAGAGACCCACGAAGCTGCGGAATGGCTCGTCAAGGAATTGAAATCGCTGGGCTTCGACGCCGAACTGCGTCCGACCACGGGCCACCCGATGGTGGTTGCGCATTCCAAGGGCGACGGCCCGCGCCTGCTGTTCTACGGCCACTATGACGTGCAGCCGGTGGACCCGCTGGAGCTGTGGAACACGCCCCCCTTCGAGCCGCAGATCGAGGATACCGAGAATGGTCGCGTCATCCGTGGTCGCGGCGCGTCCGACGACAAGGGTCAGCTGATGACCTTCATCGAGGCCTGCCGCGCCTATAAGGCCGTGAACGGCGAGCTTCCTGGCAATCTTGTGATCTTTCTTGAAGGCGAGGAAGAATCGGGCTCGCCCTCGCTGGTGCCCTTCCTCGAGAACAACCGCGAGGAACTGACCTCAGATCTGGCGCTGATCTGCGACACCTCGATGGTCTCGCCCGGCGTGCCCTCGATCGCAGGCTCCTTGCGCGGGATGCTGAAGGAGGAATTCACCCTGCACGGGCCGCGCATCGATTTGCATTCGGGCCATTACGGCGGCCCTGCCCTGAACCCGCTGCGCGAGATTTCCAAGATCATCGCGAGCTTCCATGACGATCAGGGCCGCGTTGCGGTCGAAGGCTTCTACGAGGGCGTCCACGAAGTTCCGGCCGAGCAGTTGGAGGCGTGGAAGACCTGCGGCTTCGACGAGAAGGAGTACCTTCAGCACGCGGGCATGACCGTGCCGCATGGCGAAGAAGGCTATTCGGCGCTGGAGCAGCAATGGGCACGCCCGACGCTGGAGATCAACGGCCTCTGGGGCGGCTATCAGGGTGCGGGCTCGAAAACCGTGATCCCGGCCGAGGCGCATTGCAAGATCACCTGCCGCCTCGTGGGCGACATGGACCCCGCCCACGTCCGCAAGGCGCTCCGCGCCCATGTCGAGGCACGTCTGCCGGTCGATGCGCGCATCACCTGGGACGGCGATCTCGATGGCGCACCGGCCTCCGTGATGGACACGTCGCGCCCCGAATTCGAAGCTGCCCGTCAAGCGCTCTCTGACGAATGGAACCGAGAGGCAGTCATCGTCGGCATGGGCGGCTCGATCCCGATCGGCTATTACTTCAAGTCGATCCTCGGCATGGACGCGATGCTGATCGGCTTCGCCAATGACGACGACGCGATCCACTCGCCGAACGAGAAATACGACGTGAAAAGCTTCCACAAGGGCATCCGCTCCTGGGCGCGCATCCTCGACCGGATCGCGAAATAAGCACGCGGCCGGGGGGCTTCGCGGCCCTCGGTAGACGCGATTAACGCAGAAGGCTGCCGGAGCTTGGCCCGGCAGCCTTTTCATTTGTCATGGGGGCGCGGTTATTCCGCAGCTTGCAGCGCAGTGCCGAGGGGCGGCTCGGCGCGTTTCTCGACTGGCTGACGGAACCCAGCTGACCGACGCCTCAGCGCTCGGTCAGCTTCAACTCGATCCGGCGGTTCTGGGCGCGCGCTTCGGGCGTGTCGGCGGTGTTTACTGGGTCGAACTGCGCGAACCCGGCGGCGGCAAGGCGTTGCGGCGGGAAGCCGAGGCTGTCCACCATATATTTCACCACCGACAGCGCGCGGGCCTGGCTCAGCTCCCAGTTATCCTTGAACTCGCCCTGCCCCGACAGCGGCGTGTCGTCGGTATGGCCATCGACGCGGATGATCCACGGGATATCGCCCGGAATTTCCCCGCGCAGTTGATCGAGCAGCGATGTCACCTGTTTGATCTGTGCGCGGCCCGCATCCGACAGCGTCGCGGAAGCGGGCGCGAACAGCACCTCTGAGGAGAACACGAAGCGGTCGCCTTCGATCTTCACGCCCTGCTTGCCCTTCAGAAGCTGCGACAGCTTCCCAAAGAATTCAGAGCGGTAGTTCTCCAGATCTTTTGCCTTGGCCTCGGCCTCCTTGCGCATCTTCTCCTGCAGATCGGCGCGTTTCTTCTCCTCGGAGGCCGCACGGGCGAGCGCCGCGTTCAGCTGCTGGCCGAGATTGTCGAGCTGCACCTTGGCCGCGGCATCCTTCTGCTGCGCCTCGTCGAGCACGTTCTGCAGCTGCGCGAGTTGACCGCGCAACGCCGCAACCTGCTGATTGAGCAGCGCGACTTTCTTCTGGGCCCCTTCCGAGATCGCCTGCTGATCGGCCAGCGCCTTCTGCGCGGTGGCTTTCAGCGCGGCCTGCTTCTCGGCCTCGGACAGCTGCTTGCCGAGCTGCTTTTCCAGATCGTCCTTCGCGGTCTGCGCGGCGGCGAGCTTGGTCAGCGTGTCCTCGGCCTGCTTGCGCGCCTCTTCCAATTGCAGCGTCATCGCCGCGACCTCATCGCCCGATTTCGTCAGCTTGTCGCGCAGATCGGCGATGGTTTCCTTGCTTAGCCGGATTTCGTCGGCCTTGGCGCTCGCATCCTGTTGGGCGGCGTTGCGCTCGCCCACCAATTGCGCGACGCGAGCCTCGAATTCGGTGATCTTCTGCTTGGCATCGGCCAGCGCGGCTTTGCGGTCATCGAGCTGCGAGGTGAGCGTCGAGATCAGCGAGTCCTGCTGATCGGCTTTGTCCTTCGCATTCTCCAACTCGCCGGTCAGTTGCTGCGTTTTCGTCTGTTGCAGCGACAGCGCCTTGGCGAGGTTCGACACCTGCTCGTTGAGCTGAATCAGCTCGCCTTCCTTGGTGCTCAGCGTGTCACGCAGCACCGATTGCACGATCATGAAGATCGACAGCACGAACATGAGGACCAGAAGAAGCGCCGTCATCGCATCGACGAAACCCGGCCAGATATTGGTCGAGAACCGATTGCCGCCGCGCCGTGCCAGAGCCATGAATTAACCCTCGCGATGCGGTTTGTAGCCGAGGATCGCCCGGGTGAGACCTGCGAAATCATGGCGCAGCTCGGCCATGCTTTCCTGCCGCCCGGCGCTGACTTCCTCGAGCATCCGCATCATCTGCTGGTCGATCGAGCGCAGCCGCATCCGGGTCTCCATCAGCGCCTCCGCCTCGGGAGCGCCCTCGGCCGTGCGTTGCGCGAGGTGATCGAGCGCGCCGATCAGCCGCTCCTGCCCCTCGGCCATCTGCTGCAGCGCGCCTTGCTGGCGGTGCCGCGCATCCATCTCCGCCGAGAGCCGTTCCGACAGGTCGTGAATGGCGTTCGACAGATGCGCGATCCGTGCTTCGGTCTGCACGCGCCCCGCATCGGAGCGCACGAACAGCGTCTGGATCTGGTCCATCTGCTCGGACATGTGATCGAGGACGCCCGCCACCATCGAGCCTTCGCCATCGCCCCCTTCGAGCGCGGTGAAGGAAAGCCGCGTGATCGAGGAAATCCATTCCTCCAGCTCGCGGTAGAACCGGTTCTGACCGTGGCTCGCGAACAGTTCCAGCAAGCCCACCACCAGCGAGCCCGCAAGACCCAGAAGCGACGAGGAGAACGCCGTGCCCATGCCGCCCAGCTGCGCCTCCAGCCCTGTCATCAGGTTGTCGAACACGCCGATCGCGCTCTCGCCTTCCTTGGGCGCCAGTGCGCGGATCGTCTCGACCACCGCAGGCACGGTGGTAGCGAGCCCGTAGAACGTCCCCAAAAGGCCGAGGAAGATCAGCAGCCCCGCGATATAGCGGGTGATGTCGCGCGCCTCGTCGATCCGGGTCGCGACGGATTCGAGGATCGAGCGCCCCGAGGACGACGACACCGCGCGGCGCGCCTCGCGCGATCCCAGCAGGGACGCAAGCGGCGCGAGCATCGACGGCGGGCGCACCTGCGGACGACCGGGACGGTCCGCGGCGAAGCTCTCGATCCAGTTTACCGCCTTCACCAGCTGCACCACCTGCCAGAAACAGGCGAGGATGCCGAAGACGAAGACCGCGAGGATCACCCCGTTCAGCCAGGGATTGGCGAGGAAAATCGGGAAGATGCGCGAATAGGCGAAATAGCCACCCGTAGCGACCAAGCCGAGCACCAGAAGCATCAGGATCACCTGACGCACGGGTTGTGAGAATTGCGGCTCCAGCCGGATCGGCTCTTCCATTATTGCCCCTCTTGCCTGTTTGCGCAGAGCCTAGCGAGGGTGCAGCCCTTCGCCAAGGGCTATCACGACAAGTCGTGCAGCCGTGCCACCAATGCATCAAGATGGGGATCGGGGATGCCCAATTCGTGCAGATGCTGGGCAGTATTGAACAGATAATCGCGGTTCGGACCGCGCCCGCCGGTGGCGCTGGCGATGATCCGGGCCTGCTCGTCATCGCTGAGCCCGCCGCAATACTGATCGTGATGGCGGTCGATCACATAGGTCACCGCGCGCACGCGCCGCCTGTCATTCAGATCGACGTCGATCTCGCGTTCCAGATAGGCCGAGGTCACCAGTTCGCGCTCGCGCAGATAGGCCATGACCTCGTCTTCCTGTCCTGGCTTCACTGCGAAGGCGAGCCCCGTGCAGCCGCCCTGCCCCTCGTCGAGCGCCAACACCAGCCCCGGCGCTTCGGGCGTGCCGCGATGCACCAGCGAGCGCAGGCAGAAGCTGCGCTCCCAACCCGGCGCGCGGGCGAGCATCCGCTCGTCGAAATCAAAGCCGGGGTTCCAGATCAGCGAGCCGTAGCCGAAGACCCAGATCCTGTTGTCATCGCACTGGTCCTGCATGGGCTCAGGGCTTACATGGGGTTCAACCGATTTGCAAAGAGGCGAAGATGCGCAAACTGATCATTCTGGTGCTGGTCGCGACGCTGGCCTATTGCGGCTACTGGTTCTTCGGTGCGCACAAGATCGAAAACGGCGCGCGCGACATGCTCGCGCAGGCCCGGCAGGAAGGCTGGGGCGATGCGCAATCGGTCTCGCTGGCGGGCTTCCCCTCGCGCTTCGATCTGACCTTCGACAAGCCCGTACTGAAGGATCGGGGCGGCCTGTGGCACTGGAGCGCGCCCTTCGCGCAGCTCTTCGCTCTGGGATATGAACCCAACAAAGTGATCGCCTATCTGCCCTCGGGCCAGTCGCTGCAACTGGGCGATCAAAGCTACACGCTGACGCAAGAGGACATGCGCGCCTCGCTGACGGTGGGCTATTCGACCGCGCTGCCGCTGGAACGGGCGGTTGCCGTGATCTCCGCGCCGGTGCTGACGCCCGCGGGCGAGACGGCCCCCGCGCTTTCGGCCGATCAGCTGCGCCTCGCGATCGAACGCAAGGACAAGGCGCAGGGCGCGATCGGGGCCTCGGCTCAGGCCGCCGATCTGGTGATGCCCGCCGCCGCCTACCGTCTGGGCGCGGAGGCGAAATCGCTGAAACTCCCCGCCGATCTGCTGGAGCGGATAGACCCGAAGGGCAAGCTGCCCGACACCGTTACCCGCGTTCATTTCGACGCGCTGATCGGCACCCGCGAGCCTATCGACCAGACCGCGATGGAGGCAGGCATGCCGGGGCTGATGACCGTCGCGATCTCGGATCTGTCGCTGAGCTGGGGCGGCAACGATGTCTCGGTCGAGGGCAACCTGACGGTCGATCCCTCGGGTTATCCCGACGGCACGCTGACGATCCGCTCCGCCTCGTGGCGCAACTGGGTCGGCATTGCGCAAAGCATGGGGCTGATCAGCAAGGACGAGGTGAAAGTGGTGACCGGGATCGGTGCGATGCTGGCCGCGAAGAACCCCGATGGTGCGCTGGACGTACCGCTTGTCTTCAAGGACGGGCAGATGAGCCTCGGCCCGGCGCCGCTCGGCCCGGCACCGCAACTGGTCGCGCAGCGGCAGTAAAGGTTAACGGCAGTAAGCCCCGCCGCGGTAGCTGGCCACGTCGACGTGGATGTGGTCCTGATGGAAGCGATCCGATTTCGGCCCCAGCACGGCGCCGAACGGGCCGCAGGCCGATTTGTGCATCCGCTTGATCACCCGGCCCCGGCGCCAATCCTCCAGCACGCTCAGCGTCGCGCCGTTGCGCAGGACCACGCCCGAGACGTCGATTGCGTTGCCCTTGGCATGTTCGGACAGCTTCGCGCCGGGCTGGGAATTGCGGCTCCGGCAGGAATAGGAGGCTGCGATGCGGATCGCCTCGATCCCGCCGCCGCGCCGCCCCACCGCCGGTTTGATCCCGCGATCGACCCAGCGCTTGAAGGATTTCGCCGCCGAGCAATTCACCCGCACCGGCGAGGTCAGACGGATGCCCGAGACCGCGGTGATCTGCACCGGATCGGCAATGCCACAGCGCCCCGGTCCGTCGATCGGCGCAATGTGCTGCCCTTCCAGCCCGGCAATGCCGCAAAGCTCGCCCGAGGAGGAATACCGCGCCGAGCGCCGGTCGTCGCCGCGCCCGCAGGAGCCCACCGCGACCACGGCCGCCAAGGCGATCAACACGACCGCCTTGCTGCGACCCGTGGCGCTCATGCGTCTTTCTTCGGTGCACCGCGCCCGAAATCGGGCGCATCCGTATCCTGCCCGGCCTCGATGATGCCGCGGCGGATCGCGCGGGTGCGCGTGAAATAGTCGTGCAGCATGTCGCCATCGCCCATGCGGATCGCGCGTTGCAGCATGAACAACTCCTCGGTGAAGCGGCCGAGGATGTCGAGCGTCGCTTCCTTGTTGGTCAGGAAGACGTCGCGCCACATCGTCGGGTCCGAGGCCGCGATCCGGGTAAAATCGCGGAAACCCGTAGCGGAATATTTGATGACTTCCTCGTGGGTTACACGACGAAGATGATCCGCCACGCCAACCATCGTGTAGGCGATCAGGTGCGGTGTATGCGACACGACCGAAAGCACGAGGTCATGGTGATCGGGCGCCATCTCGTCGGTATTCGCGCCCATCGCCTCGACCAGCGATTTCAGCCGGGTCAGCGCCTCGGGGTTCGTGCCCTCGATCGGCGTGAACAGCCACCAGCGATTGGCGAAGAGCGTCGCAAAGCCCGAGCGCGGGCCCGACTGCTCCGTCCCCGCCAGCGGGTGACCGGGAATGAAATGCACGCCTTCGGGCACATGCGGGCCGACCGCGTCGATCACCGAGCGTTTGACCGAGCCGACATCGGTGATTGTCGCGCCGGGGGCCAGATGCGGGGCGATCTCTTCGGCGATCTTCGCCATCGCGCCGACCGGCACACAGAGCACCACCAGATCGGCGCCCGCGACCGCCTCGGCGGCGGTCTCATAGACGGCATCGACCAGCCCGATCTCCAGCGCGGTGTCGCGGGTCTCGGCGGAGCGCGCATGACCGACGATCTCGCCCGCCAGCCCCTTCTCGCGCATCGCATGGGCCATCGACGAGGCGATCAGGCCGAGCCCGATCAGCGCGACCCGCTGGTAGAGTTGGCTCATCTGGGCACCTCGATCCCGCCTGCCTTGAAGACGCCGATCAGATGCGCCACGCGGCGGCATGAGGGCTCGTCGCCCACGGTGATGCGCAGGCAGTTGGGCAGGTTATAGCCCGCGACCCGGCGCACGATGATCCCTTCGGATTTCAGATAGGTATCGCAATCGGCGGCCTCCTGCTCGGACGCCAGCCGCGCGAGGATGAAGTTCGCCGTGGAAGTATCTGACGGCACGCCCTTTTCTGCCAGAGCTTCGGCCAGCCAAGCGCGCAGACGGGTGTTGTCATCGCGGCATTTCGTGACCCAGTCCTGATCGCGCACGGCGGCCTCTGCGGTCTCCTGCTGCGCGGTCGAGAGGTTGAACGGCCCACGGATGCGGTTGAGCACGTCGATCACTTCGCGCGAGCCGTAGCCCCAACCGACGCGCAGCCCGCCGAGTCCGTAGATCTTCGAGAAAGTCCGCGTCATGAAGACATTGGGCAGGCGCGTCGCCAGCTCCGCCCCGCCGTCATAGCCTTCGACATATTCCGCATAGGCCGCGTCGATCACCAGCAGCGCGCCTTTCGGCAGCCCCGCCGCCAGCCGCTCCAGCTCCGCCAGCTGGATCATCGTGCCGGTCGGGTTGTTCGGATTGGCGAGGAAGACGAGCTTGGTCTTCTTGGTGCAGGCGCTCAGGATCGCATCGACATCGGTGGTGCGGTCGCGCTCCTTCACCTCGATCGGGGTGCCGCCCGCGGCCATGGTCGAGATGCGATACATCAGGAAGCCGTGCTCGGTGAACACCACCTCGTCGCGCGCGCCGACATAGGCTTGGCACAGGAAGTGGATGATCTCGTCCGAGCCCACGCCGCAGATGATGCGGTCGGGATCGAGCTTATGCACCTCGCCGATCGCCGTGCGCAGCTTGGCATGGTCGGTCGGGGGGTAGCGATGCATCGAATGGGCGCATTTCGCGAACGCGTCCTTGGCCTTGTCAGAGGGGCCGAACGGGTTCTCATTCGAGCTGAGTTTGACGGCATCGGTGCGCCCCGCCACATGGGAGGCGCCGCCCTGATAGAGCTCGATGTCCATAATACCGGGCTGGGGGCGAATATGCGTGGTCATTGTGCACTCCTGAATCGTGGCCCGAGTTCTATCCGCCATGGCGCGACAGGGCTAGTGAGAAGATCACCCGCATAGCAGACGCGGCAGGGATGCAACGGGTGAGGCTTGGGAGGGCGGCGGCTGACCGCCGGGTGGGCGCGCTTCATTCAGAGGTCGCCCCTTTATCTCACCACATCCGCACGACGTTGCCGCGCGCGGTGAGACCGAAAAGCGCCCGCCCGAGGGGGCGGTCGGGCGCTGCCCGGGCCGCTTCGCGGCTGATCCGGGCAAAGACGCAGCCCAAAAGAAAAAGGCCGCGCCCCGGGGGCACGGCCTTTCCGAATGATCGGCGAAGGCTGAGAGATTAGTTCTTCGCGTAGAATTCGACCACGAGGTTCGGTTCCATCTGAACCGCGAAGGGCACGTCGGACAGAGCCGGGGTGCGCACGAATTTCGCGGTCAGTTTGTTGTGGTCGACTTCGAGGTAATCCGGAACGTCACGCTCGGGCGACTGAACGGCTTCGAGAACCAGAGCCATCTGCTTGGACTTCTCGCGGACTTCCACCACGTCGCCTTCTTTCAGGCGGTAGGAGGGGATGTTCACTTTCTTGCCGTTCACGAGCACGTGGCCGTGGTTCACGAACTGGCGCGCTGCGAAGACGGTCGGGACGAACTTGGCGCGGTAGACCAGCGCGTCGAGGCGGCGCTCGAGCAGACCGATCAGGTTTTCACCGGTGTCGCCCTTCACACGCTCGGCTTCGGCGTAGATGCGGCGGAACTGCTTCTCGGTCAGGTCGCCGTAATGGCCTTTCAGCTTCTGCTTGGCGCGGAGCTGGATACCGAAGTCGGACAGTTTGCCCTTGCGGCGCTGACCGTGCTGGCCGGGGCCGTATTCACGACGGTTGACGGGCGACTTGGCGCGGCCCCAGATGTTCTCGCCCATGCGGCGGTCGATTTTGTACTTGGCAGACGTGCGTTTGGTCACGGCTGATCTCCTTCTTTATAGTTTCGAAGGGCGTTGTCCTCCTCCGGGCCTCGCGGCGACCGGCGACAGGTTTCCTCTTGCGAGGTCCACCAACACCAATGAATAATCCCGGCAACTCGAGTTACCGGAATGGCGGGCTTATACAGCGGCGCGCGCAGGTGTCAACCACTCCGGGTGCCACATCGGTGCCGCGCGAAGTCAGCCGCTCGTCTCCCCTACTCTTCTTACTTGCCCCGGAATACCACGGCCTCGCAGTTTCGTGAGTGTTTTGTGTTCGCCACCCCCCTGTTCAGAGCAACATTTCAAGCCATGATTGCGCTAACGGGACGCGTACCGGATGCGCGCCCCGGCGCTGCCCTGTCCGTAACCGGCACAGGCGGCGCGCTGGGGCAAGGCGATGCCACCCCACGGGAGGAACCCATCCGGCCTTAGGAGGATTATAATGAAAGACATTCGTCGCTCGACGTGCGGAACCGCCGCGCGTCTCGCTGGAACCAGCGTTCTCGCGCTTGGCCTGATTGCAGGTGCCGCGCAAGCCCAAGGCGTCACCGCCGACAGCTTCGGCGCTGATTTCGCAGCCATGGGCCAGCTCAAGGACGTCGCCGCCAAAGGCAAAGGCAAAGTGGGCGTGCTGCTGCCCGACACAGCAAGCTCGGCCCGCTACACCTCGTTCGACGAGCCCTACCTGAAGAAAGCCTTCAAGGCAGCAGGCCTGTCCGCGGACGATCTGATCATCACCAACGCGCAGGGCTCGGAAGCCGACCAGCTCACGCAGGCGCAAACCGATATCAGCCAGGGCGCGACCGTTCTGCTGATCGACCCGATCTCCTCGGGCGGCGGTGCGGCTGTCGAGAAATACGCCAAAGAGCACGGCGTCGCGGTCATCGACTATGACCGGATCACGCTTGGCGGCTCGCGCGACTATTACATCAGCTTCGACAACGAATATGTCGGCGAGCTGATCGGCAAGGGCATGGAACAGTGCCTCAGCGACTGGAACATCGAGAAGCCGAACATCCTCGTGATGGCGGGCTCGCCCGATGACAACAACGCCACGCTGTTCAAGCAGGGCTACATGAGCGTGCTGAAGCCGAAATTCGACGATGGTAGCTACACCAATGCGGGCGAGCCCGCAGGCACCTGGGATCCGTCGGTCGCACGGACCACCTTCGAGCAGCAGTTCACCGCGCATCAGGACATGAACGCCGTCGTCACCCCGAATGACGACAACGCAAACGCGGTCATCTCCTATCTCAAGACGCTGAAGGTTCCGCCGAAAGCCTTCCCGACCACCGGTCAGGACGCGACGGTCACCGGCCTGCAGAACGTGCTCACCGGCTACCAGTGCGGCACCGTCTACAAGCCGATCTATCTGGAAGCTCAGGCGGCAGCGGCGCTCGCGCTCTACATGCGTGCTGGCGACACCCCGCCCGACGGTCTCGTCAACGGCAAGGTCAATGACAGCCAGGGCGGCATGGACGTGCCCTCGATCCTGCTCAAGCCGATCTGGGTCACCCCGGAGAACATGGCCGACACCGTAGTGAAAGACGGCTTCGTCGACACCTCCAAGCTTTGTGCGGGCGACGCGGCCGATGCGTGCAAAGCCGCTGGCATCGGGAACTGATAGCCAATGATGGACACGGGTAACGGTACCGGGTCCCTGACGGAGGATCGCGACGCGATCCTCCGTATTCGGGGTCTCGAAAAGAGCTTCGGTGCAGTGCAGGCGCTCAGCGGGGTCGATTTCGACGTCCGCCCCGGCGAGGTAACGGCACTGGTCGGTGACAATGGCGCGGGCAAATCCGTGCTGACGAAAACCATCGCTGGCATCCATGAAGCCGATGGCGGCGTGATCGAATGGGAAGGCAATGAGGTCCGCGTCCGCTCGCCCCGCGACAGTGCGGAGCTGGGCATCGAGGTCGTCTATCAGGACCTCGCGCTCTGCGACAATCTCGACGTCGTGCAGAACATGTTCCTCGGTCGCGAAATCCTGACCAACGGGATGCTCGACGAGGACGCGATGGAGCGCGCCGCGGCAGAGACGCTGCAAGGGCTCCGCGTGACCACGCTGCGCTCGATCCGCGCGCCGGTCTCGGCGCTTTCGGGCGGTCAGCGGCAATCGATCGCGGTCGCCAAGGCCGTGATGTGGAATTCCAAACTGGTGATCCTCGACGAGCCCACGGCGGCGCTCGGCGTGGCCCAGACCGGTCAGGTGCTGCAACTGGTGCGCCGCCTCGCCGATCAGGGCCTCGCGGTGGTGATGATCTCGCACAACCTCAACGACGTCTTCGCGGTCTCCGACAGGATCGCGATCCTGCGTCTGGGCGAGATGGTCAGCCAGGGCCCGATCGAGGAATACGACACCCAGCGCGTGGTCGAGCTGATGACCACGGGCAAGTCCGATCACGTAGTCGAAGCCGGCGCGATGCGCGCCGCCGCCTCGATCGCGGCAGAGAACGCCAAGGATGTCGCGGCGCAACGCGAGGCATCGGGCGAAAGCGGCCCCTCCGCCGTGGTGGGTGCCACGACCGAAGATCAGAGCTTCTCGAGCTACCTCTCGCGCACCTGGGCGAAGATCAAGGCAGGCGAAAGCGGCGTACTGCCGGTTCTGCTGGGCTTCGTGCTGATCTCGCTGATCTTCCAGTTGCAGAACCCGAAATTCCTCTCGCCGGGGAACGTCGTGAACCTGCTCGTTCAGGGCTCGGTCTTCATGATGATCGGGATGGGACAGGTCTTCGTGCTCTTGCTGGGCGAGATCGATCTGTCGCTCGGCTTCGTGGCCGGGATCGGGGCGACGGTGGCGACGTTGCTAGTCGCGCCGGGTACCGACTGGCCCTGGTGGGCGGCGGTCGTGGCAGGCCTGGCCGTGCCCGCGGTGCTGGGTATCTTCCAGGGCTCGCTGATCACGCGGCTCAAACTGCCCTCTTTCGTGGTGACGCTGGCGGGCCTTCTGGGCTTCAACGGTCTGATGATCCAACTGCTGGGTGCCGGGGGGACAATCCCCGTCGCGAGTGACACGATCAACAACTTCGCCAATGGCACGCTGAGCCCTCTGATGGGCTGGCTGATGACCGGAGCCGTGGTTCTGGTCTTCGCGATCCTCACCTTCAGCAAGGATGCGAAACGTCGCAAGAGCGGCCTCGTCGCGCCCCCGATGGGCCTCACCATCGCGAAGATCGCGGCGGCCGTGATCGCGGGTATCGTGCTGGTGACGATCTCCAACATGAACCGTGGCGTCGCACGCTTCCCGCTCTCGGGCATGCCGTGGGTGATCCCGATCGTCTTCGCGGTACTGCTGGCATGGTCCTTCCTGCTGGGACGGCTGAAATTCGGCCGCTATGTCCTCGCGATCGGCGGCAATGCCGAGGCCGCGCGCCGGGCGGGCATCAACCTGCGCCTGATCCGGACCGCAGCCTTCACGCTGGCCGCGACGACGGCGGGTCTGGGCGGCATCATCTACGCCTCGCGCCTGCGCTCGATTTCCACCAGCTTCGACGGCGGCACGATCGTGCTCTATGTCGTCGCGACCGCGGTGATCGGCGGCACCTCGCTGTTTGGCGGGCGTGGCCATCCGATCCACGCGATCCTCGGCGGTGTCGTGATCGCGGCGATCGTCAACGGCATGGCGCTTCTGGGTCTGCCGGCAGCGGTTCAGCTGATGGCGACGGCGGCGGTGCTGCTTGCATCGATCACGGTCGACGTGGTGGTGCGCCGGCGCGGCGAGACGACCCGCTAAGCCAAGCGAAACCCTTTGAAAACGAAACGCGCGCGAGACATCTCGCGCGCGTTTTTCATTGCGCCCGGCGCCCCTGCCCCACGCCGACCCGCGGCCCCGCCTGCGCCATCTCCGCCGCACGCGAGGGAAATCGCAAACCACCCGAAATTCCGCCGAAAAACCGCTTGTCTCCCCCCGAGACGATCCCTATACGGGTCCGCGGAGACGTGGCCGAGTGGTCGAAGGCGCTCCCCTGCTAAGGGAGTAGGCCCGGAAGGGTCTCGAGGGTTCGAATCCCTTCGTCTCCGCCACCAAAACTCGCCTTGTTTTGGAAATTTATCGAACAAAAACAATATGTTAGACCGACGCGCCCTGCGCGTGGTCCGTCGTTCTGCCTTGTTTTGCAACACATTTCGCCGCACAATCCGCACACATCACCAGCGGGGGAACGGCCATGACCATCATGAAGCGGGGCAGCACTTACCACCTGCGCAAGCGCGTGCCGCGCCGCTATCAGGGCGTTGAAGAGCGCAAGAGCATCTGGGTCAGCCTGCACACGGACTCCCTTACCGTCGCGCAACAGAAAGCCCCTATCGCGTGGCAACACATCGTGGAAGGCTGGGAAGCCCGGCTTGCCGGAGACACAAGCGACGCGGAACAGCGTTTCGAGGCGGCCAAGAATCTCGCCGCCGTCCGGGGCTTCCGCTACCTGCCAGCACCCCAAGTTGCCAAGCTGCCGCAAGACCAGCTTCTTGCACGTGTCGAAGCCGTCAAAGAGCGTAAAGACGGTGAGCTGGATATGCGAGACACGGCTGCCCTTATGGGCGGCGTGAGTGAACCAGCGATCACGGTGACTCGGGCGCTGGAACTCTATTGGAGCTTGGTAGCGGACAAAACGCTTGGAAAGAGCCCGGACCAGCTCCGCCGTTGGGAGAACCCGCGCAAGAAAGCCGTGAAGAACTTCGTCGACGTGATTGGCGACAAGGCCATTGGCGACATAACCGGCGACGATATGCTGGACTTCCGCCATTGGTGGTTTGAGCGCATCCAGAACGAAGGGCTCACGCCCAACTCGGGCAACAAAGACCTTATCCACCTTGGCGACGTGCTGAAGACCGTGAACCGCATGAAGCGGCTCGGGCTGGTGCTGCCCCTCTCCGATCTCAGTTTCAAGGAAGGCGAGGCAAAGCAGCGTCCACCTTTCTCCGAAAGCTGGATACGCGACAAGCTCTTGGCTCCGGGAGCGCTGGACGGGCTCAACAAGGAAGCCCGCTGCATCGTTCTGGCGATGGTCAACACCGGGGCGAGGCCGAGCGAGCTGGCGGCCCTCACACGAGACCAGATACGGCTTGGCGCGACCACGCCGCACATTTCGATTGAGCCCGTTGGACGCCAGCTCAAGACGCGCAACGCTCGCCGTGTCATCCCCCTGACCGGCGTGAGCCTGAAAGCTATGGCACAATGCCCTGACGGCTTCCCCAAGTATCGCGCCAGCTCCGCCAGCCTCTCGGCCACGATCAACAAGTATCTCCGGGCCAACAGGCTCTTGGAGACACCGGAGCACTCTCTTTACGGATTGAGACATAGCTTTGAAGACCGGATGTTGGCGGCGGGGATTGATGAACGGATCAGGCGCGACCTTTTCGGCCACGCCCTTGACCGTGAACGGTATGGCAAGGGTGCGTCCCTTGCCGACTTGCAGCGATTGATTCAGCGCGTCGCGCTTTGAACAAGGGCACGCGCCCGGGCCACCACCTCATTGGCGGCGATGGCTTCCAGCTCGGCAATGTCGGATTCTATGCGCTCGAAAATCGGAGCATAGACAGGATCGGCCACCACCATGCGCGCGACTTTGGCGCGTGCAGCTTTCAGGCGTTCAAGGTTCTCCATCTGTTGATACCAAGGGCAAGCGCATTGCGTGGAGAGTAGACGCGCCGCGCTGGGACAAACGGGGTGGTCAGTCCCGCGTTGAGAGGCCGAGCGGTCCCATCACTCGGCCTCTAACTCAGAACGCCCCGTTGAGGCGGACGCGAACGGACCCGGACGGGTTGCCCGCTGCCGAGACGGCCACGCCGATCTTGGTGTTGCCGCTGGCGGTGCTGGTCACTGCCCCGTCGGACGTGCGGAAATAGACTGCATCGCCCACGGCCAGTTCGTCGGTGGAGACTTTGGGCATCTCGAAGACGCCTTCCGTCACCAGCACCAGAGGTTCGCCAATGGCGGCGTCGCCCGATGCGATGCCGAAGAGATTGCCGAGTTTGACGCCATCGCCAGAGCTGGCGGCGGCCACGGCGGTGACGGTGAGGTTTTCACCGGGTTGCACGAAATTGCGCATTTCAGGTTCCTTTCGAGGTTCGGAAATGAAGGGTGGTCGGCGTCCGACGCCCGGCCAGTTCGGCAATCTGCCGGTCCAGCGACGCCAGAGCGGCGGCCATCTGGGCGTCGGACTTGTATTCGACTTCCTCGCCATTCTGGTCACGGAAGCGCCGCACGCCGCCCGCACGCGCCGTCAGAAGCGCGTCACGGGCTTGCGTGAGCTGGTCGAGCGTCAGCGCCATCAGGAAGCCGCCACGCGCTGCGCGCCGCGCCAGTCGAGCCAGCCCGCGCCGAAGTCGAGGAAGCCCCGGAAGGACAGCCCCAGCGTGTCCCAGCTTTCGCGGCGCTGGACTTGGACGCCCTCGGCCCCGCTCAGATAGGCGTAGCGCAGGCAAGCCAGACGGCCCGGGTCCGCGAAGAGATACCACGTGCCCGACGGCAGGCGCGGTTCCACCAGCAGCTTCAGCTTGCCCGCGAAGGGGTTCACGTCCGCCGTGGTGCCGGGTTGGATCGCGGCAAGAATTTCCTCGGCCTCAGTTTCCAGATCGGCGGGCACCAGCAGGTAGCGCGGCGGCGCGTCGATGATGGTTTTGCCATCGGTGCCCTTGCGGAGGCGCATGGCTTCACGGTTCTCGGTCAAGGTCGCCTTGGACGGCAGCCCGGCGGTTTCCCCGATGTTGCCCCGGCTGGCGTCGAAGACGGGCGTGCCGTCGCGCATGTCCGGGTTGCTGGTTAGCATCGCCACCATGATCGCCGCTTCCGTCTGCGCAGCCGCCTCGCCAAAGGCGCGCACGGTGTCGCTCAGAAGGTTCAGGTCATCATTGATGATGAGATTCCGGGTCAGGTCGATCCGGCGGCCAAAGGTCTTGAGGTTGATGGACTCGCCCTCTTCGGCCCGGCTGGTGGCGGTGAACTCGCCATTCTCGGCCATCTCTTCCAGCTCGCCCATTTCGCCAAGGCGAATTGCCGTGCTGGTCTTGAAGTCCCGGAGCGTCTGCTTGCGGCAAAGCGCCTTCAGGGGGCTTTCGGCGGCCCGGTAAGACGCCATCGCGGTCTTGCCGGTCGCGTCCATGACGGTCAGGGCGAAGTCGCTGGTGCCGTGCGCGGCGGCGCGGTGAAGCACTTCATCCCGGCTCATGCCGCGCGTGCTGGTGCCCATGCGCTCCACGGATTCGCGGGCCATGTCCATCAGGCTCACGTCGGCATAGGTGCGCGACGCCTCGGGCAGCTCTTCCAGCCCGCCCATGCGATAGGCAAGCGCCTCGGCTTGTCGGGTGCGGATCGTGGCCGGGTCTTCGTTCGAGCCATGCACGCGGACCACGGGGGCCGAGCGGCGGGTTTGCTGAGCGTCGAAGACGGCAGCCTTGGCGGCGGTCATGTCGGCTTCGTCGTCAATGAGCTGGTCGGCCAGCTCCGGGCCAAGCCCGGCAGCGCGGACAAGCCCCCGGATGTCGCTCCGGCGTTGCGCTTCCACCTCTTGCGGCGAAAGGGTTTCGATGGTCTCGGGCATGGGTTCCTCTTTCTGCCGTAGACGGGCGGACGGGTCCGCCGGATTAGAGGTCAACGTGACCTCGGTGAGACGCCATCCGGTCGGGCTCTTCACCCTGCCCTGCGGCGTATTCCGTTCGACCCAGCCCGAGACGCGGTAGCCGATACTGACTCCGCTCACGGTGCCGTCCGCGATCCGCTGGACCACTGGGGCCGCGTCTTCGGCGCTGGTAATTTCGAGCACGGCCACCACGGCGTCGCCTTCCACGGCGATGGACCGGACGCGGCCAAGCTGGTCGCGGACAGAGGCGGTGCGATGCGAGTCCAGGACGGGCAGCCCTTCAGCGCCCGACAGGTCCAGCGTGTCGGCGGTCAACACCTCCAGAAACGCCCCCCGGGCATCGCGCCGGGTCACGGGCGACGGCGTGGCGATCACGGCGGACACGGTGCGCGTCTCAGGGTCATAGCTGTTAGGCCGGGTCTGGGCGGCCCGCGTCAGCAGGTTATCGAGGGGCATTCGAGCCTCCACTACTGAAGGACAGGCCAAGCTCGGATTCCCGCGCCCGGTCATCGGCAATCTCGCGGTCCAGCTCGGCCACGTTCCAGCCGAGTTGCGCGACGGCTTGGCGGCGGCTGGTCAGCCCCATTTCGAGGGCAGCACGGGCCGCTTCCATGTCCTTTTGCGGGTCCACCTGCATGGGACGCGGCGGCAGCCACTCGGCTTTCCGCGCGGCGGCAAGGTCCGCCACGTCCAGACGCCCGGCCAAGTATTCGTCGGTGACAAAGCGTTGGAAGATCGGATTCAGGAATTGCGGGACAAGCGTGTGATAGACGTATTGCTCCACCTTGGCCCGGAACGGCAGCAGCCCGGCCCGCAGGCTGGAATAGTTCGCTTGGCTCAGATCGCCGTCAACAAGGTGCTGGGGCACGCCCAGCCCGGCGGCAATCTGGCCGAGCGTCAGCTTGGCGAAGGCGATGGACTCCTTGGCTTGCTCGGGCGCGGCAAACTTGATGTCAGTGCCGCCCGGCAGGACGCGCACCACGCCGGGTTCAAGGGAAATGTCCCCGCCGTCAGCTTCGGGGAAGGCTTCACCAGCGCCGCCCATGTTAGTGGCGTCGGTGACGAAGCCCGCGAACATGGAAGAGATTTTGAGCCCGACAAGCATGGCATCGAGGGCTTGGTCCAGCTCATTAACGGTCAGCAGGATCGGGGCGAGTTGGGAAATGCCGCGCACTTGGCCCGGGCCGAGCTGGCGGAAAATGTGGATCACGTCTTCAGCCGGAACGCGGATGAACTCTTGCGCGGTCGGGAAAAGATCGGTCGGGCGTTGCGGGCGGAAGCGATAGGCGCGGCGCGTGCCATTGGCGGCAAACTCCACGCCCGCCACCACATAGCCCCCGTCGCCCAAGTCCCGGGTGTCGGACTCGTCCAGAGCCTCGGCAGGGTATTGACGCCAAACGGTGCGCCCGTCGCGGTTCTCGGCAACGAAGAGGGCTTCCCCGTCCACGATCTCCGCCAGCACGGCGGCGGCGGTCATGCCGCGAAAGTCGGTGCGCCCTTCGGCGTCCAGATCAGCGTCAGAAAACGCCTTGTCGATCAGCGCGGCCACGTCCTTGTCGGGATAGGCCGAATTGGCTTCGATGCCCGCACCCACGGCCTCGGCCACAATCGCGTCCACGGCGTTGCGGATATAGCCGTTGTTGGCATAGGCGTGCCGAGCCCGGGCGCGCACCGGAATGGCGGCGGCCAGCGTCTCGGTGCCATGCGAGCCAAAGTGCCGCCCGAAGCCCGCGCCACGACGGCCTCCGGCAGCCGCATCAAAGGACCGGACGGCCACCGGGGCCGCGTCGCGCTTAAAGGGATTGAGGCGGGACAACAGGGACATTAGTGCAGCACGCCCTTTTCGCGGGTCAGGTGCTCAAGGATCGGGTCCAGCTCAAGCGCCCAGACGCTCCGACGCTTCCATTCAGGCCCCATGTGCCAATCGGTGCCTTCGGCGCTCGGGTATTGAATCACGCGGGCGCGATGGTCGAGGAAACCGGAATCTTCGCGACGGAACGCCACCAGCTCGAAGGTGAAACCGCGATGCCCCGCAAGGTAATTGCGGAAGACCCACGACGCAGGATTGCGGCAGGGGAAGTTCGGTTTTTCGCCAGCGGCGATTTGCTCCGGGGACAGAACGTCCCGTGCATTGAAAAACTGCAATGCGGTTGCGGCCCGAGCGAAGATGCCTTCCCCGGTAAATCCGGCTTCGGACATACGGATCAGAATTCCGCAGATCAGGACTTGCTCCGGGTGGTAGAGGAAATGCGGGCGCTTGGCCGAGACGTTGCGGCGATAGGGGTGCAGCAGGCCACGCGACGCCGCGTTGCGCCAATAGTTCGAGGTCTTGCCCGTATCGAAGCCCGGCTCCGCCAGTGCGCGGGAAGCAACGGCCTTGGTGATGCCGCGCTTATCGTCCGGGCCATCGTCTACAATGAACGGGCCTGCATAGGTTTCTTCGTCGGTCATGGGGCGTCCTTTCAGGAAGAATCACCCCACTATCGTCAGAACTCTAGACGGTATCAAGTTGTTGTTCTGCAACGACTACTCAGAGTAGACAATGGTTACTTGTATGAAGTTTTTTCTTGAACCGTCTTAACTCTAGACGTATTTATCGAGTCGTCAGTTATTCGAGTGGCTGACATTCGAGAGCCGTAGTGCCCGGGCGGGGGCTCATCCTCACCCGTCCGGGCATGCAAGGAATTTGCCAGACCTCGCCCGTGGTCTGGCAGATACGGGGGGCGCGGCAGTCCCATGCTAGTCAAGCGCCCCCCTTTTCAAAGAGAGAGCCCATGCACACGAAGCGCCAAAAAGAAGAAGAAGCGGTGACTCTTCGGGATGTTTATCGCGAAACCCCCAGCGCACGAGCCCAGCTAGTTGGGAAGATGTATGAAGACGGGTGCGACGTTGCCGAGTTTCGCGAGGCTCTGGAGTTAATACTCGGACAATCGCAAGATTACCTGAGCGCGATAGAAGTTGCAGGTGGTTTCCCGGGCTTAGTGCTGTGGTGCCTTTACGCAGACTTTCCGACTGCGCATCTTCCAGAGGACTTCACGATATATCGTGGCGGGCGTTGCTCAGCCGAAGATCTGCTAAACGGCCTCTCTTGGACGACGCGCTTTGATTGCGCTGCATGGTTCGCCATGAGGAAGACCGGAATCCAACGGGCTCCGACCGTAATCTCCACGACTATCTTTCGAGAAGACGTAATTGCCGTCTTGGATGGGCGTGGCGAACATGAAGTAATCCCCCAAAACATTTATGATGTTCAGCTTGCTACTCTGCGAGAAGTAGAAATAGGTGCCATGCGTTGGCAAAATCGCGAGTAGAGCATATGCCCACGAAGCGTCAAAAAGAGAAAGCCGAACGTAACGCCCAGCGTTTTATTCGGCTTGTCCTTCGCGGCTGGCGGGTGGAGACAATCGACGAATTGCCCGAAGCCGCCCGCAAGTCGCTCATGCAGCAAGTGGAGTGGAAGCGGAATCGCTTCGATTAGTGCATGGCAAACCCGAATTTAGAAAAGCCGTGACCATCGCCCGGGCGATGTTGGAGCCATGCCATGAGCTGACGAAAGATCAGTTCATGAACTTTCTCAATTTCTGGGCAGTTCTCCCCGTCAAACGTCACGTCCAGAGCTTGTTCGGACACGTCGATATTCACCTCTTTCCCGCGCCGCTTGCACTCTACATGCAAAATCAGATTGTGCTTCGGAAACGCCCCTTCGGACCTTTCGAGAATAACACCAAAGGCGAATTTGAAAGAGCCATCGGAGAAATGCGATATTGCATCGCGAAGTATCGGTCTTTCCTCAGTATTCCCGTCTTCGTCCAAGCTGAAAAAGGGCGTATAGCTCTTATAAGAAGTCGTCCTATCCTCTTTCCGAGGATAGCTTGCTGGCATCTCCAGATATTCACGTAGGCCATTTACAATTAGCATAGCCAGCGTTTCATTTTCTTGCACATATTGATGCTCCGCGTCTTTGTAGGTCGAAAACGCGGCGCGCAGTTCGTCGTATTTGCTCATTAGTTCGCCTCAAGCCATTTACTTTTCGTCACGGTAGCGCGGCGCTTGGGCATTGTCACCGCCTGAACCTCTTCGGCGCGACGGTCCACGTTGGCGTTGACCAGATTGCGCACGGCCATTGCGTAGATCACGCAATCGAGTGACTCCGCCCGGCGGCCCGGCGTGCGTTCCCATTGTCGGATCGGTGCGCCCTTGCGATACCGCACCACCAGCCGTTCGGACGCCAGCTCTTCATAGAAGCGCCCTTCCAGCGTGTCGGAGAACCGGACAGAGCGGCCACGAGTCAGCCGGTTGATAAGCTGCCCCTTGAGTCCGTCAACGCCCACGATGAAGAGCCGCGCGCCCCGCGTGTCGCTGGCCTTGATCGCCTGCCGGTCGCCTGATGCCCCCTTCACGGCATAGATGCGGCGGGCCATGCGGGGGCGGCAGAAGCCAAGCACACGGTCCATTGTCACGCCGTCGCCCGCGTCAATGCCCGTGGCGTCCACCCGCAGGAAGCCGCCCTTGGGGTGCTTCCAGACGGTGCGCAGGGCGTCATCCAGCTCGGCCCACACGTCGTCCCCCATCGGGTTGCCGTAAATCACGTCTTGCGCCAAGATGAAGACTTCATCCCGGCCCCAGCCCACAAAGACCGTTTCCAGCCGGTCACGCTGCACGTCCACGCCACAGGTGACGAAGAGCACTTCCGGCGGGATCGCATCGGGCAGTCCGAAAGGCTCGGCCCGGGCGGCCAGCGCCGCGTCGTCGATCTCTTCAGCGGCCTCACGCCAGCCTTGGCCCATGAGAGTGTTGGTCCAGACTTGCAGTTTGTCGGGGTGCGCCTTCGATTCGAGGAACTCTTGGGCGATCTTGCCCCAAGAGGCGTTCGCTAACGTGGACACAAGCGCGTTGAGCCGGAAACCGGCGTGGCCTCCCACCTCAGGCCGCGTGACGCGCCAGCGCCCGGCGGCCACCATCGCGGGCTTGTGCCGTTCTTCGGTCACGGCCCCGCAGCTCTGGCAGACATAGGCGGCTTTCAGGGGCTCGCCCTCGGGCCATTGGATGTCCGCCCACGTGATCTCATGGAATTCGCCACAGTGCGGGCATGGACACTCATAGACCCGGGAGTCGCTGTTGGCGTAGCTCCGCAGCACGTTGGATGTGGCCTCTAGCGTGGGCGTGCTTCCCAGCACGATCTTGCGATTGGGGAAGCTCAGGGTGCGGCGTTCGGCCAGTGTGAGGGGCGAGCCCTCGGCCCCCGGCTCCATTGCGTCGGCTTCGTCGATCAGCAGAACGCGGACGTTGTGGCGGCGCAGGTTGCGGGGGCTCTTTGCGGCCACCACCTTGAGGCTGCCACCGGGGAAGCGGCGGGACAGCAGCGTGTTGCGCCCGGCTTCGTCGGTCTCGGCAGACATAAGCCCCTTCAGCTCGGGCGTGGCCGAGAAGATCGGTTCCAGATCGCTCACCACGTAGTCGCGGGCGTCCGCCTCGGTCGGCTGCAAGACCATGATCGGCGCGGGCTCATTGGCGATGTATGCGGCCACGGTGCCCGAAAGCAGCGTGGTCAGCCCGACGCGCACCGGCTTCACCACGGTCACGCGCTCAATCAGCGGGTCGGAAATGGCCTCCGCGATGCCCCGTTGATACGGCCAGAGCGTGACGCGCCCCGGAGTGGCCGAGACGCCTTCAGGCAGCCGCATGGTGGTTTCGATCCAATCGGGCAGACTCAGGCGCAGCGGCGGCTTCAGCGCGGCCATCGCGTTGCGGCGGGTGCGGCTTAGAGCCCCAGCATTATGAAACATGCTGCCGCCATTTCACTGGCGCGTTGCGAACTGATGCTATTTTCTTTCGCGACTTCGTCAACGCAATTTACTATCTCATTCGCGATTACCTTGACGCCGCTGAAGCCGATCTTTCGCACCTTGGCTTCACCCAAGATTGTAACAGACCAATCACCTGCGGTTGCCAATTTATCAGAATACGAACCAGCCTTCCATTGGGCGAGGCTAGCATTGTGGAGCGTTCCTCCTTCATACCACTCCGCGAGCGCTGGAGTTGCGAAAAAAGTAACTACAAGAATTGCGACAAGCCATCTCATGAAATTTTTCCTTTTCAATTCGTCGCGCTATGGTGCTCAGAGATTTTTTTTGGGTCAACCTCCGTTGACCAACTCAACCAGCACATCGCGAACTTCGGCGTCCAGAGCGGCGAGGTCATGCGGGGTCAAGTGCCCGAGCTTGCTCGCGGCCCGGCTCGGCAGTGCAAGAAAGGCGGCGCGCACGTCTCGCAGCACGCTAGCCCACTCGCGTTCCACCTCGGCGGCGGCGATCAACTCGCCACGGGCCCGGGCGTTTTGAAGGGCGATCTTGTCCGCATTCTCTTTCGCCAGCCGCAGCTTTTCGGCGGCCAGTTCGGCGTCAACCCGGCGGCCAGTGGCCCCGACGCGGGCGTTCTCGCAGTAGGCTTTGACGGCGGCCCGGAGCGGAAACCGCTTGTCAGCGTTCCGGGGGATCACGCCTTCCCGGGCGAGAGCCGAGACGCGGTTGGCGGTCAGGCCGAGCCATTCCGCCAGCTCACCAGCGGTTACGCCCTCGGGTTCCGGGCCACCCACCAGCGCGTCTATTTCTGCCATTTCAGTCTTGGGGATCATGCGGGCCTCTCGGGAAAGTTGGGAACGGCGGTAAATTCGGGAAAATCGGGTTTTCCATTTGAAATTTTTTCTGAAGCGAGAAACGCCGGGGCTCCGCGTCCCCCGCGCTGCGACCAGACGGGAAGGACCCACTACGGGAACGCCGGTAATGCCGGTAACGCTGGCAATCTTCACCAACTCTCCACTGTCCGGGGCATGGGCGGACCGGACAACCGGACACCCCTAAAGGGGGGTGTCCGTGTCTGTCCGGTCTCGCGCCCACCTTTGCCCGGCGGACAAGTCTGGACATGTCCGGCAATGTCCGTGTCTGTCCGGTCCTACACATCGTCAAAATCCTCGGTGAACCGTTCGTTGTCGCTATACCGCTCCACGAATTTGCCCTCTGCGAAAATGACCACTCCTTCCCGGTTCAGTATTCCAACGGCCCGCCGGAACGCCTTCTTACGGGACTCGGGATCTTCCGACTGGGATACTTTGCGCCCCTCAACACAGGCGTCCCGCCACACGTCTTCCGGCACAAGCTGTCCTTTCCCCAGATCGCGAAGAATGGTCAGAGCGGCTTGGGCGCTGGGGGGCAAATTCGGACTACGGGCACGGTTCGCGCTGTCCGCCTCTTCACAGATAGCCGCCGTGATCGCGTCGCCATCTTCGTCGGTGCCGATTTCCCGGACGCCCACGGTAAAGGCCAGCTCTTGTTCGGTCGTGCCATTTCGGTTCTTGGACGGCTTCACGCTCACCATCCCGTCTTCCTTCTTGAGGTAGAGCGCCACGTCCAGCGCGCCGTTCAAGAGGCTATGACCACGGGGCAGCCCGTCGCCTGCCTTGGTGTCGTGGTGGATCAGCACGACAGCCGCCCCCCACTTGGTCAGGGATCGGGCAGCCGCCACCACTTGCCCCATGCCTTTTGCGTCGTTTTCTTCCAGCCCCGGGAACGCTACGGCCAAGGTGTCGATCACGACAAGCGCGGGACGCCGCTCCTTGACCGCCCGTTGCAGGGCCTTGAGCTGGCCTTGCTTGCTCAGAAGATCGGAGACCCCCTCCACCACCTTGAAGTCGGGTGCGTCGCCATGCTCGGCTTCCAAAGCCTGCACGCGCCCGCGCATCCCGTGCCCGTCTTCCGCTGCCACGTAGAAGACGCCACCAGCTTTCACGCGCTGCCCGAAGACCTCGGCCCCTTGGGCTACGGCGTAGCCAAGGCGCGGCGCGAAGAGGCTCTTGCCCGCGCCCGGAGCGCCCACAATGGCCGCCACGTCGCCTTGGGCAAGGAGTCCCTTGATGACATAGGGACGGGCGGGCGTGGCGGCACAATCGCTCGGGCTCAGGAAGGTCAGGCCACCAGAACGGTCAGACGGGCCGCCCACCAGTGCGTCTATTTCGTCCAGTTCGGTAGCGCCC
The DNA here is from genome assembly GCF_002020115.1 of Thioclava sp. DLFJ5-1. Lineage (NCBI taxonomy): Bacteria > Pseudomonadati > Pseudomonadota > Alphaproteobacteria > Rhodobacterales > Paracoccaceae > Thioclava > Thioclava sp. DLFJ5-1. The sequence goes on along the minus strand of NZ_MPZU01000002.1, from coordinate 33,709 downwards.
CAATCGTCATAGATTGGCGTCACAAGCCCCTCAAAATCGTCCAGTAGCTCCATGTGGCGAAGCTCAGTCACGGCGTTGTCGCGCCAGCCGTGCCTCTCGGCCTCGCGAATAATGTGCCAGCCGGTCAGGCCACGGTCAGCCTTGCACGAGGCCCACAGCGCGTCCGTGTGGTCCGCGTCATAGTCGTGGTGTTGCTTGCTCCATTCATGGACCAGCTCGCGCCCCTCTTCGCTGTCCCCGGTCTCGCAATGCACGGCCATGACCATGTGCAGCCAAGCGTCCCGGCTGGCGTAGGCGTCGCCATCGTTCGGGCACTTCATGAGCGCATCTCGGATCACGCGGAAGGGAAGGCCCGTGGGCTCGCCCTGCCCCGGCTCCACGACCTTGCGGCGGATTGTCAGAGCCTCGGGCCACTCCGGCAACTCGCGCGTCAGACGGCCCGTATAGGCGCCTTTGCCGTTAGTCGCGCCGGGGGCTACCACGAAGCCCCCTTCGCCGCGCACGTCCAACCCAGCGGGCAGCCCGGCGGCGCTATTGCCTTCTCCTTGGTATTTGAAGTGGAGGTGTCGCCCTCCGGTCGGGGTGAAAGTCTGGCCGGGCGACAAGGTATCCACGTCCAGCCCCAAAGCTCTGAGACCAGCGAAACCGTCCTTGCCGTTTTTCAGGTCTACGTCCAAGGCCACGAAGCCGTTGAGCTTACCAGTTGGCAGCCCGGGCATGGCATCGGGCCACTTCGCCCACCAGCGCTCAATCTGCCGGGCGTCACCAGTTGCCTTGTTTTGCCAGCCCTTGACCAGAGGGCGCTTGTTCGGTCCCAACGGGATCACGAAGTAGCCTTCAGCAGCCAGATCATGGGCAGTTTGGCGGTTGTCGAAGACTTGGCCTTTGGGAGCTTTCGAGTTATGTTTTGTTTGCATCTTTCAGCCTTTCTTAGATGCCACGGCGCGGGGGCTTGCAGGCCCAGCACGCCAAATTTCAGGTAGCCCGTCCCTTTCGCAGAGGGGGCGGGTTACTCATTTCAGGATAGCGGGGAAGCGGGCTTCGTGTCATCGTGGCCCGGAAGGTGACAATCAGATTTTGCAACACACACTGCAACACATTTTGCGTCGCGTGTGTTTTGTATGTATTTGTTTTATTTATATTAAATATGAATACGCCGAGCATGTAGCGGACTTCGTCTCCGCCATCACCCAGTGCGGAAAATCTAATCTGTTCCTGCCAATCGGTTATCGGGACAGATCAAAAGCCCTTCGCCACGCGTGAACACCCCACATCATCCTCTGCCACACAGTCTTGAACGATGAGCCCGGCGCATCTTCTATTGCTCGATCGGCCATACGTTCGACGATCTGCGGGTCGATCAGGTGACTGAGATCATCCGGCGCGGGATGCGGTGGGCGGGTCTGCGCAACCGACCTGCCCCCGAGTGATCCGGGACCGAGCCGTGCTATGCGCTGCGGGAATACGCGATCATCGATGTCGCATCGGGGCATTGGAGCGACGTATGTGCTCGATTGGAGGATGAAAAATCGTCGTAGGCGCGGGGCTCGTTCAATCCGGGTTTGCGCCCGGTCGCCACGCGGTTCATTCTCCGCCTCGAATTTCCCCCGGAGGCCATCATGGCACGCCAGACAAAGCTCATCCTCTGCCCGATCAACCTGCGCCACGCCCAGGTCGAGCATCATGCCTATATGGAAGCCGTCGAGATGGCGCGGCGGCGGCGTGCGAAGCTGATCGTGGCGACGATCGCGCCCGAGATCGAGCGTAACCTCAACATCTACAACTCGGATACCTATTGGGGCCAGCAGCTGCGCAAGTTCCTCAACGACAATCCCGCCAGCGGGGTGACCGAGGTCGAGATGGTCGTGCGCAAAGGCGCGGTGCATCGCCAGATCGTCAAGCTGGCGGATGAGCGCAAGGTGGACCTGATCGTGATGGAAGCGGCCAACCCGAAGGTGCAGGACTACCTTTTGGGCACCACGGCGTCCCATGTCGTGACCCATGCGGAGTGCTCGGTCTACGTCGTTCGCAGCTAAGGGCTGGCCCGGGGTGCGACCAGCACACCGAGCAGCGCCCGACCTCCCCACGGGAGGGCGCTTTTTCGCCACCTGCGCGCGCATGAATGTCGGAAGGGTTCGGCGGGATAAAGTGTAGACCACTAAGGTCGGGGACATGCGCCCACCCGAGGTCGGGCACTGCCCTATCGATGCGCCATCCCACGGACCGGCGCGCGCCCTGCTCCCGCGGCAGTTCAAGCTGATATTTGGGAAAAGCCCGCGCCTGTCGCGCGGCGGATCGGACCCGCCCCAATGCAGGGGCGGATCCCTTTCTTCTCACCTCTTGGCGGTCTCGCCCGAGGACTGCGCGGGCACCAGCGCGCGCATGATCGAGGGCATGGTGAGGCTGCCCACCGGTTCGCCCCTCATCATCACGCGATAGCGGCGGTCGAGCGCCCCTTCGGCCTTGGCGATGACGCTCTCGAGGTTGTCGTTGCCGTCGATATCGCCCGACATCTCGCCCTCCGGCGCGCCGCGCTCCATCACCGAGCGCACACGCAACACGCGGGCGCGGTTGATGTCGGCCACGAAGTCCTCGATGTAAGGATCCGCCGGGTTGAGCAGAATCTCCTGTGGCTCGCCCTGCTGGACCACCCGACCGTCATTCAGGATCACCAAGTGATCGGCGAGCTTGAGCGCTTCGTCCAGATCGTGAGTGATGAAGATGATGGTCTTGTGCAGCTCGGCCTGAAGCTCGAGCAGCAGATCCTGCATGTCGGTCCGGATCAGCGGATCGAGCGCCGAGAAAGCTTCGTCCATCAGCATGATGTCCGAGTTCGACGCCAGCGCCCGGGCGATGCCCACACGCTGCTGCATCCCGCCCGAGAGCTGGTGCGGGTGGTGATCGCCATAGCCGCCGAGCCCGACGCGGTCGAGCCATTTCTCGGCCTCGGAGACATAGTCGGAAGCCGGGAAGCCACGGGTGGCCAGCGCCATCGCCGTGTTCTCCGCCACCGTGCGGTGCGGCAGAAGGGCGAATTTCTGGAACACCATCGACATCCGCTCGCGCCGCAGCTTGCGCAGCTGCGCCTCGTTATAGTCGAGGATGTTCTCGCCATTGACGATCACTTCGCCAGCGGTGGGTTCGATGAGCCGGTTGAGGTGCCGGATCAGCGTGGATTTACCCGAGCCCGAAAGCCCCATGATGACGGTGATCTCACCCTCTTTCATGTCCACGTTGATGTCGTTGAGCCCGAGCACGTGATTGCGCTTCTCGAGCAGTTCCGGCTTGCCCATGCCCGCCTTGACGTCTTCGAGCGCCGCTTGCGGATCCGACCCGAAGATCTTGTAGAGGTGTCGGATCGAGACTTTGATTTCTTTCGTCATGTCTGTCTCCTCACTTCCGGCTCTTGCTGGTGTCGATCCGGGCGAGCGAGGCTTTCGTCACGCGGTCGAGCAGGATCGCGATGATCACGATCCCGAAGCCAGCCACGAGACCCGTACCCAGTTCGAGCGACCGGATGCCGCGCAGCACGAGCACGCCCAGACCCGGAGCCGAGACGAGCGAAGCGATCACCACCATGGCGAGGCTCATCATGATCGTCTGGTTCACGCCGGCCATGATGTTGGGCAGCGCGAGCGGGATCTGCACGCCGAACAGCTTCTGGCGCTTGGTCATGCCGAAGGCGTCGGCCGCCTCGATCACGTCGGGATCGACCAGACGGATACCGAGATCGGTCAGGCGCACCACGGGCACGATCGCATAGAGGATGATCGCGATACCGTAGAGCTTCGGCTCGGTGACCGAGAACAGGAAGATCAGCGGGATCAGATAGACGAAGGGCGGCAGCGTCTGCAGCATGTCGAGGATCGGGATCACGGTGCGCTGGAGCCTGTCGCTCCGCGACATCGCAATGCCTATGGGCACCCCGAAGAGGACGCATATGAAGGCACAGACGAAGATGATCGCCAGCGTCTGCATCGCCGCTTCGTAGTGATTGATGAAGGCGAGGAAGGCGATCGAGACCAGCACGAAGACCACCAGTCTCCAGGAGCGCGTCACCAGCCAGGTGATCAGCATCAGGATCGGCACCATCAGCCACCACGGCGTGTTGGTCATGATCCAGAGCATGTCGCGCAGGGCCCAGCTCAGCGGCTGGGTCAGCGGGTCCACGACGGCGCGCAGCCCGCCACGGATCGCGAGGAAGCCGTCCTCGAGGCCTTGCGTCACGTCGCGCGAGGGCGGGATCGCCCCGCAGGCCTTGTTCAGTGCGTCGAGCGAGGGGAAGGGCCAGTTCCAGAGGCTGGGGCCCTGCGTCGTGGTGCCGTCGGTCTGCGCGATCAGGTCGGCCATCGACGTCATGCCGCCGCCACCGTCGCCGCCGGCCGAACACCAGTCCTTCAGCCCCACCGCGTTGAAGAAATTCTCGTAAGCTGCCATTGGTTTTCCGGGTCGCCGAAGGAGACCCGTCCCATATTGTTGCGTGATTGATCGAAAAAGGACGGGGCCTGTCCCGGCCCCGTCCATGTGTTGCGCGTCAGGCGCGCGTCACGATCATCCGCCGATCAGCTTCGAAAGCTTCTTCTGGGCATCGGCATCGAGCCAGTTTTTCCAGGTGTCCTGGTAGTTCTTGATGAAGTAGACCGCCGTCTCTTCACCCGAGGCTTTGTTCTCGTCCTGCCAGGCGAGCAACTTCGACATGGTGTCGGTCTTGAAGCTCATCTTCGAGAAGAACTCGGTCTCGGCCGGGTGGGTCTTCGCGAAGTCGCTCGTCACCGAGGTCAGCACCGGAGCTGCCGGGAAGTCCGAAACCTGCGGGTTCGACGCGTCCTTGTTCTGGAGATTGTCGAACTTGGCCTTGTCGTAATCGCCAAGCTTCACGCGGGTCATGTCGTAGTTACCCATGACCACGGTCGGGCCCCAGTAGTAGCCGAACCACGGCTTCTTGTCGGCGAAGGCCGAACCGATCGACGAGGCGAGCGTCTGGCCGGAGCCGTGGTTGAACACCTCGATGCCCGAGCTCTTGAGGTCGAGCGCCTTGATCAGGTTGTCGCTCACGACGCGGCAGCCCCAGCCGTCGGGGCAGTTGTTGAACGTGCCGCCGACCCAGTCGGGATGCGCCATCACGCCCTCGATGGTCTTCAGCTCGGGGTGCTCTTTGGCGAGGTAGGTGGGGATCCACCAGCCTTCGACGCCACCCGGCTGGAGCGTCTTGGCGACGCGCTTGATCTTGCCTTCGCTCTCGAGCTTCTTGTAGGCGTCGCCGGCCGAATTCAGCCACAGGTTGGTGACGACGTCGGGGCGGCCGTTTTCGGCGATCGAGGTGATCGCGGGAATCGTGTCGGATTTGACCAGGCTGGTGTTACAGCCGTAGCCTTGGTCCAGCATGAACTTCGCGATGTTGGTGGTGACCTCGGCAGCGGCCCAGTTCATCTGGGCGATCGAGATGTCACCGCATTGCTCGGCGGCACGGGCGGTTCCGGTCTGGGCTGCAAAGCCGGTGACCATAGCGGTCGCACCGGCGACCGCGAGAAGTGTCGTCTTCCGCATATGTTTTCCTCTCATCCGTTGGATTGTTCACGATCGTTTTCGGATCGCATTCGCCTTGCGCGTGATGAGACCGTCCGACCTCCCCGCGCGGGCGTGCTTCCACCCGGGGGAGCGTCTCGGCCCATCGTCGATCTTCAGGTTGCGCAGTGCACGCGAATGCGCCCGTTCGACGATTGCCGCGAACGGTAGCGCCGGTGCTTCCGATCAGCAATCGTCCGCCGGTCACATTAATTTGAGAAAAGCTCAAGGGAACCCAATGATTACTGAGGGAAATTTTGTAAAAGGAGACACTTGCGCGGCGACAGAACGGCAAAGAGATCCGGCCCCCGGGGGATGCCGGACCGACAATTTTTGAGCATGTGCGCGCGAAGTCGCTAGGCGCGCCTCCGTTGCGTGAATTGACGCACTGACGCGCCTGCACGAGACGACGTCGCCTCGCCCCCTGCCCGCGCAATTTTCCGCGTTGCCCGGGCCGCACGCCCGGGCGCTCGGGATCAGACCGCCATGCCGTCCGCGTCGAAGAATACCGTGCGATCCGGCTCGAAGCTTAGCCCCGAGACATCGCCCGGACGCAGATCGGTATCGCCCGCGACGCGCACGTTCACGGCGCCCAGGGGGCCGCAATCGAACAGGATGAACGTGTCCGCGCCGAGGAATTCCACCACGTCGACGCGCCCGTCGCATTGCCCCTCGCCCTCGGCCACCAGCGAGATGTGCTCGGGCCGGATGCCAAGCTGCGTGGCTTGCGGCGCGGGACAGGCCCCGCCCCGCCCGCCTTCGAGGCTGTAGTTGCCGCCCGAGACCGCGCAGGGCATCACGTTCATCTTCGGGCTGCCGATGAATTGCGCGACGAACAGGTTCGCGGGTTTCTCGTAGAGCTCGCGCGGCGTGCCGACCTGCGCGATCTTGCCGTATTCCAGCACCACGATCCGATCCGCCAGCGTCATCGCCTCGACCTGATCGTGGGTGACGTAGATCATCGTGCGCTGGAGATTGCGGTGCAGCCGGGCGATCTCCAGCCGCATCTCCACGCGCAGCGCCGCGTCGAGGTTCGACAGCGGCTCGTCGAACAGAAACGCCGTCGGGTCGCGCACGATCGACCGCCCGATCGCCACACGCTGACGCTGGCCGCCCGACAGGTCCTTGGGCCGCCGGTCGAGGAAGCTCTGCAGCTTCAGGATATCGGCCGCCTCGTCGACCTTGGCACGCCAGTCTTCCTGCGGGGCCCCCGCCATCTTGAGCGAGAAGCCCATATTCTCGGCCACCGACATATGCGGGTAGAGCGCGTAGGACTGGAACACCATCGCGAGGCCGCGTTTCGAGGGCGGCTGGTCGGTCACATTCGCGCCGTCGATCTCGATCGCCCCGCGCGAGGTATCCTCAAGCCCGCCGATCATCCGCAGAAGCGTGGACTTGCCGCAGCCCGAGGGGCCTACGAAGACGACGAATTCGCCATCCTTGATCTCAAGGTCGATGCCCTTGATGACCTGGACGTCGCCGAACCACTTCTCGACACCGTTTAGCGTGATCGAACCCATTTCACCCCTCCTTGCCGGCCCAGGCGAGCCAGACGGCCGCCGTCCAGGTAAATGCCTTGCCGCCCGCGGCTGCGCCCGTCATCGGGTCGAAATACTCGACGAAGCCATAGCGCCCGATCACCTCGCGGGTGCGCTTGCGGACCTCTTCGCCAAGCGCGACGCCCCGCTCGGAGGCGCCCTCGCCGATCATCATGTTCATCATCCCCCAGGTCGGGCCGCGCCAGTAGCGCTTGGCGTCGAACCGCGGATCGAAAGGCGCGAGCGACGGCACGCCATAGGGGGCCGCATCGAGCACGCGGGCCAGATGCTGCTCCATATGCGGCGCGTCGAGCCCACCGAACCAGCACAGGAAGGAGGCGTTGCTCAGCGCGTTCGACCAGATTCCGTTGTTGCAGTTGTAGCTGTCGTAATAGCCCATGCCGGGGTTCCACAGCGCCTCTGCTCCGGCTTCAAGTTCGGCCAGCTGCGTGGCCATGTCGCCGGTGTCGAGATCCTGCGCCTCGCCAGCCGCCAGCAGGTCGCGCAGGCCGCGCATCAGGATGAAATGCATCGTCGGATCGGCGACCCTGAACGGGTTGCCCTCGGCGACTTTCGCATCGTCCCAATCCAGCGCCTTGGCGCGCTGCACCAGCCAGATATAGCGGTCGTAATCGTATTTCGTCGGACGCATCGAGGCGTCGACATGCTGGGTGTCGCGGCGCTCGTAAAAGCCCACATCCTGCGGGTCGATCCCGCTCATCGCGTCATCCCAGTCCGGCGCGTTGTCACGGCCCGATTCCCACGGATGGATCACGAAGATCGCGCCCTTCTCGTCGCGGCGCCATTTCAGGAACCACTCCGCCCATTTGCGCATCTTCGGATAGAGCGCGGCCAAGCGGGCCGCGCCTGCCTCCGGGTCGGCCGCCAGAAGCCGCGTCGCGAAGCTGAGTGCGACCGGCGGCTGGGTGATGCCCGAGGACGCGATCGGCCCGTTGCAGCCCCAGACGTCGGGGCCGGGGAAGTAGCCCGGATCGGGCTTGTGGAAGATGATATGCGGGACCATGCCGTTGTCCCACTGCCCCGAGAACAGCGTCTCGATCTCCTGCCAGGCGCGGTCCAGGTCGAACTCGGCGAAGCCGAGGCTCGCGAAGGCGCTGTCCCAGTTCCACTGGTAGGGATAGAGGCCGTCGGTCGGCACCGTATAGCCGCCCCGGTCGTTCTGGGTGAGGATGTCGCGCGCCGCGGCATCCCGGTCGGAGAAGTCGTCTGCGGCAGCCAGAGTTTCGGTCATCATATCTTATCCTTTCACCGCGCCAGCCGTCAGGCCGCGGGTCATGAAACGTTCGAGCCCGAGGAACAGCGCCATGATCGGCACCGTCGCGATGACGGCACCCGCCATCAGGTGCTGGCGCGGGATCTCGGAGGAGTTGAGCGAGGCGATGCCCCGCGTGAGGGTGAATTTGCTGGGATCGTCGAGCAGCATGAAAGCGAGCAGGAACTCGTTCCACGCGATCATGAAGACATAGAGCCCGACCGAAGCCATCGCGGGCAGCGCCAGCGGCAACGTGATCTTCCAGATCACCTTGAGCCGCGAGAGCCCGTCCATCAGGCCCGCCTCCTCGACCTCGACGGGGAGGCCGCGGAAATAGCCCTGCAGCATGTAGAGCGCGACGGGAATGGTCGTGACCGGGTAGATCATGACGATCCCGAGGATCGAGTTGCGCAGACCGACCATCGAGTAGGCGATGTAGATCGGCAGCGCGAGCACGATCATCGGCACCATGTAGATCAGCAGGATGCCGCGCGAGAACACTTTCTGCCCGCGGAAGCGCAGCCGCGCCACCGCATAGGCGCCGGGCACCGAGAACAACAGCGTCAGCAGTACGGTCAGCACTGAGACATAGAAACTCGTCCAGAGGTAGCGCCCGAAATGGAACCGCGTCATCAACTCGTAATAGCTGTCGAACAGGTGCCAGCCCCGGCTCAGGTCGATCGAGAAATCGAGCGGGTTGAGCATCAGCTGCTGCTGCGACTTCATCGAGGTCATGACCATCACGTAGAACGGGATGACCACGATCGCGGTGAAGAAGATATAGCCGAAGCCGGTGAGGAAGCGGATCACCGCATCCTCGAACTGGTGGCGCGTGAGCGCACCGAACCGCAGCTCGCGCAGGATCGAGTTGAGCGGAATCGAGACCGCTCCCGCCAGCACCACGCTGAGTGCGACGCGCCAGACAAAGTTGAAGCTGTCGTCGAATTGCAGCGCGCCGAGGCCCACCGCCATCAGCGCCAGCGCCACGATCACCGCCACCGCATCCGCGGCCCAGCGATTGGCGATGCGCACGCGGGCAAACCCGGTCGCAAGCCCGAGGATCAGCGACCCGATCAGAGCGGGCTTGGCCGCAGCGCCGGTCGCAAAGGAGATCGCGACCCCCAGCGTGACCGACATGACCAACGCCCAGAGCGCCCCGATGATCGGCCCGGTGAGATAGCCTTTATGCAGGATTTTCATAGCCCTTCCTCCCGGCTCATGGTGCGGAAGAACAGCCCCGAGAAGACCAGAAGGCAGGCGAAGATCACCACGGCGACCGCGGCACCCGCACCGATATTCGACACCGCGAAAGCCTGTTCGTAGACATTGACCGTCAGGACCCGCGTGCCGGCATTACCGCCGGTGAGCAGGAAGATGTCGTCGAACTTGTTGAAGGTCCAGATGAAGCGCAGCAGGAACAGGACCGACAGGATCCCCAGCAGCTGCGGCATCGAGAGATACCAGAATTTCTGGAACGGAGAGGCCCCGTCCATATCCGCCGCCTCATACATATCCGTGTCGATGCTCTGCATCCGCGCGAGGATGAAGAGGAACGAGAGCGGGAAATAGCGCCAGATCTCGAACACCGTCACCATGATCAGTGCGAGCGGTTTGGCCCCGAAGAAGTTGATCGCGCCTTCGCTCACGCCCATCTGCACCAGCAGCGCGTTGGCGGAGCCCGAATAGGGATCGAACAGCGTGATCCATGTGAAGGCTACCGCGATCACCGGGGCCACATAAGGAAAGAGGTAAAGCCCGCGCAGGATACCCTGCCCGCGGAAGCTCTTGTTCAGGAGCAGCGCCGCAAACAGCCCCACGACCAGCGCGCCCAGCGTGCCGAAGACCGTGTAGAACAGCGTAATACCCAGAACGCTCCAGAACTCGCTGCCCGAAAAGAGCTGGCGGAAGTTGTCGAGCGTGAAGGTGGAATTCGTCAGAACGTTCGAGACGTGACCGGTCGCCGTGACCTCGGCGTCACGCATCGCGCGCTCGGCCTCGCGGGTGTCCCCCGTCACCTGCGCATCGACGCGGAAGCGTTCGTTCGCGCCGGCCTCAAGCGTGCCGAAATCGCAAGACAGGTCCTGCCCGTCCATCGCGCAGCCCTGAGGCAGATCGCCGGTCAGCGCCACGCCCTCGGGCAGGGTCACGTTCAGCGCCGCATTGCGCATCTCCTGCTCGCGCGAGGGGTTGATGACGCGCAGTTCCAGAAGCGCCTGATCGCCGCGTTCGCGCAGCGCGACCCGTGTCCGGATTTCGGCGGGACGCAGATCGCCCAGCGTCACCGGCTTGAAGGAGATCCAGAAGATCGCCAGCAGCGGCACGATCACGACAAGCGCCACGATCGCGATGGTCGGGAACAGCAGGCCCCAGGCCAGGCGCGCCTCGCGACGAGCAAGCGCGCCGCGCCCCTTGGGCGGCGATATGTCAGTCATGACAGTCTCCAATCCATGCAGTCAGAGCGGGCTTTGGTCCCGGGGCAAGGCGCAACCGCCCTGCCCCGGCCAGAGGTCGGATCAGTTGATCTTGCCCAGCTCGTCGTTCATCTTCGCGACCGCATCCTCGGCCGAGATGTTGCCGTCGATGAAGTCGCGCACAACCCGGTTGATGACCTGGCTGTTGAGCATCTTCGAGGCCAGCGCGAGCTGCCCGTCCTTCACACCCCAGCGCTGTGCGGTGTCGAGACCCTTGGTGATCTCGTCGACCACGGCCGGCGCGTAGAGATCCTTGAGCGGCGCCTTGCGATCCACGCCCACCGGCAGGGTCGCCCAGAGCTTGGTGAACTTCTCCGGATCCGCATCGGTGCCGCGACGGGTCGGGAACTTGCCCTCCGGCGCGATCGACAGCGTCTGCTCGTAGCCGTCATTCATCGAGTAATCGACGAATTGCTCGGCCGCTTCGGTGTCGGCATCGGCGGTGATGGTGAAGTAACGCAGGTCCGCCCAGCTCGCACCGTCGGGGTTCGACGGGCCCGCGAGGTTGGTCACGACGCCGGTATCCTTCGACAGCTCGGTCGAGGTCGGATCGTCGTTGATCATCGGCGGGGCGCTGTCACGCAGACCGGCCAGTTCGTCGAGGATGAAGGGCGACCACATGATCATCGCCGCCTTGCCCGCGAAATACAGCTCGCGCGACTGCTTCCAGTAGTTCTCGCCGGGCGGGGAGGCGTCGGCCAACTTCTTGTAGAAGTTCAGCACCTCGACCGTCTTCTTCTCGTCGAGCGGCTTGAAGCCGTCCGGTCCCACCGGCGAGACGCCGTTGGCGAGGAAGATCTGCTCGAGGATCTGGCTCATGTAGTTTTCGTCGACTTTGGTCGCGGCGACGAAACCATACATGCTCGGCGGATTGTTGAGCTTGTCGAGCGCGGCTTCGATCGACTTGAAATCGGTCGGCGGCGCGAGGCCCGCCTTGTCGAACAGGTCCTTGCGATAAAGGATCATCTGGGTCCAGCCATCGACCGGCACGGCGGCGTAATCGCCATCCGTCTCGACCATTTTCAGCGCGCCGGGCGCGAAGGTCGCCGGATCGAGCTTGTCGACCACATCGGTGCTCGCCAGCGTGTCGACGATGCCCGCATCGGTCCAGGGCAGCACGTTCTGCAGCGGCGTGTAGATCACGTCGGGCAGATCACCCGCCGCGAAAGCCGCGGTGGCGCGCTGGTTCAGGTCGCTTTCGGTGACCGGGATCACGTCGACGGTGATTCCGGTCTTGGCCTTGAAGTCGTCGGCCATCTGCTGCTGCTTGGCCAGACGCTCGGGCTGTTCCTCGGTGGTCCAGAACTTGATCGTCTGCGCCTGCACCGCGACGGCGCCCGCCATCAGCGCCAACACGGTCGAGCCCATCAGCATCGCCGTTTTATGTCCTCGAATTAGCTTCATTTACTTTCCTCCCGGTAGATTTCGTTTCTCTTATGGGTCGACCGGCGGCCCGTCGGAGCCTCCCGGTTCCAGTTGCGCCGCCACCAATTCCGTCAGCTCTCCGGGCGGCGCACCGCGGAGCTGCGCGATCAACAGTGACGCGAGACGCGCGCCCGCGTGCTGGCTGTCGACTGCGAATGTCGTGAGGGGCGGATCGACCATCCGGCCCTCGGGAATACCGTCATAGGAGATGATCGACAGGTCGCGCCCGATCGTCAGCCCCCGCTCGCGCGCCACGTCATAGGCCCCGAGCGCAGTCGCGTCGGTGGAATAGACGATGGCGGTCGGGGGATCGGGCAGATCGAGCAGATCGCGCGCGGCCTGCGCCCCTTCCGCGCGGTCGGAAATCTCCATCAGCTCGAGCGCGGGATCGAAGGGCAGACCGGCCTCTTCCAGCCCCTCGCGATAGCCGTCCCGGCGCAGCAGCGCGAAATTGTAGCTCGCATGCGACCCGGCGAAGGCGATGCGGCGATGACCGAAGCCCGCCAGCCGCGCGACCGCGGCACGCATCGCGCCCTCGCCATCCACGTCGTACCACGACAGGCCCGGATCGGGCTGGCCGTGACCGGTGCGGCCGAACAGCACGAAGGGCACGTGTTTCGCCTGCAGGAACTTCACCCGCGGGTCCACGACCTGCGTCCGCGGCAGGATGAAGCCGTCGACCTTGTGCTCCTGCAAGAGCCGCGTGACCGTGTCCTCCATCTCCTCGCGCGAATTCGACGAGGCGATCGTCAGCGTCCAGCCTTCGAGCGAGGCTTCCTGCGTGATCCCGCCAAGGAAATCCGTGAGGAACGGCCCGTAGCGGTCCGGCGCGTCGAGTTCGAGCACCAGACCCAGCGCCCGCACCCGCCCCGTGCGCACGGCCTGCGCATAAGGCATCGGCGCATAGCCCATCTCGGCGGCCACGCGCGCCACGCGCTCGCGGGTCTCGGTAGAAATGTCGGAATAATTGTTGAGCGCCCGCGACACGGTGCTCTTGGTCAGGCCCAGCGCCTGCGCAAGATCAGAAATCCGCACCCGGCGCGGCGCCGGTTCGGACGGTTTCTTATCTGTGTCGCGAATCTCCTCCATGGCGAGAGACTAGGTTAACGAAACCGATTTCGTAAAGCCGAAACCGGTTTCGAAACACGAATTCGGCCTCAAGTCGCCGTGTGCCGCGCTGCGGCAATGTGGCTACGGACGGGCCGTGTTGAGGCCCAGCGATTTTTAGAAAACCTCGCGAAATCAGGTTACTAAAGGACGACTTTGACACTGTGGAGGACCGTGCGTTTGCCGTCCTCCTTCGCTGCACCGGTAGTCCGTCAGCGTCCGGCCCGGGAAAGCATCGCGCCATTGCGATCACAGCTTGGTGTTGAAGACAAAACCGCCGCGCGCCCCTATCGGAGAAAATATATTATTCACATATGCTTACGCGCCACAGTTAAAAAACTCGGCTTCGCCGTCCGGCGCCAGCTCCCTTTCCTTGCAGCTGAACCAAAGGCCGATTCAGTCCGTTGACTTACAGGGCAATCCAAACGCGCCCCCGAGTTTTTCAAAAGTTTCCTCAAGGACTGACCAGCATCAGCCTTCAGCGGAAAGGAATTGCCATGTCAGTTTTTCTCCACGGCCTCTCGACTGCGCTACCGCCGCATTGTCTCGCGCAGTCCGAGGTGCGTAAGCGCGCCGAGATCATCTTCGGCGAGACCTACCCGCAATTCGAGCGGCTCTCGAAGACCTTCGACACGGCCGGGATCGATCGGCGCTATTCGGTCGTGCCGATCGATTGGTTCTCGGAGCCGCACGGCTGGGCTGATCGCAACGCGGCTTTCATGGAGGGTGCGACGGCGCTGTTCGTCGACGCGGCGCAGGCGGCCCTCGACACTGCAGGCTGGCACGGATCCGAGGTCGATTGCGTGGTCACCGTCTGCTCGACCGGGCTCGCGACGCCCTCGCTCGAGGCGCAAGTTCTCGGCGAGATGGGATTTCGCAATGACATCATGCGGGTGCCGATTTTCGGTCTGGGCTGCGCGGGCGGCGTCTCGGGACTGTCGACGGCTCAATCCATCGCGGCGGGGCGTCCGGGGGCGAAGGTTCTGCTCGTCGTGGTCGAAACCTGCTCGCTGTCCTTCCGTGCGGACCGGATGCAGAAGGCCGATATCGTGGCGGCCGTGCTGTTTGCCGATGGCGCAGCGGCGGCCTGTATCAGCACCGAGGCGCCGGGCGCGGGTCAGGTGATCTCGCTCGGTCAGGGGCACCAGAAGACATGGCCCGACACGCTCGACGTCATGGGCTGGGACGTGGACGAGATCGGCTTCGGTGTGATCTTCGACCGCTCGATCCCGGGCTTCGTCACGTCTGAGTTCGCGGAGGCAGCCGATGGCGCGCTCAGGGCCGCGAACCTCGACCACGACGATATCGACCGCTACGTCTGCCACCCCGGCGGCGCGAAGGTCGTGGAGGCGATCGAAGGCGCGCTGCATCTGGAACAGGGCGTCCTGGATGCCGAACGCGCGGTGCTGCGCGAGGCTGGTAACATGTCGGCGCCGACGATGCTGTTCGTGATGCGCGCGGTGTTGGACGCGGGCAAGACCGGGCAGATGATGGGCTGCGCGCTGGGGCCGGGCTTTACCGCCTCCTTCCTGCCCTTCCATGTCGGCCCGGTCCAAAGCGAGAGGGAGGCCGCCTGATGGTCCTCCCGAGCCTCCTGTTTCTGGCTTTCATCGTCGTGCAACGGCTGAGCGAATTGGTGATCGCCAAGCGCAACACCGCCCGGCTTCTGGCGCGCGGGGCCCATGAGGTCGGCGCGTCGCATTACCCGGTGATGGTTGCGATGCACAGCGCGTGGATTTTCAGCCTGATCGTCTTCGGGCTCGGCCAGCCGGTCCACCTCGGCTGGCTCGCGATCTTCGCGGTCTTGCAGGTTCTGCGCGTCTGGATTCTCTCCAGCCTCGGCGCGCGCTGGACGACGCGGATCATCATCGTCGACGAGCCGCTGGTCGCGCGCGGGCCGTTCAAATACGTCTCGCATCCAAATTACATGCTGGTCGTGGCGGAGATTTTCGTGGCCCCGATGGTGCTGGGCCTGCTCTGGGTAGCCGTGCTGTTCACCGTTCTGAACGCGGCGATGCTCTGGGTGCGGATCGGGGTCGAACACAAGGCCCTCGCCCCGATGCGCGCGGGCTGAATGCGAAACGGGGGGCGAACTCGCCCCCCGTTCTATTTTATCCGTTCATCTCGGGCGGCTCAGCCGCCCAACACCCGTGGCAGCCACAGCGTCAGCGCCGGGAAGCCCAGCAGGAGCGCGACGCGCACCAGCTCGGACAGGAAGAACGGGAAGACACCGCGGAAAGTGGTGCCCATCGGCACGTTCTTCGCCAGCGCCGAGATCACGAAGACATTCATCCCCACCGGTGGCGTGATCAGCCCTAACTCCACCACGACAAGCGCGAGAATGCCGAACCAGACTTTCAGCTCGTCGGTCGAGAGGCCGAAGCCTGAGCCGTCCGCCATCTGATAGAGCCCGCCATTGATCTCGACCAGCACCGGCCAGAAGAAAGGCAGCACCAGCAGGATCATAGACATCGAGTCCATCAGACAGCCCAGCACGATCAGCGCGATCAGCAGGATCGCCATCACCATCATCGGCGGCAGGCCGGAATTCACCGCCATATCGGCAGCCGCCTGCGGCACCCCTGCCCGCGACATGAAGATCTTCAGAAGCTCGGCCCCCAGCAGGATCAGGTAGATCATGCCCGTGGTGCCCGCCGTCTCGAGGATCGACGAGCGCATCGCCTCGCGCGACATCAGCCCGCGGAAAAGCCCGTAGACGAAGACCGCGAAGACACCGATCGCGGCGGCGGGCGTCGGGTTGTAGAAGCCCGCATAGATGCCGCCGATCACCACGCCGAAGATACCCAGAACCGGCAGCACGCCGCGCGTGGCCGCCCAGAACTCTTCCTTGTCCGACACGCCCTGCGCGGGGCCCGCGCTCGGCACGAGGCGGACATAGATCGCGATGGTCATCAGGAACAGCACGACGGCGATCAGACCGGGGATCAGCGCAGCCATGAACATGGTGACGATATTGGCCTCCACGATCACCGCGTAGATCACGAGGATCACCGAGGGCGGGATCAGGATGCCCAGCACGCCGCCCGCCGCGACCGAGCCGGTCGCAAGTGCGGGCGAGTAGTTGTAGCGCTCCAGCTCCGGCAGGGCGACCTTGCCCATCGTCGAGGCGGTGGCGAGCGAAGACCCGCAGACCGCGCCGAAGCCCGCGCAGGCGGCGATCGAGGCCATCGCGGTGCCGCCGCGCATCCAGCCGAACCACGCATTGGCGGCACGGAACATATCGCGCGACAGGCCCGTCTTGGTCGCCAGCGCCCCCATCAGGACGAACATCGGAACGACCGAGAGGTCATAGATCGAGAACTGGCCGTAAGCGAGCGTCTTCAATTGGCTCAGCAGGATCGCCGGGCCGTTGATGATCGCGGTGCCGCCAGCGCCCACGAGGATCATCGCATAGGCGATGGGCACACGCATCACGATGAGCCCCACGAGAATGGCGAGGCCCAGCAGGCCGAGAGTAATCGGGTCCATCAGGCACGCCCCGTCCAGTTGTCCCGCAGGCTCAGCGCTGCGGCGATGAAAAGTAGCGCGAGCGAAGCAAGCGCGGGAAGGTAAGCCCACCAAACGGGGATCTGCAGGATCGTGGTGGCGAGCGAATAGGATTTCTGGTCAAGCATCCCGAAATACATCCGCCACAGC
Organism: Thioclava sp. DLFJ5-1; assembly: GCF_002020115.1. NCBI lineage: Bacteria > Pseudomonadati > Pseudomonadota > Alphaproteobacteria > Rhodobacterales > Paracoccaceae > Thioclava > Thioclava sp. DLFJ5-1. The sequence continues at coordinate 16,673 of NZ_MPZU01000002.1, read as the reverse complement.
AGAAGCGCCGCGAAGCCCAGCGCCAGCACCGAGCCGATGGCCGAGAAGCGGCGCTGCACGGCGGCGCTCAGTTTCGAGGTGAAGATATCCGCCGTCACGTTCTGATCGGCGAGTTGGCAATAAGGCAGGAACATGAAGGCCGCGATGGCGACCCCCATCTCCGTCAGCTCGAAGTCTCCCGCGAAGGGCAGCCCGATAAAGCCGCCCAACACGGTCCAGACGTTTACGGCGACGATCGCTGCAAGCACCCCGCCTCCGGCGAGGGCCCAGGCATAGATCGCCTTGCGCAAGAAAGTCTCGGTTGCAGAATGCATGATCGTCGCCGCTCCGTTGGTTACTGGCTCGCCAGGTTCTTTTCTTCTTCAGCGGTCAGTTCGCGGGCTTCTTTCACCAGCGCCGGACCGTCGATGCCTTGGCCTTTCACCTCGTCTTCCCAACGGGTGACGACCGGCAGCATCGCATCCTTGAAGGCTTGGGTTTCATCGGCCGAGAGCGTGATCAGCTCGTTGCCATCCGCTTCGGCGGCCTTGATCCCGTTATTGTCGCTGGTGCGCCAGATATCACCGACCTGCTTCAGCCACTCCTCGTCGGAGGCCTTGCGGAACGCCGCTTTGACGTCATCGGGCAGGCTGTCCCATTTCGCCTTGTTCATCGACACCTGGAAGATCGAGGTGCCCAGACGCCAATGGTCCTGACCTTCGATCTGGTACTGGGTCTGCTGCTGCAGCTTCAGAGCGGGGATAATTTCCCACGGGATCAGCGCGCCGTCCACGACCTTCTTCGAGAGCGCCTGCGGCAGTTCCGGCACTGGCATCGCGACCGGCTGCGCGTTCAGCGCCTCGATCACCCAGGCCCCCGTGCGCGACGGCGTGCGCAGCTTCATGCCCTTCACGTCGGCGGGGCTGTGAACCGGGGTATCCACGGTGTGGATGCCGTTGCCCGCATGGGCGTGCAGGAACATCACTTCGAGGCCCTTGTCCTCGTATTCCTGCTTCAGCTCTTTGTCGAACATGTCGCGCATCGCGAGGTTGGTCGCGGCCGGGTCGTTGTTGAAGACGGTCGGCAGTTCGAACACCTCGGTGCGCGGGAAGAGACCGGGCGTGTAGCCGTTGAGCGTCCAGATCAGATCGACCACGCCGTCACGCGCCTGCTGCACCAGCTCGGGCGGGCGACCACCCAGCGTCATCGCCGGGTAGATGTCGATCTTGACCTTGCCGTTCGACAGCTCTTCGACGCGCTTGGCCCAGGGCTCCAGCATCTGCGTCTGCACCGGCGCTTTGGCGCCAAGGAAATGGTGCAGCTTGAGGGTGATCTCCTGAGCGAAGCTCCCGCTTGCCCAAAGCATGGCCGCGGCGCTAAGGCCCAGCAGTTTCGTAAATTTCATCGTTATTTCCTCCCTTTATGCCCCGCGCGCGGGGGCGGTTCGGCCTGTCAGTAAGGCAGGCCCACGTAGTTTTCGGCAAAGCTCTTGCGTGCGGTCTCCGACATCTGGAGATACTCGAACTCCGCGCGCTGCATCCGGCGCTCGAACGCACCCGTTTCCGGGAAATCATGCAGCATCGAGGTCATCCACCACGAGAAGCGCTCGCATTTCCAGACCCGCGACAGCGCCGTCTCGGAATAGGCGTCGAGCCCTTCGGACGTGCCGTGGTTGTAGAACCGATCGAAGGCGCGGTGCAAATAGTAGACGTCGGACGCCGCGAGGTTCAGACCCTTCGCGCCGGTCGGCGGCACGATATGGGCGCTGTCGCCCGCAAGGAACAGACGCCCGTGGCGCATCGGCTCGGAGACGAAACTGCGCAGCGGCGCGATCGACATCTCCAGCGGCTCGCCGGTGACCAGCGTCTCGGCCACATCGGCCGGGATGCGGGTGCGCAGCTCGTCCCAGAACCGCTCGGCGGGCCAGTCTTCCAGCTTCTCGCTCAGCGACACCTGCACGTAATAGCGGCTCAGCGTGGGCGAGCGCATCGAACACAGCGCAAAGCCCCGATCATGGGCCGCGTAGATCAGTTCGGGCGCGGCGGGCGGCGTCTCGGACAGAAGGCCGAGCCAGCCGAACGGATAGGCGCGCTCGAATTCCTGACGATGGCTTTCCGGGATCGCCTTGCGCGAAGGCCCGTGGAAGCCGTCGCAGCCTGCGACGAAATCGGCGGTCAGGGTCTTGGCCTCGCCCTCATGGGTGAAATGCACGGTGACGCCGTCGCCTTCGATGCCTTCGATCGCGGTCACCTCGGCCTCGTGCAGCACCGTACCGCCGCGCGCATCGCGGGCGGCATACAGGTCCTGCGTCACCTCGGTCTGGCCATAGACCATCACGCCGCGGCCGGTCAGATCCTTGATGTCGATATTGAGCCGCTCGTCGTGCCAAGAGATCTCGACGCCGTCATGAATCTCGCCCTGACGGTCCATCCGCGCGCCCACTTCGGCGGCGCGCAGTAGATCGACGGTGCCCTGTTCGAGCACCCCGGCCCGGATCCGCGACAGAACGTAATCGCGCGAGCGCCGTTCCAGCACGACGCTCTCGATCCCATGCAGGTCGAGCAATTGCGACAGCAGCAGCCCGGCCGGGCCCCCACCGATGATGGCGACTTGGGTCTTCATGCGTCTCCTCCGCAAAGGTCATTGCAGCGCTGCGCAAAAGCGCGCGCCTGCGCTGGGGCCTGCCCTGCCGCGAGAAGCGGATCGGTCAGGGTGTCCCCGTCGAGTTCGGGATGGGCGGCCAGCAGTGCGGCCGCCGGATCGGGTGTGGCCATCGCCTCTTGCACCGCGGCCTTCGCCGCGTTGCGCGGCAGCGTCTTAGCCAGCGTGAAAATCGCGCGCTCGGCATAGGGGCCGAAGCCCGCCGCTTCGAGATTGGCGCGCATCCGGGGCGCGTCGGCCTGGAGGCCATCCAGCATCTCTCCGGCAAGACGCAACGACGCGCCGCAGGCCACGAGGATCGGGCGCAGGCTCATCCATTCCAGCGCCCAGGCGGCGCCGTCGCGGAACTGACCATGCAGTGTGGATTCGAAAAGGCTGACCTGCAGATGCGCGGCGTGACGCGCCAGCGCCACCAGCGCCTCTGCGGCCACGGGGTTCGATTTATGCGGCATGGTGGACGAGCCCCCGCCCGCGATCCGCACCTCGTTGATGCCCGATTGGGCGAGCGTCACGACATCGGTGCCGATTTTGCCCAGCGAGCCGGTCAGCAGAACCGCCTGCGCCCCGGTCGCGGCCATCGCGTCGCGGCGGCTGTGCCACGGTTGATCCTCGGCCTGCTGGCCCAGCGCCGCGGCCATGCGATTGCGCACCGCCTGCGCCTTGTCGCCCAGCGCCGCATCCGTGCCGACCGCGCCATGCAGAGAGATCCGGCTCACGCCTTGCATCACGGCCATGCGCGCCGTCGCATCGATCAGCGGCTGCCCCCAGGACGCGACCAGCGCGCCGAAGGTCACCGGCAGGCCGATCTGGCTGCGGGTGCGCCCGGCCATCACGGTCTCCGCTTCGCGCCCGGCCAGTACGCCGGTCGCGCAGATCACGCGCCGCAGCCGCGCCGCGATCACTGTAAGCGCCTGCGTCGTCACAAGCGCCGTCGCGCTGTCGATGATGTCTTGCGAGGTCGCCCCCCAATGGAGCGCCTGCCCCGCCTCTTCCGACAGCTTGGCGCGCAGATCGCTCAGCAGCGCGGGAACCGGTACGCCATCGCGCGCAGCTCCTGCGGCCAGTGTCGCCGGATCGGGTTGATAGCCGGTCAACTGCTGCGCGATCTCGGCAGCCGCACTCTCGGACACGACCCCCTCGGCCGCACAGGCCTCGGCCAATGCCACCTCGACACGCACCATTGCAGCCAACAGCGCAGCATCGCCAAGCATCGCACCCAGTTCCGGATCGCCGTAGAGACCGGACCAGAGCGGGCTGTCGAGGGGCGACAGGCTCATGCGGCCCCCTTCATCGGCAGCGCGAGGATCTCGCGCGCCTGCTGCCATGTGGCGACCGGACGGCCAGCCTTTTCGCACAGATCGACCGTGCGCTGAACCAGCGCCGCATTCGACGGCGCGAGGGTCTCGCGATCCAGCCGGATATTGTCCTCCAGCCCGGTGCGGCAATGCCCGCCGGTCTCGATGCACCACTGGTTGATCACCACCTGCCCCGGCCCGACGCCCGCCGCGCACCATGTCGCCTCGGGCAGCACCCGCGCACGGGTCTCACGCATGAAATCGAACGCCGCGCGGTCGACCGGCATCGCGTTCTTCACCCCCATCACGAATTGCACATGGACATTCGCGGGCAGCCGCCCGTCGCCGACCAGTTTCGCGGCCTGAAAGATGTGGCTGAGATCGAAGCATTCGATCTCGGGGCGCACGTCGTAGGTCTTCATCTCGGAGGCCAGCCAGTCGACCAGATCCGGCGGGTTCTCATAGACCCGCGTCGGGAAGTTGTTCGACCCGACCGAGAGCGAGGCCATGTCGGGCCGCAAGGGCAGCATCCCGCCGCGCGTCTTGCCCGCGCCGGACCGGCCGCCGGTGGAGAGCTGAACAATCATGCCGGGGCAATGCTGGTGCAGCCCCTCCATCAGCCGCGCGAAGCGGTCGGGGTCGGAACTGGGCGAGCCGTCCTCGTTGCGCACATGGCAATGCGCAATGGTCGCGCCCGCCTCGAACGCGGCCTGCGTCGACTCGATCTGCTCGGAGATCGTGATCGGCACAGCGGGGTTGTCGGATTGCTGCGGCACGGAGCCGGTGATCGCGACACAGATGATGCAAGGGTCCTGGGTCATGGCTCAGATATCGAAGAAGACGGTTTCGCCTGCGCCTTGCAGACGGATTTCGAAGCGGTATGCGCCCGGGCCGGTCGCTTCGGCGACCATCGTGGCGATCCGGTCGCGATGCTCGATCCGCGCCAGAAGCGGGTCGCCCGACAGATCGTCCTCGGGGAAATACATCCGGGTGTGCAGCCCGTGATTGATCCCGCGCGCGAAAATCCAGAAGGAGATATGCGGCGGCGCCTCGCGCCCTCCCGAAAGCGCAATGGCGCCGGGCTTGATCGTCTCGAAAGTGATCTCGCCGGTGGTGAAATCGGCGGGCATGCGACCGAAACCCGAGACAGCCGGGTCGGCCCCCTCCTGCCCCGGATAGATACCGGCGGCATCGGCCTGCCAGGTCTCGACCAGACAATCGCGCAGCGGCAGATCGCCCCCGTCAACGACGCGGCAGGTGATCTTGATCCGGTCGCCTTTCGCCTCCGGCCCGGCGATCTCGCGGCCCAGCGTCTCGAAGGGCACATCCTCGATGCCGCAGGCCTCGGGGGCGAGACCGATATGGACGTAAGGCCCTGCCGTTTGCGAAGGCGTCAGGATCGGCTTGTCGAATTTCTGCACCATCACAATCCCTCCGGGCGGTTTTCGAAATGGGTCTGGCGGTGGCCGCGCAGCACGATGTCGAAGCGGTAGGCAATCGCGTCCATCGGTTTCGTCTCGCTCATGTCGAGCGCCGCCACGAGCCGGTCGAGCGCCGCCTTGTCGGGGATCGTCTGTGCGATCGGGCAGCGCGCGATCAGGGGATCGCCCTCGAAATACATCTGGGAGATCAGGCGCTGGCCGAAGCTGTGGCCGAAGATCGAGAAGTGGATATGGGCCGGGCGCCATTCGTTCGGACCGTTGGGCCACGGATAGGCGCCGGGCTTCACGGTACGGAACGCGTAGGAGCCGTCTTCGCCCGTGATCGTGCGCCCGCAGCCGCCGAAATCGGGATCGAGCGCCGCCAGATAGCCGTCTTTCTTGTGGCGGTAACGCCCGCCCGCATTGGCCTGCCAGATCTCGATCAGCGCGTTCGGGATCGGACGGTTGTTCTCGTCCAGAAGCCGACCGTGCACGATGATCCGCTCGCCGATGGCACTCGTGCCGGGGCGGGCATAGTTCAGCAGCAGGTCGTTATCGAGCGCGCCGAGCTTCACATGACCGAAGGTCGGGCCGGTCTCCTCGCTGGGCGAGCTGTCGAAAGCGATCAGCGCGCGCTGCGGGCTGCGCAGCACCGAGGTCTTGTAGGCTGGCGTGAAGAGAGGCGGATGGATACCGGCCTCGCGGGGGATCAAACGACCGGTCATTGGCCCATCTCCTTCAGCGTTTCCTTGATGATCTTGATCGCGTGATTGGCGCGCGGCACGCCCGCGTAGACCGCGACATGCAACATCGCTTCGCGCAGGTCCTCAGGCGAGGCGCCCGTGTTGGCGGTGGCGCGGGTATGCATCGCGATCTCCTCGTGATTGCCCTGCGCCGCCAGAAGCGCGATCGTCACGATGGAGCGTTCACGCGGCGTCAGGTCGGGCCGCGACCAGACCGAGCCCCAGGCGCCCTCGGTGATGAATTCCTGAAACGGTGCGTCGAACTCGGTCTTGCCCGCATCGGCGCGGTCGACATGGGCGTCGCCCAAGACGCGACGGCGCGTTTCCATCCCTGCTTCATATCGCTCAGACACGCTCATGCTCCTTCAGAAATTCAGTGATGAGGCGCGCCACCTGCTCGGGCGCCTCGATTGCGGGAATATGCCCCGCGCCTTCAATCAATTCGGCCCGCGCGCCGGGAATGGCGGCGGCCATCTCCATGACCTGCTCGGGCGGGGTCGCGCCGTCATGGCTGCCCGCGATCACCAGCGTCGGGGCGGAAATCTCGGGCAGCGCGTCGCGCAGATCGGCCCCGGCGAGCGCCGCGCAGCAATTCGCATAGCCCTTCGCATCGGTGCGCGCGACCGCCGTCACCCAGAGCGCACAATCGGGATGGGCGCGGAAGGTGGGGCCGAACCAGCGCTCGATCACGCCTTGCGCCATCGCAGGCAGGCCCTGAGTTTCCACGGTGGCGATCCGCTCGGCCCAGCTTTCTTCGGTGCCGATCTTGGCGGCGGTGTTGCTGAGAACCAGCGCACGCACGCGCTCGGGGGCGATCCGCGCGATCTCCTGCGCGATCATGCCGCCGATCGAACAGCCGACGAAAACCGCTGCTTCGATGCCCAGATGATCGGCCACCGCCAGCGCATCGCGCGCCAGATCGGTGATCGTGGGGGCGGCGTCAGAGGTCGCGCTCAGCCCGTGGCCGCGCTTGTCCATGCGCACCAGACGATAGCCGGAGAGCGGGGCGACAAGCCCATCCCACATCCGCAGATCGGTGCCCAGCGAGTTCAGACATATAACCGGAACGCCCTGTGCCACACCGTCTTCGCGGTAATGGATATGCCCCCAGTCGCAAATAAGTGCGTGCATCCTCTTCCTCCCGCCATAATCTTTTCTGAAGTTTTCGCTTGAGCCAAATATAAAATGCACGTTAATCCATAACCCCATGGCTATGCATAAAGGTCTCAAGCTGCGGCACATCCGCGCCTTTCTCGACACGATCGAGGCAGGCGGCGTGTCGGCTGCGGCGCGTAAACAGGGGATTTCACAGCCTGCCCTGTCGAAAACCCTTTCCGAGATGGAGGCCATGCTGGGCGGCGCGCTGCTGGAGCGGCGCGGGCGGCGGCTGACGGTGACGCCTGCGGGCGAGGCGTTTCGCCGCCATGCGATTCAGGCGTTGCAGGAACTGGAAGCCGGGGCGGCCGCGCTGAGCGGCGACGGGATCGGCGACGTGATCAATGTGGGCGCGCTGCCGACGGTGGCGGGGTCTATCTTCCCGGGCGTGGCGCTCGACTTCAGCCGCGCCCATCCGGGCACGCGGCTCTCGATCAGCACCGGGCCGAACCTGTATCTGCTCGACCGGATCCGCTCGGGCGCGCTGGACCTGATGATCGGGCGGATGCCGGCGGCGGGCGACATGCCGGGGCTGCGCTTCGATTTCCTCTATGAGGAAGAGGTCATTCTGGCGGCGCGCGCGGGCCATCCCTTCGCGAACAGCCCCGCCCCCGAGGCGCTGCGCCAATGCGACGTGATCCTGCCCACGCGCGGCGCGATCATCCGGCGCATCGTCGACGATTATCTGGGCGCGCAGGGCATCACCGAGCCGCGCTGCCCGATCGAGACCGTCTCGCTCGCGACCGGGCTCGGGCTTTTGGAAGGGTCGGACATGCTGTGGTTCATCTCGCGCGGCGTGGTGGCGCGCGAACTGGCCTCGGGGCTTTTGGCGAGCCTGCCGCTGGGCGCGCAGTTCATGTCGGGCGCGGTCGGGCTGACGATGAAGCACGAGATGACCGAACGCCCCGAGGTCGCCCGGCTGACCGCGATGATGCATGAGGCCGCCCGGCTGCGCGAGGCGACAACACGCTGAGGCGCGGGCAAGCCGCCCTGCCCCGGCGTATTACACCTCAAAAGGAGTTATGATCCGGGCGAGGTCGCCGCAGCGCGCGCCTGTCTTTGCGCTTGCCTGCGCGCCTTGAAGGCCGCGACCAGACGCGGGATGCGATGTTCCTTGCCGCGGCTGGCGAGATGGTCCTCCATCACCTTGCGGTAAAGGTAGATATCCTTGCGGCCTCGGGTCGACCGATAATACCAATCCTCGCTCAGCTCGCCCGTGACCGCGCGCGCGATGACCGCCTTCAGAAGCTCCATCCGGCGCAGCACCAGCGCCGTCTTGTGCCCCTGCCCGAACGCCTTGAGCAGCGTGACGTTATCGCGCGGCAGACGCCCGACCTGTCGCATATCCTCTTGCAGGAACGGATCGCAGACCACCCAGACCTTGGCCGCGGCACCGCTATGCTCCGCCGCATCCGAGCGCGGCAGCGACCAGTCCTGATCGCGCCCACGGGCAAAGCGCCGCTCCCACGGGACCAGATCGCGCGCGAGCGTCGTCTGCGGGCTGAAGGCCACCACCTCGCAGCCCGGCGCCAGATCGGCGAAGGCCAGCGCGCCGAAGCCGCCCATCGAGGTGCCCGTCATCACGACCCGTGCGTATCCTTCGAAAAAGCCCTGATCACGCAATGCCTCCATCCGGGCGATCAGCCGCGCGTCGCGAAACCATGTCGGGCCCTGCGCCACCACGCCCAGATGGCTCCAGCCATTGTCGCGGATGAATTTCTCGGCCCAGGGCCGGATGTCGTAGCCGGGATAGCCCGCATCCGAGAGGTTATCGAACGTCACGACCAGCGTGGCCGGGTCGCGCGCGACATGGATCAGCGCATGAGCCCCGAGCTTTTCATAGAACCCGTCGCGGGGACCTGCGGGAAAAATCTCGCGATACCAATCGGGCAGCTTCTCCTCGAGCCCGGTTTCGCCCCCTGCGGCGTCGTCTTCGAAATCATCGGCCATCGAGATCGCTTTTTCCTGCTCGGGATCGATTGAGGTCTGACATTTTTTCTTGCGCCGATCAATTACATACGGATGGTTTGGTGCTATCGTCACGGCGAAGGCGAGATAAGAAAAACCAAAGAGATCGGGCACATTTATGGCAACAGGGAAGCGGAGCGCAGAATGTGGCCTGAGCCGCAGGATGCGGAATGGATCGACCCCGTCATATTGTGAACGAGATTTCGTGCATTCTCGCCCCCGTTGGACGCTCGACACCTCCACCGGACATACCGGACACCGCCCCCACGCAGCCTGACCGCCGCGAAAGACCTTCCCAATCAGGAGCCTTCCCTTGTCCCAACTGCCGACGATCGCGACCCTGTGGATCGGAGACCGCCTGTCCTGGCTCGAACAGCTGAGCCTGAAATCCTTCGTCGATGCGGGCCATGACACGCTGCTCTATTGCTACAACCTGATCCCGAACGCCCCGCCCGGCGTGACCCTGCGCGATGCGCGCGACATCTTTCCGGGCGACGAGATCATCCGCCACAAGCGCACCGGAAGCCCCGCGATCCATGCCGATCTGTGGCGCCTGCATCTGATGGAGAAGACCGATTACATCTGGGTCGATGCCGATGTGCTTTGCGTGAAACCCTTCGATTTCAAAGATGATTACGTGTTCGGGCTGGAGAAGCCGCACCTGATCTGCAACGCGGTGATGCGCCTGCCCGCGGAGTCGCAGACGCTGCGCGGGCTGCTGGATTTCGTGGCCGATCCCTACGCAATCGGGCCATGGCTGAAGGAAGAGCAGCAAGAGGAACTGCGCGCGGCCCGCGACCGCGGCGAACCGGTGCATTTCTCGGAGCAGGAATGGGGGCTGACCGGCCCTGCCGCGTTGAGCCACTTCCTGCGCGAGACCGGCGAATGGGACCATGCGCTCTCGCAACAGGCCTTCTATCCGATCCCGTTCAAGAACCGGAACAAGATGATCATGTCGCGCTTCGACGTGGAGACGGATTTCCTGACCGACGACACATATGCGGTGCATATGTGGGCACGCCGGATGAAGCCCCGTCTGGAAGAGGCAGAGAACAACCGCCCGCGGCGCGGCAGCTACATGCACAAGGCGTTGCAGAAACACGGGATTGATCCGTCCGGGGCCCCGATCCCGCCCAAGGTGAAACCCGTAGACGCCTGAGACGGCTGGGTCTCCGGCACTCGACGCGGGGTGCGAAAGCGCAGTCCCTGCCCGCGCCCAGCCTTGACCTCGACGTTCCACTGACCCATCTTTTGCTCAGATGCAGGTCACACTGAACGCCCGAGTGCTCGAACCTGCATCCAGATGATGTTAGCCTGCTGTTTCATTGACCCGGCTTGCAGCCACAGACAATCCGCCTTTGCTGTTCAGCCCGGAGGAGGTCCGCCATCAGCGCTCAGATACTTGCTGCAGTGATACTTTTGCCCTTCGTGTTCGTCGCTCTCTACGCGGGCATTCACGAGTTTCTCCGGTTCAGATCGGAGGGACGCGCGAACTACGGTCTGATCTTCGATGAAGAGACGGGAACCTCCTACGTGACCGGCATCGCGGAAGAAGAGGACGCGTTCGACCCTGACGACTTCGACCCCAACGACTACAACGATCCCGAAGTCGCCGGGGAACCGGATGAGAGCAAAGCCTGACTATTGCGGCCTGTGAGCCTTCTTTGTCGGCGCGACCGCTCACGGGGACAGGCACCTTCACACCCTTTCGCGCCTGAGCGCTTAGGGACGTGGCAAATGCCTGTGCGATGCGTTCGACGCGAGCAAACCCTCGCGACGGTCTCCAGTCAGCCATCCGCCTGCGTGACGCTCTGCGCAACCAGCCAGTCGCGGAATTTCTTCGCCTTTGCAGACGCGCGGCGGTGAACCTTGATGTAGAAGCACTGTGGCGACACCACGCTTTCTGACCCGAGCGCGACGAGCTCTCCGGCGTCGATCAGGTGGCCGACCAGACCGTCCCAACCAAGCAGAGCCCCGACACCCTCCTTCGCCATCTGCAGCCCGATCATGTAGTTGTTGACGGTGATCCGTTTGCCGGTCGGCTGCGGAGCGCCGAGCTCGGACAGCCAATCGGGCCATTCGGTCCAACGATGGCGCTCACGCGTGATGTGGATCAGCGGGACGCGGTGCAAGTCATGCGCGGAGGTGATGGCATAGCGCGCAGCAAAAGCCTCCGAGCCCACCGCGCAGATACGGTCCTGAAAAAGCTGCGTGCAGCTTTCGTCCCCCTCGGGAAACTCGCCGTAATGCAAGCTGAGATCGACGGTCGCCTCTAAATCCACCGCGTCGCTCACGATCTGCGAGACGTTGATATCGGAATGGTTCAGCCAGAATTCCGTCAGTTTGGGAGTGAGCCACAAAGAACTGACCGCGGTCGAGGCGAGCACCATCACGTCGTCCTCCGCGACAGGCCCGCGCATATCCCTCACCACGTCGGATATGGCTTCAAAGCTGCGCTGCACGGCGTTGAACAGATAGGCCCCCGCCTCGGTCAATTCGACGCCGCGATGCTGGCGGCGGAAAAGCTGCTGACCAAGCTCCGTCTCGAGCGCCCGAATCTGATGGCTGACGGCCGTCGGGGTCACGTTCAGCTCTGACGCCGCCGCCTTGAAGCTTAATTTTCGGGCAGCAGCCTCGAAACAATTCAGTGAGCTAAGCGAGGGAAGATCATAGGGGCGCTGCATGATGTCGGTTTCGAACCATTCCGTGTCGAAATACGTCTTAGGTGAGCTGAACTCACCCGGGATGAATATTTATGACGTTGAGAGGGACGAAAAAGCAAATTTGAAATGAGGTGAAATCACGCTTGGATAGGAAAGGCCGCGCCCGTGACACCTCCTCTTGCCGATCTGCTCGCACATCGCAAACCCGGATATTCGCTCGACCGAGCCTTCTATACCGACCCGGGCATCTTCGAGGAGGATCTCGAGCATATCTACTACCGCGAGTGGCTTTATGCGATCCCGGCCTGTCAGCTGGTCAAGACCGGCGACTACGCGCGCCTGAAGATCGGGGCTTATGACGTCATTCTGGTCAAGGGCAGCGATGGCGAGATTCGGGGCTTTCACAACACCTGCCGCCACCGCGGCTCGATCCTGTGCAAGGCCTCCGCGGGCCGCGTCGCCAAGCTCGTCTGCCCCTATCACCAATGGACCTACGATCTGGACGGCAGCCTGCTCTGGGCGCGCGAGATGGGGCCGGAGTTCGACCCGAAAGAGCATCGCCTCCATGCCGTTCAGACCCGCGATCTCTGCGGCCTGATCTATATCTGTCTGGCCGACGACGCCCCGGATTTCGAAGCCTTCGCCGCGATGGCGCGCCCCTATCTGGAGGTCCACGACCTGCACCGGGGCAAGTTCGCCTTCACCTCGTCGATCATCGAGGAAGGCAACTGGAAGCTGGTCTGGGAGAACAACCGCGAGTGCTATCACTGCTCGAGCAACCACCCCGAGCTGTGTAACTCCTTCCCGCTCGACCCGGAGGTCGCGGGCGTCTCCGCCGATGGTTCGATCTCGGCCCGGCTTCAGGGGCATTTCGACCGCTGCGAGGCGGCGGGCGCGCCTGCGCAATTCCGTCTCGGCGGTCAGGGGCAATACCGTCTGGCGCGGATGCCGCTGCAGGACAATGCCGTCAGCTACACGATGGACGGTCAGGCGGCGGTGCGCCGTCCCCTCGGCCGCGTCGCCCTGCCCGATGCGGGATCGCTTCTGAAATTCCACTACCCGTCGACCTGGAACCACTTCCTGCCCGACATCACGCTGACCTTCCGGGTCATGCCGATCAGCCCCACGCAAACCGAGGTGACGACCTGCTGGATCGTGGATCGCGATGCGGTCGAGGGGGTGGATTACGATCTGCAGCGCCTGACCGAAGTCTGGATCGCCACCAACGATCAGGACCGCGAGATCGTCGAGGACAACCAGCGCGGCATCAACTCTCCCGCCTATACGCCGGGCCCCTACAGCCCGGACTGGGAGTCCGGCGTGATCCAGTTCGTCGACTGGTATGCCGACACCATGACCCGCGCGCTTGCCCCGCGCAGCGTCGCGGCGGAGTAGGCTCATGGCTGCAAATGCTCAACCGCTCCTTCAGTTCTGGACCGATGACGAACCGCTGGAATGCGTCAACTTCCTGCCCGAAGCCCCGAATACGGCGAGCTTCACCTTTCGACCGCCCTCGGGGGCGCTGTTCCACTTCAACGCCGGGCAGTTCGTGACGCTGGAATTGCCGGTGGCGGGCGGCCCGCTGCACCGGACCTTCACGATCTCCTCCTCGCCGTCGCGCCCCACCTCGCTCACCGTCACGGTGAAGGCGCAGCCGGACTCGCTCGGCACGCGCTGGATGCTCGACAATCTGCGCCCCGGCATGCGGATCAAGGCCTTGGGACCGGCGGGGATGTTCTCGAACGTCGTCCATCCGGCGTCGAAATACCTGTTCATCTCGGCAGGCTCCGGCATCACCCCGATGATGTCGATGACGACGCAGCTCTATGATGCGGGCAGCGACCCGGACATCGTTTTCATCAACTGCGCGCGCCGTCCGTCGGAGATCATCTTCCGCGAACGGCTGGAGCATATGGCCTCGCGCCTGCCGGGGATCGCGCTGACCTGGGTGGTCGAGGAACAGGATCGCTACGCGCCCTGGACCGGGATCAAGGGGCAGCTGAACCAGCTCATCCTCGGCCTCGCAGCCCCCGATTATCTCGAGCGCGAGGTGTTCTGCTGCGGCCCCGAGCCTTTCATGCGCGCGGTGCGCGAGGCGCTGACGGGTTTGGGGTTCGACATGGACCACTACCATCAGGAGAGCTTCAACGCACCGATCGCCGATCGCCCGGTCGAGCCCGAAGACGACGTGACCCCCGACGAGGATGCCGCCGTCGAGGTCACCTTCGCCAAATCCGGCAAGACCGCGAAGATCAAGGAGACCGAAACCCTGCTGGCCGCCGCGAAAGCTGCGGGCGTGCCGCTTCCTTCGGGTTGCACCTTCGGGGTCTGCGGCACCTGCAAGATCAAGACCAAGGGCGGTCAGGTCCACATGGTCCACAACGGCGGCATCACCGATGACGAGATCGAGGAAGGCTACGTTCTCGCCTGCTGCTCGAACCCGATCGGCGACGTCTCGATCGACGCCTGACAGCCCCCTGCCCTCAAGACCCGACCTCTAGGAGTCCGCCCATGTCCAGTGATCCGCTTCTGCAGCCCTATCAGCTCAAGCATCTGACGCTGAAGAACCGCCTGATGATCACGAGCCACGAGCCCGCCTACCCCGAGGACGGGATGCCCAAGGATCGCTACCGCGCCTATCACGTCGAGCGGGCGCGCGCGGGCGTGGCGCTGACGATGACCGCGGGTTCCGCTTCTGTTGCCCGCGACAGCCCGCCGGTCTTCAACAACATCCTTGCATGGAAGGACGAGGTCGTCGGCTGGATGAAAGAGCTGACGGATGCCTGCCACGAGCACGATTGCGCCGTGATGATCCAGCTGACCCATCTCGGGCGCCGCACCCGCTGGGACAAGGCCGACTGGCTTCCGGTCGTCTCGTCGAGCCATGAGCGCGAGGCCTCGCACAAGGCCTTCCCGAAAAAGGCCGAGGATTGGGACATCGCGCGCATCATCGAGGACTACGCCGACGCCGCCGAACGGATGAAAGCGGCAGGGCTCGACGGGATCGAGCTGCAAGCCTATGGCCACCTGATGGATCAGTTCTGGTCACCTCTGACCAACGATCTGGACGCCCCCTATGGCGGCAGCCTCGAGAACCGTCTGCGCTTCACCTTCGACACGCTCAAGGCGATCCGCGCGCGGGTGGGCGACGAGTTCATCGTCGGCGTGCGCTACACCGGCGACGAGGACCTGCCCGGCGGCATCACCCGCGAAGAGGGGCTGGAAATCTCGCAGCGTCTGAAAGACAGCGGCATGGTCGATTTCCTCAACGTGGTGAAGGGCCATATCGACACCGATGCGGGCCTGACCGACGTGATCCCGGTGCAGGGCATGCGCAGCGCACCGCATCTCGATTTCGCCGGCGAGATCCGCGCCGCCACCAAGTTCCCGACCTTCCACGCCGCAAAGATTCAGGATGTCGCCACCGCGCGCCACGCGATCGCGGAGGGCAAGCTCGACATGGTCGGCATGACCCGCGCCCATATGGCCGACCCGCATATCGTCGCCAAGATCCTGCGCGGCGAGGAAGAACGTATCCGCCCCTGCGTCGGCGCGAATTACTGCCTCGACCGGATTTATCAGGGCGGCATGGCGCTGTGCCTGCACAACCCCTCGACCGGGCGCGAGTTGGAAGTCCCCCATGAGATCGCCAAGGCCGAAGCAAAGCGCCGCGTGGTCATCGTCGGGGCCGGTCCGGCGGGGCTCGAGGCCGCCCGGGTCGCTGCGGAACGCGGCCATGAGGTCATCGTGCACGAGGCCGCCAACAATCCCGGCGGACAGGTGCGCCTGACCGCGCAATCCAAGCGCCGCCACGAGATGATCCAGCTGATCCAGTGGCGTTTCGCGGAATGCGAGCGTCTCGGTGTGAGCTTCCGGTTCAACAGCTATGCCGACGCGGACACCATCCGCGCAGAACAGCCCGATGTCGTCGTGATCGCGACCGGCGGCCTGCCGCATACCGAGGTGCTGGACGCAGGCGACGATCTTGTCGTCTCGTCCTGGGACATCCTGTCGGGCGACGCCCGCCCCGGCAGCAACGTGCTGATCTATGACGACGCTGGCGACTACGCCGCCCTGCAGGCTGCCGAAACCCTCGCGGCCAGCGGGGCCAAGGTCGAGGTCATGACGCGCGACCGCAATTTCTCCTCGGAAGTTATGGCAATGTCCCTGACCCCGTCTTTGCGCGAATTGCAGGCCCGCGACGTGACCTTCACCGTGCTTTGGAAACTGACGGGCGTGGCGAAGGACGGAAACGGCTTGGTCGCGCGCGTCGGCAGCGATTATGGAACCTTCACCCGCGAGCGGCATGTCGATCAGGTCGTCGTCAATCACGGCACCCGCCCGCTCGACGACATCTATTTCGACCTCCGCGAAGACGCGACCAATCAGGGCGAAGTCGATTACGAAGCCCTGATCGCCGGCCAGCCGCAAACGGTCACGCGAAATCCCAGCGGCGCCTATCAGCTCTTCCGCATCGGCGACGCCGTCGCCGCGCGCAACACCCATGCGGCAATCTACGACGCCCTGCGACTGATGCGCACGGTCTGATTGTGATTTCAAGCGAGTGGTGCGCTTCAGTCTCCCACGACACGGGAGCCTGGGGCGTGTTGCGCTGGTTGCGGTCAGTGCAGGGGTGAAGTCTGCAGCAAGGCCACCTCAAACGCAAAATGCCTCGCGTGTAGCGAGGCTAGGCGTTTGATATGCTTTAGAAGATTTGGTTGCGGGAGTAGGATTTGAACCTACGACCTTCAGGTTATGAGCCTGACGAGCTACCGGGCTGCTCCATCC
>NZ_MPZU01000014.1:0-1393 GCF_002020115.1 Thioclava sp. DLFJ5-1 | reverse complement strand
GGGTCGTGTCGCGAATGCTGTGGAAATTCCGTGGCGGCGTGCTCCGGGCATGTGAAGGTGCGTCCGATCAGGCGGCGAGGTCAAGCGCGATCGGCTCGATGGGCTGAGAGAGGGTCTCCCACCCATCGACCTTGCGCATCTGGATCTGGCCGGAGGCCAGGAGCGCCCAGAGCAGCATCGGCACGGTCTCGGCGCAGGGCAGCACCGTCTGGGTCTTGATGCGGCGGCGGAATTCCTCGTTGAGGCGCTCGATGGCGTTGGTGGTCCTCGCTGACTTCCATTGCGACGGATCAAGCCTGGTGAAGGTGAAGAGGCGCTCGCCAGCTTCCTCGAGGCTGTCGGCCACCGCCCGGCACTTGAGCCGCCACTTGCGCAGGAACGCCTTGCGGCGGGTTTCGATCCCGGCGGCGGTGTCGGCGTAGATCATGTCGCGGTAGTCCGCGGTCAGCTCGTCATGCAGATGCTTGGGCGCATGCGCCAGCAGGTTGCGATGCTTGTGAACGGTGCAGCGCTGGATCGGCAGCTTGTCGCCCCAGAGCGCCACCAGCGCGGCTTCCAGGCCCGGGGCGCCATCGACGACGACGAACTCCGGTCGTTTCAGGCCACGGGCGTCGAGGTCGGCGAGGAACTGGCCCCAGGCCGCCGTGCTTTCCCCACCCATATTCTTGATGGAAAGCAATATCTTCTGCCCATCCCGGCGCACGCCGATCGCCGCCAGCACCGAGATGTTCGTGGCCTTGCGATCCAGCCGGGTCTTGATGACGGTGCCGTCGAGGATGAGCCGGACGATGTCTTCCTCGGAGAGGCTGCGGGCGCACCAAGCGTCCCAGTCGACTTTCACCTTGCGCCAGGCCCGGCTGACCACATCCTTGCCGACAGCGCCTTCGAAAAGGCCTGCCAGCGCGCGTTTCACCCGCCGCGTGTTGGTCCCTGCCAGGTAGACCGCTGCGATCAGCGCCTCGGCCTTCTTGGTCAGCCGCTGGTAGCGCGGCAGTGCTTTCGAGCGCCATTCGGTGATCTTGCCAGCGTCATCTTCGATGCGGGCGCGCGGCACGCGCACCGTCTCGGTGCCGAACGTGCCGGTGAGCTGGCGCTCGCGATGTCCGTGGCGATAACCCTTCTGCGCACCCTCGCAGCGGCCATAGCGGCAGCGCCCGATGAAGGCCTCGAGTTCCTCTTCGAACAGCGCCTCGATCGTCGCGCGGACGGTTTGCCGAAGCCGATCCTCAATCGGATCGTAGCCGCGCCCCGCTTCCAGTAGCGCAGGCGTGCCGGTGTCTGTAATCTTGCTCATGGCGTAATCTCCCTGGCGGTTGCCGCCGCCGGTTGGGTGGGTTCAAGTCACCCGGAGATTACGCCGCCAAACAATTTCCACCACCCGCGCGACACGACC
>NZ_MPZU01000013.1:0-1436 GCF_002020115.1 Thioclava sp. DLFJ5-1 | reverse complement strand
GCGGGAGTGGGCAAAACCTGGTGGTCGACGTGGTAGGGTAAGGTATCGGAACAAGGCGGGACCCACCATGGAAGTAAACATTTTTGTCGAGACGACGTTTGACGATGGAGAAACCAAGAAGCGCAATATCGGTCGACTTCGCCGTGCGCCGGACGAGTTTGGTTCCGAGAGTTTGGGCCTTCTCCTCAATGACGCAAAGACCTTACTGAGGCGTTTGCAGGAGACGATTGTGCAAGATCAGGTCGGTGAAGCAATGGAGGCTCGCCGGAAATGCGATGGCTGTGGCAAACAACGCGCGATCCATGATGATCGAGGCCGTATTCTCGACACTCTTTTCGGGCGAATTCGGGTGAAGTGGCCAAGGCTTCGACGCTGCTTGTGCCAACCGGCTGGGGTCGCGAAATCTGGGCCACAATCACCACTTGCCGGGTTATTCTCTGACCGTGCGACTGCCGAACTTCGGCGCCTGCAGGCTGAATTGGGGGCCAGGCACTCGTTTCGGGAAGCCGCTCGATTAATCGAAATGTTCATGCCCTGTTCGGCTCAATTGAACACGACCGTTCGAAATCGTTTGGGTCGCATCGCCGACGAGCTAGGCCGCGAAAACGTAAGCCAAGGAGACGCGGATACAATCGCTCCGCCATCACCACTGACCGTTTTCCTGGATGGTGCGCACATACGATGTCGACCTGAATACCAGAAACGGCACCTCGATGTTGTAGTCGGCAAGGTTGAAAGCCCCAATATGAGCCGGCGGTTTGGTCTCGTGCAGCAAGCCGCCGGTTCTCCAGCAAAGCAGCTCCGACATGACCTGATCGCGCAGGGCTGGGACGGTCAGAGCAAAGTGACCGTGATTTCAGACGGCGAACCTGCACTGCCGAATTTGGTGAGGCGTGCCGTTCGAGGTCCCGTCACCCACATACTGGACTGGTGGCATATCTCGATGCGGGTCAAGCACATTGAAAATGCGGTGCGGGGACTTCTGCAATCGAAGGGCTTTTCAGGGTTGCCGCTACTCTTCGAGCGACCTGCTGATACACTGCGTTGGCACCTTTGGCACGGCAAAGTGATGACCGCCGCGACAATCCTCAAGGTTCTTCAGATCGATTGCGATCGTCTGCACGCCGAAACCCGAGAATTACGAGAAGCGGCCAAGCGGGTCAAAGCCCGGTGCCAGGACCTCTATTCCTACCTTGCGAACAACTTCGACGCGCTCGTAGACTACGGCCATCGACACCGGAATGGCCTCGCAGTTTCGTCGTCCCGGGCAGAAGGCTGTGTTGATGACATCGGCAACACCCGCATGGGCAAGCGGCGGCGCATGAGATGGTCACCGCGGGGCGCGCAACGGGTTGCCGTCACTCGGGCCGCTGTCCTTGACAGAAGGCTAGGCGTCTCAAAGCGGGCCGCTTAACCACCAAGTTTTGCCCACTCCC
>NZ_MPZU01000012.1:0-2500 GCF_002020115.1 Thioclava sp. DLFJ5-1 | reverse complement strand
TAGCGCGTCGATTGTATTCTCCCGGGGGTAGAGCACTGCATGGATGATGGGGGCCCACAGCCTTACTGAGTCTAAGCAAACTCCGAATACCGGGAAGAACTGATCGGCAGACACACGGCGGGTGCTAACGTCCGTCGTGGAGAGGGAAACAACCCTGACCAACAGCTAAGGCCCCCAATTCATGGCTAAGTGGGAAAGCATGTGAGACTTCCAAAACAACCAGGAGGTTGGCTTAGAAGCAGCCATCCTTTAAAGATAGCGTAACAGCTCACTGGTCTAGTCAAGAGGTCTTGCGGCGAAGATGTAACGGGGCTCAAGCCATGAGCCGAAGCTTTGGATGCACAGTGATGTGCGTGGTAGCGGAGCGTTCTGTGATATAGAACGCTGCCTCCTTATCTCCTTAGGGAGTATTGGAGGCAATGTTCTGACTGTGAAGCCGGGCTGTAAGGCATCCGGTGGAGTGATCAGAAGTGAGAATGTTGACATGAGTAGCGACAAACAGGGTGAGAGACCCTGTCGCCGAAAGTCCAAGGGTTCCTGCTTAAAGCTAATCTGAGCAGGGTAAGCCGGCCCCTAAGGCGAGGCCGAAAGGCGTAGTCGATGGGAACCAGGTTAATATTCCTGGGCCATGTGGTGGTGACGGATTGCGAGGGTTGTTCACACTTATTGGATTGTGTGGGCCGCTTAGCAGTTCCTGGAAATAGCCCCACTATCGGACCGTACCCGAAACCGACACAGGTGGACTGGTAGAGAATACCAAGGCGCTTGAGAGAACCACGTTTAAGGAACTCGGCAAAATGCCTCCGTAAGTTCGCGAGAAGGAGGCCCCATTCTCACGCAAGTGAGGGTGGGGGGCACAAACTAGGGGGTGGCGACTGTTTACTTAAAACACAGGGCTGTGCGAAGCCGTAAGGCGACGTATACAGTCTGACGCCTGCCCGGTGCCGGAAGGTTAAAAGGAGGAGTGCAAGCTCCGAATTGAAGCCCCGGTAAACGGCGGCCGTAACTATAACGGTCCTAAGGTAGCGAAATTCCTTGTCGGGTAAGTTCCGACCTGCACGAATGGCGTAACGATCTCCCCGCTGTCTCAAACGTGGACTCAGCGAAATTGAACTGTGTGTCAAGATGCACACTACCCGCGGTTAGACGGAAAGACCCCATGAACCTTTACTATAGCTTCGCACTG
Organism: Thioclava sp. DLFJ5-1; assembly: GCF_002020115.1. NCBI lineage: Bacteria > Pseudomonadati > Pseudomonadota > Alphaproteobacteria > Rhodobacterales > Paracoccaceae > Thioclava > Thioclava sp. DLFJ5-1. The sequence continues at coordinate 1,314 of NZ_MPZU01000012.1, read as the reverse complement.
GCATCAGGCATGTGATGTGCAGGATAGGTGGTAGGCTTTGAAACGGGGACGCCAGTCTTCGTGGAGCCATCCTTGAGATACCACCCTTCGCCTGCTTGATGTCTAACCGCGGTCCCTTATCGGGATCCGGGACCCTGCGTGGTGGGTAGTTTGACTGGGGCGGTCGCCTCCCAAAGTGTAACGGAGGCGCGCGAAGGTTGGCTCAGACCGGTCGGAAATCGGTCGTTGAGTGCAATGGCAGAAGCCAGCCTGACTGCAAGACTGACAAGTCGAGCAGAGACGAAAGTCGGCCATAGTGATCCGGTGGTCCCGAGTGGAAGGGCCATCGCTCAACGGATAAAAGGTACTCTGGGGATAACAGGCTGATGGTGCCCAAGAGTCCATATCGACGGCACCGTTTGGCACCTCGATGTCGGCTCATCTCATCCTGGGGCTGGAGCAGGTCCCAAGGGTACGGCTGTTCGCCGTTTAAAGAGGTACGTGAGCTGGGTTTAGAACGTCGTGAGACAGTTCGGTCCCTATCTGCCGTGGGTGTAGGATACTTGAGAAGAGTTGCCCCTAGTACGAGAGGACCGGGGTGAACGGACCACTGGTGGACCAGTTATCGTGCCAACGGTAGTGCTGGGTAGCTATGTCCGGACAGGATAACCGCTGAAAGCATCTAAGCGGGAAGCCCCCTTCAAAACTAGGTATCCCTTGAGGGCCGTGGAAGACCACCACGTCGATAGGCTGGAGATGTAAGCGCGGCAACGCGTTCAGTTGACCAGTACTAATTGCCCGATTGGCTTGATTTGATCCGGTAGAAGCCAGACCTCTGGCTCCGATCAAACAGCATGCATTAATTTAGTGTAGAACGCTCCGCGCCAGCGCAATGCTGGAGGCGGCAAGCGCCGCATGACTTGAAATCATCGCTTCTTCCTCGGTTTGGTGGTCATAGCACGAGCAAAACACCCGGCTCCATTCCGAACCCGGCCGTTAAGTGCCGTCGCGCCAATGGTACTGCGTCTTAAGACGTGGGAGAGTAGGTCACCGCCAAACCTAGAAAGAAGCGATAAAACTTCATCTCTCAAACAACGATGACAAACAAAATCCCGATCGCAAAAACATAAAGCCCTCGGGAAACAAACGCGGGATCGAGCACCCCGCAATCGCTACAAACTCTCCTAAAGAGTTTGAAAAACGCGATCGCCTCGTCAGGCTCATAACCTGACATCAAGGCAAACGCTCAACGGACGCGGGATGGAGCAGCCCGGTAGCTCGTCAGGCTCATAACCTGAAGGTCGTAGGTTCAAATCCTACTCCCGCAACCAAATC
>NZ_MPZU01000011.1:0-23582 GCF_002020115.1 Thioclava sp. DLFJ5-1 | reverse complement strand
ATCATCTGGACCGACAGGACCGGAAAGATATGTCGGTCCCTTTCTTCCGAACTTCTTCGGGGGTGCTGGCGCTGGAATTTCTCGGCGATGGTCGATTTGCCGTTGTTGCTCGGCCCGACAACCAGCATGTTCTGCGGTCGAACACGGCCGGGTTGCGTCGCCAACAGCATGTCCATGCGTTTCAGGGCATCCTGCGCGCGGGAATAGCCGATCCAGCGGTCGGTTGCGAAACAATCGAGCCGTTCGATAGCAGGCTTTTCCGCGATGCGTCGGGCTTCGGGTCGAAGATGGTCCATCTGCCCTACCACTCTTCAATGTCGGTGAATGGTTGCGGTGGAGCGTCCGGTTGATCTTGCGCGAGCTCGCCCAGGCCGAGAGCCTCCGGTTGCTTCGCCAAAGGAGATTGTCGATCCAGCACCGGTCGCGACCGACGGCGGCGGGCACCCTTGGAGAGCCGGGCCGCGTTGCGCTCGATCTCCTGCATTTCCGCGAAGGCGGTGAAAATGCTGTCCTCGTCCACGGTCGCCGCATTGCGTTCTTGGGCACGTCGTCGCGCTGCCCGATGTTCCCAGAGCGTGATCGACGGTCGGGAGAGTGTGCGATACGGCACTTCGAGCCAGGAACCGTCGAAAGGGTCGAGAACATAAACACGCGAAAGGTCTCGTGGGTCGCGGCGCAGGATCAGATGTCCCTCCGTCCGGACGTCGCGCGAGACGATCCACGGTTTCAGGGCGTTCGAGAAATAGCGAATATGATCTACGGTGAATCCGTCGCGTTGCAACGTTCTACGCAGAACCGGAAGGAAGTCGATCAGATAGCTGCGCATGTCACGCGGGATAGCGATGCTGCCGCCAGATCGGCTCAAGGATACGAGACCTTCCTTCAGCCGGGCAAGAGGTGTGGCCCCGTCCAACCCACGATGCCCGGACAGGTGATAATCCTTGCAAATCGCAACCGTCAGCCAGCGTTCCAGTTCTTCAAGGGTCAGGCAGGCCTGTCTTTCGCTGTCGTATGCGCCGCGCTGCGCCGTGTTGGAAAATGTCGTGCCCGGCAACTTGTGAATGCGCCGCATGAGGGTGCCGATCACACGCTCTACAATGCCACCGAACTGAGGTTGCCCCGGCGGTCGCCATTCGATCTCGATATTATGTTGCGCGCACCCGCGCTCGAAAGCCTGCGAGTGGAACTCGCCGGCATTGTCTACGCCGATCTTCTTTGGCTTTCCCGCAATCGGCCACTCCACATCCGTAACGCCGCGCGCTGTCATCCAGGTTTTCTTATCGTCAGCGACGTGGGCGAGGCACAGGCCGACGCTCGCGGCGGAAGGGGGATCAAGGCTAAGATGGAAGCCCGCGATCATCCGGCTCATCACGTCAATCGCAACCGTCAGATATGGCCGCCCGATTGGCAGACGCTCGAACGGATCGACCAAAATGACATCGACCGGCGTGTGATCGATTTGCACGACGTCGAGCGGGTATTTCGGGATCGGGGTCGCGCCGAGGATCGGCTTTGTGTCCGGATCATCTTCGCGAAGCCGTGACGCGACACCCTTGTCGATCAGGTTAACCCGTCGCCTGATCGTGGCTTCGCTAGGAGACGAAATCCCCGCCTTGCGGCACTCGACCTGAACCGCCCTCACGATTTCCGAGGGGCGCGCCTTCTGCCGTTTGAGATAGTGGCCTTCGATGACATGACCGATGATCGCTTCCCGATCCCCCGCGATCCGCGTCTTGCGCGGAGCACCGCGGCCATCGCGCGGCAAGAGCGCGGTGACCGCGCCGTTTTCTTCACGGAGCCGGCGGATCAGCCTGTAGGCCCAACGTTCGGAAATTTTCAGATCAATCGCTGCAGCGCGGACAAGATGCGCTGGTGCTTCATGGAGCGCGGCAAGTGGTCGAAGCAAGGCCGCCCGTTCCTCGGCCTTCTGCCACACGCCTTTCGGAACGGATTCCAGGTCCATGACCGATCCTGCCTCCTGCAACGCGCTGAACCGGTGTCTGACGGTTTTGCAACGCACCGAACTGTTTGGCGATCAGTATTGAAGTCTTTTGTGACAAGCGCGTGTCAATGAAAACAATGGCCAGTGCTGAACCTATTTATGAAAAACGACAAAAATTGGCTATGCCCGCTGCTCCACCGATCGTCAGGATCTGACGGCGCAGCGTGCTGCCCTTGCAGAGCTTGGGGTCACCGAAGACCGCATCTACACAGATCACGGTCTGACCGGCACGAACCGCGACCGGCCCGGTCTCGCCCAGGCCCTCGCCGCCGTGCGCGCAGGCGACGTGTTTGTCGTGCCGAAGCTTGACCGCCTCGCGCGCTCGGTCCCCGACGCACGAGCCATCGCGGAACAGTTGGAAAAGAAGGGCGTCAAGCTTGCCCTCGGCGCATCGGTCTACGATCCGACCGACCCGATGGGAAAGATGTTCTTCAACATCCTCGCCACCTTCGCCGAGTTCGAGGCCGACCTCATCCGCATGCGCACCCGCGAAGGTATGGCCATCGCCCGCGCCAAGGGCAAACTCCGGGGAAAGCAGCCGAAACTCTCGGAAAAACAACAAAAAGAACTGAGCCGGATGCACGCCTCCGGCGAATATTCCATCAGCGATCTAGCTGAGCTCTTCTCTGTCTCAAGACCGACCGTCTACAGAACGCTGCAGCGAAATTCCCCAAAAATTAAGCCTTAGCGTAGGATTCTGCCCCCTCCGGCATCAGACCCCAGGCTTCGCTACTGCGATGCCAGACGAGGATGCGCTTTTCCAACGCCGTGATCCGAGCGGTCGCATCCCCTATCTGGCCTGCAAGATGGGAGAGGGTTTCCCGTTCAAGTGGCGACAACCGGTCGTCATCGGCCTTCACGACTTCCAGCAGCTCGGTCACGCCGGTTCTGCCAACGGCGGCGACATGGCCGATCTCCGCCAGGTGCGCACGGAAGGCGTTGATGAGCATGGTTCTCTGCCGGATCAGCAGATCCCGGGCTCGGTGCAGCATGAGAGCGGCCTGCTGGTCCCGCGATTTCACCGGCACGAAACGCATGTCAGGACGCCCAACCGCTTCGCAGATCGCCGCAGCATCAGCAGCATCGTTCTTCTGCCGCTTCAGATAGGCCTTCACATATTTTGGTGGCATCAGCCGGACTTCATGGCCAAGCGCAGCTATTTCTCGGGCCCAGTAGTGCGCAGTGGCGCATGCTTCCATGCCGACAAGGCAAGGTTCAAGCTTTCCAAAGAAGGCCAAAACCTGGGACCTGCGCAGCTTGCGCGATATGAGCTGCCTTTCGGCGGGGCAGACGCCATGGACGTGGAACACGTTTTTTGCGATGTCGATTCCGATCCTCGCGATCATTCTCTCAGCCTCCTGGTTGGACAGGCCTGCTGCAATTTTTACGATTTCGCGCCGTCTGCGGCGCGCGCCCACTTCCCTGAAGCAGCCCCCGTCAGCGCGGCAGCGCAGGGACGGAGATGGTCAGCACCATCACCGGCCGCGCCACGAACCCCACCATCTGCGGCGCCGGACCCACCGCTTATAGGGTGGGTACTCGTTTCGATCGAGCAGGCCCGCGAGGCATTCTCGCACGGTGCTCGCCTCCTCCGGTTCGAGGACAGGAGCGAGCCTTAGGTCGCAATAGCTTGCAACCCTGTGCGGGATCAGGGACGAACGAGTTGATTTCATTGCCTGTCTTCCGATAGTCGCGGGGCGGCTGAGCTAGCGGAAGTATCGGCGCAACGGAAGAGCGTCGCTGCATCTTCTGATTGCGGGTTCAGTGAGAGCAATCAGGCTCTAGCGTAGTGCTGCGTCGTTGCAGATCGTACTCTGTCGTAGAATATCGTGCAAAATCGTAGAAATGGTTGCGGGGGCGCGCAACCTACGAGACCGACACTCGATCCAAGCGGCCATCTGACCGACCGTATATAGCCGCCTGAAAGCACCTGAGGCGTCCGATCAATCGTGTTGAAATCTCCGCACGAAACGCGGAAATCCCAACATAACTTATACAGGATCGCAGTTGGCAAGCTGACTTGGATAGTGGTCTAGATGGGACGCCAGCCGAATACCCCATCTGAACAACCAGGCAGCATTGCGTTCATCAGGGCGGTTTGCAGCATCTGTCGCTGATCCGCCTCGGGGATAGCCAGCAAATCCGCAGGCCCGAAAATCGCACGATGGGTCACGAAACCGCTGAGAAGGCTAAGCGCGAAATGCGCCCGTCCCGGATCCGCATGGCCAAACGCCCTGCTTAGAGGCAGGGCTAGTGACGTGCCAAAGAATTGCGCAATGATCGCCCGCGCCTCGCTGCAGAGGCTGGACTGTGTCAGTAAATGAAGCGGCCTGACATCTTCTACCTTGCGCGGATCACGCAGGAAGGCCAGATCGCAGATCCGGTTGATCATGGTCGCGCCATCGGGGTCCCCTGCGGCGATGTCATCGAGGGGCGCAAGCGCCAGCAAGGCCTGACGGAATATCTCGGCCTTCGACCCGAAGGCGCGATGGACATAGGCCACATCGACCCCAGCCGCGGCGGCGATGTCGCGCAGGCTGGTGTCGGAATAGGGCATCCGCGCGAAAAGCAGCATCGCCGATGCAAGAATGCGTTCTTTCCCGGTTGCCTGCCCCGGCATGCGGTCGGTCGAGTTGGCTGAGTTGAGCGTCCTTGGCATGGGTGGCTTGTGTTCGTCCGGTGGCTTCGACGCGAAGAAACTGAAAATGCTGCCCCGGAGCAGAGGTGCGGCAAGGTGCAGCCCAGACCGGGTCGTGTTGTTTAGCTGGTTTTTCAACAGCAAACAACCAGCAGCCGCTTTTGCGCGACAATACAGGTTTTTACCCTGTCATCGAGCGTTGACAACAGGGGAGCGTAGGGCGAAAACCGCATCGGGACATGCGCGAAGCATCCATCAGCACAGCAATCAGAGGCAGATCATGGCAAAGCCCGGCAGAAACACCATTATTCTGGGCGGCCTGGCCGTTGTCGCCGTGCTTGGCTGGCTGGCCTGGGACCGGCTGCAACCCGCCGGTCTGCCGGCGGGTTTTGCCAGCGCCAATGGCCGGATCGAGGCGACCGAGGTGGATATCGCGGCGCTCACCGGCGGCCGAATCGCCGAAATCACCGCTGCCGAAGGTGACATGGTCAGCGCAGGCGATGTGCTGGTGCAGATGGACGTGGTGCAGCTGAACGCACAAAAACGTCAGGCCGAAGCGCAGCTTGCCCGCGCCGAAATCGGCGTCGAGACAGCAAGGGCGCTGGTCGCTCAGGCCGAGGCACAAGAGCGCGCGGCCCGGGCCGCGGTTGATCAGGCAGGCTCGGTTGCCGATGCCGCGTCGCGCAGGCTTGAACGCTCTGAGCAGCTTGCAAAGACCAGTGCGATCTCGCAGCAGGTGCTGGATGATGACCGCGCCCGGGACGCCCAGGCCCGCGCCGGTGTGGCCTCGGCCGAAGCCAGCCATGCGGCAGCGCTGGCGGGGGTCAGCAGCGCGCAGGCGCAGGTGGTCGATGCAAGTGCGGCCGTCGAGGCGGCAAAGGCGTCGATTGATGCGATCCAGGCCTCTCTGGACGACGCCACGCTGAAAGCGCCGCGCACGGGCCGGATCCAGTATCGCATCGCACAAGAGGGCGAGATTGTCGGCTCTGGCGGGCGGATCCTCAGCCTTGTCGATCTGGGCGATGTCTATATGACGGTTTTTCTGCCGACATCGCAGGTCGGCCGGGTGCAGGTCGGATCAGAGGTGCGCCTTGTCATGGATGCGGCGCGGGAATTCGTGATCCCGGCCACGGTTTCCTATGTTGCCGATGTGGCGCAGTTCACGCCAAAGACGGTCGAGACCGCCGATGAGCGCGAAAAGCTGATGTTCCGCGTCCGTGCCCGCATCGACCCCGAGCTGCTGTCGCGGCATATCGAATATGTCAAAACCGGCCTGCCGGGCATGGCCTATCTGCGGCTTAATCCGGATGCCGCCTGGCCTGACTTTCTTTCCAATGTCGTGAAATGACCGGCTCAGTTGCCGGGGTCTCCGGCCTGACGCTGCGCTATGGCAAGGTCACGGCGCTTGACAATGTGACGCTGGAGATCCCTGAGGGGCGCATGGTCGGGCTGATCGGGCCAGACGGGGTCGGAAAGTCCAGCCTTCTGTCGCTGCTGGCCGGGGCACGTGTGATCCAGCAGGGCAAGGTCGAGGTTCTGGGCGGCGATATGCGCGATGTGGCGCATCGCAACCGCGTCTGCCCCCGCACCGCCTATATGCCGCAGGGTCTGGGCAAGAACCTCTACCCGACGCTTTCGGTCGAAGAGAACCTTGATTTCTTCGGCTCGCTTTTCGGTCATGACAAGGCCGAACGCGAGCGGCGGATCACCGATCTGCTGGCTGCGACCGGCATGACGCCGTTCCGGTCGCGCCCGGCGTCAAAGCTGTCGGGCGGCATGAAGCAAAAGCTGGGTCTGTGCTGCGCGCTGATCCATGATCCCGATTTCCTGATTCTTGACGAGCCGACCACCGGCGTCGATCCGCTGTCGCGCCGCCAGTTCTGGGATCTGATCGACCGCATCCGCGCGACACGGCCGGGGATGAGCGTGATCACCGCCACCGCCTATATGGAAGAGGCCGCGCGCTTCGACTGGCTGGTTGCGATGAATGCGGGCCGGGTGCTGGCCACCGGCACCACCAGCGATCTGCTGTCGCGGACCGGGGCCGACACGCTTGATGCAGCCTTCATCGCGCTTTTGCCCGAAGAAGACCGGGGCGAAGACAGTGCCGTGGTGATCCCGCCGCGGACCACCGATGACAGCGATATCGCCATCGAGGCCGAGGGGCTGACGCAGCGCTTTGGCGATTTCGTGGCGGTCGACAATGTTTCCTTCCGCATCCCCAGGGGTGAGATTTTCGGCTTTCTGGGTTCGAACGGCTGCGGCAAGACGACGACGATGAAGATGCTCACCGGGCTTCTGGAGCCGAGTGAGGGCCGGGCAAAGCTTTTCGGCCATGAGGTCGATGCAAGCGATCTGTCGGTGCGCCGCCGGGTCGGGTTCATGTCGCAGGCCTTCTCGCTCTATTCCGAGCTGACGGTGCGTCAGAACCTTGATCTGCACGCGCGGCTTTTCGATATGGCGGCCGAGAAGATCCCCGCCAGGGTTGACGAGATGATCGCCCGGTTCGATCTGGGCGACGTGACCGACAGCCTGCCCGAGGCGTTGCCGCTGGGTATCCGCCAGCGGCTTTCGCTGGCGGTGGCGATGATCCATGCGCCCGAGATCCTGATCCTTGACGAGCCGACCTCGGGGGTGGACCCGGTGGCGCGCAACGGCTTCTGGCGCATTCTGGCGGAACTTTCGCGCAAGGATGGCGTGACGATCTTTGTCTCGACCCATTTCATGAACGAGGCGGAATGGTGCGACCGCATCAGCCTGATGCATGCGGGCAAGGTGCTGGTCTCGGACACCGCCGAGGGGATCACGAAAGCCAAAGGTTGCGCCACGCTGGAAGACGCGTTCATCGCCTATCTTGAAGAGGCGATTGGCGAGACGGCACCCGCCCCCGCCGCTGCGCCCGAGGCCCCCGCAGCCGGGGTGACCCATCACGCGCAGCAATCCGGCTTCAGCCTGCGGCGACTGCTTAGCTATTCGCAGCTGGAAAGCCTGCAATTGCAGCGCGATCCGATCCGGCTGACCATGGCGTTGGTCGGCAGCCTTCTTCTGATGATCGTGGTGGGGCTGGGCATCAACATGGATGTCGAGGATCTGACCTTCGCCGCCCTTGACCGCGACCAGACCACCACCAGCCGCAATTATATCGCCGATATTGCGGGATCGCGCTATTTCATCGAACAGCCGGCCCTGACAAGTTACGACGAGATCGACGCAAGAATGCGCTCGGGCGAGCTGGCGCTGGCGATCGAGATCCCGCCCGGCTTTGCCGCCGATATCGCGGCAGGCAGGGATGTGCAGGTCGGGGCCTGGTTCGACGGCGCCAACCCCAGCCGCGCCAATACGGTGCAGGGCTATGTGCAGGGCATGCATGCCGACTGGATCACACGTCAGGCGCGTCAGCTTTACGGTGACAAGGCGAGCGGCGGCAGTTTCGAACTGGTGACCCGATACCGCTACAACCCCGACGTGCGCAGCCTGAATGCGATGGTCCCGGCGATCATCCCGCTGCTTTTGCTGATGATCCCGGCGATCCTGACCACGCTTTCGGTCGCGCGTGAACGCGAACTGGGCTCGATCATCAATTTCTACGTCACGCCGGTGACGCGGCTGGAATTTCTGCTTGGCAAACAGCTGCCCTATATCGCGCTGGCCATGCTGAATTTCTTCCTGATGATGGCCATGGCGGTCACATTCTTCGCAGTGCCCTTCAACGGCAGTTTTCTGGGCTTTACCCTTTCGGCGCTGATCTATGTCACCGCGACCACGGCGCTTGGTTTTCTGGTGTCGGTCTTCATCGCAAGTCAGGTCGCGGCGCTGTTCGCGACCGCCATGCTGACGATGATCCCGGCGGTCAGCTATTCGGGTTTGATCGACCCGGTCTCTTCGCTGTCGGGTTTTGGTCGGGTTCTGGGCGAGATCTACCCCTCGACCTGGTTTATCACCGCCGCGCGGGGGGCTTTCTCCAAGGCCTTCGGAATGGCGGAACTGGCCGGGCCGATGCTGGCCATGGGCATCGCCATTCCGGTGATTATCGGGCTGGCGGCGGCCTTCCTGAAAAAACAGGCGAAGTGAGGGGCGGATGAACCTGCGCAACACCTTCAATCTGGGCGTCAAGGAATTGCGCGGGCTCTGGCGCGATCCGGTGATGCTGGTGCTGATCGTCTATTCCTTTTCGCTCTCGATCTGGACCTCTGCGAACGCCTCGCCCGAGGCGCTGACGAATGCCGCGATCTCGATCGTGGATGAGGATCAGTCGCATCTCTCCGCCCGCATCACCTCGGCCTTTTATCCGCCCTATTTTGTCGAGCCGCAGATGACCACGACGGCCGAGATGGATCGGCGGATGGATCAGGGGCTGGATACTTTTGCGCTGAACATCCCACCGGATTTCGCGCGCGATGTGCTGGCCGGAAAAAACCCGGCGATCCAGCTGAATATCGACGCGACAAGGATGAGCCAGGCCTTCACCGGCGGCGGCTATATCCAGCAGATCGTGTCCTCCGAGGTTTCGGAATATGTGGCGGGCTACCGGGCCGAGACCGCGCTGCCGGTCGATCTGGCGCTCCGCGCGCGGTATAATCCCTCGCTGGATCCGAAGTGGTTCGGCGCGATTTCCGCCGTGATCCAGTCGATCACCATGCTGTCGCTGGTGCTGACCGGCGCGGCGCTGATCCGCGAAAAGGAACATGGCACGGTCGAGCACCTGCTGGTCATGCCCGTCACCACGACCGAGATCATGTTTTCCAAGATCTGGTCGATGGGGCTGGTGGTGCTGCTGGGGTCGATCTTTTCGCTAAGTGTTGTGGTGCAGGCGCTGATGGCGGTTCCGGTGCAGGGCTCGGTCGTGCTGTTTCTTGCGGGCGCGGTGCTGATGGTTTTCGCCATGACGGGGCTTGGAATTTTCCTTGCCACCATCGCCGGGTCGATGCCGCAATTCGCGCTTTTGCTGATGATGGCGCTTTTGCCGCTGCAGGTGCTGTCAGGCGCGATGACGCCGCGGGAATCCATGCCAGAGATCATCCAGACCATCATGCTTGCAGCCCCCAACACGCATTTCATCATCCTCTCGCAGGGCATCTTGTTCCGAGGTGCGGGGCTTGACGTGGTCTGGCCCCAGTTCGCGGCGCTGGCGGCGATCGGGGTGGCGCTGTTCTGGCTGGCACTGATACGATTCAAGAAATTCCTGCGGTAAGGCATATGTTGGGCCGCCTGCTTCTGATCCTGACGCTTGCGCTTGCAGGCTGCGCTGCGCGTCCGGGGCCGGAAGTTCTGGCCCCCGATGCCGGTGCCCTGCCCGAGGGCGCCCGCCTTGTCCGGGTGCTGACCATGACCACCCGCGCGCCCGAGGCAAATCTGCCGGGGGCCTTTGGCGACTCTCGCTCCATCCGGCCAAGCTGGCTGGAATACGAGGTCTCGGTGCCGCCTGGCCATCGGCCGGGAAAGATTGAATGGCCGGATCGCAATGGCAGCAGCGCCGACCGGAATTTCGTGATGCGCAGCCGGCAGACGCTTAGCCGTGACGCCTTTGCAAAGCGTCTCTCGCGCGAGGGGGTCGGGCTTTATGTCCACGGCTTCAACACCCGCTTTCATGAGGCCTTGTTCCGTACCGCGCAGCTTTCGGTCGATGCGCATATCGAGGAAAAGCCCGTCCTTTTTACATGGCCCTCGGCAGGCTATCCGGGCGCCTATCTGGCTGATCGTGACGCGTCTGACTTTTCCCGCGCGGCGCTTGCCGATCTGCTGCGGCTTTTGACAAAGGGTCGGTCCGCTTCCGACGCGGTGCCGGTGCTGGCTCACAGCATGGGCGCGCGGCTGACGATGGAGACGCTGGTGCAACTGCGTCTTGCCGGGCGGGACGATGTGCTGGACCGGATCGAGGTCATCCTTGCCGCCCCGGATATTGATATCGATCTTTTCCGCGCCCAGATGGTCAGCCTTGGGCCGATGAAGCATCCCATCACGGTGCTCGTCTCCTCGGACGATCTGGCGCTGAAACTGTCGTCGCAGCTTTCGGTACGTCGGATACGGCTTGGGCTTGTCGATGTGCGTGATCCGGCGGTCCAGCGCCTGGCGGTCGCGACCGGAATACGGATCGTGGATATTACCGATATTCCGACCGATGATCCCGCCCACAGCCGCTATGTCGGCCTGCTTTCCGGCGAGGCCGGGGCTGTGGTTGAAAACACCCTTTTCGGTGAGGTACGCTTGGCTGGGGCCTTTGTCTTCAATCAGGTCGGTGGTGTCTTCACTGGCATCGGTGATGTGCTGGCGGATTGAGGCCGCGGCCTTGGCCCGGCGTTGGTGCCAGCGGCATTGGCCGGGTCATGGCCTCGACGTCGCGCCGTTTTGCCGGTAATCGTCCATGATGATCAGGGCAGGGACAGGGGATTCCGTGTCCGCCGCCGGACGCCGATGCTTTGCCTGTTCAGTCCGGGGGCGGCTGTTTCGGCGGTTTGACGGCGCTTTACGACATGTCGTCGGCATCGGGCCTTGGGCGCAATGCCTATGTTCAAGAAAAATCTTGAACTCTTTGATTTCGATCAACACTCGTTGATAGTTCTGTGCTAACTTCCGCCGGTAAATTGGAGACGCGACATGGCCCTTACTCCCAAATCAGATGGCTCGGGTGCAACCGGCGATGAAAGCCTTGGCATCGAGGCTTTTCAGGCCGTTGACCGCATACGAGAGGCGCTCTCGGGACAGCTCAGCGGCGGGGTCTCGCCCGGCTCGCTGATGATGGCCTATGTCGACTGGGCCTTTCATCTGGCGCAGGCACCGGGCAAGCAGATGGAACTGGGCGTCAAGGCGGGCCGCAAATGGCAGCGTCTCATGGCGCATCTGATGGCCTCGGCGATGGATCCGCAGGCCGCGCCGGTCATCACGCCCTTGCCGGGCGACCGCCGTTTCGCCGGTGAAGCCTGGGCGAAACCGCCCTTCAGCTGGATGTCGCAGGCTTTCCTGCTGCAGCAGCAATGGCTGCATAACGTCACCCATGAGGTTCCGGGCGTGACGAAGCACCACGAGGATGTGGTGTCTTTTGCCGCGAAACAGATCCTTGATGTCTGTGCGCCTTCGAACAACCCTTTTACCAATCCCGAGGTTGTGGCACGGACCTGGGCTACCGGAGGCATGAACCTTGTGAAGGGCTGGCAGAACTGGCTGCAGGACGTCGTCCGCCAGATCCGGCAGGAGCCGCCAGAGGGTGTCGAGGCCTTTACACCGGGTCGCGATGTGGCGGTGACGCCGGGCAAGGTAATCTTCCGCAACCACCTGATCGAACTGATCCAGTATACGCCCACGACAGAAACCGTGCACCCCGAGCCGGTGCTGATCGTTCCGGCCTGGATCATGAAATACTATATCCTCGACCTCAGCCCGGAGAATTCCCTGATCCGCTGGCTGGTGGCGCAGGGCCACACGGTTTTCGCCATTTCCTGGCGCAATCCGGGTGCAGAGGATCGTGATCTGACGCTGGAGGATTATCGCCGGCTGGGCGTGATGGCCGCGTTGGATGAGATCACCCGTCTAATGCCCGATCAGAAAATCCACGCCACCGGCTATTGTCTGGGTGGCACTTTGCTGTCGATCGCGGCGGCTGCCATGGCGGGGAAGGGGGACGCGCGTCTCGCCTCGCTGACGCTGCTTGCCGCGCAGGTCGATTTCGCCGAACCGGGCGAGCTTGCGTTGTTCATCGACCCAAGCCAGCTGCATCTTCTTGAAAGCATGATGTGGAACCGCGGCTATCTCTCTGCCGATCAGATGGCGGGGGCGTTTCAGCTTTTGCGCTCGAATGACCTCATCTGGTCCCGGATGGTGCGCGATTACATGATGGGCGAGCGGACGGCGATGAATGATCTCATGGCCTGGAATGCCGACAGCACCCGGATGCCCTATCGGATGCATGCCGAATATCTGCGCAGGCTTTATCTGAATAATGAGCTTTCTTCGGGACGCTTCACCGCCGGGGGCAAGACAGTTCTGTTGCAGAACATCCGGGTGCCGATCTTTGCCGTCGGGACCGAGCGCGATCATGTCGCACCCTGGAAGTCGGTCTACAAAATCCACCAGTTCACCGATTGCGAGGTGACTTTCGCGCTGACGTCGGGCGGGCATAATGCGGGGATCGTCTCTCCTCCCGGTCACCCGCGCCGCCGCTACCGGCTGGCGACCCGCGCCCATGACGACGCGCTTTTGCCGCCCGAGACCTGGGTCGAGGCCAATCCTGCAACCGAGGGTTCGTGGTGGACGCCCTGGCAGGCCTGGCTTGCCGCGCGTTCGGGTGCCCCCGCCGCGCCGCCCGCAATGGGCAACGCGCTGGCAGATGCGCCCGGCACATATGTTTTCCAGAGGTGACAAGATGACCGGCACTCTGACCAACTATCTGTTTCACCAGATGAAAATCGGCGACCGCGCCAGTCTTGTCCGCCACGTCGGTCCCAAGGATATTGAATTGTTCGCCGCTGTTTCCGGCGACGCCAACCCCGCGCATCTGGATGCCGGTTTCGCCGCCCATGGGCCGTTTGGCCATGTCGTGGTGCACGGCATGTGGACTGCGGCGCTGATTTCGGCGGTGCTGGGCACCCGCCTGCCGGGGCCGGGGACGATCTATCTCGACCAGCAGATCCGCTTTAACAAGCCGGTTTCGCCAGGCGATACCATCACCGCCGAAGTTGAAGTGGCCGAGCTGATCGAGGGCAAGAACCGTGTCCGCCTGACGACCACCGCCCGCAATCAGCGGGGCGAGGTGGTGCTTTCGGGCGAGGCGCTGGTGCTGGCCCCGGTCGAGCAGGTGACCTGGGTGCCGGGTGACCTTCCCGAGGCGGTGGTCTTGCCGAAGGGGCGCTGGCAGGGCTTTGTCGAAGAGGCCCGCGCATTGCCCCCGGTGCGGGCGGCGGTGGTGCATCCCTGTTCGAAATCCGCGATCCTTGGCGCGATCGAGGTGCGCGACGAAGGCCTGCTTGACCCGATCCTGATCGGTCCCGGCGCAAAGATTCGCGCGGCGGCCGCCGAGGCCGGGGTCGCGCTTGACGGCTTCCGGATCGAGGAGACAGAGCACAGCCATGCAGCGGCGGCGCGGGCGGTGGAACTGGCGGCCTGTGGCAAGGTCCAGGTGCTGGTCAAGGGCAGCCTGCATTCCGATGAACTGCTTGCGGCGGTGGTTTCGAAAAGCGGCGGCCTGCGCACCGAACGCCGGATCAGCCATGTCTATGCGATGGATGTGCCCGCCTATCGCAAGCCGGTGATCGTCACCGATGCCGCGATCAATATCGCACCGACATTAGAGCATAAGCGCGACATCTGCCAGAATGCCGTCGATCTGATGCGGCTTCTGGGGCGCGATCAGCCGAAGGTCGCGGTGCTGGCGGCGGTCGAGACGGTGAACGCGACGATGCCCGCCACGCTGGATGCCGCCGCGCTGACGGTGATGGCGGCTCGAGGCCAGATCACGGGCGCGCTGGTTGACGGGCCGCTGGCCTTCGACAATGCGATCAGCCCCGAGGCGGTGGCGACGAAGGGCATCGTCTCGCAGGTGGCGGGCGAGGCCGATATTCTTCTGGTGCCGGATCTCGAGGCCGGGAACATGCTTGCCAAACAGCTGATCTATTTCGCGGGCGCCACGGCCGCGGGGCTGGTTCTGGGCGCACGGGTGCCAATCGTTCTGACAAGCCGGGCGGATCCTTTATCGGCCCGCATCGCCTCGGCTGCGCTGGCCAAGCTGGTCGCGGTCCGCAAAGCGGAGGGGAAGGCGTGACCCGCGATCTGATCCTGACATTCAACACCGGATCCTCGACTATCAAGCTGGGGTTTTACGCACTGGAGGCCGCCGCGCCGCGCCCGCTGGCCTCGGGCGTGATCGATTTCCGCGATGAGCCTTTCGAAGTGCGCCTGACGCGCGAGGGCAAGACCTTTTCAGGCCCGATCACAGCGGATCCCGGCGATCTGACAGCCGTGCTGAACCAGGCTTTTGCCTGGCTGGCCGGGCATTTCAATCTTTCGCGCCTTGCGGTGATCGGCCATCGGGTTGTGCATGGCGGCGATGTCTTCACAGGACCAGCCCGGATCACCGATCAGGTGATCGCGCAGATCGACGCGCTGGCGCGGCTTGCGCCGCTGCATCAGCCGCAAAGCCTTGCGCTGATCCGGGCGATGCGGGGGCTTTACCCCGATGTGCCACAGACAGCCTCTTTCGACACGGCGTTTCATGCCACCAACCCGCCCCTGATCCGCCGCTTTGCCCTGCCGCGCGCGCTTTATGATCAGGGGATCAAGCGCTATGGCTTTCATGGTCTCTCCTACCGCTATATCGCCGGGCAACTGGGCGATCTGGCCACCGATGCAAAGGTGGTCGCCGCACATCTGGGCAGCGGCGCAAGCCTTTGTGCGATCCGGGGCGGCAAGAGCATCGACAGCTCGATGGGGTTTTCGACGCTGGACGGCATCCCGATGGCGACGCGTTCGGGTGCGCTGGACCCCGGCGTGATCCTGCATCTGATGGGCGAAATGGGGCAAAGCCTGAAACAGGTCGAGACCATGCTCTATCGTGAAAGCGGCCTTCTGGGCGTGTCGGGTTTCGAGGCTGACAGCCGCGAGCTGATGGCCAGCACGCGCCCAGAGGCTGCCGAGGCGATCGACCTCTTTTGCCTGCGCATCGCGGGCGAGGTGGCACGGTTGGCGACCAGCATGGGCGGGATCGATGCGCTGGTCTTCACGGCAGGAATCGGCGAGCATCAGCCCGGTATCCGCGCCCGTGTCGCCGCGCGGCTGGCCTGGCTTGGGGCAGAGCTTGACCCCGATGCCAATGAAGCAGGGTCGCGCAGGATCAGCACCGCCGCCAGCCGGGTGCAGCTTCTTGTCATTCCGACCGATGAGGAAAGCATCATCGCCCAGGAGGCCGTCAGCGAAGAGGCAGCGACATGATTGATCTGAAAGGCAAACGCGGCCTCGTGGTTGGCGTGGCGAATGGGGCCAGCATCGCCGCCGGTTGCGCCAGGGCCTTTCGCGCGGCGGGGGCAGAGCTGGCGCTGACCTTTCTTAATGAAAAGGCCCGGCCATGGGTCGAACCCGTGGCGCAGGAAGTGGGTGCGCCGCTGTTCCTTCCTTGCGATGTGCGTGAACCCGGCCAGTTGGAAGCCGTGTTTGACCGCATTACCGCTGAATGGGGGCGGCTTGATTTTCTGCTTCATGCCATCGCCTTCGCCCCGCGCGAGGATCTGCACACCAGCGTTGTCAACGCTTCGGCCGAAGGTTTTGCGACGGCGATGGATATCTCTTGCCACTCCTTCCTGCGCATGGCGCGGCTGGCGCGGCCTTTGATGCAGGCGGGTGGTTCGCTGATCACGGTCAGCTTTTACGGCGCGGATCGGGTGGTCGAGAATTACAACCTCATGGGTCCGGTAAAGGCCGCACTGGAGGCTTCGGTCCGCTATGCGGCGGCCGATCTGGCGGGCGAAGGGATTCGTGCCTTTTCGCTTTCAACCGGTCCGGTCAAGACCCGCGCCGCCTCGGGGATCGACCGGTTCGATGCGCTGATGGATAAGATTCGCGCCCGTACGCCTGCGGGAAAACTGGTAAGCATCGAAGAGATCGGTACGCTGGCGGCCTTTCTGGCAACCGAGGCCGCAAGTCCCATGAGCGGATCGGTGGTCTATGCCGATAACGGATTTCACACCACCGCCTGAGGCAGGCGCGGGGCCCCGCCCTTGACCGGAAGGCGGATCCGGGGCAAAGCGGAATCAACATCAGTTGACAGCATTCTGACAGGCGCCGCCGCGTGACCTTCTTTACGGTTCATCCCTTCCATTCCTTCAATCTTGCCGTGGTCTTGCTGATCGCGGGCAAGATCGGCGTTGTTGCAGAACTCCCGCTTCGGGAGTGAGGAGTAACGCGCGAAAGTTGGTGATGCCCTGAGGGGCGGCATATCATGGCGGTGTTCAGACGCCGTCAATTCTCAGCCGAGAAAGGGATATGATGGTGTGGATGCCGCCGCCCGGCGTCATCGCAACATATCGTCATGCTGATGGCAGCGTGGCAAAGGAATGAGGCACCCACATGACTACAGCAACCATCATCGGCCTTGATCTGGCAAAGAACGTTTTCCACGCGCATGGTGCCTCCGAAGCCGGTGCCGTCGTGTTTCGCAAAAAGCTTTCTCGAAGCCAGGTTCTGCCGTTTCTCTCGGAGCAACCCAAATGCATCGTCGCCATGGAAGCCTGTGCGACCGCCCACGGTTGGGCGCGGGAGATTGAACGCCTCGGCCACAGTCCACGCTTGATCCCACCGCAATATGTGAAGCCATATGTCAAACGCCAGAAAAATGATATGGCAGACGCGGAAGCCATTGCCGAGGCGGGCTCACGTCCGACCATGAGGTTTGTCGAGCCCAAACCCGAGGATCAGCAGATCAGCGCGATGGCCTATCGGACGCGGCAGATGTTCATTGGCCAACGCACCCAAACGATCAACGCCTTGCGTTCGCATCTGGCGGAACACGGTGTGATTGCCGCGACCAATATGTGTGGCCTGAAGAAACTGTCTGCGATGATTGAAGACGAAACGGTGTCCATGCCATGCAAAGTCCGCGAATTGGCGCATGTCTATGTCGACCATATCGCGCAGCTGACAGCGCAGATCGCAGAGATGACGGGTGAGATGCGGGAAATGGCCAAGAAATCCGCGGTGGTGAAGCGCTTGCAGACTGTCCCCGGGGTTGGACTGCAAACCGCAATGGCAGTCGAAACATTCGCGCCGGATCCGGGATGTTTTTCCCGCGGGCGGGATTTCTCGGCTTGGCTGGGACTGGTGCCCAGACAGAATTCCACAGGCGGGAAAAGCCGCTTGGGGAAGGTCTCGAAGATGGGGCAGGTAGACATTCGCAGCCATCTCATCAGAGGCGCCATGTCGGTTATTTCAGCAGCGACCCGTTTTGGCATCAAGAAGGGCTCGTGGCTTGAACGGCTTCTGGCTCGGAAACCAAAACTCGTGGCGGCGGTCACCCTGGCAAATAGAATGGCCCGTGCGATCTGGGCGATGCTGACGAAGAACGAGGATTACAAGAACCCCGAGGCGGTCGCGTAACAGCGAGACGCGCCAATCTCTGCCTCGGTCGATGTGTGAGGAGGTCACCGAAGCTTTTATGGGAAACTGATCGGCCAGATCCGGACCGGGAAAACCATCTATGTGGCATTGGGCGTCCAAGCCCTCGGATATGATTTGGACCCGGTACGCGCATCACCATATCGGCCCGCGGCCATGAACAGTGCCGCAACGACAAGGCCTAATACATGACCGCACCCGATCGCACCCAAAGAGGTTCAAAATACCCCTTGCACCAAAGGCGGCATCCATACATGCCACATGTCGGAGACTACCATCAGCACGCTGCCCGATCCATCGGGGTTTTCGCCGGATCCGCTGACGGACCTCATCCGGGAGGGTGCGCGCAAGCTTATCGAACAAGCGGTTGAGGCCGAGCTGGCAACGCTCCTCGCCGCGTTCGCTGAGGAAAGGCTCGATGACGGCCGGGCCAGGCTGGTGCGGCACGGACATTTGCCGGAGCGCGAAATCCTGACCGGGATCGGTCCGGTCGCCGTGAAGGTGCCGCGGGTGCGGGATCGCAAGCCGGGAGCGGAGAGGATCTCCTTCACGCCCAGCATCCTGCCGCGCTACCTGCGCAAGGCCAAATCGGTCGAGGAACTGCTGCCCTGGCTCTACCTCAAGGGGGTCTCCACCGGCGATTTCGGCGAGGCGCTGGCCGCCCTTCTGGGGCCGGACGCCAAGGGCCTGTCGGCCAAGACCGTCACCCGCCTGAAAGCCAACTGGTGGTCCGAATACGAGGCTTGGGAGAAGCGCGACCTCGGAACCCGGCGGTTCCTCTACATCTGGGCCGACGGTGTCTACTTCAAGCCGCGCATGGCCGAGGAAAAGCAATGCGTTCTGGTCATCGTCGGGGCGGATGAATACGGCCGGAAGGAACTGCTGGCCATGACCGACGGCTTCCGCGAGAGCACCCAGAGCTGGCGCGAGGTGCTGCTCGATCTCAAGCGGCGCGGCCTCACGCAGGATCCCAAGCTCGCGATCGGCGACGGTGCCCTCGGCTTCTGGACGGCCCTGCGCGAAGTCTTCCCCACGACGCAGGAGCAGCGGTGCTGGCTGCACAAGACCATGAACGTGCTGAACGCGCTGCCGAAATCGGCGCAGGCCAGGGCCAAAGGACACCTGCACGACATCTGGCAGGCCGGGACAAAGGCCGAAGCCAACGTCGCCTTCAACTTCTTCGTCGAAACCTACGGCGTGAAATGGGACAAGGCGGTGGCCAAGCTGGTCAAGGACCGGGACGCGCTGCTGACCCTCTACGACTATCCGGCCGAGCACTGGAAACATATCCGGACGTCAAATCCGATCGAGAGCACCTTCGCCACCGTCCGGCACCGCACCCGGCGAACCAAGGGCTGCCTGAGCCGAAAGACCGGGCTCGCCATGGCCTTCCGGCTGATGATGTCGGCGCAGAAGAAATGGCGGAGGCTCGACGGCCGGAACCGCCTGCCAGAGGTCATCAGCGGGGTTGAGTTCCGCGACGGCGTCCGCTGCGCACACCGGGGTCATCCGGTCACCGATTCCGATAATATCCGGTCGGTCATTCCGATTTAATCCGGTCACGGATTCCGAGGTATCCGATCATCCCGGTTTCGAGTTGTGAGACCGGCTGCTGGGCGATCGTGCAGCAGGGTAGCCTTGCCGTCATCGAGGACGAGCAAGGAGCCCCAGAATGAGACGATTGCCAATGCGCAAGATTTCAGAAGCCCTTCGCCTGAGGGCCACCGGATTGTCGACGCGGAAGATCGCGAGGAGCCTGAACGTCGGGCAGTCGACGATCAGCGAGTATCTCAAGCGGGCGGAACGGGCCGAACTGTGTTGGCCGCTCCCGGACGGGCTGGACGAAGCCGCGCTGGAACGACGGCTGTTTGCACCGCCGGGCGGCCAAACGCGCCGAGGATTGGCGCAGCCGGATTGGGCTGCGGTTCATCGGCAACTCCGCCGCAAGGGGGTCACGCTGTCGCTGATCTGGGAGGAGTATCGCGCCGCCCATCCGGACGATGGCTATGGATACAGTCGGTTCTGCGACCTCTACCGTCGCTGGGAAGGCCGCCTGTCGCCCACCATGCGCCAGCACCATGCGGCTGGCGAGCGCGTGTTCGTCGACTATTCCGGCGATACCATCGAGGTGATCGATGGCGAGACCGGCGCGATCCGCGTGGCGCAAATCTTCGTCGGCGTCCTGGGTGCCTCGAACTATACCTATGTCGAGGCGACCTGGACCCAGAGCCTGCCGGACTGGATCGGCGCGCATGTTCGCTTGCTGGCCTTCTTCGGCGGTGTGCCCGAGCAGATCGTCTCGGATAATCTCAAGGCTGGCGTGACCAAGGCCTGCTTTCATGAGCCGCAGATCAACCGCACCTATGCCGAGATGGCCGCTCATTACGGCACGGCGATCCTGCCGGCGCGTCCCTACAAGCCTCGCGACAAAGCGAAGGCCGAGGTCGGCGTTCTTGTCGTCCAGCGCTGGATCATCGCGCGGCTGCGCAAACGGCGGTTCTTTTCTCTGGCCGAAGTGAACGCGGCGATCCGCGATCTGCTGCCGGGACTGAACGGCAAGATGACCCGGCACCTGGGCGCCAGCCGCCGGGATCTGTTCGAACAGCTCGACCAGCCCGCGCTCCGGCCGTTGCCCGCGGCCCCCTACGAGTATGCCGACTGGGTCGAGCGGCGGGTCGGCCTCGATTACCATGTCGAAGTTCATAAGCACTACTACTCCGTGCCCCACCAGCTCCTGAAGAAGACGCTCTGGGCCCGGATCACGGCCCGGACTGTCGAGATCTTCCATGAAGGACAGCGCGTGGCCTCCCATGTCCGAACGTCTGGGAACCGCAAGCATACGACCGTGGCCGCGCACATGCCCGCCAGCCATCGCCGATATGCCGGGCTCACCCCCGCCGAACTGCGGCGCATGGCCGAGAAGATCGGTCCCAACACGGCGAACCTCGTGGATCTGATCCTGCGCGCCAAGCCCCATCCCGAGCAAGGCTTCCGCGCCTGCATCGGGATCGTGCGCCTCGCCAAGCCCCATGGCCGGGACGCCCTTGAAGCCGCCTGCCTGCGTGCTGGCGAGATTGGCGGCCTGTCATACAGCTCGGTCAAATCAATCCTCCGGAACAACCTGCATCGCCGACGGCCAGAGACCCCCGCGGAGGGCCCGGCGATCACACATCCCAATATCCGCGGCGCCAGCTATTTCCACTGATAAGGAGACATCCGAATGCTCGACCATCCCACCCTGAACCACCTGCGTGCCCTCAAGCTCGATGGCATGGCGGAGGCCTTCGCCGAGTTGCAGCGGCAAGACGATGCCGCCGAGATCAGCCATGCCGAATGGCTGGGTCTTCTGATCGACCGCGAGGCCGCGAACCGCAGCACGAAGCGCTACCAGAGCCGGATGCGCGCGGCCAAGTTGCGCCATGGGGGCGCCGCCATCGAGGACGTCAATTACCGCGCCCCGCGGCAACTCGACCGGGACCTGTTTCGCCAGCTCGCGCACGGCGACTGGATCGGAAAGCGGCAAAATCTGATCATCACCGGCCCCTGCGGTGTCGGAAAGACCTGGCTGGCCTGCGCGCTCGGACAGAAAGCCTGCCGCGACGGTCGCACCGTCCTCTATCACCGCTTGTCGCGTCTGTTCGCCGATCTCGAACTCGCCCATGGTGACGGGCGGTTTCCCCGCTTGTTCCGCCAGATCATTCGCACCGACCTGCTCATCCTGGACGACTGGGGGCCCGAACGGCTGACAACATCGCAGCGCCGCGACCTGATGGAAATCGTCGAGGACCGCTACCAGAACGGATCGATCATCATCACCAGCCAACTGCCCGTCGACGCCTGGCACGACGTCATCGGCGAGCCGACCTTCGCCGATGCAATCCTCGACCGCATCGTCCACAACGCTCACAGGTTGCCCTTGGACGGCCCCTCACTGCGAAAGAACGAAACATGACGCGCGACAGGGCCACCGCCACGCGCGACGCCGCGCCAGCGTCGTGGGGCGCGCACGGCGCCGCGCGCGGCTCCCCTATCACGAACCTCGAAAAGCTTGACCGCATCAAACAGAGGCGACATCAAGAAAGCACGCTCAGTGGCGACGTCTCGCGGTGACCGGATGTTGTCGGAATGCCCGACCGGATGCGTCGGTGTGCGCAATCTCTCCACCTTGAACAATGGGCGCGATGTATCACCCGTATCGATCGGGCGCAGCCCTTCGGTTGTCGAGACGGCCGAGTTCGTGCCCTTCAATGTCCCTTTTCTTTCACGGGTTCTGCGTTCGGCCTTCGTCAGGCCCCGGCTTTCAGCTTCGATCTGGCGTTGCTGTCGGATCAGCTCAGCCAGCACCAGCTCATTAGACCCGGACTTGCCAAGGGCACGGGCCTTCCTCATCGCTTCGCGATATTCCCAGAGCGAGACGGGCGGAATTTCCAGGTTTCTGTACCGCGCCTCAACATACCGGCCATCGTCCAGTTCGACCCAGATCATTGAGATATCGCGAGGATCGTAGCGAACGACCACCTTTCCATCCCCGCGCCCAATGTGGCCTGCAAGGGCATCGGACCAGTACCTTATCTGGAACAGATGGATGCCGTCACGCCTGATCTTGCGCAGTTCACTCGGCAGGAAGCTCACCTGAAAGGCTTCCATCTCGAAGGGGATGTCGCCTGTCATTTGCTCTGAGAGCGCCTCCCATTTGGCAACGGGCGTGCAGCCAAGACTTGAATGAATGCTGTTGTTGTAACGGCAGATTTCCAGAGCAAACCAGCGATCGAATTCGCTCAACGTCATCGTGGCCTTGCTTTCGGCGTCATAGTCGCCCTTTGCCGCGATCGAGGATTGCGTTGTTCCCGGCAACAGGTGAACGGCCCCCATCATGGTGCCGATCAACCGTTCGATGTGACCACCGAAGTGAGGACTTGCTGGCGGTCGATAGACCAGATCGATCCCCCAATCCGCACAGGCCGACCGAAAGGCGCGCGACCGGAAATCGCGACCGTTATCGACGTGGATGCTGTGCGGTTTGCCCTGTGCCGGCCAAGGAACATCGCACGCCAATTCCGCAAGAAGTTCCTCCTTGAGGGCCACCGCCTGTGTCAGGCAAAGCGCCACTGACAGACGCGAAGGTGCCTCGAGAGAGGTGTAATATCCGGTCACCATCCGCGTTGCGACGTCGATCGCCAGCGTGACCCAAGGCCGCCCAATTGGTTTGCGTTCAAAGCCGTCGACAAGAATGATGTCCGCCGGTGTATGATCAATTTGGACGATCTCCAGTGGCATACTGGCCTTGTTCTCACCTGTGACCGGCGCAAATTTCTGGCGGGCCGCCTTTGCGCCCTCTCGTGCCTTCGCAACTTCGCGGGCATCCATCGCATCCAGACGACGCTGAACCGTTCGCCGTGTCGGCGGTTGCAAGCCCTCCTGCCAGCAAGCGCTGCGGATTTCTGTCACGACGCGCGACAAGCTCGAACGCTCCCGGCGCAAGAAATAGCGGCGAAGGTGCTCCTCGATTACCGCTTCGACTTTGCTGGATATTAACATCGTCCCGGTCGGGCGGCCCCGTTTCCGCGGAGCCAGAGCGCTGGTGCGCCCACCCTCTTCCGCCAACCGTTTTATCCAACGCCAGACCGTCGCCCTGCTGACACCAAGCTCCCAAACGGCGTCATTGATGCCACGTTCCAGGCTGCCAGTCCCATTGAGATATGCCTGAACAAGAGGGCGCAGCACCGCGGCCCTGCGCGCCTCTTCAGCACCAACAGCAACGCAGTCTTCGCCATCACCATCCATCGATATTTGCCGCAAATGTCTGTGAACCCTGTCTCAGGTTTAAGGGCAAAAATATCAGAATTAAAG
>NZ_MPZU01000010.1:0-38718 GCF_002020115.1 Thioclava sp. DLFJ5-1 | reverse complement strand
GTCTTGCCGTGGTCAACGTGGCCAATCGTGCCGATGTTGACGTGCGGTTTGTTACGTTCAAACTTTTCCTTTGCCATGATGGCCTCCTGTCAGTGCGTTGGATTGGAAAGGCGCCGGGTTGCCCCGGCGCACGTCCCTTACGCGTATTTCTTCTGGATCTCGTCCGAGATGTTCTGCGGCACGGCTTCGTAATGGCTGAAGAGCATCGTGAAGACCGCACGGCCCGAGGACATCGAACGCAGGTTGTTGATGTAGCCGAACATGTTGGCGAGCGGCACGAAGGCGTTCACGACGACCGCGTTGCCGCGGGTGTCCTGACCTTGCACCTGGCCCCGACGCGAGGTCAGGTCGCCAATGATGCCACCGGTATATTCTTCCGGGGTCACCACTTCGACTTTCATCATCGGCTCGAGCAGCTTCGCGCCAGCCTTGCGCAGACCTTCACGCATCGCGGCACGCGAAGCGATTTCGAAGGCGAGCACCGAGGAGTCGACGTCGTGGAAAGCACCGTCAACCAGCGCAACCTTGAAGTCGATCACCGGGAAGCCTGCCAGCGGACCGGAGTCCATGACCGACTTGATGCCCTTTTCGACGCCCGGGATGTATTCCTTCGGAACAGCACCACCAACGATGCGGCTCTCGAACGAATAACCTTCGCCCGGCTCGGTCGGCGTAATCTCGAGCTTGACGCGCGCGAACTGACCGGTACCGCCGGTCTGCTTCTTGTGCGTGTAGTCGATCTCGGTCGCGTGGCTGATCGTCTCGCGATAGGCCACCTGCGGAGCACCGATATTCGCCTCAACCTTGAACTCGCGCTTCATGCGGTCAACCAGGATGTCGAGGTGAAGTTCGCCCATGCCCTTCATGATGGTCTGACCCGACTCGATATCGGTCTCGACGCGGAAGGACGGGTCTTCGGCTGCCAGGCGCTGAAGGGCGAGGCCCATCTTCTCCTGGTCGGCTTTCGACTTCGGCTCCACGGCGATCTCGATAACCGGATCGGGGAAGGTCATCGTTTCGAGAACGACCTGGTTGTTCGGGTCGCACAGCGTGTCACCGGTGGTGGTCTCTTTCAGACCGGCCAGCGCGATGATGTCGCCTGCATACGCTTCTTCGATCTCGGTCCGGTTGTTCGAGTGCATCATCATCATACGACCGATGCGCTCTTTACGACCTTTGGTCGCGTTCAGGATCGAGTCGCCCTTCTTCATCGTGCCCGAGTAGAGGCGCGTGAAGGTGAGCGAGCCCACGAAGGGGTCGTTCATGATCTTGAATGCGAGACCCGAGAGCGGCTCTTCGTCATCGGCGTGACGCGCGATGTTCCGGGTTTCCGTCTCGTCGTCCGGCGAGAAGCCCATGTAGGCGGGCACGTCGAGCGGCGAGGGCAGGAAGTCGACCACGGCGTTGAGCAGCGGCTGGACACCCTTGTTCTTGAAGGCCGAACCACCCAGAACCGGAACGAAGGACAGCGACAGCGTGCCCTTACGGATCAGGCTGCGCAGCGTTGCGATATCGGGCTCTTCGCCTTCGAGATAGGCCATCATCGCGTCGTCGTCTTGCTCGACGGCGTTCTCGATGAGGTGCGAACGCCATTCGTCCGCAGTCGCCTTCAGATCGTCACGGATCGGCTGACGCACCCAGGCAGCGCCCAGATCTTCGCCTTTCCAGACCCACTCTTCCATGGTGACCAGGTCGACGATGCCTTCGAGTTGATCTTCGGCACCGATCGGGAAGTTCACCGGAACCGGGGTCGCACCGGTGCGGTCTTTGATCATCTTCACGCAGTTGAAGAAGTCCGCGCCGATCTTGTCCATCTTGTTGACGAAGACGAGGCGCGGAACCTTGTAGCGGTCAGCCTGACGCCACACGGTCTCGGTCTGCGGCTCAACACCGGCGTTCCCGTCGAGCAGCGCAACAGCGCCGTCGAGCACGGCCAGCGAACGCTCCACCTCGATGGTGAAGTCGACGTGGCCGGGGGTGTCGATGATGTTCATACGGAACTTGGTATCATCCGTACCTTCGGCGGTCGGATCTTCCTGCCACTGCCAGAAAGTCGTGGTAGCTGCCGAGGTGATGGTGATGCCGCGCTCGGCCTCTTGCTCCATCCAGTCCATGGTAGCAGCACCGTCGTGCACTTCGCCGATCTTGTGCGACTTGCCGGTGTAGAACAGGATGCGCTCGGTCGTCGTGGTTTTACCAGCGTCGATATGCGCCATGATCCCGAAGTTGCGATAACGCTGTAGGGGATATTCGCGAGCCATTGTGGCGTCCTTCCGTTATTACCAGCGATAATGGCTGAACGCTTTGTTCGCGTCGGCCATCTTGTGGGTGTCTTCGCGCTTCTTGACCGCGGAACCACGCGAGTTCACCGCATCCAGAAGCTCGCCAGCGAGGCGCTCTTCCATGGTGTTCTCGTTGCGGGACTTGGCGGCAGCGATGAGCCAGCGGATGGCCAGCGCTTCGCGGCGGGTCGGGCGCACTTCGACCGGAACCTGGTAGGTGGCACCACCCACACGACGCGAACGCACTTCGACCGAAGGCTTCACGTTGTCGAGGGCTTCGTGGAACACCTCGATGGGCTCACGCTTGAGCTTGCCCTCAACGCGGTTGAGCGCGTTGTAGACGATTTTCTCGGCGGCGGACTTCTTGCCGTCGATCATCAGGTTGTTCATGAATTTGGTCAGCACGCGATCGCCATATTTGGCGTCGGGCAGGACTTCGCGCTTTTCAGCGGCGTGACGACGAGACATCTCGAGATCTCCTTACTTCGGACGCTTCGCGCCGTATTTCGAACGGCGTTGACGACGGTCTTTGACACCTTGCGTATCGAGCACACCGCGCAGGATGTGGTAACGAACGCCCGGAAGGTCCTTCACACGGCCGCCACGGATGAGCACAACGGAGTGCTCCTGGAGGTTGTGCTTTTCGCCCGGGATGTAGGAAATGACCTCGAAGCCATTCGTCAGGCGCACCTTGGCGACCTTACGCATAGCGGAGTTCGGTTTCTTCGGCGTCGTGGTGTAGACGCGCGTGCAAACGCCACGCTTTTGCGGGCACTCTTGGAGGTGTTGCGACTTAGAGCGCTTCACCTTGGGCTGCCGCGGTTTGCGGATCAGCTGTTGGATCGTCGGCATTCGGTTCCCCGTTCTGCTGTCAATACTCGCCCCGTTTCCGGAGGCGCCACTTCTCGACGCGTTTCCGCGCGGATTCGCGAAAACGCCAAATCGCATTCCTCCCCGGCCCGAGGACCGCGGCGAATGCGTTGAATTCCAGAGGATCGGGGCGAAGGCCCGGATCATGACCACTAGAAATCGGCGACCCTCCGGGCAGACTTCGCCCGTCAGGTAGCGCGGCGTATAGGGGGAGTCGTTTGGGTTGTCAACTCTCGCGGCGGGTCCGCGCGAGGAGCTGCGCGCCCCACCCCGCAAACAGGATCCCCCAGAGCAGCCAGGCCACCGTAAGGCTCACCAATCCGGCGAAATAGGTATCCGACAGGAAGTGCCGCCCGGTACCGACTCGCTGCACGATGATGAAGACCGCGACGAAGACGCCGATGGCCCGCAGATAGAGTAATCCCCAGCGCGGCAGGCGCAGCCGCGACAGCTCTGCGCCGAGCCAGATCAGCAGCCCCAGCGCCACCGCCGCCGCCACCTCGCCCGACACGAACGAGCAGTTCCTCGAGCATTGATCGGTGAAAGTCCCCGCAAGACTGAAATGATGCGCGCCGCCGAAGAGATCGACATCGGCCGGGCGCGCGCGTCCCGAATTGGCCTTCAGGACACCGTTCACGACCACGATCGGGCCGAGCAGGTAGAGCAGGCAGACGAAGGCCCAGATCCGCGCCGGCAGGCGCAGCACCGTGCGATGACGCAGCCCCGCCCAGGGCCAGGCCACGAGCGAGACGAGAAACAGCACGATCGAGACATCCCAGATCCGCTGGCGCAGCCATTCCCAGAGCGGATTGGTGATGACCGAGAACCCCTCCCCTGCCCGGTAGAACAGCCCGGCGACGCCGAGATCGAGCTCCGGCACGAAGCGGAACAGCAGGAAGCCCCCGATCCACGCCGCCAGCAACAGGCGGCCCGCGAAGATCATGTCAATTTTCGGAACGGACACAGCGCGCCTCCACCAGATAAGCCGCATAGCCTTTGCCCGCCCAGGTCCCCGTCGCG
Source organism: Thioclava sp. DLFJ5-1 (assembly GCF_002020115.1). NCBI lineage: Bacteria > Pseudomonadati > Pseudomonadota > Alphaproteobacteria > Rhodobacterales > Paracoccaceae > Thioclava > Thioclava sp. DLFJ5-1. Next base: position 34,546 of record NZ_MPZU01000010.1, on the reverse strand, counting down.
TCGAGCTGCGCCTCGGGCGCAACCGGACCGCTGCCGCAATCGGGCGCGCTATTGGCGATCACCAGCAAACGACCATTATAGTCCTGTGGCAAGGGCCACATCTGCTCGTAATAGCTGTCGGCGCGCACGACGGGCTTCGGCGCGTAGATGGTCACGCCCGCATCCTGCCCGGTATAGAACAGATCGGCGAGGATCGCGCGATTGCCTGTGTAGACCGGCACATCGGCCTCTTTCGCAAGCGTCAGGATCTGGCGGCTCAGATCGGCCTGCCCCAGCCACCGCTTCAGCAGCGGCGCGCCATCTTTCTGCGGATAGGGCGCGAGAACGGTCAGCAGCGGGATCGACAGCGCGATCAGCCCGTTGATCAGGAGCGCGATCCAGCGCCAGATGCCGCGCAGCACCATCACAGCCAGAACGGTCCCAGCGAAATAGGCGGCGACCGCCCAGTTGGCATAGGCCCGGTCGAGCAGCGCCTCGATCGTCACCGCGACCAGCGGCGGCACCGAGAGCATCGCCAGCCCGCGCTTGCCCGGATCGCCCCAGCCCGCATAGCCGATCAGCAGCGCCACCATCGTCACCGGCCCGAAGACCGCGAATTGCGAGGCGACGAACTCCACCATCGAGCCGAAATTCAGCGCGGCCCCCTCGCGGACCCAACCGACATTGTCCATCGTATGCGAGACTGTCGTCAGCCCGTTATTCAGGTTCCAGACTACGTTCGGCGCGATCACCAGCCCGAAGGCCAGCGCCGCAATCACTGTGTTGCGCCAGCCGATCCGCCACGCCGGCGCCACGAGCGCCGCCAGCGCCAGACCGGGGATCAGGTAGATCGCGGCGTATTTCGCCATGAAGGCCAGCCCAGCCGCGACGCCCGCGGCCAGCGCGTCCGACCAGCGGCGGCTCTCGCCGGTGCGATGCAGGAACAGAAGGCTCAGCGCGTAGAACGGGGCCATCACGGTGTCGGTCGAGATCAGCACCGAGCCGACCGCAACGAAGGGCAGCGTGACATAGATCGCCGCCGACCAGATCGCGACCGAACGCCCCGCGATCCGCGCGCCCAAGGCGCCAAGCACCAGCGCCGTGATACCGTGCAACACAGCGCCCGGCATCCGCACCCAGGACGGCGCGTCCGAGCCTGCCAGATCGGTCACCGCCCGGAGCAGCCAGCCGATGAGCGGCGGTTTCGAGTAATAGCCGAAATCGAGATGCTGGCCCCAGAGCCAGTATTGCGCCTCATCGACGAAGAGATCGGTCTTGTTGAACGCCAGAAGTACCAGCCGCAGCGCGGTGACTGCGACGACGACGATCAGGGCCGGGACGAGCCAGCCGTCCCGATCGCCCCTGCGTTCAAGCTTCGCGTTTACGCTTGGCATGGATCAGCCACAGATTGCGCCCGTAGATGAACACGCCGAGCGACTGGCCGAGAACGAAGACCGGATCTTTGCGATAGAGCGCATAGGTCAGCAGCATCACGCCGCCGGCGAGCGAAAAATACCAGAATGCGACCGGCACCACGGATTCGCCTTTGCGCTCGGACGCGATCCACTGGACGAGAAACCGCCCCGTGAACATGAGCTGCGCGAGCAGGCCGAAGAGGACCCACCACAGCTCGAGAACGCTATCCGCGTGAAGCACATCCATCAGCCAGTCCATAGGCGTTACTCCTCGCGCATCACTTCGCCGGGCTGCGCTTTCTTGCGCCGACGGAGAAGCCACGCGACGCCCATCAGGTCGACAATGCCGACGAGACCGCGTTGCAGGTTGTTGTAATTCGAGCTGCCGCCGCCGCGCGAACGGTGAGCGACGTCGACATGGGCCACCTGCCACCCGTCGCGCGAGAACAACGCGGGGAGGTAGCGGTGCATATGGTCGAAATAGGGCAGCGCGAGGAACGCCTCGCGCCTGAAAGCCTTGAGGCCGCAGCCGGTGTCGCGGGTGCCGTCTTTCAGGATCGCGCCGCGGATCTTGTTCGCGAGCTTCGAGGCGAGCTTCTTGGACATCGTGTCCTGCCGCCCGACGCGTTGGCCTGCGACCAGACCGATCTTCTCGGAATTCGCCGCGCGCAGCGGCGCCATCAGGGCGGGAAGCTCGGAGGGCGGGTTCTGACCGTCGCCGTCCAGCGTGCAGATGATGCTGCCCTTCGCGGCCCGAACCCCCGAATGGACGCCCGCGCTTTGACCGCCCGAAGCACGTTGACCGGCGGCGTTCTTGTGCTGCAGCAGGCGCAGGTTCGGGTGGGTCTTCATCCGCTCGCGCAGGATCTGGTCCATCCCGTCATCCGAGCCGTCATCGACCACGATCACCTCGTAGTCGCAGACCGGCGCGCAGGCGGCGTCGATCTCGTCGAGAAGCCCCGCGATGTTCGGCGCTTCATTCTTCGCGGGGATCACGATTGAAATCTCGGGCATGGGTGCCGGAACTCTCTTGTCGCTGGGCCGGGATGGCGCCGAAGGTGCGGCTCTATTAGACCCGCCACCCGGTCTTGTAAACGGATCATCCCGGGGCAGCGGTCTGCCTGTGGCGGATCAGCCGAATTTCGCGAAAAGCTTCGAATAGCTCGGCTTGAGGGCGTTTCGCATCTCCATTGCACGTTCCATGTCGCCCGCCATCGCCGCGTCGTAGAAGAACGCAACGGAGACCGCGAAACCGTCCACGAGCTTTTGATAGGCCATGTCGGTCTCGGCCTCCGGCGCGGGATGCTTGACGATCTGCGCCGCGAGGTAACTCAGAAGCGAGGCATCCGCGATCAGCTGACGCGCACCTTCACCGCCCATACCCGCGTAATCGCGCGCGAGCACCTCTTCCATCTCCGCGTGATAGGCGTTCATCCGGTCTGAGAAGCCCACGATGCCGTTGCGGATATGCAGATCGCCGATGCTGTCGCGCACCCCTTCGAGGGTCTCATGCGCCTCGGGCAGGTTCCCGGCGGCCACCTCTTCCTCGGCCTTCGCCGCAAGCTCGCTGACTTTGTCGAAAGTCGCGCCGAGAACCGCGTCATCGGCATATTGCGGCGGCGGCTCGGCGGTCCAGGCGTCGGACAGCGTCTGCCACTCGCCGACGAAGCGATCGAGCGCGGCCTTGGTTTCCGGCTGCTTGCCCTGGTTCGACAGGAACAGCGCCGCGCGGTAGTCGCCATAGGCCTTGCGCAGCTGCGCCTCCGCATCCTGATAGGCGCCCGCAAAGGCAGGCATGGCGATCAGCGCGCTCAGCGCGAACGGGGTGACAAAGCGGATCATCGGGGTCCCTCCTCCGGCAAACAGGCTCTCGCCTTTTCGACGTTACCCTGCCCCAGAGATCGGGTTCGCGCAAAGAAAAACCCCCGCGCGATCTCTCGCGCGGGGGGATGTTTCAGATCGTCTCCAACCGGAGGTGGATCAATCGCGGCTTTCCGGCGTCTCGACCGGACCGAAATCAGCCTCTGCCTCGGCCGGAGCCGCCAGCGCTGCCGCGGCTTCCGCCTCGGCCTGACGCTGCTGGATGACCTTGGAGTCACGCTCGGTCGCGATCTTGCGGACCTTGGTGGTCGCGCCACCGGTACCCGCCGGGATCAGACGGCCGACGATGACGTTCTCCTTGAGGCCCACGAGCTTGTCGCGCTTGCCCTGCACCGAAGCCTCGGTGAGAACGCGGGTCGTCTCCTGGAAGGAGGCCGCCGAGATGAAGGACCGGGTCTGCAGCGAGGCCTTGGTGATGCCGAGCAGCACGGGTTCGCCATGCGCCGGACGCCCACCACGGGCTGCAACCTTGTCGTTCTCCTCGTCGAACTCTGCCTTGTCGACGTTCTCGCCTTTCAGGAGCGTCGTATCGCCGGAATCGAGGATCTCGATCTTCTGCAGCATCTGGCGAACGATCACCTCGATGTGCTTGTCGTTGATCTTCACGCCCTGCAGTCGATAGACGTCCTGCACCTCGTTGATGAGGTAGTCGGCCAGAGCCTCGATCCCCATGATGCGCAGGATGTCATGCGGCGCCGGGTTGCCGTCCATGATGTAGTCACCCTTCTGCACGAAGTCGCCTTCCTGCACCGGGATGTGCTTGCCTTTCGGCACCATGTACTCGGCCGGCTCCAGACCATCGTCACGCGGATCGATCGCGATCCGACGCTTGTTCTTGTAGTCCTTGCCGAAGCGCACATAGCCATCGATTTCGGCGATGATCGCGTGATCCTTCGGACGGCGTGCTTCGAAGAGTTCGGCCACACGCGGCAGACCGCCGGTGATGTCCTTCGTCTTCGCGCCTTCGCGCGGAATACGTGCGACAACGTCGCCCGCTTTCACGTCCTGACCGTCTTCCACCGAGAGGATCGCGTCCACCGACATGGTATAGGTCACCGGGTTGCCCGCTTCGTTGCGGACCGGCTCGCCATCCTCGCCGAGGATCAGAACTTCCGGCTTCAGCTCGTTGCCCTTGGGCGCAGCGCGCCAGTCGGACACGATCTTCTGGGTCATGCCGGTCGCATCGTCGGTATCCTCGCGCACGGAGATACCCGAGATCAGGTCGACGAAGCGCACCTTACCGGGCTTCTCGGCGATGATCGGCAGGGTGTAGGGATCCCATTCGATCAGCTTGTCGCCGCGACCGACCGCCTCGCCATCCTTCACGAAGACCTTGGTACCGTAGCCGATTTTGTGCGAGGCAAGCTCGTCACCCTGATCGTTCACGATCACGAGCTGCATGTTCCGGCCCATGACGATCTGCTCGCCCATCTCGTTGAGGATGATGTTGGCGTTGCGGAACTCGATCTTGCCTTCCTGGCTGGCCTCGAGGAACGACTGCGAGCCACCCTGAGCAACACCGCCCAAGTGGAAGGTCCGCATCGTCAGCTGCGTACCGGGTTCACCGATCGACTGCGCGGCGATAATGCCCACCGCTTCGCCTTGGTTCACCAGCGTACCGCGTGCGAGGTCGCGACCGTAGCAAAGCGCGCAAACGCCCTCTTCGGCCTCACAGGTCAGCGCCGAGCGGATACGAACGGATTGCACGCCCGCCTGCTCGATCGCGTCGGCCTTGCGCTCGTCGATCAGCTCGCCGGCGCGGACGATCACGTCGTCCTCGCCCGGAACCGTCACGTCATCCGCCGCGACACGGCCAAGTACGCGCTCCGAGATCGGAGCGACGATTTCGCCGTCATTCACAGCCGCAGACGCGGTGATCGCGCGGTCGGTGCCGCAATCATGCGTGCGCACGATGCAGTCCTGAGCGACGTCCACCAGACGGCGGGTCAGGTAACCCGAGTTCGCCGTCTTCAGTGCGGTATCCGACAGACCCTTACGGGCGCCGTGGGTCGAGTTGAAGTATTCAAGAACGGTCAGGCCTTCCTTGAAGTTCGAGATGATCGGCGTCTCGATGATCTCGCCGTTCGGCTTGGCCATGAGGCCACGCATGCCGCCCAGCTGCTTCATCTGCGTCACCGAGCCACGAGCGCCCGAGTGGGCCATCATGTAGACCGAGTTCGGTTCCTGCTCGGCACCGTTCTCGTCGTATTTCGGCGCGGAGATGGTGTTCATCATCGCGTCGGTGACCTTGTCGTTACACTTCGACCATGCATCGACGACCTTGTTGTACTTCTCACCCTGGGTGATCAGACCGTCCATGTATTGCTGTTCGAAGTCCTTGACCTGGTCGCGGACGGTTTCGACGATGTCCCACTTGTTATCCGGGATCACCATGTCGTCCTTGCCGAACGAGATGCCAGCCTTGAACGCTTCCTTGAAGCCCATGCCCATGATCTGGTCACAGAAGATTACCGACTCTTTCTGACCGCAATAACGGTAGACGGTGTCGATCGTGTTCTGCACGTCTTTCTTACGCAGAAGACGGTTCACCAGTTCGAACGGAGCTTTCGCGTTCAGCGGCAGCAGCGCGCCGAGGCGCACACGGCCGGGCGTGGTCTCGAAACGCTCGTAGACCTCGTTGCCGGTTTCGTCGATCTGCTTGATCCGCGCGGTGATCTTGGCGTGCAGATGCACTTCGCCCGAGTTGAGCGCGTGCTCCACTTCCTCGACCGAGGAGAAGGACATGCCTTCGCCCTTCATGCCTTCGCGTTCCATGGTCACGTAGTAGAGACCCAGAATCATATCCTGCGAAGGAACGATGATCGGCGCGCCGTTGGCGGGCGACAGGACGTTGTTCGTCGACATCATCAGCACGCGCGCTTCCAGCTGGGCTTCCAGCGAGAGCGGAACGTGGACGGCCATCTGGTCACCGTCGAAGTCGGCGTTGAACGCCGAGCAGACGAGCGGGTGCAGCTGGATCGCCTTGCCTTCGATCAGCATCGGTTCGAACGCCTGGATACCCAAACGGTGCAGCGTCGGCGCACGGTTCAGCAGAACCGGGTGCTCGCGGATCACCTCGTCGAGGATATCCCACACCTCGGGACGCTCTTTCTCGACCAGCTTCTTCGCCTGCTTCACGGTGCTCGACAGGCCTTTGGCCTCGAGGCGCGAGTAGATGAAGGGCTTGAACAGTTCGAGCGCCATCTTCTTCGGCAGACCGCACTGGTGCAGCTTGAGTTCCGGGCCGGTCACGATGACCGAACGACCCGAGAAGTCGACGCGCTTACCCAGAAGGTTCTGACGGAAGCGACCCTGCTTACCTTTCAGCATGTCCGAGAGCGACTTCAGCGGGCGCTTGTTGGTGCCCGTGATGACGCGACCGCGACGGCCGTTGTCGAACAGCGCATCGACCGATTCCTGCAGCATCCGCTTTTCGTTGCGCACAATGATGTCGGGCGCACGCAGTTCGATCAGACGCTTCAGACGGTTGTTCCGGTTGATCACACGACGATAGAGGTCGTTGAGATCCGAGGTCGCGAAACGGCCACCATCGAGCGGGACGAGCGGACGCAGTTCCGGCGGGATCACCGGAAGCACGGTCAGCACCATCCACTCGGGGCGGTTTCCCGACTCGAGGAACGACTCGACGATCTTCAGACGCTTGATGATCTTCTTCGGCTTCAGCTCGCCCGTGGCTTCCTTCAGCTCTTCGCGGAGCTGCTCGGCCGTGGCTTCGAGATCGATGCCAGCAAGCATTTCACGGATAGCTTCCGCGCCGATGTTGGCGGTGAAGGCGTCCGCGCCGTAGGTGTCCTGCGCGTCGAGATACTCTTCTTCGGACATCAGCTGACCGTATTGCAGGTCGGTCAGACCCGGCTCGATCACCACGAAGTTTTCGAAGTAGAGGATACGCTCGAGGTCGCGCAGCGTCATGTCCAGCATCAGGCCGATGCGCGAGGGCAGCGACTTGAGGAACCAGATGTGAGCGACGGGCGAGGCCAGTTCGATGTGGCCCATACGCTCGCGGCGCACTTTCTGGAGGGTGACTTCGACGCCGCACTTCTCGCAGACGACGCCGCGATACTTCATGCGCTTATATTTGCCGCACAGGCATTCGTAGTCCTTGATCGGGCCAAAGATGCGTGCGCAGAACAGGCCGTCACGCTCGGGCTTGAACGTACGGTAGTTGATGGTTTCCGGCTTTTTGATTTCACCGAAGGACCAGCTCAGGATCCGCTCCGGCGAGGCGAGCGAGATCTTGATCTCGTCGAACGCCTTCGGCTGCGCGAGCGGGTTGAACGGGTTTTGGGTCAGTTCCTGGTTCATCTGTAAATCCTTGAATGAGGGCGGAAGGGCTTAGAGGAGGGCCGAAGCCCTCACTCGTCATCCTCCGCGTCCAGGAGTTCCATGTTGAGGCCGAGGCCCCGGACCTCTTTGACGAGAACGTTGAACGATTCCGGCACGCCGGCTTCGAAGTTGTCCTCGCCCTTGACGATCGACTCGTAGACCTTCGTCCGGCCTGCCACGTCATCCGACTTCACCGTCAGCATCTCCTGCAGGGTGTAGGCGGCGCCGTAAGCTTCCAGAGCCCAGACCTCCATCTCCCCGAGACGCTGACCACCGAACTGCGCCTTACCACCCAGCGGCTGCTGCGTGACGAGCGAGTACGGACCGGTCGAACGGGCGTGCATCTTGTCATCGACGAGGTGGTGAAGCTTCAGGAAGTACTTCACACCCACCGTGACCTGACGCGCGAACTGCTCGCCGGTGCGGCCATCGAACACGATCGACTGACCGGATTCGTTGAAGCCCGCACGCTTGAGCGCGTCGTTGATGTCGGCCTCTTTGGCACCGTCGAAGACCGGGGTCGCGATCGGAACGCCGGTGCGGACGGCTTCGGCGCTCTCGATGAACGCCTCGTCATCCATACCTTCGATGATCTCGCCGTAGGTCTCGTCGCCATAGCCGATCTTCATCGCCTCGCGAACCGGGGTCAGGTCGCCGTTACGACGATAGGCTTTCAGCGCCTCGTCGATCTGGTTGCCCAGACCGCGCGAAGCCCAGCCCATGTGCGTCTCGAGGATCTGACCGACGTTCATGCGCGACGGCACGCCCAGCGGGTTCAGCACGAGATCGACAGGGGTACCATCGGCGAGGAAAGGCATATCTTCCATCGGAACGACCTTCGACACGACGCCCTTGTTGCCGTGACGGCCAGCCATCTTGTCGCCAGCCTGAAGCTTGCGCTTCACAGCCACGAAGACCTTGACCATCTTCATCACGCCCGGAGGCAGATCGTCGCCCTGACGGACCTTCTCGACCTTGTCCTCGAACCGCAGGTCGAGCGCGCGCTTCTGCGCCTCGAACTGGTCGTTGAGGGCTTCGACTTCCTTGGCGTCGCCCTCGTCTTCGAGCGCGAGCTGCCACCACTGGCCCTTCGACAGGGTGCCCAGCAGTTCTTCGTCGATGGTCGAGCCAGCCTTGACGCCTTTCGGCCCCTTCACGGCGGTCTTGCCGGTGATCAGGGTCTTGAGACGCGCGTAGATGTTGCGCTCGAGAATGGCGAGCTCGTCGTCCCGGTCACGGGCCAGACGTTCGACTTCCTCACGCTCGATCTGCAGCGCACGTTCGTCCTTGTCGACGCCGTGACGGTTGAAGACGCGGACTTCCACGATCGTACCGTAAGCCCCCGGCGGCAGACGCAGCGAGGTGTCGCGCACGTCCGATGCCTTCTCGCCGAAGATGGCGCGGAGGAGTTTCTCTTCCGGCGTCATCGGGCTTTCGCCCTTCGGCGTGATCTTACCGACGAGGATGTCACCCGGCCCCACTTCGGCGCCGATATAGACGATCCCGGCTTCGTCGAGGTTGCGCAGGGCTTCCTCGCCGACATTCGGGATGTCGCGGGTGATCTCTTCCGGGCCGAGCTTGGTGTCGCGGGCCGCCACTTCGTATTCGTCGATATGGATCGAGGTGAACACGTCGTCGCGGTGGATCCGCTCGGAGATCAGGATCGAGTCTTCGTAGTTGTAGCCGTTCCACGGCATGAAGGCGACGACCACGTTACGGCCGATAGCCAGTTCGCCCATGTCGGTCGACGGACCGTCAGCGACGATCTGCCCCTTCACCACCCGGTCGCCCACTTTCACGATCGGACGCTGGTTGATGGTCGAGGACTGGTTCGAGCGCTTGAACTTGCGCAGACGGTAGATGTCCACGCCCACGTCGCCCGCTTCGAGATCGTCGGTCACGCGGATAACGATACGCTGCGCATCGACCTGGTCGATGATGCCGCCGCGGTTCGCCATGATCGCAGCGCCGGAGTCGCGTGCGACGGTCGCTTCCATGCCGGTACCGACATAGGGCGATTCCGAGCGCAGCAGCGGCACGGCCTGACGTTGCATGTTCGCACCCATCAGAGCGCGGTTCGCGTCGTCGTTTTCGAGGAACGGAATGAGCGCCGCACCGACCGAGACCAGCTGCTTCGGCGACACGTCGATCAGGTCAACCGTTTCCGGCGGGTTGAGCGCGTATTCGCCCGACTGGCGGGTCGAGACGAGATCGTTGATGAACTTGCCGTTCTCATCGAGCGTCGCGTTCGCCTGCGCCACGGTGTGACGCATTTCCTCGGTCGCGGACATGTAGACCACCTCATCGGTGACCTGACCGTCGTTGACCTTGCGATACGGGGTTTCGATGAAGCCGTACTTGTTCACGCGGGCGAAGGTGGCCAGCGAGTTGATCAGACCGATGTTCTGACCTTCCGGCGTCTCAATCGGACACATCCGGCCGTAGTGGGTCGGGTGAACGTCGCGCACCTCGAAACCGGCACGCTCACGGGTCAGACCGCCCGGGCCGAGCGCCGAGAGACGACGCTTGTGCGTGACTTCCGACAGCGGGTTGGTTTGGTCCATGAACTGCGACAGCTGCGAGGAGCCGAAGAATTCACGCACCGCAGCCGCGGCCGGTTTAGCGTTGATCAGATCCTGCGGCATGACCGTGTCGATCTCGACCGAGGACATACGCTCCTTGATGGCGCGCTCCATGCGCAGCAGGCCGACGCGATACTGGTTTTCCATCAGTTCGCCGACCGAACGCACACGGCGGTTGCCGAGGTGGTCGATGTCGTCGATCTCGCCCTTGCCGTCGCGCAGTTCCACCAGGCCCTTGATGCAGGCGATAATGTCCTCTTTGCGCAGCGTGCGCTGGGTGTCCGGCGCATCGAGGTCGAGACGCATGTTCATCTTCACGCGGCCCACGGCCGAGAGGTCGTAGCGCTCGGAGTCGAAGAACAGGCTGTTGAACAGGGTGTCCGCGGCCTCGACGGTCGGCGGCTCGCCCGGGCGCATGACGCGATAGATATCCATGAGCGCGGTTTCGCGGTTCATGTTCTTGTCCGACGCCATGGTGTTGCGGATGTAGGGACCGACATTGACGTTATCGATGTCGAGCACCGGAATCTCGGTGATGCCGTTGTCGATCAGGGTCTTGATCGAACCGCCCGAGAGCTCGCCGTTCTTGTCGTATTCCGCCGTCAGCTCGTCGCCCGCTTCGATGTAGATGAAGCCGGTTTCGTCGTTGACGATATCCTTCGCGCAGAAGCGGCCCATGATGTGGTCGAACGGCACGAGCAGCTCGGGAACCGAGTTGTCGTCACGCCATTTCTTGACCATGCGCGGGGTCGCTTTCTCGCCCGCTTTCAGGATCACTTCGCCCGATGCCGCATCGACGAGGTCGAAGGTCGGACGGGTGCCGCGCACGCGGTCGGGGAAGAACTTGGTGACCCAGCCCGACTTGCCCTTTGCGGTGTAGGTGACGGTGTCGTAATAGGCATCCATGATGCCTTCCTGATCGAGACCCAGCGCATAGAGCAGCGTGGTCACCGGCAGTTTCCGACGACGGTCGATACGTGCGAAGACGAGGTCCTTGGCGTCGAATTCGAAGTCCAGCCACGAGCCGCGATAGGGAATGATGCGGCAGGCGAAGAGCAGCTTGCCCGAGGAGTGCGTCTTGCCGCGGTCATGGTCGAAGAACACGCCCGGCGAGCGGTGCATCTGGCTCACGATGACCCGCTCGGTGCCGTTCACGATGAACGTACCGTTCTTGGTCATGAGGGGCATATCCCCCATGAACACGTCTTGTTCCTTGATGTCCTTGACCGAACGCGCGCCGGTTTCCTCGTCCACATCGAACACGATGAGGCGCAGGGTAACCTTCAGCGGCGCCGAATAGGTCATGTCGCGAGCCTGGCACTCGTCGACATCGTATTTCGGTTTTTCGAGTTCGTATTTCACGAACTCCAGAATGGCGTTGTCGTTGAAATCCTTGATCGGGAAGACCGACTGGAAGACGCCCTGGATACCCTCGCCATCGGTGGGCTGATCGACTTCGCCGGAGCGCAGGAACAGATCGTAGGAGGATTTCTGAACCTCGATGAGGTTCGGCATTTCGAGGACTTCGTGGATTTTGCCGTAATAGCGACGGATGCGTTTCTGACCAACGTAAGCTTGAGCCATGCTCTGCGTGACCTTTCGTCTCTTCGCGGCACATGCAATGTCGGGGCCCATTGCACGCCGCAAGGCGAATGAAGGGGGGCGGTTCCATACCTGCCTTTCGTCCCACCGAAAGGCTCCCGAACCGCGAACACCGCCTTGGAGAGGGCTTCAGGGCGCCAAAGCCCTCTCCGAGACAGGTTCGGCTGGGCCCGGGAAAACCCCGGACCCAGCCCTTTTTTCAGATCGGATGCAGTCGCATCCGGCTCGCTTACTTGAGCTCGATTTTCGCGCCAGCGTCTTCGAGCTTTTTCTTGATCTCTTCGGCTTCCGCTTTCGCAGCGCCTTCCTTGACCTTGCCGCCAGCTTCAACGAGCTCTTTGGCTTCTTTCAGGCCCAGGCCGGTGATGCCGCGGACTTCTTTGATCACGTTGATCTTCTGAGCGCCAGCTTCGACGAGAACGACGTCAAATTCGTCTTTCTCTTCAGCAGCTTCTTCGCCACCAGCAGCCGGACCGGCCATCATGACAGCGCCACCAGCGGCGGGCTCGATGCCGTATTCGTCTTTCAGGATGGTTTTCAGTTCCTGGGCTTCCAGGAGGGTCAGACCCACGATTTCTTCGGCGAGTTTTTTCAGATCAGCCATTTTTCAGTTCCTAGATTTGGGTTTCCAACGTCGCGGTTTCAAGCCGCTACGGGACAAGTCGATTGCTTACGCAGCCTTTTCCTCGATGGTCGAAAGGATGCTCGCGATGTTCGAAGCAGGCGCGCCAACGGCACCGGCGATGTTCGAAGCGGGTGCGCCGATCTGCGACACGATCTGAGCGATGAGCTCTTCACGCGACGGCATGTCAGCGACAGCTTTGACACCAGCGATGTCGAGTGCCGAGTCTCCCATTGCGCCGCCGAGGATCGAGAGTTTCTCGTTCTCTTTGGCATATTTGACGACCACTTTCGCCGCAGCGACAGGATCCTCAGAATAGGAAAGCACGGTCATGCCCGTCAGGTATTCAGCGATGCTTTCGCAGGGCTGACCTTCAAGGGCGATCTTGGCGAGCTTGTTCTTGGCAACACGAACCGAACCACCCGCTTCACGCATGCGCGCGCGGAGGTCCTGCATGTTAGCAACCGTCATGCCTTCGTAGTGAGCAACCACTACGACGCCAGAGCTTGCGAAGATCTGGCCGAGTTCCTCGACCACTTTCTCTTTTTGGGCTCTATCCACAGTTACACTCCAAGTATGGGGGTTTCCCCCCGGCTCTCATTGTCCCGGTTTCCCGGGGTCGGGTCCGAAGGGCCCGAGGCCAGATCGCCCGAGATCGGCCCGAAGGCCCAAACCCGGAATTGGTCTCGATCCCCATCTCAGGAAGGAAATTAAGCCGTCACCTTGCGGGATCAGGCACCCTCCGTCTCGGACAGGTCAGGGCGGAAGCGTCAGGCCGCCGCCCTACCACCCACCGAGGTTTCCCCCGGTGGAATTCTCTTAGTTGCCGGTCGCCGACGTGATGTCGACGGCGACGCCCGGGCCCATCGTCGAGCTCAGGGACACCTTCTTCATGTAGGTGCCTTTCGCGCCGGCGGGCTTGGCTTTGGTCACGGCATCCACGAAGGCGCGGATGTTTTCGGCCAGCTGCTCCTCGGAGAAGGAGACCTTGCCGATGCCGCCATGAATGACGCCGGCCTTCTCGACCTTGAACTGAACCTGGCCACCTTTCGCCGCTTCGACAGCCGCTTTCACGTCCATCGTCACGGTGCCGACTTTCGGGTTCGGCATCAGGTTGCGCGGGCCCAGGACCTTACCCAGACGGCCGACGATCGGCATCATGTCCGGGGTCGCGATGCAGCGATCGAATTCGATCGTGCCGCCCTGAATGGTTTCCATCAGGTCCTCGGCGCCGACGATATCGGCCCCGGCTTCCTTGGCTTCGTCCGCTTTCGCGCCACGAGCGAAGACAGCCACGCGGACGGTCTTGCCGGTGCCGTTCGGCAGAGCGACGACGCCACGAACCATCTGGTCGGCGTGACGGGGGTCGACACCGAGGTTCATCGCGATTTCGAGGGTCTCGTCGAATTTCGCGTTCGCGTTCGACTTGATCAGCGAAACGGCTTCCTCGACGGAGACGTTGGACTTGCCGGCGAAGGCTTCGCGGGCGGCTTTGGTGCGTTTACCGAGCTTTGCCATGACTTAGCCTTTCACCTCGATACCGATCGACTTCGCGGAGCCGAGGATGATGTTCATCGCGCCTTCGATGTCGTTGGCGTTCAGGTCCTTCATCTTCGCTTCGGCGATCTCACGCACCTGAGCGGCGGTGATGGTCGCGGCGACGACGCGGCCCGGAGCTTCCGAACCCTTCGGACGGTTACGCTTGCCGACCGGCTTGAGACCGGCTGCCTGCTTGATCATGAAGCTAGCCGTAGGCTGCTTGATCTCGAAGGTGAACGACTTGTCGGCGTAGTAGGTGATGATCGTCGGGATCTTCGCCTGCTTGTCCATTTCCTGCGTCTTGGCGTTGAACGCCTTGCAGAATTCCATGATGTTGATCCCGCGCTGACCCAGCGCCGGACCGACCGGCGGGGACGGGTTTGCGCCGCCTGCCGGAATTTGCAGCTTGAGCTGCCCAACAACTTTCTTGGCCATGTGGCCCTCTCCTTATCACTGTCACGCCCCTAGGGGGTCGCGAAGTTTAGTGGTTCGGTCCGGGCGTCCCTGTCGTGCAGGGCCCCTCGCCTCCCACGGCTCACACTCAGGCGGTTTTCTGCACCTGCGTGTATTCCAGTTCGACCGGCGTCGGCCGACCGAAGATCGAGACGGTGACTTTCAGGCGGCTCGCCGCCTCGTCCACTTCCTCGACCATGCCCGAGAAGCCCTCGAAGGGCCCGTCGGTCACATTCACGTTCTCGCCGACCTCGAAGGTGATGAGGCTGCGCGGCGCGGCCTGCTCACCCGATTCGTCGACACGGCTGAGGATGCGGTTCACTTCCGCATCACCCATCGGCATCGGCCGGCCCTGCGGCCCGAGGAAACCGGTGACCCGGTTCGTCGAGTTGATCAGGTGATAACCCTTGTCGGTCATCTCCATCCGCACCAGCACGTAGCCCGGCATGAAGCGACGCTCGGAGGTCACTTTCTTGCCGCGACGCACCTCGATCACTTCTTCGGTCGGCACCAGAACCTCTTCGATCTGGTCTTCCAGACCTTGATCGATCACGGCCTGACGGATCTGCTCGGCCACTTTCTTCTCGAAGTTCGAGAGAACGCTTACCGAATACCAACGCTTCGCCATGCCGATTCTTTGCCCCTTGCCGACGACGCCGGAGCGCCGAAAATTCCTGTTATTTCACGGGATTACCCGCGTCTCCCAGAATAAAAAACAGCGCGCACCACGCGAATCGATGCACGCCGCCTCTGGGAAAGTCCCGCCCCTTTACCGCCGGAGCCCTGTGATTTCAAGAGCGTAAGGCCGGAGCGCGATCACTTCGTTGCCGCAACTGCGAATGAGGTCTGGCGGAGAGCGCCGGAAGCCTATCAGCTCCCGATCACCTGCGTCACGCCGAGACGGATGACCCAGTCCACGAGCGAGAAGAAGATTGCCGTCAGCGCAGCCATCGCCAGCACCATGCCGGTCGTCAGCAGAACTTCGCGGCGGCTCGGCCAAGCCACTTTGCCCGCTTCCGAGCGCACCTGCTGGAGAAACTGGAGTGGGTTTGCCATCGTCGTCGTTCCTTACGCGCCCAATGCGGCGCCCTTGAGCCGAAAATACCGCGCCGCTTTCGGCGCAACTGCCGCCAGATACTTGCTCCCCTCGCGGATTTCAAGGCTGTTGCAGCGCTATGCGCGCGAGCAGACGCCATGCGCCCACTGCAAGCCGGCTTTGATAACGGAAAATCCATCGATGCGCGTGCAACTTAACATCCGACAACCCGCGCGGTCAGCACAGCCGCGATTCGACAGGAGCCATCGATGCCCGCCATCCTCAACCGCTACGCCACGCCGTTCATCACCGGCCTTTTCCTCGTCTCTTTGATTTCAGGAATCGCCTTGTTCTTCCATTGGGGCAGCGCGTGGTTTCACGGGATGCATGAATGGCTCTCGATGGTGCTGATCGTGCCCTTCGTGCTGCATATCTGGAAGAATTGGCGGCCGATGACCACCTACTTCAAACGCGCGCCGATGGGGCTGGCGCTCGCGCTTTCGGTCGTGGCGGCGCTGGCCTTCGTCCTTCCCGCCGCGACGAGCTCTCAAAGCGGCGCGCGTGGTGGTCCTCCGCAATTCGCGATCGCGCAGGCGCTGTTCGACGCGCCTTTGTCGGAGGCCGCACCCGTGCTCGGCCTCTCGGGCACCGACGCCGCCGCCAAGCTAGATGCCGATGTGACGCAAAGCCTGACGGAAATCGCCTCGGCGCGCGAAAGCTCCGCCGCGACGCTTGCCCAGCAACTGATGGGGCAGCCGCAATAACGGCCCGTCGCGCCGTGCGGGGCATCTCGGGCGGCGCAAGACGGTTGCGACTGTCACGCAATCGACTAGGGTGACTCTACCAAAGGTTGTTTTTCATCAAGGAATTGCATGTCGACTTTCGTTCCGCCACCGTCAGCCGTCTCCCTGCTCCATCGCCTGCGCGGCTATCGCGGAGCGCTGGAGCGGATCGAGAACGGGAGGGTGATCGGCTGGATTGCGAAAAAAGGCGACGGCAACCCGCTCGACATTGAAATCCACTGCAATGCCGGGCGGCTCATCTCGGGACGCCCGGCGATGTTCCGCGCCGACCTTGCACAGGCTGGCATCGGCGCGGGCAATCACGGCTTCGCCTTGCCGCTATCGGCAGCCCTGCAAAAGGCCGCAGGCGGCGAGATCAGCCTCCACATCCCCGGCAGCGGCCCAATCGCCACGCTGTGCTTCGACCCCGACGCGACGCCGCTTCCGAAAGAGAAAGACGCCCTGCATCGCCATATGCATGGCCCGATCATCTCGCTGCGCGCCGCGTCCACCGCGCAGACGGACATGCCCGACCTGACCGCGCAGCAACCGCTTTTCGCGGCACGCTCAGCGCATGGCGAAGACCTGCCCGCACCCCTCTTTGCCTTCATCGATTACGCGCGCCATCGCGCAGGCATGGCAGAGGAACTCCCCCTCGATGGCAGCGATGCGGCAGTGTCGGACATCCTGCGCTGGTATCTCGACAGCTACGCCGCGCAGCATCCGTCACAGCAAATCCCGTTGAGCCGCGCCGCGATCGACTGGCTCAATGCGCAGACCCGCCCCGGCGGACCGAGCCGCGCGATGGAACTCTTCGGCAAGACCGGCGACCCGGACGCGGCGACCACATGGGCGCTCCGCGACGCCCCGTCGCTCGGGTTCGGCGATTGTCTCCTCCCCGACAGCCTGATCGAGACGCTGGCAGAGACGAAAGGTTCCAGCCCCTGGCCGATGACCCGAGGGCTGCTGGCCCTGCGAGAGGTGATCCCGCCGCTCGCGCAATTCTCGCCAAAGACCGACCGCCACCGCCGAATGCTGCATGTGCTCGCGATGATCCTCGCGGTCGAACGGCCCGAGATCCTGCTGTTCCTGCCCCGCAGCGAAACGAAAACGCTGCTCGAAGGTGGCCGCCTCTCGGATGTCTGCTCGCAACTGCATCCCGGCCCGCCGATCACCCGCGCGCGCTACGCTGCGGCGCTGCGCGAGAAAGGTTTCGACCTCGACAGCATGTCCTTCCTGCGCACGCCCGACGGCCATCGGATAGCCGCCGCCACGCGCCCCGTCCCCGAGGGCGCCCCCGTCGACGTTCAAATCCACGGCCCCTTTGCGAAAGCCTCCGGGTTGGGTCAATCGACGCGGCTGTCGCATGACATTTTGTCCCGCTGCAACGTCACGCTCAACGCGGTGGAAAGCGCGCGTGACAATCCGACGCCCGCGCAAGACGGGGCCAAGACCGGTGCGCCCCGCCCCGCGCGCATCAACCTGCTGCACCTGAATGGCGACGCCGTCCCCCCGGCCTACACCTTCGACGCCGACTGCTACTCCGGCGCCTACAACATCGCCTATATGCATTGGGAGTTGGACCGCGCCCCGGCCTGTCACCACCTCGCGCTCGACCTTGTCGACGAGGTCTGGGTGCCCTCGGAATACTGCGCCGAGATTTACCGCAAAGCGACCGACACGCCGGTGGTGAATGTCGGGATGTGTTATCCCGAACCGCCCACCATCGACCGCGCCCACGCGCGCAGCGCCCTGCGCCAACGCAACGATTGGCCCGGGGAAAGCTTCGTCTGCCTCGCCAGTTTCGACAGCTTTTCCTTCGTGCAACGGAAGAACCCTCTCGGCACGATCCACGCCTTCCGCGAAGCCTTCGCCGAGGACGCGGAGGCGCGCCTGTTGATCAAGACGCAAAATCGCGGCCATGTCAGCGATGCGGCGCAGGCCACACTCTGGGTCGAAATCGACCGGCTCGTCGCAGCCGATCCGCGCATCGCTTTGCTCGACGAGACGCTCGATCACGCGGGAGTGCTGGAGTTGATGGCTGGCGCAGACCTATACGTTTCACTGCATCGCTCCGAGGGCTGGGGGTTCGGCATGCTCGAGGCGATGGCGCTTGGCGTGCCGGTCCTGTGCACGGGCTATTCCGGAAATCTGGAATTCTGCAACGAGGACACTGCGTGGCTCGTGCCCGCGTCCGAGATCGAGGTCGCGCCGCAGGACTATCTCTATGTCGAGCCCGGAATGCGCTGGGGCGAGCCGGATCACGCCGACGCCGTCGCCCAGTTCCGCGCGGCACGCAGCGACCGGGACGCGCGCAAGAAAAAGGCGGCGCAGGCCGAAGCCTTCGTGCGCCGCCACTTCTCTGCCGATGCGATTGCCGCGCGCTACAGTGCCCGCCTGTCCGAGATTTTCATCCGGCTCGACGGGGCGCGCAAACCGCTCGCCCGCCCCGCCGAGTGAGCGTCACACCCAGCGCCCGATCGCGGTGACGCTCAGGTCGCAGCTTTCACCGCTGAGGAAACTCGCGCCATTCGCGGCATAGACCACGGCGCGCGCGCCCGAGCTTGTGACGCCCTCGACCCCCGCAAAGGAGATCGCGCCTGCGCCGATGGCGCTGCCCGCCGCGAGGCTATCCGCATCGAGCGCGACACTCAGAGAGGGCGCCTGCGCGAATTGCGCCGGATAGGCCCAATCCTGCTTGAGCGCCCAATCCGCGATGTAAGCAAGGCTCACCTGCGCCGAACAAATCTGCGTGCCATCGGCAAAGCGGATGTAATCGCCCGAGGCGGTGCTGCCCTGTTCGATCACGGCGCCCGTCGACACGCCGCCGACCTGCGCGACCGTGCCGACGACACCGCTTCCCGTCAGCGCCCCGTCGATCACCGCGCCTTGCGGCATCGCTGCGCGCCCAGTGGCCGCGTCGATGCGCAGCCCCTCGAACCAAGTCGCACCGTCCGCGCTCGTCTTGATCGCGAAATCGTCGCTGCCCGCCAGCCCCATCTCGGCCCGGCCCGACCAGTTCGACTGGAACAGAAGACTCGCCGTCTCGCCCGCCGCCGCCTTGTTCAGCTTGAGCTGATGGCCTGCCCCGGCATGGCTCAGAAGCGTGGCCTCCGCCACGACGGAAAGCCGGTTCACCGCGTCATAGCCGGTCATGATCCCGACCCCGTCGAGCTGACTCAACTCCGGCAACGGCGGCACGTCCCAAGCGCCCGCGGCGAAGACCAGCTCCACCGCCTCATCCAGCACGAACGCGCGCCAGCCCTCACGCGGGGTCAGGAATTGCCACGCCCCGGCCGCAAAGATCGCAAGCGCCCCGTCCTGCCCCGCCCATACGCCCAGCGCCCCGGTCGGCAGCAGATACCGCGCCCCCTCCGGCGGACCGAGCGGCGGTTCGGTCACGCTGCGCGAAATCACCGCAAGCTGCACGAGCGCATCGAGCCGCTGCAGCGCCTCGTTATGGGTGACGTGTTTCTGGGCTTGGCTGCCAAGGATAAGCGGCAGCGCGAGATTGGCGGTCTGATCGGACATCGGGAGTTCCTGCGCTGGGTTGCGATGGAGGCCGACGATAGGAACCCGGCGTTAACCGTGTTTGAGAGCGGCGCACGGTGCTTGCCTGTCCGCCCCCCTCCCCCTAGGTTCGGCCCAATTTCAACGGCGCAGCATTCGAGGACATATGGCACCGAAATTTGGCACCAGCGGCCTACGCGGCCTCGTCACCGAACTGACCGACGCGCTGGTCACCGATTACACCCGCGCTTTCATTTCGGCCTGTCCGCAGGGCGAAGCCGTGCATGTGGGATGGGACCTGCGCCCCTCCTCCCCCGCAATCGCCGAGACCGTCATCGCCGCGATCCGCGCCGCTGGCCTCACCGCCATTCGCGAAGGCGCGCTTCCCACGCCCGCTCTTGCGCTTGCCTCGATGGGGGCGGGCAATTCGGCGATCATGGTCACCGGCAGCCACATTCCCGCCGATCGCAACGGGCTGAAATTCTATGTCCCGCATGGCGAGATCGCGAAGGAGGACGAGGCCGCGATTCTCGACCGGCTCGGTCAGGACCATCCCGCAGCCGAGAAGCCGGGGCCCGAAATCCCGGGGGCGGACAGCGCGGCACGCTACATCGCCCGCTATGTCGACGGGTTCGGGGCGGAGGCCCTCGATGGGCTGCGCATCGGTGTCTATCAACACAGCTCGGTCGCGCGCGACATCCTCGTCACCGCGGTGCAGGCGATGGGCGCAACGGCTGTGCCGCTCGCACGTTCTGACGTTTTCATCCCCGTCGACACCGAGGCGGTCGATCCCGATACCCGCAAAACCCTGCAAGGCTGGTGCGCGGAACATGGGCTCGATGCGGTGATCTCGACCGATGGCGATGCCGACCGTCCGATGCTGAGCGACGAGACCGGCACTCTGATCCCCGGCGACGTGCTGGGCGCGCTGACCGCGCGGCTTCTCGGGGCGAAAATCCTCTGCACGCCGGTCTCCGCCAATACGATGGTCGATGCGATGCCCGAATTCGACAGCATCCATCGCACGAAGATCGGCTCGCCCTTCGTGATCGCCGCGATGGAGGCCGCGCGCGATTCCGATCCTGCCGCGAAGGTCGTGGGGTATGAGCCCAATGGCGGCTTCCTCCTAGGCTTCACCGCAACGGGCCCTGCGGGGCCGATTGCGCCGCTTGCGACGCGCGATTGCCTGCTGCCGATCGTCGCTCCGCTTGTTGCAGCGAAACAGGCCAGCACCGCCCTCAGCGGCCTTGTCGCCCAGCTTCCCGCCCGTTTCACCGCGGCCGACCGGGTCGCCGAAGTCCCGACGGACCGCTCGCGCGCCTTCATCGACCACCTTGCCGACGATCCAACCGCCCGGGCGGAATTCTTCAGCGATTTCGGCCCGGCCGAACGGATCGACCGCACCGATGGGCTGCGCCTGACCTTCCCCTCGGGCGAGATCGTCCATCTGCGCCCCTCGGGCAACGCGCCCGAATGCCGTTGCTATGCCGAAGCCGCGACACCGGAGCGCGCGCAGACCCTCGTGGCGCGCTATCTTGCGGCGCTACGAACTGAACTTACTTAGCCCGAGACGTCGAACATCCCGTCGGTGAACAGGCCGAGATCGGCATCGATGAACTCGACCGTGACGCCCTGATCGGTGAAGGTCACGCCGGAGCCCGCCTCGGCCAAATGGCTGCGAGCTTCGGCGGCAGAGCTGTAGTTGAAGCCATCGAAGCTCAGCCGATCCCAAGGTTCGATATCGATAATGACGTGATGCCCGTCCTCATCCGCGCGGAAGACGAACTGATCCGCCATCGCACCGCCCTGCAGCAGATTGTACCCCTCGCCGCCATCCAGCTGATCCTCGAAGCCGAAAGAGCGGAACCAATCGATCTGCGGCTGCGCCGTTTGGGTGATCATCTCGGGGCTTTGCGCAAATGAGGCGACCACCTTCTCGCGGGTGTAGCCCCCGCTGTCGAGCTGATCGACCCACCATGTCAGCCCCTCGCTATCCGGTGCCCGCCCCAAGACGTTCTGATAGAGAAGCGAGATGAAACCGGCATCGTCGAGATTGCCATAGGTCGACGTGAATTCGGGCGAGTTGACGAAGCCGGAGACGACATCGAGAAACTCCATCCCGTCCGCCTGCATCTCGCTCCAATACATCATCCCGCCAAGGTTCGGCTCGCGCCCCAGCGTCGCTTGATACAAACGGAACACGTCATCGGTGAAATCCGTCTGCGCGCTGGCATGGCTCAGCATGAGCGTATCGATCTCTGTCGCCTCCCGAAATTCCGGGCTTTCCGAAAATCCCAAAACAATCTCCTCCCGACTTTTTACCCCCTGATCCAGCTGGTCGAGCCAATAGGTCAGCCCCCCGTCATCGGGGTCCCGATCCAGAACATTCTGGTAAAGCAGCGTCAGGAACTCCGCGTCGCTCGTCTCCGCGTAGTTCGACTGGAATTCCGGCGAGTTGATGAACCGATCCGCAACCTCCTGCAGTTCAACCGCGCCGCTCGACAGAAGGTCCGTCCAATAGTGCAGGCCGTTCCCATCGGGCGCCCGGTCAAGCGTCGCCTGATAGACCCGGAACACCTGTGCCGCGAACGGGTCGTAACTGCGATCGATCCGCCCGCCATTGAGCAGATCGTCCCCAGCCATGCCTTGCAGAATATCCGACCCGTCATTGCCGACGAGCAGATCATCGCCGCCACGCCCGTCGATCAGGTCGCCCTGCGCGGTACCTTCCTTGTGGATATCGCCGACCTCGAGCGGATTGATTGCGGAATGCCACAGATCGCGCAGCTCTGAGGTTTCGAAATCCGCGGCGCTCAGGCTTGAGCCGTCCGCGGTATTCACGATCACCCGCTCCTCGCCGATCCGGATATCCGCCCCCGTCGCGGTCGGGGCGATGTCCAAAGCCTCCTTGGTGTAGAACCACGCCATGCTCGAGAGGTCGAGCCGGTCGATACCGGGCTCATAATCCATGATGAAATCGGTGCGCCCGTCCGCGTCGAGCACGAACACATCCTGCCCCTCGCCGCCCCAGAGGGAATCCGCGCCAGCGCCGTCTTGCAGAATGTCCGCCCCCGCCCCGCCACGGATGTCGTCATCGCCTGCGCCACCGGAAATCTGATCGTTTTCAACGCCGCCGTTCGCGGTGTCGCCGCCATCGCCAAGCTTCAGCGCCAGACCGGCAGGGCCCAACTCCACCTTGATATGGCTGATCCCCATCCCCTGATCGCTCACGCTCGCGGGCACGTCGCCCGCCACGAAAATATCGAGCCCGGTCGCATCGGCGATCATCGCCGCCGCCGCCGGATCGGACAGCGCGGTCTCTAGCCCGTCCGCCAAGGTCCCGATCTGGACCAGTTTGCCGCCGGGCAGCAGCGTAAGCAGGCTGACCCCGTCATCGGCGCCTCCGGCCAGCACATAGACCTGACCGCCCATCGTCACGGTTTCGAGCATCGTCACGCCGTCGAACCGCGTGCCCAGATCGTCATTGATCTGATCGGTGACCTCCATCCGTCCGCCCGGACCGAGCGCCACGACAGAGATCGAGCTTGTGCCCGCCGCCCCCAGAAGCGCGTAGGCCTGTCCGCCCACCTGGATCGTCTCGATCGAATTCGGTGTGTTGATGAAGAGGCCGTCGCGCGCATCGATCTGACTGGCGATTTGCAGCTGTGCCTGCGCATCGAGCGCGAGCGTGGTCAGCGAATTATCCGTCACCGACGCCGCAAGGATATACTGCGCGCCCTCGATCTCGACCGTGTCGAGCGCATGGACGTCATTCTCTGACCAGACCTCGCCCGCGATGCCCTGCGCGATCTCGGTCATCCGGCCTCCAGCACCCATCTGCCAGACATGCAGCCCGCTGCCATGCGACAGGGCCCCGACGAAAAAGCTCTGCGCGTCGAGTTTCAGCGGCGCGATCGCAAGCACCGCACCGGGCGCGACCGCCCCCGGCAGCGTGAATACATCGCTGATTCCGCCGTCATTCTGGTTCAGCCAGACCGCCTGAAACGCGCCCGACGCCGAACCGGTCACCATCAAGGCAGGGCTGCCATCGATCGAAACCTCGGTCAGCGTCCCGGCTGCATCCAGCCCCGCACTCTCGCTCAGATAAGCCAGATCGCTCGAATTCAGCCGCGCAGTCAGCGGAATCTGCGAGATACCGCCCGGCGCATTCGAAATCGAATAGAGCGTCGGCCCCGTCTCGCCCTGCACGAGAAGCAGGTCGATGATCGACGTCAGGAAGTTTTCCGCGCCATTCGTAACAGTCGCGACCGGCGTCAATTGAGGCATAGTCACCTCCGCTCTCCATATTCACACTGTCTCGACTGTGAGGCGCGGCTGGGCACGGAGCGCGGAGGAAAAGCGGCCTAAAAAGGGTTTTCTCTCAATATTTTAATAGAATGCGACGGCTCACAGCGCCCAACTCAAAGCATGTTGCGTGCGTGGCAGGCAATCGCGGCGTTGAGATCGTCGAAAAACTCAAGCCGCCCACGCTCCAGCACCGCGCCGCAATCGCAAATCTCGCGCAACTGGTTCATCGAGTGGCTGACCACAACCGCCCCGGCATCTTTCAGCCGGTCGCGAAACAGGGCTGCGCTCTTCTCGCGAAACGCGGCATCGCCGACCGCCGTGATCTCGTCGACGAGATAGGTGTCGAAGCTGATCGCCATCGACGCGGCAAACGCCAATCGCGCGCGCATCCCGGAAGAATAGCTGCGCAGCGGCATCCGGAAATGCGCCCCGAGCTCGGCGGTCGCCTCTACGAAAGCCACCATCTCATCGGTATCCACCCCGTAGATCCGCGCGATGAAGCGGCAATTCTGCGCGCCCGTCAGATCATTGTGAAACGAGCCCGCGAAGCCCACCGGGAACGACACGCTGCCCCGCGCAATCACCCTCCCGCGATCCGGACGCGCGGTGCCTGCGATCATCTGCAGCAGCGTCGACTTTCCGGCCCCGTTTCGCCCTAGCAAGGCGACGGATCGGCCGCTTGGAAAGCTCGCGCAAATATCGCGCGCCACGACCTTCTCGCCACCGGGGACGCGGAAACTCTTGCTGAGGTTTTGCAGCCGGATCATCGCCGTTACCGACGGTCCCGGATCGCGTAGCCCACCAGGATGCCAATCGCCCAAAGCAAAACGAGGCTACCCGCGATCAGCGCCAGAAGCGTCTCCCGCCGTGGATATTCGGCACTTTCGGCAAGGGTCGGCGCCATGAATGTTGCAAGAAACCGGCTTTTCCGGCGCGCCTCGGCCTCCGCCGCGTCATAGCTTGCGCGCGTCGCCGCATACGCACGCTCTGCGAATTCGCGCTCCGCCATAAGCCGCTCGTATTCGCCGACGATGCTCGCGAAAGCCTCTTCCTGGGAGCCCCCATCGATCCCGAGCTTGCGTCGCTCCGCTCCGATTCTGTCCTCGATCACCGCAAGCCTCCGCTCCGCCTGCTTCAACCGCGGGTCCGTCCCGCTGCGCACCGTGCCGCGCAGCAGATCACTCTCGATCATCACCTGCGCCTGCTGTTCGAGCAACGACCCCAGCACCCCCGCCTGACTCTGCAAATCCATCTCCGGGCTGATCAGTTGGTGGCGATTACGGAAAGTGGTGAGCGCCGTGCGCGCCGTCGTCAGACGCGCCTCGGCGCGCCGCAACTCTCCGCGCGCATGGCGAATCGCATCCTCGCGCGCCGCGTTGCTGAGCCGGTTAATCATCGCAGAGCTTTGTGCCATCAAGGTCTGCGCGATCTGCTGTGCCGCGCCCGGATCGAAAGCGCGCACCTCGATGTCGAGCAGTCCCGCGCCCGCCCCGTGCCGCACATGAACCATGCGATTCCAATAGGCGACAAGCTCCTCCAGAGTGGCGTCGCCAGGAAGCCCGAACACCGGATCGGATCGATCGCGCGACCAAATGGCCCTCAGATCAAGCGCATCGTCGATCTGCGCAACAAGGCTCGGGCTTTGAATGAATTCATAGAGAATGTCGGTGTCGCTTGAAGACGCGCCCGACAGGCTGGACAGACCGCCGAAAAGATCGAGCGCCGGCGCCATTTCCTCCCGCTGAACCGTGAAGCCAACGCGTGAAACGAACTGATCCGCGGCCTGGGCGTAAAGATAATAGGCCGCCACCAGAACCGGCGCGATCACCAGCGCCAGGAAGCTTAACGCCACAGTCTGGTGCCGCCGCCGCCAGCGCGCCTTGCGTGCGGGAGGCGCGTATGCGCTCGGCACTGGCCGGAGCGGCACTGGCACTTCGCGCAACCCAGCCCCCTTTGCGAGGACGGGCGTCGCCTGCGCAGGCTCGTTAACCGCGTGTTTCACAATTGGCTCCACTATCGGTCGCGTCAGGGTCCAGTGAACACGATCCGAATTGAAAACCGGTAAACGAGGCTCGAAATGTTCTCCTCCCGCGCGGCGCGCATCCCGGCCCGGTCCTTCCCGGCGCTTCGTGCCATCGGCGCGCTCATTCTGCGCGAGATGTCGGCAAGCTACGGCCGCTCACCGGGGGGCTATCTTTGGGCGTTGCTCGAGCCGATCGGCGGCGTCGGATTATTGACGCTGTTCTTTTCGCTGACCTTCCACGCCCCGCCGCTCGGGGCCAGTTTCGCCCTTTTCTACGCGACGGGCTTGCTGCCATTCATGTTGTTTTCAGACGTTCAGTCGAAGGTCGCCAACGCCCTCACCTACTCGCGCGCGCTCCTCGCCTATCCCACTGTGAGCTTTGTCGATGCGCTCATCGCACGGCTCGCCCTGAATGCGCTGACGAAACTTGTTGTTTCTTACCTTGTGCTTCAGGGATGCCTCCTGACGTTCGACACCCGCGCGAGCCCGGATCCGCTGCGTATCTTCGAAGCAGCAGGTCTCGCCGTACTGCTGTCCTTCGGGATCGGCACCCTGAACTGCTACCTCTTTCTACGCGCGCCGGTCTGGCAGCAGATATGGTCGATCCTGATGCGACCGATGTTCCTGATTTCCGGAGTCTTTTTTCTCACCGACCAGTTGCCGCGCTGGGCCGCGGATACCCTTTGGTTTAACCCGCTCGTCCATGTGACCGGCTATCTGCGACGCGGCTTTTTCCCGACCTATCAGCCCGACTATCTCTCTGCGTTCTACGTAATCGGCGTGTCGCTCGTGGCCTTGGCCCTTGGCCTTTTAGCCCTCAGGACGAGCTACCGGGGTCTCCTCGCAAGGTGAACGATCTGGGCCGCGGCGTTTGATCTCGCGGCGCTCTAAGGAGTGCGGTCCGCCACCGATGAGAACGGTCCTCGCGCAGAAGGTTACCGAGCCGCTCCGCTATGGACGCGTCGAGTGCACCGAGCTCGGCACCCTCGGACAACGGTCTTGAAAGAAGCCCTCCCGCAAACGCGCACAATTCATCGAGATCATCGAGTGACGCCGGGCCGCGCTCGATTTCAGGATGATACGGATATGGCGCCGTCCAGAGCGGGTCGTCGAATATTTGCTCCGCTTGTACGGCGGGTAAGACGCGCTCGAGCTCTCGACGTTGGCTCTGTGCAAGCCGCTGCAGTGTCTCGACGTGACGTGCCGCGATCGCCCACGCGCGGCGCAGCGTGGGGCCGTTCGCCATTTGCCGTTGCAATACGAACTCGATTTCTGCGCGATGGCTGTCCGGCCGAAAACGGCGATTGCGCAGCAAAAAACCAAACTGTGCTGCGCTGCCCGTGCTGTTGCATGGTCCGATTGCGTTGCCCGGCGTTCCCAGCAAAGCGTCGGCGAAGGTGACCACATCTTGCTTTGCTGGCGCGACCTGCAGTCCTACGTTGGGAATGCGCGCCCAGGCTGCGAGATCTCCGCCAAAGCTGAACGGGACACGGCGGGACGAAATCCAATCGTCGAAGCGGGGCCGACTCCAGACGCCCCATTGCCAGAACGCCGCGTTCATCCACGTCAGGGGAGGACGCAAAAAGGCCAGCACGGTCACGGGCGGATGGCCGAGGTCAGAAAGTAACTGCGTGAAGAAATCGGGCCGACGAATCCAGCCCTCATTCGAGAAGAACGGGATATAGCCGCGCCGCCGCGCGCGTGCGATCTCGCGCAAGACGAAATCGCCGAGAGATTTCGCCGCGACCTCCCGGCCGGGATCGGGCATCGAGACATAGCCATAGGGAGACAACGCGGCAGTGCGGCGCACGGCCCTGCCACGCAACGGCATGAGTTTGCCGCCCACCCGCACCGCGCCGATATAGCGCATACGCAAACCGGCGCGCGACGGCCGGTCCGGTTCCGCGCTCCATGCTGCTTGAAGAGCCGAACTGCCGCATTTCGGGGCGCCTATATGAAAGATCGCATGACTGTCTTCGAGCGTCATGCCACCCACCTCTGCGTGGCGGGCGCCCCAAAGAGGCGATCGATGTCTATATCCGATGGCCTGCGTGGCACCGGCAAGACACCCTCCTGTGCGCCTGCCGCTCTGACCGCTTCAGCTTGAGCGCCACGGTCGAAACAATACACCGGCAGGCCGGTGGCGAGCGCCTCATGCGTGGTGAAGGAAAAGGTCTCCGGCCAGAGCGATGGGATCAGCCATCGGTCAATTCCGTAGCGCGCGATCAGAATCTGTAAATCTAGGGGCTCAAACGGGCCGTGCACGTGGTTCGGCGCGCTCAAATGAAACCGCGGATCGAGATTTCCCAACAGGACCAGCCGCGCGCGGCCGTCCGCAGCGAAGGCCTCCCCCAATGCCTCGACAACCGCGGCGCCTTTGTGGACGCCGATATGACCGAGCACGCCAAGAACAGAGCCCGCGGTGCGGGCGCTCGCCTGGGGTCCAGGAGGCGGCCGGACGAGAATCGCAGGGCGCGCCACATGATGCGGTTTGCAGTCGATCTTATGCGCGACGTCTGGGCAGGCCGAGGCCACAATCTCTGCGGAGCTGCGCGAGAAAACTTGTAATCGCGTCGCGCTGGTAAGTGCCGCGCCCCAAGCGCTTTCCCAATCCGACAGATCGTCGGTCGAAGAGCGCTGTGACGGCTTTCGAGACTTGGCCCGAGGGCCGATGTATTCGGGGATCTCGCGCAAGCTGTTTGGCGCACGCAGGAGCGTGTAGGCCTCGCTTAGGGGCAAGTAGTCGTGAAACAGGATATTGAGCGGCTGCGTCGCGGATAGTTCCGTAAGCAGCGCGGGTATCTCGAGCGGGGTCGGATGGCCAACGCCGCAGGAATAGATGACGTGGCGATCCGGCAGAAGCTTCAGCAGGGATAGCACTACCGCGCGATCCGATGTCTCGACCGTGCTCAGGCCTAGCGGGTCGTGAAGCTCGATGGACCAGCGCACGGGCCCACCGACGCGAAGAACGACGCACCGCCGGCCGGCGCGAAGCTCCGAGGCGATTTCTTTGCGCAACCACATCTCCGCCCCACCCCCGAGGGAATGTCCGAGCCAGATCTTGATCGGCTCGGTTTGCAGTGCTCCCGCTCGGGCCAGGGCGAGCGCGAAACGCGGGGCCCCCAGCGGATCGCTGGTTAGAAAACGATCGACGGCGCGCGGATAGCTTGGATAGCGCCTCTCGATCTTCGCCTGATTGGCGTCCAGTAGCTTTCGCCGCGCCGCCGCACCGAAGGAGGCGCTACCGCGATGCTCCACGAAGAGCGAGCCGATCCCGATATGCCGCCCCCCGAGCCGCCTTACTTTCTGACACCAATCCGTCTCCTCCCCGTAGCCGCGCCCAAACGCAGGGTCGAATTGCGGAAGCTTGACAAGAAAGCGCGGTGCGAGCGCCATGCAAAAGCCGATCCCTGTCGGCAGCTCGGCGTGCGCCTGCACCGGGTTCATGCGCGCGGCGACTGCATCGATCTGATCGACGGCCCCGGGCGGTAAATCGCTCCGCGCTCCGGCTGTCGGCACGGACAATATCTGCGCGTCATTCGACATTGGCGTGACGCTTGCGACCTGCGGATCGGAAAGTGGGGCCACAAGACGTGACGCCCAGCCCGCGGGCACAAGGGCATCGGAATTCAGCAAGACCACGGGGCGCTCGGGAAAGCGCCTGAGCGCCACCTCAAACCCACGATTGCCCGACGCGACGAAGCCGAGATTTGTGTCATTTTCCAGAAGCGTCGCGTTTGCCCGGCCATCACACCAATCGCGCAGAAACGGCCGCACCTCTGGATCGGTCGAGCGATCCTCGATCGCGATCAGATGCCAGTCGAGATCGGTGTGCTGCGCGACGCGGGCAAGCGCCTCGCGCAGCAGCCCCCGCGCGTTGAACACGGGCAACACGATGACGATCCCGGGAAACGTGAGCGGCTCAGTCGGCGCTGTGGTGTGGAGAAGGTCGGGCGGCAGGGTCGCACCCCGCGCCTGCCCCACGAAACCGAGCGCGGATTTCACGCGAACCCCCGCGGCACTGTCGTCGTGGTTTCGCCAGCGCCAGATATCGCGGGCATGACGTGCGATTCGCCACAGGAACACCGGGGCAAGGCGCAACTGCCCCCATGCGAGGCGAACCCTGCCGATCAGCGGCAAAACCCAGCTTTCCTCGCCTTGGCCATCGGCACCCGTATCGGGAATGACCAGCTCCACCTTGCCGGGCCAGAAAGGCACGTCGAAGGCAAACTTCGCCGGCCCCGATGGATCAGGTTCGAGCGCGCAGCGCTGCGCCACGCCTCCCAGGCGTAAAATCACCTCGCGCGCATCGATTCGCCCCTCCAGACGAAGACGGTTGCCGCGGAAATCATAGCGCGTGACCTGCAGCCCCCGAGCCGCCGCGCGCGGCCCCAGATCCGGCACCCTCCGCGAAACCCGGAGATTCGCATCCACATATCGCTGAAAGACCCGGAAAATTCTGCCAAGCACGACGGTTCCTCGCGACAGCGCCCAAAACCGGCGTCACAGGACGCCACTTCGGGAACGTTACGCGAACGAACGTAAATTTTCAGGAAACGGCTGGCAGGGGCAGAGGGACTCGAACCCGCGACCCTCGGTTTTGGAGACCGATGCTCTACCAACTGAGCTATACCCCTAGGCCGTGGCGTGGGTGCTAAAGTCTCACGCGACCGAAATCAAGTGCCTTTCCACCTATCTTTCGCATTTCCCCGCCGAAGAAATCGCCGTGGAACGCATGCCGGGCGCAGATCGTTTTTCTCCCGAACCTGCGCAAGCTGCGCCTCAAGGAAAGGAAAGCAAATGCCCAAGATTACCGAAGCCCGCATTCTGATCATGGCCACCAACGGTTTCGAGCAAGCCGAGTTGACCGTTCCGCGCGACAAGCTGACTGAGGCTGGCGCGCAAATCGACCTCGCTTCGCTCGACGGCGAAGACATTCGCGGCTGGGACGAGACCGACTGGGGCGAGACCGTTTCGGTGCAGTGCAAGATCTCGGACGTCGTCGCCTCCAACTACGATGCGATCGTTCTCCCCGGCGGTCAGATCAACCCCGACCTTCTTCGTGTCGAGAAAAGCGCGCTGGACCTGCTGCGCAGCTTCTATGACCAAGGCAAGGTTGTCGCTGCGATTTGCCACGCGCCGTGGCTACTGATCGAGACCGGCATCGCC
This sequence comes from Thioclava sp. DLFJ5-1, assembly GCF_002020115.1. NCBI lineage: Bacteria > Pseudomonadati > Pseudomonadota > Alphaproteobacteria > Rhodobacterales > Paracoccaceae > Thioclava > Thioclava sp. DLFJ5-1. The sequence goes on along the minus strand of NZ_MPZU01000010.1, from coordinate 3,298 downwards.
AAGGATCGCAAGATGACCTCGTATCATTCGGTGCGCACCGATGTCGAAAACGCCGGTGGCGAATGGGTGAACGAATCCGTGGTGTCCGATAATGGCGTCGTCACGTCGCGCAACCCGAAGGATCTGGACGATTTCGTCGCCAAGATCATCGAGGAGGTTCAGGAAGGCCGCCACATGCGCGAGGCCGCCTGACCCACAGACCTATCGCTTCCTGCGCTTCGAATAGAGGCGCAGGAGGCCCATGACCATCAACTGCGCGGCGACAATCACCACGCAGACGATCACCAGATAATCGAACGCAGAGTCGGAGTTCAGCCCCGGCATCCCGCCAAGATTGACCCCGAACAGACCGGTAAGAAACCCGAGCGGCAGGAAGATCGTGGAGACGACCGACAGCACGAAGGTGTTGCGGTTAACCCGGTCCGAGAGTTGGCTCGACAGTTCTTCGCGAAGCACCTGCGCCTGATCGCGCAGCTCGTCCATATCTTCCGAAATCCGCGTCATCTTCAGCGCTTCTTCCTCGATCTCGCGCCGCGTGACCTCGTCGATGATCGGGCTCTCCGCCTGTGTCAGACGGATCAACGCCTCGCGTTGCGGCGCGAGATACCGCCGCGCCGCGATCACCTGCAGCCGCAAGTCTAGAACGTCGCGGCGCATGTGATCGGCCTGCCCGCCATAGACCTGATCTTCCAACGCCTCGGCACGCTCGTCCAACTCGGTCTGGAACACCCCGATATTGCCGACGATATCCTCGGTCAGTCGCACGAGGAAAGTTCCTGCATCGCTGGGCCCTTTGCCGTCGCGGATCGCCGCGTTCATCCCTTCGATCGCGCGCACCCGCTTGCGTGAAATCGTGAGGATACGCTGCCGGTCGAGATACATCCGCAGCGAGACCATATCCTCGGGGTCTTCGCCCTCGTTGAAGTTGATCGCGCGCAGGATCACCAGAAGCCCCTCGCCGATCTGGCTCATACGCGGGCGCGTATCGACATCCAGCAAGGCCTCCACCGCCTGCGGGTCGAGGTAATCCAGTTCCTCGCGAATCCAGCGCTGCGCCTGCGGGTGCGTCCCGTCCAGATGCGCCCAGGCGAGCCGCTCGTCCCGCAACGCCTCGACGATGTCGGCAGGCCCGTCGGGATCGGGCGCACCCGTCAGGATATGCGAGAAGAGGATCGGGCTGTTGGTCATCCGGGCTCCGGGAGAATTCGTCGCGTTGCCCAGAGCCTAGCGTCGTTGCGCGCAGCGGCAAGCCTCTCGCTCAAGGCGCGTGTTCGGCCAGCGCCGCCACATCCCCCGCTTCCAGCGCGGGCAACGCCCTCTGGATCGCCCCCACCGGCCAGTCCCACCACGCCAGATCGAGCAGCCGCGCGATCTCATCGGGGCCGCACCGGGACCGCACCACGCGCGCCGGGTTGCCCGCGACGATGGCAAAGGGCGGCACGTCCTGCGCGACCACCGAGCCAGCCGCCACGATCGCGCCCGCCCCGATGCGCACACCCGGCATCACCATCGCATTGAAGCCGAGCCAGACATCCGGCCCGATCACGGTGTCGCCGATCGCGGCATTCTCCTCGAGATATTTGCCCGCCGTCTCCATGTCGAAGATCCGGAACGGATAGGTGGTGATCCCGCCCATCGGGTGACTGGCCGAGGCGGTGATGAAACGCACCCCATGCGCGATCTGCGCGAATGCGCCAATCACCAGCCGCTCGGGACAGCCGGGATAGAGGTACGGCGCAAGCTCCGCCGCCGCGTCCGTAACGGGGGCAAGCGGGCTGTAATAGGCATAGCGCCCGACCTCGATATTGGGATGGTCGATCACCGCCTGCAGGAACACGGTGGGTTCATGCGGCGTGCCATCGGGCAGAAGAACGGGATTGCGGGTATCGGGCGCAGGAAAGCGCCGCGGCAGCGGATAGGCAGACATGGAGAGACCTCTCTCGATCAGAGTTTCAGGGAAACGGGATCAGAAAAGGGTCTTGTCCATCGGAGCCTCCATTAGCTCAATCAAAGCTAAAGAGAAATCAGCGGACGTGCAAGCTTGGAGAGGCTCCAAATCGCCTATAGGATGCAGCATTCGCGTATAAATCCGAGCGAGACCTCAGCTCAATAGACGGGGATCAAAGTAGACAAACCTTGAAAATCCGCTCGCATTCGATAAAGCTTCGAAAAAGCTGCAGGGCGGCGAACGATCAGCGCGAGGTGCTTTTTTTGACTGTTAAATTTCCAGCGAAAATTGGGAAGAAGCTTTCTCGTATCAGCAATCGTTTCGCCCCTAGGCAATCTCCTGGATTTCTTATCATTGGCGCACAGAAAGCCGGAACGACAACCTTGTTCAACTTATTGAACGAACACCCACAGCTGCAAGGATCAGAAATCAAAGAGATCGGACATTTCTCTCAAGACATAGACCTGGGAGCGACTCAAAAAGATTACGAAAATAATTTTCGATCCATGAGCCTTCGTCGACGAATATTCTACGAGGCAACGCCTGCATATCTTGCGCGTCCCGGCGTCGCCGCGAAAATACACGATTACTACCCTTCTATGAAAATGATATGCCTTCTTCGCGAACCAGTAAGTAGAGCTTTTTCCGCCTACAATATGTACGCACGGATGCTATCGAACGGTTATCTCGAACGGATATGGAAGGCGAAAGGAAGGCCAGCAAACAATCGGATAGATGCGCTCCGCAATTCACAAGGAAAAATCGCGTCCTTCCGCAACGCATTAGAGCTGGAACTCGATATGATGAATCTTCTCTCGCCCCCGGTAGAGCCTTCTCTCATTCGGCGAGGGTTTTATTTAGAGCAGCTAGAACCTTTTTGGAAACAATTTGGAGAAGACAATATACTGATCATCGGGTTTTCCGATTTGAAAAAACAAAAGGGTGCGGTTCTAAAAAATATAACTAGCTTTCTAGAAATAGAAAGCTTTAAAAACACCCCTGAGCTACCGTGGCATAACAGGGGAGAGTACCCTGAAACCATAAAGACATCTGATCGAGAGTTCCTTGAAGAGATTTATCGCGAACCCAATGCGCGGCTCTTCGATAAAATTGGTAAAATCAATTGGTGATCAATCCGACACCAAGGCCAATATTACGAATCTTCATATTTATTCTTTAGGCTCAACTCGAAAACCAAGCAAAAGGGCCGCCCAACCGGGCGGCCCTTCGCAAATCGCTATGATCCGAGGATTACGCGATGATTTTCGACACAACGCCGGCGCCGACGGTGCGGCCACCTTCGCGGATTGCGAAGCGCAGACCGTCTTCCATCGCGATCGGGGCGATCAG